>CAYMLG010000055.1:0-31719 GCA_964391195.1 uncultured Anaerolineaceae bacterium | reverse complement strand
TCCCAGCGGTCCTGCAGGTGTGGATATGAACCGGGTGTATGTCCAGGGACATTCGATGGGGGGCAGCGGCGCTTTGTCTTTGGCGCTGCGCTACGGGAACGTGTTTGCCGCGGCGGACGCCAGCAAACCGATGACCAACTACCGCACGACAACGACGTTCTTCATGAACGAGCTCATCACCCGCTGGGGCCAACAGGCCACGGGCCTGCCGGTCCTGTTGGATGCCCCGCGAGGCTGGGCCAACCACCTGCAGACGTTCAACGGGATGAGCGTCTGGGATTGGCAGAACCACCAGGCAACCATCGCCTCCCTTCCGGCCGGCACGATCGTACCCTTTGGAGTCAACCACGCCACCAACGACCCGACCATCGTCTGGAGCACCCAGGGAAGCCCGATGTACGCCGGGTTCAACGCCAGCCGCGCGGTGTGGGGCGGGGAGATCCGCGGCGACAAACACAACGACGCCTCTTTTACCGGCCTGCCCCCGAACCTGGGGCTCAACGGGAACGGCATCCCCTTCGCCGGGCTGCAGGTGCGGAGGAACGAAAGCATGCCCGGGCTGAGCAACGGCAGCGCCAACCTGCCCATCCCGCCGAGCAGCAATGGCAACTACAACCACGCAGTGATGTGGTCGTCCTCCTGGAATCCGTGGGACGGAGCGCCGGTGGAAACCAGCAGTTCCTGGCAGATCAGCCTGTGCGCGGTGAACCCCACGGCAGCGAATCCGGCCTGTGGCACCGGGGTGAACCAGACCATCGACGTCACCCCCCGGCGGCTGCAGACCTTCACCATCGTGCCCGGGGCGACCTACTCCTGGGAGAACCGGCGGGTGAGCGATGGCGGGCTCATCGCCAGTGGGACGGTGACCGCAGACAGCGCCGGGAACCTGACCATCCCCGGGGTGGCTGTCTCGCCGTCAGGCGTTCGCCTGCGCATCTCATCCGGCAGCCCGCCGCCGGTCACGAATACGCCACCCGCACCAACACCCACGCCAACGGCGACGAATACGGCTACGAACACACCGCCTGCTCCGCCGACGGCGACGAATACGGCTACTAATACGCCGCCTGCTCCGCCGACGGCAACGAATACGGCTACGAATACTCCACCTGCTCCGCCGACGGCTACCAATACGGCGACGAACACGCCGCCCGCGCCGCCCACGGCAACGAATACGGCTACCAACACGCCACCGTCACCGCCAACGGCGACGAACACCCCGCCGCCACCGCCCACTGCTACCAATACCCCGCCCGCACCGCCCACGGCCACGAACACGCCACCACCTCCGCCGCCGACGGCGACTGCAGGTCCGGGTGACAGCGGCTGGCACGCGCCCAGCGCCGACCAACCCGGAACAGGCGGAGACAGGAACGGGTTCGAGATCGATCCGGGCAACGCCTACGCCGATGATGGGCTATATGCCGCCGATATCGACAGCGGCGTCAACACGCAGCTATCCTGCAACCCCAGCAGAGAGGACAGCCATCACTTCTACGACTTCAACTTCGACATCCCCGCGGGAGCGACGGTCACCGGAATCGAAGTTCGTATGGATGGATGGGCAGATAGCCTGGACGGGACGCCGCGGCTGTGCGCCCAGTTCTCCTGGAATAACGGCGGCCGCTGGAGCGAGTACATAGCGGCGCAGATCACAGCGACCAGCGAGACGACCTACACGCTGGGCGGACCGAACACCCGGTGGGGCTGGAACTGGAACCCGGCCGATTTCAACAACGGCAACTTCCGGATGCGAATCATCATGGACGCGGCCAATGCCGACCGGGACTTCTTCCTCGAGTATGCCGCCGTCCGGGTCCACTATCAATAAGCGGTTACAAGCGAGGACCGAGACAGGGCAGGTGTTCATGCCCCGAGGTGAACACCTGCCCCCCGACTCTCGGACCGTTCTAAGAGGGACTGACAGTGCTTTTCAATTCAGTTGAATTCCTGATCTTCTTTCCCCTGGTCGTCGCATTTTACTTCCTCATCCCCTACCGCTACCGTTGGATCATGCTGCTTGGGGCCAGCTACCTGTTCTACATCGCCTGGAAAGCGGAATACGTCGTCCTGATCCTCATCTCCACCCTGGTGGACTACGTATCCGGCATCCAGATGGCGAAGACCGGGGAACGGTCGCGGCGTAAGAAATATCTGATCCTCAGCCTGGGGATCCACCTGAGCATCCTGTTCGCCTTTAAGTATTTCAACTTTTTCAACGACAGCGTGCGCGCGGTTTTTGCCAGCCTCAACCTGGAATACCCAATCCCGGTCTTTCAGGCGCTGCTCCCGGTGGGCATCTCGTTCTACACCTTTAAATCCTTGAGCTACATCATCGACATCTACCGGGGGGTTAAAGAGCCGGAGAGGCACCTGGGGATCTTCGCCCTGTACGTTTCGTTCTTTCCGCAGCTTATCTCCGGACCGATCGACCGTTCGGAGCGGATGATCCCCCAACTCAAGGAGAGACAGAAGCTGGATTGGGGACGGATCATGGAGGGGCTGCGGCGGATGGGCTGGGGCTATTTCAAGAAGCTGGTGATCGCCGACCGTCTGGCCGTCCTGGTCAACACCGTCTACGACAACCCGGGGGAGTACACCGGAATCCCGCTGATCCTGGCCACCTACTTCTTCGCCTTTCAGATCTACTGCGACTTCTCCGGTTATTCGGATATCGCCATCGGGGCGGCGCGGGTGATGGGCTACGATCTGACCGAGAACTTCCAGCGCCCGTACTTTTCGCGCTCGATCGGTGAGTTCTGGCGGCGCTGGCACATCACCCTGTCCACCTGGTTCCGCGATTACCTGTACATCCCTCTGGGCGGGAACCGGGTCTCGCCCGGGCGGAGGGCAGCTAACCTGATGATCGTTTTCCTGGTCAGCGGCTTGTGGCATGGGGCGGCCTGGACTTTCGTGATCTGGGGCGGGCTGCACGGCCTGTACCTGGTCTTCTCACAGATCACATCCGGCTTCAGAGAGACGACCGAAAACAGGGTTGGCCTGGCCCGTTTCCCCAGGCTGCGAGAAAGCCTGCACCTGCTGGGGACCTTTCACCTGGTCACCTTTGCCTGGATTTTCTTCCGGGCCAATTCCCTGACCGACGCAGTTTATATCGCCGGGCACCTTTTCCAGGGGTGGGAACTGCAGGCGAACTACGGCCTGGGACTGGGCTTTTACGAACTGGCGATCGTGTTGCTGGCGATTCTGCTGATGGAATGGAGCCACTGGCTCGAACACCGGGAGAACACAGTTTGGACCTACATGAAGGGCCGGCCGGTTTGGCTGCGGTGGGCGACCGATTACGCCCTGATCTTTGCCATTTTGCTGTTTGGCAAGATGGGGGTCACCGAGTTCATCTACTTCCAGTTCTGACGGCGGGGGATTGTGCAGACCAGCGAAGGGGGCTAGCGAATGTGCTATGAAATCTAGCGATCGGATCTTTCACAAAAATGAGCGAAAATATTTGCGCCCCGGGAACGGTAAACCCAGAACGGTGCTCATCACCCGCGCGACTGGACAGAGAGAGGCCTCGCTGCGGGCGAACCTGCGGCCCAGGGAGCGTGCCAGCACAGCCCGGCAGGCGTGGAATGTGATCTCAGGCGTAATCTTCATCCTGGGGCTCGTGATCCTGGTCTATGTTCTGGCTTACATTGCCGACACCTACGCGCCCGATTCGAGCACCCGGTTCCTACAGGTGGACCGCGAACACATCGGCCGCATCCTGGCGGCCGCG
Organism: uncultured Anaerolineaceae bacterium; assembly: GCA_964391195.1. GTDB lineage: Bacteria > Chloroflexota > Anaerolineae > Anaerolineales > UBA4823 > JAAYXE01. The sequence goes on along the minus strand of CAYMLG010000055.1, from coordinate 27,986 downwards.
GACCGGATCGACGCCCTGGCGCTGGGGAACTCCCATGCAGGTTCGGTGCAGATGAAGGCCCTGGGGTTGGCGAACGGCTACCGGTATGCGCGGGCGGACGGCGATCTGTTCGAGGCGGCTTACTTGCTGAGGTATCTCACCCCGCGCCTGGCGAAGATGAAAGTGGTGCTGATCCCAATCTCGTATTTTTCCTTCCTGGAGGAGAACCCCGGAGCGGGCGAGGTCGAGATCCGGCGGGCGCACCTATACGCCTCCCTCCCCTCCTGGCGGGCGCTTCCCGGAGACTGGAAAGCGTTCCTGATCGGCAAAAGCCACACCTATTTCCCACTGCCGCGCCTGCTGCGGGAAGACAACTGGGAAGGCGTTTTCTACGCGCTGTTGGGCCAGGAGCCGGAGGAGAAAGGGTTCATCGAGGTCGAAGAGGGCGACTGCTCGTCCTTGAGCGCGGACCAGTTAGCAGCCAGCGTGGAAAACCGGGTGGCGAAGTATATGCGGCTGACGAGGGAGATGAGCACCAACAACCCCGACCTGGCGGAAGATGTATACAACACCCTGGTTGAGACCACCCGCTATCTCCGCGGGCAGGGTGTGCGGGTGATCTACTTCACACCGCCTTATTGGCGGGGATACACCCGCCGGTACATGGAGCAAGACCCGCAGACCGTGCAACAAATGCAGGCCATGATGGCAAGCCTGCAGCAAGAGCTGGGGGTGGAGTATTACGATTTCAGCCGGGAACCGGAATTCGCGGCCAACCCCGACCTGTTTAAAGACAGCGATCATCTGAACAGCTGCGGGGCGGAGCGTTTTTCGCGGAAACTCGCACAGGCCATCAACCACAGGCAGGCGATCCAACCATGAAGGCTGCGAACGCCCAGTTCTACCGCCAGGTGGGAAAACGCCTGTTCGATCTGTGCCTGATGGCGCTGGCGCTGCCTATCCTCCTGCCCCTGGCGGCGCTGATCGCCCTGTGGGTGCGGCTGGAGATGGGCCCACCGGTGCTGTTCCGCCAACCCCGTCCCGGGAAAGATGAACAAACCTTCACCTTGCTCAAATTCCGGACGATGACGGACCAGCGAGACGAAGCCGGAAACCTGCTCCCCGATGCGCAGCGCCTGACCCCGGTGGGGAAGTTCCTGCGTAAGACCAGCCTGGATGAGCTCCCCGAACTGGTGAACGTGCTCAAAGGGGAGATGAGCCTGGTCGGGCCGCGCCCCTTGTTGATCCGCTACCTGCCTTTCTACAGCCTCGAGGAGCGGAAACGGTTCACCATCCGGCCCGGGATCACCGGCTGGGCCCAGGTACAAGGGCGCAATAATCTACCCTGGAGCCAGCGGCTGGCGCTCGACGTGTGGTACGTGGAGCACCAGAGCCTATTTCTAGATATGAAGATTCTATGGCTGACCCTGGCGCAGGTGCTCGCCGGGAAAGATATCCAGGTGGTCCCCAATCTGGCGATGGCCGACCTGGATGAAGAGCGTCTCTCCGATCGATTCGAGCGAACAGAAACCGCCTCGTGACCCTGACCCAAACCGCCTTACAAACCGAAATCAGGCTGCAGATCATCCCGGCCTCCCACTTTCCTCAGCTCATTCGCCTGCACCGGGAGGTATTCCCCCGGGAACAGGTGGCCTGCACGATCTACGGCTGCAAAGGGATCGCCCGCTATCTGGCCAGCCAGGTGGCTTTCCCCCAATTCCAGCGCGAGCACGTGCTGTGGGGGGCATGGGAAGGGAAGAGACTCATCGGCTACGCTCATTTCCGGGGACTGCCCGCTTCCTGGCATTTGAACAACATCGCCGTGCACCCCGGCTACCAGGGGCGGGGAGCCGGCCGCCGGTTGTGGCAGCGGTTCATCGATACGGCCAGGCAGAGGCAATTCGGGACGATCACCCTGGATGTGGAAAGCGACAACCGGCCAGTCATCGATTGGTACCGCCGGCAGGGGTTGGAGATCACCGGCGAGGTCTACCGCTATGAGAAGGAATTGGAAGGTGGCGTATCGCCAAGCGGATCGCCAGGCGAGGCGCAGCATTCCCCCCGCCTGGAGGGTTGGGACCAGGCGGAGGCCTGGCAGGCGGCTTACGGCTTCTCACAGTTCGAGATCGAGTGGGGAGGCGAGCTGTGGGCGATCGGGCGGCTCGGAAGGCGCTACTTCAAAGTCGGGCGGCGGCTGCCGGGTGAAGTGGAGGCCGCGCTGGCTCAGATCGACCCCGCCCGGCGCTTACTGGTGTTCTGCGGAGAACCGCTGCATTCTCCCGGCTTCATCCCGCGGGGCAAATCGCTGCGCATGAGCGGGAGGGTGTCTCAAGGAGGTGGATATGAACCGGAGGGTGAAAACTGAACACCGGACCCGGCTGATCACCGCCGGGGAGGAGGGGGAGTGGCGATCGATCTTGCCGGCCGGACGCAGCGTATTTGGCAGCGTCGAATTCTGTTCGGTGGTCCAGCGGTTGCAGGGTCTACAGGCTTGCCTGTTCGTCTTCGGCGAAGGCCGGGCGCAAGTGGCCTATCCCTTCTTTTTGCGGGGGATCGAAACGCTGCCCTACCTGGGGGATGAACACCAGGGCTGGGACACGAAATCGCCCGAATACACCGGGCCTATCCTGCTGCAGGCAATCACCCCAGAGGTTGCCGCCGCTTACCGGCAGGCATTCAACCAGGCCTGCCGGGAGATGGGAGTCATCGCCGAATTTGCCCACCTGCACCCCTGGGCCGGCAACCAGGACCTGCTCGACCCGGGCGGGGTCCGGCACGACCGCCAGATCGTGTACGTCGATCTGTCCATGCCCCTGGAGCAGATGTGGGCCGGCGCCTTCAACCACGCCTGCCGCAAGAACATCCGCCGGGCAGAACGAGAGCAAGTGCGCGTCTTCCCCGCCCGGACAGCGGCCGAGATCCAGGAGTTCCACCGGGTTTATATCGGGACGATGGACCGCAACCAGGCGTCCAGCCACTACTACTTCCCCCTCAGTTACTTCACCGACCTGATGGAGGCGCTGCCCGACAACACTTTGATGCTGCTGGCCGAATACCGCGACCAGGTGGTAGCCGGGACGCTTTACCTGCACGACGGCGAGAATATCTATTCTTACCTGGGGGGCGCAGACCAGGCTTACCAACAAGTGCGGCCCACCAACGCAGTGATCTACGAAGCGATCCGCTGGGGCCAGGCGCAAGGGAAAAACCGGCTGATCCTGGGCGGCGGCTACCAGCCCGACGACGGTATCTTCCGATTCAAGGCCAGTTTTTCTCCGCTGCGAGCCGATTTCTTCGTCTACCGCTTCATCCACCTGGACGATGAGTACCAGCGCCTGTGCCAGGCCTGGTCGAGCTTCTACACGACCCCGATCGAAACGGTCCACTTTTTCCCCTCCTACCGCGCGGTTCCCCCGGATGGAACGACCACCATCTCGGTGGCCTCGGAGATCAGCGATTGAAACCACCCGCTCGCCGTTCACGGCGCCCGCGGTGAACGGCAGGCTTTCTTTGCCGGTCCTTCGACACGATCGGTCCAAACGAAAGAATGGTACCCATGACTGAAACGAACTCCTTTACTGATGTTGTCTCTTCCATGCAGGTTAAAACTGCAAGCCCTACAGCCCCTGCCCGGCAGCAGATATCGATGTCTGCCCCGGATCTCACCGAGGCCGAGATCCTGGCGGTGAACGAGGTGCTGAGTTCCTCCACTCTGAGCATGGGGCAAAAGCTCCAGCAGTTCGAAGAAGCGTTCGCCGCCTATATCGGCTGCAAACACGCGGTGGGCGTCAATTCAGGCACCAGCGGGCTGCACCTGGCCATTCTGGCGGCCGGAGTTGGGGCGGGTGATTATGTGATCACCACCCCGTTTTCATTCATCGCCTCAGCCAACTGCATCCTGTACGAACGGGCCATCCCCATCTTTGTGGATGTGAATCTGGCGACGGGGAATATCGATTCCGATGAGGTGGCCGAGGCGGTCGATCAACTGGTGCACAGCAAACGGGGATACAAGAGCTGGCTGCCGCCGAAGGTGCGGGCGAGGGTCCGGCAGCCCAGGGGTTCGCGCCTAAAGGCCATCCTGCCGGTGCACGCCTTCGGGCAGCCGGCCGACATGGGCCCGATCATGGATGTGGCGGAGCGGTACGGCCTGACCGTGATCGAGGACGCATGCGAGGCGGTGGGCGCCGAGTATCACAGGCAGAGGGCAGGCTCGATCGGCCATATTTCAGCTTTCGCCTTCTACCCCAACAAACAGATGACGACCGGCGAAGGAGGGATGCTGGTCACCGGCAATGACGACCATGCGGCTCTCTTCCGCTCGCTGCGCAACCAGGGGCGAGATGAGTTCAACGCCTGGCTCAATCACGCCCGCCTGGGCTACAACTACCGGCTGGATGAACTGAGCGCGGCGCTCGGCCTGGCGCAGCTTCAGCGGCTGGACGAACTCCTCGCCCGCCGGGCGCAGGTGGCCCAATGGTACAACCGGCGCCTGAAAACCAGCGAACTGATCGAAGTGCCTTTTGTTGTACCCAGCACAACCCGCATGTCGTGGTTCGTGTACGTGGTACGTGTGAGTCATCTGATCGACCGGGATGCGCTGATCCAACGACTGCTGGAGGTGGGCATCCCGAGCCGGCCTTATTTCACGCCGATCCATCTGCAGCCTTTCTATCGGAAAAAGTTTGGCTACGAGCCCGGCGATTTTCCCATTACCGAATACCTGGGAGACCAATCGCTGGCCCTGCCTTTCTCCAGCGTGATGAGCGAAGAGCAGGTGGATGAGGTATGCCAACAACTACTGCGGATCACAGCCGCTATGGCGACCGGAAGCGGCGGAAGCCGGTAAGAACCGGAAAAGAAAGGGGTTGATATGGCCGAGATAAGCACCGATCGAGATTCACCATTGGTTTCTAGATTCGATTCCACCGAGGTGCGCCTGGTGGACATCGTGCTGCTGCTTTCGATCCTGCCCTTTGTGAGCCTGCTGTTGGTGATGGTGGAAATCGTCGGGATGATTTCCGCCTTCCAACACCCCGGGCAAAATGTGATTGGCCGGAAAGGACCAGGAGGGCGACCTGTCGAGAGCCAGTTGGACCGGGAAGCGGAGGGCGAGCCGCTGAAGACGACCCCCGCCTCGAGGAGCGCGCAGATCTCGATGCGCCTGCACACGAGCATCGAGAAACTGCTGACAACCGACCGGCTGAACGCCATCCTGGAACTCAGAAACCGGCACTACCTGATCCTGGACCTGCTCATCCTGTCGATCACGCCGGCTATCGCCCTCACCCTGCGCTACGAAAGCCTGGGCTGGCTGCCCAGAGCGCTGCCCGCCCTGGTTCTGTACACCGGGCTGGCGCTGATCACCAAGGTGAGCATGTTTTATCTGCTGGGGCTCTACGGGCGCTATTGGCCCTACGCCAGCGTTTCAGACGTCTCCCGGATGATGGTCGCCGTTGGGCAGGCGGCCGCGTTCCTGTTTTGCTTCTCGGTGGCGAGCCACCCGTTTCTATACCCATCGGGGTTGGCGCTGTCGCGCAGCGTGCCCCTGATCGACGGCATGATCACCGCCCTGCTGGTAGGCGGAATGCGGTTCAGCCTGCGCGGCTTCTATGACTGGCACCTCAGGCATCGCAACCGGCGCGGCGGGCTGAGCGTGCTCATCGTGGGAGCAGGGGAAGCCGGGATGATGACGGTGCGTGAGATCTGGTCGAACCCCAACCTGATGCTGGAGCCGATGGCCTACGTGGATGACGATCCGGCGAAGGTGGGGACATACGTGCACGGACTACCGGTGCTGGGGACCAGCGATGACATCCCCAATGTGGTCGATCTGCTTCACATCCAAAGGATCATCGTCGCCCTACCCTCCGCTTCACTACCCCGCCAACAGGAGATCGTGAACATCTGCCGCAAAACCGGGGTTGTGGTCGATACGCTGCCCGGTGTGTACCAGCTCCTGGCCGGCCACAAAACCATCAGCCCACTGCCACAGATCGACATTCACCGCATCCTGCGGCGCGATCCGGTGGTGGTGGACGCCTCGCGGCTGGAGCCCATCCTCTCCGGGGCCAGGGTGATGGTGACCGGAGCGGGCGGTTCGATCGGCAGCGAGCTGTGCCGGCAGATCGCCCTGCTCAAACCGGCCGAATTGATCCTGCTTGGCCACGGGGAGAACAGCATCTTTGAGATCAACCTGGATCTAAAGCTGAAATTCCCGGGGCTGGTCACCCAGCAGGTGATCGCCGATGTGCGCGATGCAGCGCGGATCCGCTGGGTGATGAAGACTTACCGGCCCACTGTTATTTTCCACACGGCAGCCCATAAGCACGTCCACTACATGGAAGCCAGCGTATCCGAGGCAGTGATCAACAACGTGCTGGGGACGCGCAATGTGTTGGAGGCGGCCCTCACCTATGGGGTGGAGCGCTTCGTGTTGATGTCCACCGACAAGGCGATCAACCCGGTGAGCGTGATGGGCGCTACCAAGCGAATCGCAGAGCTGCTGACCGTGGCGGCCGCGCAGATGAGCAACCGCGTTTACACCGCGGTGCGCTGTGGGAACGTGCTCGGCAGCCGGGGGAGCGTTATCCCCACCTTCCAGCGCCAGATCGCTTCCGGCGGCCCGGTGACGGTCACCCATCCAGACATGTACCGTTACTTCATGACCATTCCCGAGGCAGTGCAATTGGTGCTGCACTCGACCTCGATCGGCCAGGGGGGAGAGATTTTCATGCTCGATATGGGCGCGCCGGTGAGAATCCTGGATATGGCCAACGATCTGATCCAGCTCTCCGGTTTCCAGCCCGGCAGGGATATCAAGATCGTGTTCAGCGGAGTCCGCCAGGGGGAAAGGCTGCAGGAAGAATTGTTCCTGCCCAGCGAGATGTACCGCCGCAGCGAACACGAACGGATCTTCATTTCTAACCGGCAGACGATCGCCAATATCCAGGCGCTCGAAGAGGCGGTTGGCCGGCTCATCGCTCAGGCGCCAGAACTGCCGCCACAAGCAGTGATCGAGCAGATGCAGAAGATCATCCCCGAGTACCGGCCCTTTGCGGCCGCTGGCGACCGCCAGACTCTCAGCGGAGATCGCCTGGGGACCCAGGTTCACCGGCCCTCGCTCAATTATGGATAAACCCGGAACCGCAAACATCCTCGACTTGCAGCCCGTTCCGCTCGCATTGGCGAACTGGTTAACCGGGCGGATTGGAGTGAAATAGATGAATGAACTTCGCGAACTACGGAAATACCTGCGAGCTGTTCTATCGTGGTGGTGGTTGATCGTGCTGATCACCGCCGCAGCTACAACCGCCAGCTATATCGTCTCGAGCCGCCAGCCCAGGGTGTACCAGGCGACAACGACCGTGATCGTTGGCCAGTCCATCCAGGTGAATGACCCCACCACCCAGGACATTGATACCAGCCGGCGGTTGGCCCAGACCTATGCCCTGATCATCCGGCGCCAGCCGATTATGCAAGCCGTGGTGGACAGTCTGAACCTGGATAAGAGCTGGCGCGAACTGCGCTCACAGACAACGGTTTACCTGGTGCCAAGCACCCAGTTGATCGAGATTTCGGTTGAAGGGTCATCGCCGCGAGATGCGCGCATCATCGCCGATGAGATCGCCCGCCAGTTCATCCTCTATACACCCACCCTGGACAGCGATTCTCAGTCGGACGAAACACGAACGTTCGTCGAAGACCGCATGGCGAGGTTGAAAGAGAAAATACTCGCCCGGCAGGCGGAGGTCGATCGAAAAGAGATCGCCTACATCAACGCCGGTTTGGAATCTGAGCGGCAGGCGATACAGAATGAGATCAGCCGCCTCGAATCGATCATCGGCACCTGGGAGAGCAACTACTCCAGGCTGCTGGCTGTCACCCTGAACGAGGAAGATTCCAACTATGTGGCTGTGATCGAACCGGCCCAGGCGGGCAACAGCCCCGTCCGGCCGGATATCCGCACGAACACGGTGCTCGCCAGCGCAGTGGGAGTGCTCCTGGCGCTGGTGGTCGTGTTCTTGTTGGAGTACCTGGACGACACGCTGAAGTCGGAGGAAGCGCTGGAGCAGGACGCGCAGCTTATTCCGCTGGGGATGGTCAACCAGATGAAGGCCAAGCGAGGGAAGACGAAACTGATCACCTCTCACAATCCTTTCTCCGTGGCCCAGGAAGCCTACCGGATGATCCGCAGCAATATCCAGTTTATGTCGGTCGATCAACCGAGAAAGACCATCATGATCACCAGCGCCAACCCAAGCGATGGGAAGAGCCTGACTGCGGCCAACTTGAGCCTGACCATGGCGCAGGCGGGACTGCGGACGATCCTGGTAGACGCCGACCTGCGGCAGCCAAAGCAGCACACCCTGTTCAACATCAATAACCGGATCGGGTTGACCGATGTCCTGGCGCCTTCACACCTGGACCTGAACAAAGTGCTGAGGGGTACTTCGGTCGAGAACCTCTTGATTTTGCCAAGCGGGACCCGACCACCGAATCCTACCGAACTGCTCGGTTCGCAAAAGATGGCGCAGCTCCTGGAGGCGCTCTCGGCAGCGGCGGATGTGGTTATCCTGGACAGTATGCCGGTGCTGCCGGTAGCTGATGCGGTGGTGCTGTCTAACCGGGTCGACGGGGTGGTGTTGGTGGTCGATTCCACCCGCACACGCCGCTCGGATTTGAAGAAGGCGATTCAAATCCTACGAAAAGCGGATGCGAAGATTCTGGGCGCCGTGCTCAACCGCGTACCGAGCAAGATGACCCGCTATTATTCGAAAGAATATGTGCCCTATGCTGAGAGGAAACGCTCCAGGCTACGCTCCATCTGGCGCAGCCTGACATTCTCGAAGAAGTGAGGGGTTTAGGGATAGAGAACACCTGGGGGGCGTGTGAAGGGCCGGCAGAGATGCCGGCTCTTATTTTTTAACAAAGTGAGGTCACCAGGCCCACTGTACTTCACGGCCGGTAGGTGATGATGAATTCGTCCACGATCTCCCGGCCGGTCTCCGGGTCGGGATTCAGCTTTTTGAAGTATCCGTGTGCTTTGTAGGCGTCGCCCTGGTAATTGAAAGTAATGAACAAAACGCCATGCGCGTCCGAGTAAGGGTCCCAGGGAGCTTCGGGCGGCCGTTCGACCTTCTGGGGAGGGTTCATCCCGGGGACGAAGGCATCCGGGTTTTGAGCGGAGAGATCGGCAGTGGTGCAATTGTTGCGGCAGTAGCGGTTGAGGGTGTACATGGTGGCCCACCAACCGTCATTTTCGTGACGGTAAGCATCTTGCTCGATCTCGCTCTCGATGCTGGGCACGTACTCGCGCCAGGCATAGCCGGGAAGGGCTGAGACCAGGACCATTGTCCTTCCGGGGCCGATCTCCAACTCCTCCACGGTGTTGGCAGCGACTTCGTTCGGCAGGCCGGCGCTGGGACAAACGGCGCCGTGGTTCTCCAGATCGGTCCCCGGCCGGCGGTTGACGCGGTTGCGGGTGCCTGGCCCACCGTTCTCCATGTTGCCGATGTCCTCCAGCACACAGGTCCGGCTGTAGACGTGCTCGTTGCCGTTAATGACCAGCGCTCCGGCGTTGGCGCAGTTCTGGTACATCTCGTAGGGGAGGGAATGGTCGCGGCCATCGTACGCGCTGCCCTTACTGCCGGTCTGGAAGTCGGTATGGTTGCCATGCCACAGGCAGAGTTTCCACACATTATCATCCGCCTGCAAGATGTTCGGGACCCAGGTGGTGTCGGGCATTACATTTTGAAAGACCATAGTGACCCCGCGCCAGCGGACCCAGTAATCGGCGGCGCGCGCGTCGGACAGATTATCCCCCAGGAAGCAGCCGTTCATGCGCACCCCCGGTTCTCCGATCTCCCCATCGCGCAGGCAGCCACCCCAGGTCCCATCCTGGCTCTCGATCCGCTGCAGGGTGTCGAAGAAGTAGTCCTCCAACTCAGGGCTAAAACTTTTTCCCACAGCAGAGCCCAACACGGGAAAGTCGGCGCCCAGGACACAACGGATACCCAGGTGTTGGCGGTCACAGTCAAACTCGCCGGTGGGGCGGCCATCTGCATCCAATACCGGGGCGCTGATCAAATCTTCGAGGGTGGCCGGCTCCATCGTCTCCGGATTTATCCCATCTACGTAATCCCCATTATGGATGATCATCTCGGCCCCTTCTGCGCGGATCAATTCCAAGATCTCATCCCACCGGCTCATCGTCTCCGTATCCGACACGAAGGCGATGGTGAAGGGTTCGGCGCGCAAGTTCGGTTCGGTGAGCGCCTGCAACGTAGCGGCTACTGAAGTCCCTTCCAGCCGGCTCGTTTCAAGGTCACGCTGCATTTCAGCATAACGCTGGATAAAGTCAACCAGGACAAAGAGGCCGGTGCCGGCGACAAGCACCAACACAACACTTAACAGAACCGTTTTCTTTCCCATCAGTTCACCTCACGAACTTATCCCCATGACCGTGAGAAACCTGGTACGGTTAAAGCCACTGGGCTTGATTTCAAGTCCTGCTTAGGGGGTAAAAAACGAACGCGCTCATGCAGTGGGCAGAGCAAACACGACAATAATTATCATATTTTGGTTATTATAAACCTATTCGGACCGATGTAGTGGGAATTGCACTGAGCAAACAGCGCTTCACTGAGGACCAGGGCGAGAAATTACATCCTGCGGTTCTCTCGAATTATTGCCAGACAACAGCCAATTGCGCGCCTTCTCGAGCTGATCCAGCTCGCCGATCAGGCCGACCCGGTCTCCGGGGTTGAAGGCGACCATCGATTTGGGGTTGGCGACGAGATGGTTATCCCGGATCAGCGCAACCACCGAGACGCCGGTCTGGCTGCGCACGTCTGCCTCTTTCAGCGTCTTCCCAACCAGCGGACTATCCTCTCCCAGTTGTACCCAGGCGATCTCGATGCTATCGAGAGCCATTAAGAGATCATGCAGGGAGCGGTGCTCGTCACTCGAATTGATTTGTATGTTGTAGCGATCGCGGCGGACTGCTTCGGAGTATTCATGCACCTGGCGCAGGGGGAAACCCAATTGGAGCAGCGTATGGTGAACCATCTCCAAACCACCTTCCAACTCCGGATGGACGACATGCTCGGCGCCCAGACCGGCCATCAGGTGTACCCCTTCTTCAGTAGAGGCCCGGACAATGACCGGCAGATCCGGATTCAAGGCTTTGGCTGCAACGATGATCATCGCGGAGGCTGTTTCTTCCGGAACGGTGATGACCAGCGCCCGGGCTGCAGCCAGATGTGCGTAGGTGATCACCTCCGAGTTGGCGGCATCGCCGTAGAGCGTGGCGATATTCTGCGCGTTGAGCACATCCACCCGCTCCACATCCATTTCGATGACCAGCAGGGGAAATTTGAGCGACTTGAGCACATCCACCAGATGCTTGCCCACCCGCCCGTAGCCGATAATGACCACATGGCCAGATAACTGCTGATCATCGATCGCCGGTAGAGGCCGGTTTGCCTCCAGTTTTCTCCAAAAGACCGGAACGCGCCGGAGCAGCCGCTCGAACGTTGGCAGCAGCTTATACATAAAAGGATTGGCGGTGATCGAGATCAGAGAAGCTGCCAGGATCAGGGAGTATTGGTTCGAGCCCAGAATGTTGAGAAACAGACCTTCCTCTCCTAGAATGAAAGAGAATTCGCCAATCTGGCTCAAGCCAACAGCCATAATCAAAAACGTGCGCGCAGGACGGGGGAAGAACAGCCCCGACAAAAGCACGACGATAAATTTGCCCACCACAACCAGTAAAGATAACGAGGTCACCTGGCCAAAATGCGACAACAGGAAGGATGGATTTACCAGCATGCCGATGGAGACAAAGAACAGGACCGAAAATGATTCTCGAAAGGCGAACACATCGGCGCCGACCTGATGGCTGAGATGTGACTGGTTGATAATCGCTCCGGCGGCAAAAGCGCCCAGGGCCAGGGAGACGCCGAACAATTCCGCGGCGCCCATAGCGGTCCCCAAGGTAATGGCGAGAATGGCCAGGATGAACAGTTCGCGTGAACGAGTGCGAGCAATGCGTTCGAGCAGCAAGGGAATCAAGCGCGCGCCGGCAAAAAACATGATGACGACAAATGCGGCCGCTTTCAACAGGGTGACTACCAGAGAACCCCAATCAAACCTTACCGAGTTCTGAGCGAGGGCAGGCATCAGCACCAGAAACAGCACCGAGAGGATATCCTCCATCACCACCCTGCCCACTGAGGCCTGCCCATGAGAAGTATTGAGCAGAGAATTATCCATCAGCCCGCGCAGAAGAACCACGGTGCTGGCGACGGAAATGGCCAGCCCCAGGACAATGCCTGATGACAGCGGCCAACCCCACAGCCGGGTGAGGCCGAGGCCCAGGAGCGTGAAAATGGGGGTCGATACCAGGACCCCTGGGATGGCGATATCGCGCACACGCCAAAAGTCTTGAAAGGAAAAATGAAGACCGACCCCGAACATCAGGAAGATCACACCGAGCTCGGCCAACTGCTGGATGGTCTCAAGATCGCCAACAAAGCCCGGTGTAAAGGGGCCGAGCGAAATCCCTGCCAGGAGGTAGCCGACAATGGTCGGCAGCCCGACCCTTCTGGCAACAATGCCTCCAATAAAGGCCACAAGAAGCGCCAGAGTGATGTTGATCAGTAAAGGTAATTCGCGCATAAGGATGATTTCCTTCCCATTGAATACATGGGGCTTCCATGCTGTTCGCTGTACTTTACCGTTAAAGAAATCCCGGATGACTACCCAACCCGGGCACCGGTATTTTTGATCGATGAATCAGGCCGGTAAGCAGGATTTCAGCAGGAATCTGAGTATAAAAAATCATCAGGTATTCCTACTTGAAGTCCTTACAGGAAAGCTCCCCGGCTAAAAGCGTATTCTTTTTGATTTCCTTGATGTTCCCGATTACTTCAGGGGGGAGTATGACTCAGGCTGCCGGCCTTTTCGAGGAGGGCAATGTGATAAAGATTGGTTTGCCGCCAGGCGACAATCTGGCAGTCTCTCGGGCGGGGACAGGACAAAAGCTGAAAAGTCTAAGTACCCGAGGTAATTTTAATTCACACCGGGCAAAGATAGGGTTGCGATCCTATAAAAATTACCAGTTCACGACATTTTCGGCGCGGCGGGTGCCGGCGAGCAGCTTAGCCAAAACCAACCCGGTTACAAAACCGCCGATGTGCGCCCAAAAGGCTACGCCGCCCACATCATCCGGCCCGCCCAGTGACATCACACCGCTGAACAATTGCAAGAGAAACCACAGGCCCAGCACAACAATCGCCGGGACCATGGTCATCCGCATAAAGAAGCCTAAGGGGATGATGGTCAACACCCGGCTTTGAGGGAAAAGGATCAGATAGGCGCCGAGCACGGCTGCAATCGCGCCGCTGGCCCCTACCGTGGGGATCTGTGAATTGGGGTTGGTGAGGATATGAGCTAACGAAGCGACGATGCCCCCCAACAGGTAAAACCCCAGGTATTTCCCTGGCCCCATGCTGTCTTCCACATTGTCGCCAAAAATCCACAAATAAAGCATATTTCCGCCGAGATGGAGCAGGCCGGCGTGCATGAACATCGAAGTGAAGATGTCTGCGATATCCCCCAGGTCCAATCCAGAAGTGACCTCAGCCGGGATCAGGGCCAGTTCGTTCACCAGCGCTTCCTGTCCGGCGCCGGTGAAGGTTTGCAATAAAAAGACCACCACGTTCACCGCGATCAGCGCATACGTCACATACGGTGTCCGTTGAACCGGGATTTGATCGCGAATGGGTATCATCGGCTGCCTCCCTATCCCTATCCCTTTCCCCACAAAAGAAACCAATCCAAACCGGCGAAGCTCTTCGCCAATGTTATGCTACCACAAGATATGGAAAAGAATCGCCGGCGTAGTCGACCAACTTCTTAGCATCCTCCTGCTTATTCACAAAATTTATTAGATTGGTTATCGGATATAGAAGGTATAATATATCTTATATATCAGGCGAAATGGGGATTCAGTGCGGGGGCGATGCAGGGCGCTCTTCAGGCAAAAATCAGTCAAGCGACGATTCGGGGGTCTTGAGGAATTGTAATGATGATGCTTCTAAAGTGAAGGAGCCACACGAGAACCGACGCTGCGAGCGTAGGTTCTGGTTTGGATTTAACCCGAGAAGTTGAAAGGAGGTGATGCCGGTTGTAGGAGAGTACGACCAGCCTACCAGTGAGAGAAATCGCTCAAGTGTTCCGATTTAGTTTGACCATAAGGAGGAAATTCTAATGTTTCAGCGAAAAGTCTGGGTCGCAATGACCTTGCTTCTGATGATATCGCTCTTCCTGGCCGCCTGTGGTGGCGGGGCTCAGCAGACTGAAGCGCCCACCGAAGCGCTGCCCGGGGAGGCGCCGACAGAAGTCATGCCGGAAGCGCCCACCGAAGCGCCGACCGCAGTAATGACCGAAGAACCAACCGCGGTGATGACCGAGGAGCCTGCGACCGAAGCACCCACAGAAGCCGCGACTGAGGCGGCAGGGGGGACCGAACAACCAGTGGCTTCCGGTGAAATCGACTGCAGGGGCGCGCAGGCAGGCGATGAAGTGACGATGTTCTACCAATGGTCGGGCACGGAGGAAGAGCAGTTAATGGCCATCCTCCAACCCTTAGTGGAAGCCTGTGGCATCACGCTCTCGCCAGAGGCTTCACGCGACCAGGCTCTGCTCGACACGCGCATCCAGGCCGGCAACGCGCCGGATATCGCTTTCTTCAACGTAGTCCAGCTTCAGCAATACGCCGATCTGCTGGTCCCGGTGACCGATCTGGGCGCCACGCCCGACAATATCCCTCAATTCTGGCAGGATCTGGGCACGGTGGACGGCCAGTGGCTGGGCTTACCGGTGAAGACAGACGTCAAGTCGATCATCTGGTACAACCCGGCCAACTTCGAAGCATTCGGATACGAGGTCCCCACCACCTGGGACGAGCTGGATGCCCTGGTTGAACAGATGGTGGCCGATGGCAACGTACCCTGGTCGATGGGGCTCGAGTCCGAGGCAGCTACCGGCTGGACCGGCTCGGACTTCATTCAGGACATCCTGCTGGTGCAGCAAGGACCCGAGTACGTGATGGGCATCATCGATGGCTCGATCCCTTACAATGACGCGGGCGTAGTCCAGGCCTACGAAACCTACGGGAAGTGGGCTACCGATCCCACCTACACGGTGGGCGGCGCCCAGGGCACCCTGAACACCGCCTTCCGCGACGCCATCTTCGCCATTGTCACCGAACCACCGGACGCGATGATGGTGAAACAATCCGGCTTTGCCGGGACGGAAATCGCGGCTGAGTTCCCCGATCTGCAATACGGTGTGGACTATGACTTCTTCCAGGTCCCCGGCCTCCAGGGCTTGCAGGGCGGCGCGGACTGGATGATGGCGTTCTCTGATGAGCCGGCTGTCCAGGCGATCTTTGCCTACCTCAGCAGCGACCTGGGCGGGCAGAACTGGGCCACGGAGGCCTTTGGCTTGACCCCGAACACGGCCGGACTGCCGCTCTACGATCCGAACACCGATCTCGGCAAACTGGCTGCGATCCTGTCCGAGGCCACTGCCTTCACCCCGGATATCGGCGACACCATCCCCGGCGGTTTCAACAATGCAGAGTGGACGGCGATTGTCAATTACATCAACGGCGCCGACCTGCAGCAGGAGCTTGACCGGGCAGCCAGCGTGCAGCAAGAAGCGCTGAACGCCAGCCAGTAACTGAGCAGGCGGGAAGCGCCTGATATGAATCTGTGTCCGTTGTGCGGCCTGGCCGCACAACGGACACCCTCAGAAGTACGGTTCTTCACATCCCAGCTTGAATTTGAATATGAACAACGGAGGGTCGATTTATGACCAGTATCGCAAAACGAGCCACCCGGAGAAATGCCGCGGCGGAGAACGTGCCGCAGATCATGAGGCAGGGCCGGCTCACCCCCTGGCTGTACCTGGCGCCGGCGTTGATCGTGATGACGGTTTTCATTGTCTTCCCCATGTTCAACACCATCTATCTGAGTTTTTTGAACCGGACCAGCACCGGCCCGGCGGCCGCGACCTGCCAGCCTGGCAACCCCTGCTGGGGAATTTTTGAGAATTATCGTTATGCGTTTACCTCCGAGTTGAATTTCAGTTCGCCGGCAGCGCTGTGGAACAGCTTCTGGCTCTCCTCATTCGGCAACACCCTCAAGTGGATCATCCTGATGGTAGCCGGGGCGATTATTGTCGGACTGATCTTCGCGGTTTTATCCGATCGAGTGCGTTACGAGGCCCTGGCAAAGGCGTTCATTTTCATGCCAATGGCGATTTCCTTTGTGGGCGCCGGTGTGATCTGGGGCTTCATGTACGAATATCGTTCGCCAGGACAAACCCAAATCGGCCTGCTGAACGCCATCATCACCGCCCTGGGGGGCGAACCGGTGGCTTTCATCAGCACCGTGAGGTTGAACACCATCATGCTAATCATCGTCGGCATCTGGATCTGGACCGGGTTCTGCATGACGATCCTATCGGCGGCGTTGAAATCGGTTCCCGATGAAATCATCGAAGCGGCGCGGGTGGACGGGGCCAATGAGTTCCGGGTATTTTTCAATATCATGGTTCCCATGATCCTGCCCACCATTACGGTGGTGATCACTACCATGGTGATCAACGTGCTTAAGCTGTTCGACATTGTCTATGTGATGACCGGGGGTAATTTTTCGACCGATGTGCTCGCAGTCCGTATGTACAGGGAGATGTACATCAATTTCCATACCGGCCGGGGCACCGCGGTGGCGGTGATCCTGATCGTGATCATTGCGCCTTTTATTTATCTGAACATCCGGCGGTTTCTTGAACAGGAGGCCATGAGGTGAGCAGAGATCGCATCAATCGCATCCTGGGGAGCATCCCCAAACATGTAGTCGTCATCGGCCTGATGGCCATCTGGTTTATCCCCACGCTGGGACTGCTGGTCACCTCATTCCGGCCGATCCAACAGGTGAACACCAGCGGCTGGTGGATGGCGTTTGCGCCGGCGGCCGCCGCCGGAGAGTACGGGCAGTACTGCGCCGACTGCCACGGTGCAGAGGGAAATGAGATCCCAGAAGCTGACCTGAGCAACCCGGAGCTGGCGCGCCAGTTCAGCCGGTCGCTGCAGATCGTTGCCATGTTCAGGCGGGCGGAGCCCGGCACACCGCACGCCGATGTCCCGGTGCCCAGCCCGCAGGAAGCGGCGAATATCGCCGACCAGATCCAGCAGCTAGGCGGAGGCGAAGCTGTGGCCGAACAGAGCCGTTTTACCATCAGCAATTATGTAGATGCGCTGGTCGGCTACCGCGGCGTTGCCACTTACATGCAGGATTGCGAGGACGGTGAGGATAACACTTATTCCTGCACGCCACGCGACTTTGTCAATCCGCGCGGTATGGGCCGGGCTTTCCTAAACAGCCTGGCGGTGAGCATCCCGGCTTCTATCCTGCCGATTCTATTCGCAGGTTTTGCCGGTTATGCGTTCGCCTGGCTGGATTTCCGCGGCCGCTACGCCCTGTTCGCCATTCTGGTGGGCTTGCAGGTAGTGCCGCTGCAGATGACGCTGGTGCCCATCTCGCGCCTGTACGCGAATCTCAGGCTTAACGGCACGTTCCTGGGCGTGTGGCTGTTCCATACCGGCTTCGGCATGCCGTATGCAATCTACCTGATGCGTAACTTCCTGGGCACGCTGCCGCGTGACCTATTCGAATCCGCGTATCTAGATGGGGCCTCGCACTGGACCGCGTTCTACCGCCTGGCGATCCCCCTGGCGCTGCCGGCGATTGCCTCGTTGGGCATCTTCCAATTCCTGTGGGTGTGGAACGATCTGCTGGTGGCGCTGGTGTTCCTGGGCAGCGCCAACCCGGTGATGACCTACCAGATCAGCAACCTGGTCACCTCGCTGGGCGGCGGCTGGCAACTCCTGACCGCAGCCGCCTTCCTCTCCATGATCCTCCCGATGATCGTCTTCTTCAGCCTGCAGCGCTACTTCGTGCGCGGTATGCTGGCCGGATCGGTGAAGGGATAAAGCGGGGCTAGCCCCCTGCCAGCCTGGGAGGAGAAATCCGCATCAACAAGCTGCGGTGACCGGCGCTGCCCGAGTTTGCACCGGTCACCGCAACCTGGCGGAACTAGACAGATACGGCCGCCCTCCAGGCCAATTCTGCTACCTGGTAGGCGGCGTCTGGGCGGCCGAGCCGGCGAGCGTTCTGCGCTTGCTGGCGATAGCGCCGGCGATCCTCTTCCAGCCAGTGGCACACGATTTCCAGGACTTCGATCGGGTTCTCGGCCAGCGCGCCTGCGTCGCCGTCCACCACATGCCGGGCGTTGCCGGTCTCTTGCCCGGGGATGACATCGACCAGGATCATGGGCAGGCCACAGGCCAGGGCTTCGGAGACGGTGAGCCCACCGGCTTTGCTCAGCACGCAGTCGGCGGCCCGTAGAAACACCCCCATCTCAGCCACGTAATCGTACACATGCGCTTCCTGGTGCCATTCTGTCTCCTGCAGGCGTTGGTAGAGGTCCGGATCTCCCCCGGAGACGACGACCAACTGCAAAGGATAGCCGGAATGATTCAACACGCGCAGCGCGTCGTACAAGTGTTCCACGCGCTTGCTGCCGATGGCAAGCACCGTGAACAGATCCGGCTGCCAGCCCAATTCCAGCCGGAGCGAGGCTTTATCCTGGCTGGCATGGACCAGCTCGGGGCGGACCGGGATGCCGGTGATCACCACCTTCTCGGGCGACAGACCGGCTTCGACGGCCAAGTTGTAGACGGTCTGGGTGGGCACCAGGCACAGGTCGGCGGCAGGATGGAACCACAGGCGGTTGACGGTCGCCAGGTCGGTGACCACGGTGAGCAGGGGAACGCGGCGATTTTCTACGGCAAATACGGCGGACAAAATGCCCTGATAAAACAGGTAGGTACAGACGATAACGTCGGGCTGTTTCTGGCGGACAATGTCGCGCAGGATGGTGAACAGCATCAGGGTCCAGGTCGTGTTGATCAGACTGCCTGCCACCCGGGTTTCGCTGACCTGGTACCCCAGGCGATATAGGTCGGGCAGCTCTCGCACCAACCTGTCATAGTAGTTCTGGTCTTCGCGGAGGAAAGCCGGGGACCGGGGATCGTCCAGGGGGTTGATAATTTCCACCAGGCAATCCCCGGCATGTGTCTCTTGCAGCGCAGTGGCAATCGCATTGGCCGCGCTGCGATGTCCGTAGCCGTAATCTGCGGTCAGGATCAGGACCCGCTTCAACACGTCTCCATCAGGGCACTCACAGATGTTCTCCCCGCCGGGAGGCCGGCGACAACCCCATCCAGGCCAGAGCCGGCCGGAGCGGCAGGGCGCCAGGTCTGAGCCAACAAGGCGCGAGGCGGGGCCGGTTAAAACGCCGGGCGAGGATTGGGAAGAAATCGTTCAAGGCCGCGCAGGCAACCATCGCCCAGCCCATTACCGGGCTGTCCCACGAGCAGAAGAAAAAGCCGGGAAAGATCATCATCCAATGGCAAAACACAGCCCGGATGCTTTCGCGAATCCGGCGTTCCAGGTAAACCGGGGCCAGGGAAGAGAGGTGTCGAAGCGAGAAAGAATCCCCACATAGAACAGAATCCATTATATCCAGGATCTAAGCTATGTAGGGATGTAGAAACGGATTTGCATCGAGACCCACTGCCTGCCGTTATGCAGGGTGGGACATCATCGATGGGGCGCGCACCCTGGCGTCCGGAACCTGAGGCTGCTGCTGCTGTACCTTCTGGGGCAAGGCTGCTTCCCGGCTTTCAGCGGCCCAGCGGACGGAGCCCGGCCGGTAGGGATAGGGCGGCTGCCAGGACGACGGGGCGAGCGGGTACGCTTCCGAGTCGAAGGCCGGGTAAGCATGGACAGGCGACCCGGAACGGTGCAGGAAAACGCTCTCCTCATTCACCCGGTCGATCGCCTCGACCGGCACCAGGTATTCGCCGGATATAAATTTGCCATCCAGGAAACCGCTCCTGACGTGGACGGCGAAGTGAGTCACCAGCCGGCTGCGCGGGTTAATGATCACCTGGGATACCGTCCCCGCCATCCCGGTCCTGTCATAGACCTGAGCGCCGATCTGCGGCTGGAGCCTGCGCCGGACCGGATTGTCATCTTCCCCGGGCACCCGAGGCAGGGAGATCACCCCGCGCACTTGCGGCGTCTGAGCGGCCACTTCTTCCACAATGCGCTGCAGCTCGCGGCTGGGCACTTCCCCATCCACGCGAACCCACCCGTGAGAAGCGCCCACCGGAAGGATGTAAGGGCGGGTGCGCTCGTCTCTGTAAAGGGCCTGGGCCACCCGGATGGTGAGATCGTAATCCGGTACCAGGCAATTTTCGATTTCAGTTACGCCCGGGACCTGGCGGACAATATGCTCGATGCGCCTCCGGTTGTTTTCCTTCGACAGGTGCCCGGTCAAAGTGACCCGGCCACGCTGCACGTCCACCGAGATATGGCGGATGTCAGTCGAGCGGACAAGGTTGTTTTTCCAAAGGGCCCGCCAGATGTCATTCAAAATAAGCTCATCGGTATACTTTACCTGCTCTGATACCACTGCAAGAGTTTCCATATTATCTTTCCACCTCCACATTATTTGACTAACTAAGACCGGGAACCAGGGGTGTAGTTTTACGGTCATAACGGGCATCAACGGCCCTGGCCCCCAGATTGCGTGAAAAATCAAAAAACCCGCCGGTTACAGGTTAAGGGTACCAGCGGGCGAAGGGACTGTCATGCCCCGAAAGTGCTAATAAAGTGTCAATTTGTTGAAAGGAGAATTTAAGGGATCAAACCCAGGTGGCGGGCCCTGGTAACAGCCTGGGTGCGGTTCTTCACCCCAAGCTTGTTGTATATATTGTACGCGTGACGCTTCACCGTGTTCAGGGCCAGGTACAGCTCGGCCGAGATCTCCTGATTCGATTTGCCCTCGGCGATCAGGGTGAGGACTTCTATCTCGCGAGCCGAGAGGGCGGCGGGCAGGGCATCGCCCGCGCCGGAGGGCGGGGCGCCCTGAGGCGGGTCCGCCGGGCGGCTGAGCGGTGACTCGCCGCTCGCCTGCTGAATGTCTTCCAGCAATTGGTCGATAAAGGCCAGGGAAGGGAGATAGCTGCCAGATTCTTGCCGCGCCGGACGGGATCGCAGCAGGAGCTCGTATAAGCGCGGCCCCTCGTCCAGGTAGATCCGGCGGTAACCTCCCGGCTCGCCCAGCGCCAGAGCCCGGAGCAGGGTGCTTGGCGCCCGGTCATTGCCCAGGGCGGACTGCGCCATTGCCAGCAACACCAGGGCCTGGATTTGCGAGGTGACGCGTTCAAACCGCTCCGCCTCGAGCAGGAGCGATTCCAGCAGATCCGACGCCTGCTGCAGATAGCGCACACGGCCTAAATCCTGTCCCTTCACCAGCAGAAACCTCGCCTGGTTAAGGAGCAAGTATTCGAAGATATGGTAGGGGTAGTTCTCCAGGGCGATCGTCCCGGTGTAATCGGGGAAGCCGCCTCGCTTCCACCACTTCTCCGCCTCAACCACATCTCCTCGCTGCAAAGCCAGGCGAACGGCAACCCCCGACACAAAAGTATCATCCCACCGGCTGGACTCGGTGCTCAGGGCGATCTCGGCCGCTTTTGCGATCATCTCTCTGGCGCCGGAAATATCGCCCTGGGCCTGGCGGAGGCGGGCCAGTGAGATAATCCCGTTCAGGCGACCGAGGGGCCACAAAGACTGGATGGCGCGGCAGCCGCGCTCCAGGTACTCCCCGGCTTCCTCGAGGGCGTTGCGCTCGAGCAGAATATCGCCAAAGGACAGATCGACCAGCCCGGATAGGGACAGCGGTTCGCCGTCCGGCCCTAACGCCATGTACTGCGCTTTTTGCAGGGTGGCCCATGCCTGATTCAACCGGCCGTTCAAAACCTGCAGGTCTGCCAGTTGGCAAGTGGCAATCACCATCACAAGCAGGTTGTTCGCCTGGCGGGCAATGCGCACGGTTTGGCGCAGCGCCTCGATCGCTTTCGGCACGTCGCCGGAGAGGGTGTGATAGAAGCTGTCATCCAACGCGATCATACTGCGAATAAAGGGGCTATCCTCTTTTAGATAGCCGGTCGCCTGGCGGGTGAGTTCCGCCGCCCGGTCCAGGTCGCCGCTTAGAATGGCCAGCGTGGCCTGGCAGATGGCCAACCCGCCGCGGATATTCCAGGAGATTGCAGCACTCTGGGCGCCGTCCTCCTCGGTGATGGCGGTGGAAGATCCTCCTTGCTCTTCGAGTTGGTCCAGCGTGCGCTGCAGGTCATCCAGCCAATAGCGAGCGAGATCCAGGCGGTAGGCGGCGATCAACCCCCAGGCATAAGCCAGGCTGAGAGGCGGTCGCTGGTGGATGATCTCATCCGGCAGCCGGCCCAGCCAATGGGTGAGGGAGAATATTTCGCCGGTGCTGACCATGGTCTGAATATTGCGCTCGATCAGGTCCGCAGTCCACTCCACATCTCCAGAGGCCAGCGCATAACGGAAGGCTTCATCCAGGCGGTCGTTCTGCTCGAACCACAGGGCTGCCCGCTTTTGGAGTTGGGGCATTTCTGCCGGATTATTCTCCTCCTGGATGTGGCGGAGGAAATCGGCAAACAGAGGATGGTAGCGGAACCACTCGTGCTTCTCGTCCAGAGCGGTAATGAACAGATTGAGGCGCTCCAGGCGGTTCAACATGACGGAGCCGTATCCGGGTTGGGCGTCCGGCCTGGCAACCATCTCGCACAGCGGGCCGGTGAGCGTATCCAGAACAGAGGTGCGCAGCAAGAAGCGGCGGACTTCCTCCGGCTGATGGTCCAGCACTTCTTCGGCCAGGAAATCCACCAGATAATGCGAATCCCCCTCGAGATGGGCCAGCAGTTCGGCAGGATCGGATTGGTCTCGCAGGGAGAGGGCGGCCATTTGCAGCGCGCTGATCCACCCCTCTGTGCGTCTCTCCAACGACTGCACCATCTGGGGCGAGAGCTGCAGCCCCATCGCCTGTTGAAAAAACAGGGCGACCTCTTCGGCGTTGAAGCGCAAGTCGCCAGCATTCAGCTCGAATATCCGGCCCCTGAGGCGTAAACCGGCCAGATCCAGGTCGGGCTCGCTGCGGCTGGCGATGACCAGGCGCAGGTTGGGCGGGAGGTGTCTGAGCAAGAAGTTGAAGCCCTGCAGGATCGCCGGATCTTCCACGACCTGGAACTCGTCCAACACCAGCGCCAGTTCCTTTGGCAGGGTGGAGATTTCGTTGATCAGCAGGGTCAGCCCCACCTCCCAGCCGCCCTTAGTGGAGCGGATAAAATCCAGCGCTTCTTCTCCCAGGCCGGGCTCCAGAGTCTGTAAGGCTGCGATCAGGTAGCGGAAAAAGCGGGTGAAGTCGTTATCGTCCCGCTCGATGGTATACCAGGCAACCGGCAGGTCCGCCATCTCTGCCCACTCGATGAGGAGATTGGTCTTGCCGAAACCGGCGGGGGCGGTGATCAGGGTCAGCGGTCCCTGCACGCCGCGGTTGACCTGCCCGGTGAGACGGGGGCGGTGGACGAACCTGGGTGGAATCTGGGGGACTAAGACCTTCGTCCGCAGAAGGGGGGGGTCGATCAGGGTGCGGGAATTCGAAGCCATAAGCGCTCATAACGTACAATTTGACCCGACAACAGGCGAATATAAACCGGTCCCGATCGATTATAACGGATTAACGCTCCGCCTAAGTTCGCTCAGGCTGTCAGGTGTGCACGTACAACTTGTCTGCAGAAAAGGATTGTTAATTTGGGGTGTGGGTGGCGAAGCCGGGCGCTTCGCCACCCACACCCCAATACAACCATTACGACTGACAGGTTGCCTGCACACGGACAGCAGAACGGACCGCCAGGCGGAGGCGAGAATACGCCTAATCTCCTGGTATTAAGGTAGGAAAACCCTTATAATCCTTGTAAGCAGAGGTAACCATGAAGGGGGACAGTCTGGGGGTAAAAAGGAAAGGTGAAATGCTGCAGGCGGTATTGGATCAAATCGAGATGCTGTTAGGTCTTGGGTTAGAGATTGGGGATGTCAATTCCTTCCAAATGATCCTGCGTTCAATTGTCATTTATACGTTCAGCCTGGCGATTGTGCGCATGGGGAGCAAGCGCTTCATGAATGAGGCGGCGGCCTTCGACGTCATCATCGGCATCATGCTCGGCTCGGTGATGAGCCGGGCGATCAACGGGTCGGCGCCGTTCTTGCCGACCCTGTTCGCCGGTGTTGTGCTCGTGGGCCTGCACTGGCTGCTGGGGATCCTCGCCTTTCATATCAACTGGTTTGGGCCCCTGGTCAAGGGCAGCCCGGTCCTGCTGATCGAGGATGGCGAGATCCAACAGGAGGGGGTGCGGAAGGCGGGCCTGTCGAGGCTCGATATCGAGCAGGCTTTGCGGCTTGAGGTCCATCACGCAGATCTATCCAAAGTCCGCCTGGCCTACATGGAGCGGAACGGCGCGATCAGCGTGATTCCATTTGAGTCCGAACCCCGGATCATCAAGGTTGCGGTGGACGATGGGGTGGAGACGGTGCGCATCGAGCTGGCCCGATGACCGGCGGTCGGGAGGCAAGCGCCGGCCCGCGGCGGACCAGGCCGGAACGAGGTGCGGGGTTACCCGGGGGCGGGGAGAAACAAGATGGGCACTGATTGGAGCAGACCTACCAAATACATCGTGGCAGTGGGCCTGGCGCTCCTGGGGATCTACGTCCTGTATTTGAGCCGGCCGGTCATCCCCCTGCTGATCCTCGCCGCGCTGCTGGCCGTAATCGTAAGGCCGCTGATCAACTGGCTGCATCACGGGCTGGGCCTGCCGCGCGGCCTGGCCGTGGCCATTGCCTACCTGGGGCTGGTGTTCATCGTCCCGCTGGCGCTGCTGCTGGCTGTCCCGGCGATCGTCAATGCGGTGAACTACGTGATCAGCCTGGACTACCAGACGATCTTCCAGAACACCAGGGAGTGGCTGCTTTCGACCCTGACCTCGATCCAGGAGGCTCAGCTCCCGGTGGCGGCGCTCGACGCTTACGTGGGCCAGTTGAGCGGGGCGCTGATCGAGGCGCTGCAGCAGGTCACACCGGCGGAAGCGCCTGAATCGCCACCGGTTGGCGCCATCCTCCAATCGTTAGGTGGGGCGCTGACCGCCACATTTGACGCTGCCGCCGGGCTGGTGGGTGCGGTGGTATCACAAATCGCCCTGTTGATCTTTATGTTCCTGGCCTCCATCCATATCAGCTTGAGCGCCCATCGCTACCGGGATGCGTTCCTGGATCTGGCCCCGGCCGCCTACCGCGCCGAATTCGACCTGCTGTTGGAGCGCATCGTCCGCATGTGGAGCGCTTTCTTCAAAGGGCAACTGACGTTGATGGTGATGATCGGGATCTTGAGCTGGCTGGGGCTGACTGTGCTCGGCGTGCCCGGCGCGCTGAGCCTGGGGATCATCGCCGGCCTGCTGGAGATCATCCCCAACATCGGACCGGTCCTCGCCGCCATCCCGGCAGTGATCGTGGCGCTGCTGCAAGGGTCAACCCACCTGGCGATCGGCAACCTGGGCATCGCTCTAATGGTGATCGCCTTCTACGTGCTGCTGCAGCAGGTGGAGAACAATTTGATCGTCCCCCGGGTGCTGGGCGGGGCCGTCGAACTGCCGCCTTTAATTGTGATCAGCGGAGTGTTGGTCGGCGCTTCCGTAGCCGGGATCTTGGGCACGCTGCTGGCGACCCCGGTCATTGCCAGCGCCCGCGAGATTTTACGCTATATCTACGATAAGCTGCAGGGGAAGGACCCCTTCCCGCCGGGAGAGATGGTGGAGGAGTTGGAAAAAGAGCCGCCGTCCAGGTTACAGCAAGCGCTGGAGCAGTTGGTCCAGCGGCTCAGCCGGCGCCGCCCGCCGGCATCACAGCCAGACAAGGTGGACAAAAGCCCCCTCTCCCACCGCGATCCGGGGACGAAATCCGCCGGACGGGACGAGTGATCTACCTGCCCGGGGGATGGACTACACATATTTCTGGTCGATATAACACCAGCGCCAGGTTTCCCCCGACTCATAAGACCCGATGATCGGGTGCCCTGTGGCGTGGTAATGCTTCGAGGCGTGCCGGTTGGGCGAGTTATCACAACAGCCCACGTGACCGCAAGTCAGACAGACGCGCAGATGCACCCAACGATCCCCGCTTTGCAGGCATTCTTCGCAGCCCTGGGTATTGGGTGTAACGTCCCGAATTTCAGCAACATGCTCACAACTTTTGATGTTCATCATAATCAGGCCCCCGCCTGGAATTATTATACACTTCCGCATCGCAATTTCTTTATCTAAGGGGAATCCCGTATTTTTTCTAGGGAAACTCCTGATTGCCCGCCACTTCCCTTATTGCTATTCTTTTTGTAACCATAGTCCGATCTATGGTCGGAGCGTCAAAACCTCAGCCAGGGGTTACCTCCCAGGGATAGGCCGGTGCACAGAGGGATTCGACCTTCACCACCCACAGTTCCAGAAATGAAGATTGGGGGGCAAATGCGGTTCATTATTTCGATCTTCTGCATTGCCCTGATTTTTGCTTTCCCAGTTGGAAGCGCCCTGGCTCATGGTGGAGAGCCCCACGACGGGGGAGACGCCTGGGGGAGCTGGAATCTATCCCCCACCCTGCTGCTGGGCTTCCTGGCCGGGGGCGGGCTCTATATCAGAGGCGTCAGAGCAGTATGGCGAAGCTCAGGCGCGGGGGCACCGGTCACCCGCCGGCAGTTCGGTTTCTTCCTGGGCGGATTGCTTGCGCTGGCGGTCGCCCTGATCTCCCCGGTGGACGCTTTGGGGGAAGAGGCGCTCTCCTGGCATATGATCCAACACCTGATCCTGACCCTGGTTGCCGCGCCGCTGCTGGCGCTCGGCAACCCGCTGACCGGCTACCTTTGGGCGGTGCCCAAGCCACCGCTGCAGCAAGCCGCCCGCTGGTGGAACCGCCGTCGAGGGCTGAAGCGGGCGTTGAGCATGGTGCTCCACCCGCTCACCATCTGGGCGGTACACGCGGGAGCCCTGTGGATCTGGCATGCGCCCAGTTTTTACGAAGCGGCGCTGGGCGATGATCTCGTCCACAACTTGCAGCATATCAGTTTCCTCATCACCGCCCTGCTCTTCTGGTGGACGGTGCTCCCGGTAAACAGTCCCGGACACTATGCCGGTTATGGACCGGCCATCCTGCTGCTTTTTACCACCGCGCTGCAGGGTGGCCTTTTGGGAGCCTTGTTGACTTTTTCTAAAATGGTATGGTATCCGTATTACCTTGAATCGCATCTCTTGACGGGGATCACACCGCTCGAGGACCAAATCATAGCCGGTTTGCTGATGTGGATTCCACCCGGGATCATCTATTTAGCCGCGACCCTCGCCCTGCTGGCCCGCTTGTTGGGATCGGGTGAGAAGGACGAGGAGAGCAGTCAGGTTGGCGAACAGCGGTTGGAGGCGTAGTACCGAAATGGCAAATACCGATTTCTCAGCCAGGACCAGCAGGTTGGCGATTCTGGCGGTTTTGATGTTCCTGGGGATCGTAGCAGCCGCCTGCGGGACGACAGTGGACCGGGACCCGGAGGTCATCGTGCCAAACGGAGATGCGCAGCAGGGGCAGCTACTGCTGTACGAATACGGCTGCCAGTCTTGCCACACGATCCCCGGGGTGCGGGAGGCGCGGGCGACGGTGGGGCCTTCGCTTGAGGATTGGGCCGATCGCCACTACATCGCCGGGCTGCTGCCCAATAATCCGAAAAATTTAATTGAATGGATCCGGTTTCCGCAATCCATCGAACCGGGTACAGTGATGCCCGACATGGGGGTGACGGAGCAGGACGCCCGTGATATGGCCGCCTACCTGTACACGCTCCAGCGGCGAACCAGGATGCAGCCAGTAATGGGCGGGCAATAGGGAAATCCACAGCGCTGCAACCAGAGGCAA
>CAYMLG010000054.1:30890-33323 GCA_964391195.1 uncultured Anaerolineaceae bacterium | reverse complement strand
ACCCGGACTCCCCGCCCCACGCGCACAACCACTCCCTGGCCGCCAACCTGGACTGCAATCTCCCCCTCGCGCACCGCCTCCCATCCTGTGGCCACCGCCACCCTCGCCGCCTCGCCAACCCCCAGCCCCACCGCTACTCCGGATGCCAGCCAGGTTACAGATTTGCCCTATCCTGCGGTCGAAGCCACTCGCCTCAGGACAGCAGCGCCTGGGGCGACTATTCAACCTGATCCCGGCCCGGTGGCCTCGGCCAGCATTGCAAAGTCGCACCCCTGGGACCAACGGCAGGGGAAAACCCCCGCCGCCCGGCAGCCGAGGAACTTGCGGGCCAGGGTGCTGCCGCTGGTGCTGATCGTCTGGTCCGGGCTGGGCGCCTGGTTCTACCTGTCTCTGCGGCCGCTGCGCTCGAGGCCGTGATCTGCCGCCCGTACTTTCGTTTCTTCAATGCAGGCCCTTCATCATGCAGACCCTTCATTGGCGCTACCTGCTCGTCATTCTGATGCTTTTTGCCTCCCTATCCGGGTGTGAGGCGCAGCGGGCCCAGCCATCCTCCGATGCCGGTCTTGGCGCAGGGCCCCCAAATCCAGAGCCCGCCCGAGTGGTGAAGATCGAAACCGGTGAAGCGGGCGTCTACCAGCTCCCTCTCTCTGAAATACGAGGACTGGGGCTGCCGGTCGATGACCCCCTGGCCGGCCTGACCCTGGTCAATGGGGGCAGTCCGCAGCCATTCTGGATCGAGAAGACCGGGGCAGGGGAAAGCCTGATCTTCTATGCCCGGGCGGTGGAGGGCGTCTACACCGCCCACAACGTGTACTGGCTGGGCCAGGGGGATGCCTGGGTGGATCGCCTGGGGTCGATACCCGCTGGAGTTCGCATAGTTGAAGATCATCCGGGCGAGGGCGTGAATCTCCCGCCAGATACATACTGGAAACACCTGCGCCTGGAGGAGAACCTGGCCTATAACCCGCAGATCGTCGCCGGAGATCAGGGTTCGACCGATGCCTGGTATTGGGTTTCGCTCCCGGCGCCAGCCAGGCACACAGCCGAGTTCCACCTGTCCGACCCGGCTCCCGGCCCTGCCCGAGTACGAATCCAGGTGTGGGCGGCGACAGAAGCGCCCGAGCCGGTAGACCACCATCTGGTGGTGTCGGTCAATGGGGCGTTTGCCGGTGAGGACCGTTGGGACGGCCGGGGCTGGCACACGCTGGAACTGGCCTTGCCGGAAGGCATGCTGGCGGCGGGACGCAACGAGATCACCATCGAAGCGCCCGGGGATACCGGAGCCGCAGCCGACGTCAGCAGCCTTGACCGGGTCGAGATCAGCTACCCGAGCCGCCTGGTCGCCGAGGAGGACGCGCTGGAGTTCACCAGCCAGGGCGGCGAGCACCATGTGGCCGGTTTTTCCGGGGCGGTGCTGGGCTTCGATATCACAGAGCCAAGCCGGGTGGAAAAGCTGGACCTGGCCGGGGAGGGGGAGGTGCGCTTCACTGGTGAAGCCGGTCACCGATACGTACTGGTCGGGCCCAGGTGTTATCGCCCTCCGCTGTCGGTGAGCCTCGCCCGGCTGTCCCCCGCTCTCAGGCAGGACCCCCCGGCGGCGGATTACCTGGCGATCGGCCCGGAAGAACTGCTGGCCCCACTCGAGCCGCTGCTCGAACTGCGCCGCAGGGACGGGCTGAGCACGGCGGCGGTCCCGCTGGAAGCGGTGTACGACCAGTTCGGCGCCGGTTTCCCTCATCCGCAGGCGGTGCGCCTCTTCCTGAAGCACCTGGCTGCCGCCGGGCAGGGGCAGCCGGGGTACCTGCTCCTGGTGGGGGATGCCAGCTACGACCCGCTGGGCTATATCTCACCGCCCGAGCAGAACCGGCTGCCGGCTTTCTTCGTCGATACCGCCCACGGCGGCGAGACCGCCAGCGACCTGGCCTACGCCCAGCTGGATGAAGACGGCCTGCCCGACCTGGCGCTGGGCAGGATCCCGGCCCAGACCCCAGACCAGGTGAAGGTTTACGTCGACAAAGTGCTGGCCCATGAAAACGCCAGTGCCGGCGGGAAGCTGCAGGTGCTGGCTGTGGCGGATGGGCAGGAGGCCTACTTCAGCCGGGATGCCCGGCAGTTCCTGGACCTGCTCCCGGATGAGGTCCAGCCGGACCTCTACGCTCCGCAGCCGGGTGTTTCCAACCCTGCCGGAGAGATCCTTTCCCGGCTGGCGCAAAACCCGGACCTGGTCGCCTACTTTGGGCATGGGAGCATCAACATGTGGGGCAAGGACAGGCTGTTCACCAACGAGGATATCGCCAGGCTGCCGAAAGGGGAGCGCCTGCCGGTGGTCTTTAGTTTCACCTGTCTGAACGGCCTGTTTACCCACCCGAAAGCCGTCTCGATGGCCGAAGCCTGGCTCTTTCAGCCCGCTTCCGGGGCTGTAGCAGTGCTGGC
>CAYMLG010000054.1:27543-30790 GCA_964391195.1 uncultured Anaerolineaceae bacterium | reverse complement strand
GGCAGGAAATTTATGCTGAGCGTTTGTAAAGGAACAACGCCGAACCAACAAGGAAAGCAACAAACAACCCTGCCAGAACAGGAACAGGGATAATGCCAATAGCCCGTGCGCCCATTTCACGTAAGACAATGGCATTAGGCGGCGTAGATGTTTGCGTTGAAGTCATATCACTGATATAAACCCCTGTGTTTGGCGCATCCTCGAACCCACTACCTTCCCAGTTCGCTGAGCATGTTCCAGTATTCTGATTATATGTAATTACACCAAAACGATATGTACCCTCGTACCACTCAAATACCTGGAAGTAACCCTTCTCATTAATGCCAATACCTGGCATATTGCCGTCTACCACATTATCACATAAAAGGGTTGCTTGAGGGCTGGAAGTATCATATCCATCGATCCGATAGAAATTTCTTTGTCGTACTGCCCAAAGAACACCATTTATATCGAAAGTAATGTCTCCCCCATCGCTTGTTCCCCAGACGCTGGGTATAGTCCCAACATGGGTCGCCTCTCCTGTATCAACATTAAATCTATAAATTCTGTTCTCAAAGAGACCGTATAGGGTTCCATCTGGGGTGAAATCAAGCCGGTCAAAGTTTTTCTCTTGGATTGAGATATTCGTATTGCCGAGTTCTCCATTCACCGGAACAGGAGCTTCTGTTGAATTTATTTCATACTTATATAAGGTATGCTTGCCTAGGCTTCCAGTCGAATAATTGTTATCTAATATGTACAACATATTACAGTTCTTTGGATCTCTGGCCACTGCATCCGACTGAAAGTAGGGCATATCAATCACGTGAGTATAAACTCCACTTGAGTCAAATTGATATATCGCGCCACTAGTACCTCCTGTTGGATCGGTTCTAGCTACCCCGTACATAAATCCATCATCACATGCTGCCTTCGCAGGTGTAGCCGGCGCGCTAACCCATAGCGTCGTTACCAAAAACAGGGCCAGCGCGATGCCCAGCAGCCCACCCAACAGGGGAGCGAGGCGAATCCATAACCTCTTTTCAGCCTTGTTGTCCTTCATGTTGCACTCCTTCAGCAATTAAAACAGCCTTTCGCGATGAATATTCGTGCGCGCGACCCGGACCTGCCCGTTTAAATTCATTCAGAACAGGGGCCGGCGAACTGGATGAGCAATGTCAGAGGTCAATGAATCGATAATGAACCAGTATTCGTGTTATATCGGTAACAGCAACCAAAAAAATGGGAAAACGTATCGTAACTATTATACACCGAAGCTGCAAGCCTGCCCAGTTCTTTCCGCCTGGCTTTCTTAAAATCGTAAGCCAGACTTTAAAGGATAGGGGGTTGGGATATGGACGGCTGCAGCCCATCCATATCCCAACCCCCTCTATTCATGAGAAAGCCATGGCGATGTACCGCTAAGAAATGCGCAGCCTAAAAATGTGTCAGGCTGCCTTCGATCTTCGCCCTGCGGACGGCGAAACGGAAGGCGTACATGCTCAGCGGTAAAAGCACGGCGGCAAAAGCGGCCAGGGCGAGCAGGTCCGGCGCAAGGGTCCATATGGGGGCGCCCTGGAGCAGGGCCAGGCGCAGGGCGCGCAGGGCGTGAGTCACCGGCAGCCACTCGGCGATGCTTTGCAGCCAGCCGGGAAGCACCTCGACCGGGTAGTACACCCCGCCGATCAGGTTGGCGCTCACCCCGAAAAGCCATGCGATGGGATCGCCGCGCTTGAGCACCATGGTGAAGCTGGCGGCGATGATGCCGATGCTGGCAAAGGCGAGGATGGTGAGCAGCAGGACCAGCACGGCGGGGAGCAGGCTGGCGACCGCCACCGGCACGCCCAGCAGGCCGGCCCCCAGGCCCAGGTAGACCCCCACCCGCAGCGTGGTCAGTAAATAGGTCCACAGCGAGGAGGAGAGCACGATCGAGGCGAGCGGGGTGGGGGTGACCAGCATGGCTTCCAGGGTCCCGCTCGTCTGGGCGTGGCGAATGGTGCTGGAGAAGCTGGAGAGGCCGGCGCTGAAGTAGCCGGTGAAGGCGATGCCGATCAGGACGAACGAAAAATAATCACCCCCGTAGGCGCTCAGGTATGGCGCGGCCGCCTCGCCGAACAGTTGGGCGATGAAGTAGAACAGGGTGAGGTTGAAGAAAATACCGAAGAACTGCATGAAGAAGGCGAAGCGGTAGCTGGCCTCGATGCGGAAATCTCGTTTGAGGAAGGCCCAGGCGCTTTGCAGGAAGCCCGGCGCTCTGCTGCGAGGGGCGGGGCGCCGGGCAGCAGGCTCGGCGGCGGGGGAGAATTGGGGCTGGGATATGGGCTCTGCTTGCGGTGGATCTTGCGGATAGCCGAGGGATTCGCCGGATGGGGCGGCGATCACCTGGGCGAACACCTGCTCCAGAGTGACCTCCTGGGTCCGGATGCTCTGGATGCCCACCCCCTCGCGGTGCAAGAGACCGAACACCACATCCAGGACCCCATCCCCGGGCGCAGCGCTCACTTCCAGCAGCCCGCTCCCCGGCGCAGGGACTTGCCCGTTGAGGCGCGCCTGGCCCTGTGGGAAGGCCTCCTGCAGCCTGGCGACCAGCGTCTCCCTCACATCCCGGATGAGGATCGAATAACGCTCCACAGGTTGGATCAGGCCGCGCAGCTCGGACAATGTCCCGCAAGCCCGGATCCTCCCCTGGTGCAGGATCGCCACCCGGTCGCACAAGAGCCGGGCTTCTTCCAGGTTATGGGTGGTGAGGAATACGGTGATCCCCTGTCGGCGGACCAGGTCCAGGATGAGCGCGTGCAGGCGCTGCACGGCCTGGGGATCGAGGCCCTTGCTGGGTTCATCCAGGAAGAGCAGGGCCGGCCGGGAGAGCAGGGCGCGGGCGATGGACAGCCGCTGGCGCATGCCGGTGGAATAGGCCTGGAAGGTCTGGGCGGCCGCCTCCTCCAGGCCGGTCAGCCGCAGGACTTCCTCGACCCGCGCTCCCGCCTCGGGAGCTTTCAGCCCGTGCAGGGCGGCGAAGAATTCCAGGTTCTGGCGCCCGCTGAGCCGCCAGAAGAAGCTGCGCTCATCGGTGGTTGCCAGCCCGGTCGTGGCCCGGATCGCCCCCTCCTGGGTGAGGGGATAGCCGTTAACCGTGGCGCTCCCTGAGGTGGGCAGGATCATGGTGCTGAGCAGTTTGATCAGCGTGGTTTTGCCCGCCCCGTTCGGCCCCAACAGGCCGAACAACTCTCCCTGGCGGACGCGCAGGTTGAGGCGGTCCACGGCAGGC
>CAYMLG010000054.1:0-27443 GCA_964391195.1 uncultured Anaerolineaceae bacterium | reverse complement strand
CAGGCCGAACAACTCTCCCTGGCGGACGCGCAGGTTGAGGCGGTCCACGGCAGGCGGTGGGGATCCGGCATGCTTCAGCAGCCGATCCAGCCCGAATGGTGGGGCAAAGCGCTTGGTCAGCTCGACCGTCTCGATGGCGTAATCCAATCCCATATTTTCCCCACTGCAGCCGGACGGGTAACATCCCGACCGCAGCCTCGTTCTACCAGGTGAATCCGGTTACAATACCATAACCGGATTGTCTCAACCAATGAACAGTAGTTTATACCGTCCTCTGGTTCCGCACGGAAAGCGCTTCCGGAGCGAGACCGGCCCGGCAGGTGTCAGGTGAACCAGGCAGAGAATCTACTGCTTTCCTTAATCAGGCTGGCCCCGGCGGGGGCTCCCTCCGCAGAGATCGCCGCCTCCTGCGCCCGGCTCCCGGAGCGAGAGTGGGAGCAGCTTCTCCGCCTGGGTGCTGCCCATGGCCTTCTGCCGGTGCTCTATGAGCGCTTGAAACCATACGGGGGTACTGGTCTTCCGGACACGATTCTACCATCGCTCCACGATCGCTACCTGGCCAATGCCGGGCGCAACGCCCTGATCGCCGCCCAGTTGGGCAGTCTGCTCCGCCTGCTGCATGACGCCCACATCCCGGTGATTGTCTTGAAAGGCGCTTACCTGGCCGAGCGAGTCTATCCGGACCCGGCGCTAAGGACGATGGGCGACATCGATCTGCTGGCGCCGGAGGCCTGCATGGATGAAGTCGACCGGCTGCTCCAATCCTGTGGATACCACCCGCCTCTGGGCCAGGACTGGTACAACGACCATCACCGGCACTTCCACTATTCGGCCTCCGGCAAGAAGGCCGGTGTGGAGGTGCACTGGAGCCTATCCAACCCGCACGGCCGCTATCGCCTGGACCTCGACAGCTTGTGGCGCCATGCGCGCCCGGTCTACCTCTCCGGCGCCCCGGCGCTCGGCCTGGCCCAGGAGCACCTGCTTTTGCACCTGTGCCTGCACGCCGCGGCCGATCATTGCTTCAAGATCGGGCTGCGCCCCTTCCTCGATATGGCTTATCTGCTCGCCGAGGGGCCACAGAAGTTCGACTGGGCAAGCTTCCAGGACACGGTGATTGCCTGGGGGCTCGAACGGCCGGTGTACCTGGCGCTGCGCCTTGCGCAGGAGCTGGCCGGGGTGGAGCTACCCCCGGCTGTGCTGGCTGCTCTGCGCCCCGCGGACTATGCTGAGCGCCTGCTGGACTGGGCCCGGGAGCAGGCGCTGCTCGGCCCGGTCGTCCCGGTGCGGATGAGCGAGGCCCTCAGCCAGGCCTATGCCTCCTCAGGCTGGGGCCGGAAGCTGCGCCTGGCCCTGAGGCAGACCTTCTTGCCCCGCGAGCAAACGTCCACCCTCTACCCGGTGTCCTCCCGCTCCTGGCGGGTGTACCTGTACTATTTCGTCGGGGCGAAGGATCTTTTCTGGCGCTACCGGGGCTCGATCGCCGGCCTGGTTCGCCGTGATCCGGATGCGGTGCACAGCGCCGGCCTGGTCTCCCGGGCGGAAGCGCTGAAAACCTGGCTGGCCGAGGCTTGAACTTACGCAACTGGTATCTCTGCCCCCGGCGCTTTATGGTATATTTCGCCTGTTCAGCGGATCCTTCTGAAAACATTACGCTTCCGAGATGAAATCCCTCACCGATGCCTCCCCCACAGGCCGGGATCGCCCGTCTTCCGTCCAACGGTTTCTCAGGCCCCTGGTCCGGCTCGAACTCTGGGCGGTAGCCTTGGCCGTCCTGGCGGGCATGGCTGCCGACCGCTATCTACCCCTGGCCCCCGTGGCTTTCGCCGTGTTTTGCCTGCTGCGCCTGCCGGCCGAGGGGCGCCTGGTCCGCCGCACCCCCGCCGACTGGGCTTTGGCGCTGCTGCTGGTGATGGTCCCCGTTACCCTGTGGGCCACCGCCGTGCCCGAGAAGACCCACGTCCAGGTCTACCGCCTGCTGGGGGGGATCGCCCTGCTCTACGCCCTGAACGCCTGGCCCGAGCGGGACACCCACCTGCGTTTCCTGGTCTTCGTCCTGATCGCCGCCGGGCTGGGCCTGGCCCTCAGCGCTCCCCTCACCGTGGAGTGGGCCATCGGCAAGCTGCCCTTCATCCCCGCCGCCCTCTTCGACCGCTTCGCCGTCCTGGTCCCGGATTCGATCCACCCAAACGTGATGGGCGCCGCCCTGGCGCTGCTTCTGCCCCTACCCCTGGCCGTGCTGCTCTTCGCCTGGGGCGATACTTCCTGGCTTGCCCGCTTGCTGGCCGTTTTTGCGGCGATGGTCATCGCTCCGGTCCTGGTCCTCACCCAATCCCGCGGGGCCTGGATGGGGTTCGCTGCCGGCTTCGCCCTGCTGCTCCTGCTCCGGTGGCGGGGGTGGGGCCTGCTCGGGCTGCTGGCCGCCGCCGGCCTGGGGGCATACAGCGCCTACCGCCTGGGATTCACCTCGATCGTCGATCTGCTCGCTTCTGGCGGGGCGCTCGGCGGGCTGGATGGACGGCTGGAGATCTGGTCTCGGGCGATCTACATGATCCAGGATTTCCCCTTCACCGGGGTCGGTTTCGGCTCCTACGGCGAGGTCGCCGATCTGCTCTACCCCTTTTTCATGAGCTCGCCTGGGGGTATCCCCCATGCCCACAACATCTTTCTGCAGGTAGCCGTTGACCTGGGGATTCCCGGGCTGATCGCGTGGCTGAGCGTGCTGCTGGCGGTGCTGTACTCCGCCTGGCGGGTGTTCCGCCCGGGCGCGCGCCCGGGGGCTTTCGCCACCGCGGTCGCCGCCGGGTTACTCGCCGGGCAGCTTGCCCTGGTAGTGCACGGCCTCACCGACGCCCCACTGTGGGGCATGGTCAAGCCCGCGCCGCTGGTGTGGGCCGCCTGGGGCCTGGCCTTCGCTGCTGCCCGGGTCTACCTGCCCCCAGAATCAGTGTTCTCGGCATCTGAAGGGCCTGCCCCAGGCACGGGTGAAGACCGGCCATCCACGGCAGCGGCCGAGGATTGAAGCGGGCGGCGCCATTCGCCCGGAACCACATTGCAGGAGTGCAATTCTATGGCTCACGAACGTAAGTCAGGACGCCTGGCGCCCTTTATCCGTGAATACCGCATCGAGCTGGCCGCCATGGCCCTGATCGTATTTGCCATCTTTCTGCTCATCGAACCCTGGGAGATCCGCGAAACCCTGGTGCGCTGGTTAGCCGGCCTGGAAGATCTGCTTCTGGGTATGGTGGATCAGGTCATCGAGGAGCTTCGCGTTTTCACCCTCTCGGACCTGACCGGCCTGATCCTTCTGATTATGGTAGGCGCATTCAGCCTGTGGCGCATTCATTACCGGCTGTCGCGCTCCCCCCGGCTGCAACCAGATGTCTGCCCGCGCTGCCAGGCCCCGCTTTACCGCGTCCACCGGTCTATGGTGGACCGCCTGCTGGGGTTCGTCCTGCGCCTCGAGCTGCGCCGCTACCGCTGCACGGACGGCCTCTGCAATTGGACGGGCTTGCGCTTGCGTGGCGAACATCACCATCACGCCCGGCGGCGCCGCAGTGAAGCCAGCGCAGAAGGCAATCCGGCCTCCGAGGTGCGGGGATGATCGACTGGCCCAACCTGTTTTGGAACAGCCTGTGGATTCTGGCCTGCGCCCTGGGGCTGACTGTGCTCAGTGCTACCAGGTGGGAGGCCTCCAGGCGGAAGACCGCTTTCCGCCGCCTGCTGAGCGCCCGCCGGCCCCAGGCTCTGCTCAACCTGGCTGGCCTGCTCTTCTGCGCCGGTCTGGCCGGGGCTTCGTCTGCCTATTGGGAGAAAGCAGTTTGGGCCTTGCTCGGCCTGGCTTTCATTGTCCAATCTCTGCTCGTAGTGCGCCATTCCGGCAGGTAGCATAGGCGGATACGACCTCACCCTACCTTCCTGGGTAGGGAAACCCCCCACCTTTTGGAAGGGTTTATCCTAATTGGCCCGTCCCTGGTTCTGCTGTATCATATAGACAGTTGCAGGCACGACGGTCTTTGTGGCCGAGGGGGAAAGAAGCCGAGAACTTGAGAGCGTATGCCAGGGGGAATGCACAAGCGCATACTGGGGTTTGTAGCGGGGGACTGCTGGACTGCAAGCCCGTGAAACACGATCCAACCCCAACCACTCGCCAGACGAGTGTTCTGCCCGGCAAAACTGAGCAGATCACGGGTCTGGCGAGTAGGTTTTAACCCTCAAACTCACTTATGCCTCTGCGCCTGAGCCCACCGCTGCTCCCAGCAAGCCCGACTGACCTGGTAGACCAGGTGAGGCACCGGCGTGGTGTAATCCCTCGTCTCGGGTGGGAACTCGAACACGCCCTCGCCCACCCGCTCGCCGCCCACCGCCTCTTGCATGCCGATCGAGGCCAGGTTGTTCACGTTGGGCGTGGCCTCTACCGCGACGCAGTCCGTATGGGTGAACAGGTAATCCAACAGCCCCTGCTTGATCTCCACTCCGTAGCGGTTTCCCCAGAACTCCGGGCTCAGCTTCACGTCGGTGTGAGCCACGCCTCCCTCGTTTGACGAGCCCAGCTTGCACTGCCCGATCACCACTCCGTCCTGCTTGCGCTCGACCATCAGCACGACATCGAAGGGGGAACTGCCCTGCTCGCGGATCTGCCGTTCGACCTGCTCCAGCCCGATCCGCAGCCCCTGCGGGAATCCTACGAACTTCATCACCTCGGGGTTGGTCCACAATTCGAATAGAAAGCGGGCATCCCCTTCATCGGCCTGGCGCACCCGCAGCCGGGCTGTCTCGAAGACGATTTGCATAGGTCGCTCTCCCTGATAAACCTCAATCAGCTCCTGCCCTTCGAATTCTAGCGCAGGGATATAATTGACTTCGATTGTACAACTTCATTCAGTAACAGAATAGCCCGACCAACCGGCAATTTACCCAATCTCACCTGGATGTGATGATGCCCCACTACCCCAAAATCTCCGGTTCCAAATGCTACCTGTCCCCCGTTTGCGCCGAGGATGCCCCGCTTTGGGCCGGATGGCTCAACGATTTGGCGGTGTCTCTGCCGCTGGGGGATGAAGCCTACCGGCCGTACTCCCTGGAGAACGCCCAGGCTGACATCGCCGAGACGATCCGCCGCGAGGACCATGTGTTCACCATCGTCGACCTGGCCACCGGGCGCCCGATCGGGCGCTGCCTGCTCTTCCAGGTTGACCTGCTCAACCGCAGCGCCATGCTCGGCATTTTCATCGGCCCGGAAGAATACCGCGGCCGGGGCTACGGCAGCGAAGCGACCCGCCTGCTGCTGGATTATGCGTTCAACCTGCTCAACTTGAACAACGTGATGCTGGGTGTGTTTGCCTACAACCGGCAGGCGCTGGCCTGTTATCGCAAGGTGGGCTTCAAAGAGATCGGCCGCAGGCGCCAGGCGCGCATCCTGGCCGAGAAGCGCTATGATGTGATACTCATGGATATTCTACGAGAAGAGTTCGAATCGCCGGTTCTGGCCCGCTATATGCCGGATGGAACCCGGGAGGCGGGCGAGTAGGCCCGGGAACGATATCACCAACCCCGACCGGGGAAGTTACTTTGCTTGTGCTCCCGCTAGCCGCCATTCGCCGGTGTTGGCAATGTCCTTGGGCTCCAGCCAACCTCTACGGGCGGTCCATACTGCAAAGCGCATGTTCTCCAGGTCCTCGGGGCTGTGGGCGTCGGTGGAGAGGGCGAAGCGCAGGCCCATTTCCTTAGCCATCTTGCAGCGCACATCATCCAGGTCCAGCCGGCCGGGCTGCCCGTTCACTTCGAGTAGTACGCCCCGTTCTTTTGCCAGAGCGAACACCGCCGGCCAGTCCGCCTGAATGGCCGGGCGCTCGCTCAGATCGCGTGCCAGGGGGTGGGCCAGGATGTGCACGTAGGGGCGATCCAGCGCCCGCAGCAGGCGGCGGGTCTGTTCTTTTTCCGGCAGATCATAACTCGAGTGCACGGCCACCAGAACGACCTCCAACTCGGCCCGCAGATCCTCCGGTAGGGCCAGGTCGCCGTCCTCGAGGATATCCACCTCGGCCCCTTTCAACAACCGAAAATCCTGAAAACCCTCGTTCAGCCGGTCGATGCTCTCCATCTGCCGCCGCAGGCCGGCGGGGTCCAGCCCTTCGATGATGCCCTGCGCCTGGATATGGTCGGTGATTGCCAGGTAACGGTAGCCCAACTCACGGGCAGCGGCAGCCATCTCCTCGAGCGAGGCCCGCCCATCGCTGGCAGTGGTGTGCGCCTGCAGGTCGCCGCGGATCTGGTCACGTTCCACAATCTGGGGCAGCCGGCCCTGGAAGGCGGCTTCGATCTCGCCCCGGTTTTCTCGAAGTTCCGGGGGGAACCAGGGCAGATCGAAGGCCCGGTACAGATCCTCTTCCGTCTCCCCGGCGATCTTCCGCTCCCCATCGTACACACCATACTCGTTGATCTTCCACCCCCGCTCGATGGCCAGTTTGCGCAGGTGCAGGTTGTGTGCGCGCGAGCCGGTGAAATAGAACAGGGCCGCCCCGTAACTTTCGGCCGCTACCACCCGCAGGTCGACGTCCTGCCCGCTTTTGAGCCTCACCGAGGAGCGGGTGGGGCCGCGCGAGACGACCCGCTCGACCTGCTCGTCGCCGGTGAAGGCCTCCATCACCGGCCGGCTGTCCCTGGCGGTTGCCACCAGATCCAGGTCGCCAACGGTCTCCTTGCGCCGCCGATAGCTGCCGGCTACCGTGACCTGCTCTACGCCCGGCAAGCCTTGCAGGCGTTCCCGCAGCCGCTCGGCCACCGGCTCGATCTCGCTGAGAGGGGTGCGTCCCTGCTTCCCTCTGCTGCGCTCAACTTCCGCCAATATCTGCGCTTCTAGCTTGGGGCCGAACCCCTCCAGCGCGCTGATCTGCTTCTCCCGCGCCGCCTGTTCCAGCCCGGCCAGGCTGGTGATCCCCAACTCCTCGTACAGGCGCTTCACCCGCTTGCCGCCCAACCCCTCGATTTGCAGCAAGTCGGCCAGGGAGGGGGGGATACGCTGCTCCAGTTCTTCGAGCTGCTCCAGGCGGCCGGTGCGCACCAGTTCTTCGATTTTGCCCGCCAGACTCTCGCCGATGAACGGTAGGTCCTCCAGCCCCTCCCCTCGCTGTACCCGGGCGGGGAGCGAGGTGGATGTGTCCCTGATCGCCTGGGCGGCGTCGCGGTAAGCCCGCACCCGGTGCGAGTCCGATCCCTCGATCTCGAGCAGGTCCGCCAGGTGCGAGAGGGTGGTTGCAATCTCCTCGTTTGTCATCGAGTACTCCTCAACTCCAGAAAGTGGACAGGCCCCGGCGGACGCCAGGCCATAGGTGGAAGGCCAGGGCGATCAGCCAGGTGATCAGGATGAACGGTTTTCGATGTATAACGCTCACTCCTGGTTGTGTAGGATAGAAGCGGCTGCGGGCGGCGTCAATGGGGGATGTTCCCTACCGGGTGTGGGGAAAACCCGTATCGCACAGAAAAAGACTATAATAAGGTCATATTTTCTGTGGGCACACCAAGCGTATGAAGGATGGATTCCAGATGGGGAACTGGATCAATTTCGGTTGCTTTTACGCCTGTTTGGCGGTCAGGGTGCAATGATGGATCGTTTGAGAACCGGCAGTTTGCAGTGGGCTGTGGGAGCGTTCCTGGCATTGATGGGAGCGATTATGCTGGTCGCCCCGCACCAACTGGCCTTCCTGAATTATACCTGGGCCGCCATGAAGCCGTTTGAATGGGGGTTGGTTTTCCTGTTCGCCGGGGTCGGCCTCTTCGGTTCGGCCGTTGTCCCCAACATTCACCAGTTCAGCAAGCTCCTTCACCTGCTCGCCGGGGTGTTGCTTGGCGGGCTGGCGTTTGCCTTCATCCTGACCGGTTCCTGGATTGTCCCCCTGAATCTCGCCATCCTTGGTCTGGGGGCAGTGATCTCCGGGTTCAACAGGGGCTGGAGCGGCAGACCTGGCGAAGAGAGGACGAAAGCTCCAGACCTACTCGCCCTGTCTCTCGCCACCGCGGCCTCCCTGAGCGGGGTGATTATGCTGCTGTCGAATCTGGAGGGGACCTCGAACCCGGTCTACTCGCTCAGCGGCGCGCAGACGCTGATCTTCGGTGTCGCCTTCACCCTGGCCGGGGTCTGGTTGGCGCTGGTTCAGATCGCCACTCCGTATTTGAAGCGGACCTGGGTGCGGATCTGGGCGCACCTGGCGGTGGGGGCAGTGATGCTGGCTTTCCTGCTGCTGGCGGCCCTGCCGACCCGGATGTGGACCCCCACCGCGTTCTACGGGTGGTTCGGCCTGTTCGTGGCGCTGCTGCCCTGGCTGAACCCGGCTCTCGACAGCTTCCCACTCACCTTGCGCGGCCGGCTGGCCCTGGTGCTGGCCACGACCGTATCGATCCCGATGATCCTCGGCGTCGCCGTCGCTGGCGGCCTGGAGGAGCGGATGTTGCGCGTAGAAGTGCTGGCCCTGCAGGAGAGCCTGGCGCGTGATCTGGCCCAGGAG
The DNA here is from genome assembly GCA_964391195.1 of uncultured Anaerolineaceae bacterium. Classification (GTDB taxonomy): domain Bacteria; phylum Chloroflexota; class Anaerolineae; order Anaerolineales; family UBA4823; genus JAAYXE01. The sequence continues at coordinate 18,942 of CAYMLG010000054.1, read as the reverse complement.
TTGGATGAGCACAACCTGCTCCATGAAGGGGAGCCTGCGCTGAGCGATGACCAGATCTTCGTTTTCCTTCAGGATCGCGGGGTGCGCACCGGCGGGCGGCGGCTGTACCTGGTGGATCCCCAGGGACGCCTCCTGGTGGACTCCCACACCCCCGGCGGCGAATACCCGGCTGCGTGGCAGGCCATCCCAATTCTGGGTTCCCTCCCGGCCGGGGATCCTGATGGCTCTCTGACCTACTGGGGCGATGAGGGGGAGGTGATGGCCGGGTATGCCCGCAGCCAGACGACCGGCCGGCTGATTGTGATCGAGAACCCGGTGGATGAGTTGTTCGCCGGGATGTACATCGGGCGAGACGTCATGTTCGGTGTGCTGCTGGTCTTTCTGGCGCTGGGGGCTGTGGGCGGCACGTTGCTGGCGGGCTGGATGGTGTCGCCGCTGGAAACGCTCACTCAGGCGGTGAGCGGACTGGGCGAGGGGGAGAAAACCATCCCCTTGCCCCGCACCGAATTCCAGGAGGTGCAGCGCCTGACGGCCGCTTTCGCCGAGATGCGCCAGCGTTTGGCGGCGCGCACCGCCGAGCGCGAGCAGGCGCTGAGCGAACTTCGTTCCGCCAACGAAGAGCTGGCCGCGGCCAAGGCCGAGTTAGAGCGGCGGGTGATCGAGCGGACCGCCGAGCTGGCTGAAGCCAACGCCAGCATCGGCAGGGTAAACGAGGAACTCTCCCAGTTGAACATGAACCTGGAGCGTGAGCTCGACGCCCGCGAGAAGGCCGAAATCGAGCGTGAGAAATACCTGCACGAGGCCGAGCGCCGGGCGGCGGAGGCCGAAGAGGGGCGCAGCATCCTCGAAGCTTTGCTCGAACACATCCCCCAGGGGATCACCATCGTGGATGCGGAGGGGACCGTACGCCGCATCAGCAAGTATGGCGAACTGATGGACGCCAGGCTACGAGGGGCGCAGAAATACCATTTCGAGCAGGCATTTCAGTCCTGGGAACTCTTCGCCGGGGATGGTGTCACTCCGCTTCCCCTGGCAGACTTCGCCCTCAGCCGGGCGCTGCGCCGGGGAGAGGTGGTCGAAAACGAGGAGATCGTGCTCAAACAGAACGGGCGCTCCTTCGCCCTGCTGTGTAATGCAGGCCCCATCCGTGACGAAGCCGGCAGGGTCACCGGCGGCGTGCTGAGTTGGTGGGATATCAGCGAGCGCAAGCAAATGATGGCTCGCCTGGCATACCAGGCGCGAGTCCTGGAAAGCGTGCACGATGCGGTGATAGCGGTCGGGCAGGACGGGGTGATCACCTCCTGGAACCGGGCGGCCGAGGACCTTTACGGGTGGAAGGCAGAAGAGGTGTTGGGGCTCCTGGCCCAGGAGATTATCCCCAGCCGGCTCAACCCAGACCAGATGAAGGAATTGGAGTACGAATTGATCCACGCCGGCGGCACCCGCCTGGAAGTGATCCAGCAGAACCGGGATGGGCAGTCCATCGTGGTGGAGTCAAGGGCCGTGACCCTGACCGATAGCCGCGGGAACCCCACCGGGTATGTCTTCGCCAACCGCGACATCACCCGGCGCGTCAAAGCCGAGCAGGCCCTCCGCAACCGGGAACGCCAGCTCCGCACCGTGCTGGAAAACCTGCCCGTTGGGGTGTGGATGGCCAATGAAAAAGGGGAGATCATCTACGGCAACCTGGCCGGGCTGCGCATCTGGCAGGGCGCCGAGTACGTCGGTCCGGAGTCTTTCGGCGTTTACAAGGGCTGGTGGTACGAGACGGGGGAGCCGATCATACCCGAGGATTGGGCGATCGCGCGGGCGGTGAGATCGGGTGAGACCAGCATGAACGAGTTGATCGAGATCGAGTGCTTCGATGGGACGCATAAGATCATCAACAACTCAGCCGTGCCCGTGTGGGGCGAGGACCGCAAGCTGTTGGGTGTGATCGTGGTCAACGAAGATGTGACTGAACGCATCCGCAACGAACAGGCGCGCAAAGAAGCGCTGACCGCATTGAAGGTCAGTGAAGCCCGCGCCCGCCGCCTGATCGAGGCCAATGTGCTGGGGGTGGCCTACCGCACCGCGGCTGGGGAGATCACCGAAGCGAACGATGCCTTCCTGGAGATGGTGGGCTACAGCCGCGAGGACTTGAAGGCTTCCCGGGTCTGCTGGAGCGATCTAGTCTCCTTGGGCGCCTCCGGGCAGGATAGCCTCAGCCTGGACGAAGCCCGCACCCTGGGCGCCTGCAAGCCCTTCGAGACCGAATACCTGCGCAAGGATGGGGAAAAGGTGCCGGTGCTGGTGGGGGTGGCCCTGGTCACCGGGGAGCCGGAGGAGTTCGTCACCTTCAGCCTGAACCTGAAAGAGCAGAAGCAGGCTGAGCAGGAGATCCGCTCTTACGCCCAGCAGTTGGAGCGCAGCAACCGCGACCTGCAGGATTTCGCCTTCATCGCCTCGCACGACTTGCAGGAGCCGCTGCGGAAGATCCAGGCTTTCGGCGATCTGCTTATGCAGGAGATTGGGGCGCAGGAGAACTCGCAGGCGGAAGATTTTGTCAACCGGATGCGGGATGCGGCCGCCAGGATGAAGCGTATGATCGACGATTTGCTCAGTTACTCCAGAGTCAGCACCCGGGAGAATCCGCTGGAACTGGTGGATCTTTCCCAGTTGGCCAGCGAAGTGCTGTCCGACCTGGAAGTGCGGATCGCGATGTCTGGCGGGACAGTTGAGGTGGGCGAGCTGCCGAGCATCGAAGCCGATCCTTCCCAAATCCGCCAGGTGTTCCAGAACCTGATCGGCAACAGCCTCAAATTCCACCGGCCGGATGTACCGCCTCACGTGCGCGTATGGGCCGAGCAGGTCCCCGCACGCGATCCAGACCGGTACACTGCCGACGTCCGCATCGTAGTGGAAGATAACGGTATCGGTTTCGATGAGCAGTATCTCGACCGGCTGTTCCAACCCTTCCAGCGCCTGCATGGACGGAGCCAGTACGAGGGCAGCGGGATCGGCCTGGCGATCTGCCGCCGCATCGTCGAGCGACACGGAGGCATTATTGAAGCCCACAGCGCTCCAGGACAGGGCGCTACTTTCATCATGACCCTGCCGGCCCGCCGAAGGATGGCCTGATTTCGGAGATTGGATAGCTGAAACGATGGATAATTTTGAGATCACGGACGCAGAAGACCGAATGTGGAACCTGCTCCTCGTCGAGGACGATGAGGACGATTACGTCCTGGTGCGCGCCTGGCTCACCTCGGTAAAGAGAAACCGCTTCCGGTTGACCTGGGTGACCGGTTATGAAGCAGCGCTGGAAGTCCCCGACCAGCAGGAGTTGGATGCTATCCTGGTCGATTATGATCTTGGGGCGCACACGGGGCTGGATCTGGCGCGGGAGCTGCTTCAGCGCGGCTGCCAGGCGCCCATCATCCTGCTCACCGGCCGGGGATCGTATGCCGTGGACCTGGAAGCGATGAAGGCCGGTGTCTCAGATTACCTGATGAAGAGTGAAGCGACGCCCCGCCTGTTGGAGCGGACCATCCGATACGCCATCGACCGGCGGAAGGCCGAGCAGGCACTGGCCGGCGCCAACCGTTCTCTGCGCAATATCAACCTCCGCCTGAAACAGGCTCGGGATGAGCTGGAAGTGCGGGTAGCCGAACGGACTCGGGATCTGCAGCGGGCGAACGAAGAGCTGTCCTTCGCCGGGCAACTGCTGGCTAACGTCAATGACGCGGTGATCGCGGTCGATACTCAGGGGGCGATCATCGCCTGGAACCCGGCGGCTGAGGCGATCTACGGTTGGACGGCGGAAGAAGCCCTTGGGCAGACGGCCAGAGAACTGCTGCATATCGTCTGGGAGGAGCCGTATCAAGAGGAGATGCGCCGGCTTGCCACGAATGGCGCCTTCCAAGGGGAGGCGTTGTTCCGGCACAAGGACGGGCGACCGGTGTACACCGAAGTGAAGACCACCTGCCTGCGAGATGAGCGTGGGGAGGTGATCGGGTATGTGAGTGTCAACCGGGATGTCACCCAGCGCAAACGGATGGAACGCGAGCTGGCGGACGTGCAGCGCCGGCTGATGGAGCGGGTGGAGAAGGAGCGCCTCGAGCTGGCCCAGGAACTGCACGATGGGCCGATGCAGGAGTTGTACGGGGTGATCTACCAGTTGGAGGGCCTGCAGAGGCGGATCACCAACCCGGACCAACTGGAAGGCCTGGCCTCCGCCCAGGACACCTTGCGCCATGTACTGTATTCGCTGCGGACTGCGGCAGGCGAGCTGCGCCCGCCTGCGCTTATGCCCTATGGGCTTGAGAAGGCCATCCGTTCGCATGCCGAACGCCTGCAGCAGCCATCCGCCGAGCTCTCGGTCATCCTTGAATTGGAACCCGATGGGCAGCTCCTGCCCGAGCGGGTCCGACTGGCGTTATTCCGCATCTACCAGGTGGCGATCACCAATGTAGTGCGCCATTCCAGGGCGAAGCAGGTGATTGTGCGCCTGTCTCTGGACGAGGAACGTGTCGTCCTGGAAGTTGAGGACGACGGGCAGGGCTTTGTCGTCCCCGAGCGCCTGATCGACCTGGCCCGCGACGACCATCTGGGCCTGGTGGGCGCAGCCGAACGGGCCGAAGCGAACGGAGGCGAGCTGCAGGTCCATTCCCAGCCCGGCTCCGGCACCCTGGTGCGAGCGATTCTCCCGCGCGCAGAGCAGCAGTCCGTTTCGGGCGACGAATAAAATCTATTTTATCTGTAGGAAATATCTGAATACCCTTGCGGGTTTCCGGTTTTTCTAGTAACCTCCCCCCATATCGCCACTTTTCTTATGATTCATATGCTCCAAGTGAAGGAGAGACCTTAAGGCCGGAGTACAGGCCTGAGGTGGAACTCTTCCGCCGCTGAAAAGAAGCGTTCCAAAAAACTTTGATGCACTACGTTCTTACTATGATCGCTGAAACCGAACGTTCCGATCATAACCATCGATCCGTAGATTTTGGGATCGCTGCAAGGTGATCAGGAAGATGCATACCTCTGTCGGGTATGAAAAGGGAGCCCACCGCTCTCTCCGCAAAACGATTGTCCTGGCTCTGATCGTCGCCGGTCTGCTGGTGGCTGCCCTGGCGCGGATTTTTAGCGCGTCGGCGGGCGGTTTGCGCCTTCTCCGGTTTTGGGCTGCGCCGGCCCAACCCCAGGTATCGATCCAGGGGCCGCTGCATGTCACTGCCGGCAGTGAATTCCAATGGCTGGTGAGCGTTTTCAACTCGGGGGAGGAGCCACTCGTGGTGGAAGCCCTTCGCCTGCCGCACGGCCTGCTGGAGGCGGTCACCCTGCTGGGCGTCTCCCCGAATGCCTCCCTGCCGGCCAGCGACGCCGAATGGGTGCGCCTGCCGGTCCATCTCTCTTTGCCCCCGGGTGAAAGCCGGGAGATTGTGCTGGAGATGGTCGCCCGCTCCGCCCTGGATCTGTCCGCCCGGATGGAAGTCATCGCCGGGGGGCAAGCGTTCCAGGCGGGCATCCATCTGTTGATTCAGGTCCCGACTCCCACCTCCACGCCCTCTCCGGTCCCCACCTTCACACCGACGCCCACTGCCACGGCTACGCCTCTGCCGTCTCCCGGGCTGCCGGTTCATTCGGTGGTCAAAATCACAGGGCAGGAACTGGTGGCCGGCAGTCTTGAGAACGACCAGTACGGCTCGGGATCCATTCTCACCTCCGGCGGCCTGATCCTGACCAACGCCCACATTATCCTGAATGATGACGGTGAGGTATATGACTCCCTGCTGATCTCCCTCACCGAGCGTTCCGAGCAGCCTCCCCGCCCGGCCTACTACGCCGAGGTGGCAGCCCTGGATGAAGGAATGGATATCGCCATCGTGCGCATCACCACAGATGTGGATGGAAATCCGGTTGACCCGCGCAGCCTGGATCTGCCGGCGGTCGAGCTGGGTGATTCGGATGAGCTCGAACTGGGGGATGCGATCACCATCTTGGGCTATCCCGGCATCGGTGGGGGTACCATCACCCTCACCCGGGGCGAGGTGAGCGGGTTCACCGGCAGCCAGGAATACGGCGACCGGGCATACATTAAGACCTCGGCCACCACTGCCGGCGGCAACAGCGGCGGGCTGGCATTGGACGAGAGCGGCCGGCTGATCGGAGTTCCGACCCGCACCGGTTACGGCGGCACCGACAATTACGTCGACTGCCGCCGCCTGGCGGACACCAACGGGGACGGCCAGGTGAACCGCCATGATACCTGCGTGCCCACCGGGGGATTTATCAACGCATTGCGGCCGGTAAACCTGGTGCGGGGCTTAATTGCACAGGCGCTCGAAATGGAAAGCCAGGCGTTGGCCGGAGGTGAGCAGGCTCAGCCCTGACCGGCCTCTTCCTTCAACTGGCGAAACAGGCGGGCCAGGTCCGGCAGTTGATAATGAGCGTTGAGCCCGCTGGGGTTGGGCAGCACCCACAGGGCGGTCTCCCCGATGGTCTCCTCCTGCGGCCCGATCTGCGCCTTTGGCCGCTGGAAGGCCATCCGGTAGGCGCTCACCCCGAGCACCGCCAGGGTGTGCGGCCGGTACTGTGCGACCTTCTCGGCCAGAATTATCCCCCCTGCTTCCAACTCGGCAGATGACAGCTCGGCCGCCGAGGCGGTGGCCCGGGCTACGATGTTCGTGATCCCATATCCGTAGACCAGGAGTTCCCGTTCCTCGTGCGGTTCAAGCCGGCGAGGTGTCAGTTCTGCGGCGTGCAGGACCGGCCAGAAGCGGTTCCCGGGCCGGGCGAAATGGTGCCCGGTGGCGCCTGAGTACAGGCCGGGGTTGATGCCGCAGAAGAGGATGCGCAGCCCGGGGGCAATGACATCGGCCAAGACCCGCCCCGCAGCAGCCTGGATCTCATCTCGGTTGGGTTTGCGGGGTTTCTCGGTCATCGATCTCCCTCTCCAAACGGTTGACGCGCCACCCACCGGCGAAATGTAGGGGCACGGCGGGTGATCTTATGGTTCCGGTTAATCCACGGCCATGCCGTGCCCCGGCGGGTGAATTTCGGTTCCGATGATCCTCCAGGTCGCCTGATGCGCAGGCGTGAAAGGGCACGGCGGGAGTATTTACGGTTCTGGGTGATTTACGGAGCCGGCGGGAAGATCAAAATGACCTTGCCCCACGATGACACTACTGCCGCCGACGCGGATGGCGGTCACCGCCCCATTTTGAACCTCCGCTTCCACCTGGAGCAGGCTGGGCCGGCCCATCTCCAGGCCTTGTTCCACCTTCCAGTGCAGGCTGCCGTTCTCGCAGCCGCTGCGCTTCGCCAGATAACCGGCCAGCGCCGTAGCCGCCGCGCCGGTGGCCGGATCTTCTCCAATGCCCATGGCCGGGGCGAACATGCGGGCATGGATCTGCATCCCCGGGCTGGCCTCATAGCTGAAGACGTACACTTCGGTCGCCCAACCCCCGGCCAGATGGCGCTCCCACACGCCCCGGTCCAGTCGTGCGCGGCGCACGGCCTCCAGGTTACGCAGGGGTACAAAAAGGAAGGGGACCCCGCAAGAGATCGCCTCGGGCTCGTCCTCACCGGCGCCGATGTCCGCCGGATCCAGATTGAGCATCCTCGCCAACTGCTCTGGAGAGACCGTCGCCGGGCGGAATTCAGGCATCCGGGCGGCCGAGAGCTGGGAGAATACCGGGCGGCCATCCTCGATCTGCACCCGCACCGGCACCGGGCCGACCCCCTCCTCGAACACAATGTCCCCACCACCGGCGGGGAGTCGCACGTAACCGGCTGCGGTCAGGACGTGGGCTGCGCCAACCGTCGGGTGCCCGGCGAAGGGCAGTTCCACGCCGGGGGTGAAGATGCGCAGCCGGCAGGTGTGCCCGGGCGTTTGCGGGGGGAAGATGAAAACCGTCTCCGACAGGTTGAGCTCCCGGGCGATCAACTGCATGGTGGCTGGATCCAACCCGGTGGCCTCCGGGAAGACCGCCAGCGGGTTTCCACCGAAGATCTGGTCGGTGAACACATCGGCAAGGATATATCGGTAGCGCATGAGGACCTCCGTTCGGCGATCGAATTCTCACTCATCCGGGTAAATCAGGTGATGGATATCCCAGCCCAGTTTCCCGGCACAGTCGCTCTGGTTGCCAAGGATGACCACGTCCAGGCCGGGGTCGGGATAGTAGAACAGGCGGCAGCTAACACCCTCCTCTTCGCCCGTATGCCCCCAGCGCAGCGTGCGCCCGTCTTCATCCAGCATGAATACCACCCCATAACCGTAGTACCATAAGATGCCGTCCTTCGCATGAGGAAATTGCTGCACCTGAGGGGTGAGCATGGCCTGTGCCAGGTGGACGGGCAAAAGGCGGAACTGTTCTGGCGGAGCGTCCGCCATTCCGGCATCCCGGCGCAGGGTCTGGGCAAAGCGCACCAGGTCGGCAGCAGTTGAGGTAGCCCCGCCGTCGGCAGCGGCATCGGGGGTCGTGCTGTAGATGTTTTTCTTCCAGACGACCTTTTCACCAGCGGGACCGCTCACCCGCAGATACCCCTCGGCGGTCTCCCGGGCAGGATCATCCAGGGCGATGAAATCGCTGCGATCCATCCCCGCCCGGGCGAAAATATTGTGACGCACATAATCGAAATAGCTGATACCGGAGACTTTCTCGATCAGCAGGCCGAGCAGGATATAGCTGGAGCCGCTGTAGGCATAGCGCTCACCTGGTCGGGCGGGGGGCGGCTGCTGGCTGAAAAGCGGCAGGTAATCGGCGTTGGTCCTCAACAGGTAAATCGGGTGGGTGCGGCACAGCTCCGCCCAATTCGCTTCCCAATCCCCCGTTTCATCGAACCAATCGGCGATGCCGGCGGTCATGGTCAGCAGATGATAGACGTTGACCGCCGGGGGGATGGTAGTGTCCTCGAGCCCCAACGCCTCCACGATGGGCGTTTCGAAGCTGATCTGACCACCGGCGATCAATTGGAGCACGGCGGCTGCGGTGAACATTTTGCTGATCGAAGCGATCCGGAAGCGGGTATCGGCCCGGTTGGGGATATTCCAGGACCGGTTCGCCAGCCCGCAAGCCTGTTCGAACAGGACCATATCGCCCTGCTGGACACGCACCACTCCGGAGAAAGACTGATCTGCGGCGGATGCGGTGACGATCGCCGATAGTTTTTCGACATCCATGGTTTCTCCGTCCCGAACTTCGAACGTGTCTCTCGATCGTGATCTACCGATCGTGATTAATCAATCGTGATCTTCGATCATAGACCAAAAGGGCTGGGAGGGCAAGGGGTTTAGGTCCATCGGCTATAATCGCAGCAAACAACCGGAAACAAGGCACGACTTCCCAGGAGGGGATTCCAGTGTATCGTTGGATGCGGACTCTTATCGACCGTATTCGCCTCGCATGGCGGTCGATTGCGCCGGGCGAGCGCGCCTGGAAAGGCGCTTCTTTTGGCCTGGCGGTGGGCTGCGGGTTGGGGTTCCTGGCGCTGCTGCTGCTTGAACTGGCTGTCCCGGGACCCAATCCGCTGGTCTTGCTGGTCTACGGGTTGTACCTGGTGGCTGCCGTGGTCGCCGGCTGGCTCATCGTGCTGGCGCTGCGCATCCTGTCACGCTTCTCCAGGCCGTACGCCTCGGCGCTGGGCTTCGCCCTGGTATTGATGAGCTTCCTCTGGCTGCGGGTCACCCCGCTGGGGAACGTGTCCCTCGCCCTGGCGGTGATCCTCCCCTTCTCGCTGCTCGGGGCGTCCGTCCGGGTGCTGGCAGGGCGAGCCCGGAGCGAGCTCGACCGGCGGCGAGCGTGGATCGCCCGCCTCGGACTGGTCGCCGGGGCTGTGGGCTTGGTTGGCGGCCTCGCCTGGCTGGCGTGGCCGGGGTCCACCCCCGGGCAGCTCCCCCAGGCTCAGGACCCCGGAGCAGCCGGAGTGGAGCCGGTTCAGGCTGAAGATCCCTCGCAGCCAGGCCCCTACCCGGTCGGCACGCTCACCTACGGCAGCGGAGAGGACCGCCGCCCGGAGTTCGGCTCCCAGGCCGGGCTGATCACTACCCCGGTGGACGGCTCCGTGCTCCTCTCTGGTTGGGATGGTTGGAGCGGTTGGGCGCGAACCTGGTACTGGGGCTTCGGCGAAGACGCCTTGCCGCGCAACGGCCGGGTGTGGTATCCGGATGTGGACGGCGGGCCCTTCCCCCTGGTGCTGATCGTGCACGGTAACCATACCATGGAAGATTTCTCCGACCCCGGTTACGCTTATCTAGGCGAACTGCTCGCCTCGCGCGGCTATATCGTCGTATCGGTCGATCAAAATTTCCTCAACGGCTCGCCCATCGACGAACTGGGGATAAAGGACGGTGGGCTGAGAGAGGAGATCGACGCCCGGGGTTGGCTGCTGCTCCAGCATCTCGTCTTGTGGCGCGAGTGGAACCAGGACCCGGAGAACCCCTTCTACCGGCGGGTGGACATGGACGCCATCGCCCTGATTGGGCATTCGCGCGGGGGCGAGGCCGTGGCCGAGGCAGCCGCCTTCAACCGCTTGCCGTATTATCCCGATGACGCCCACCTCAGCTTCGATTTCGACTTCAGGATCCGGGCGGTGGTGGCGATCGCACCTTCGGACTCGCAGTACCATCCCGGTGATAAGCCCACCCCGCTCGAAGGGGCCAACTACCTGGCCTTGCAGGGCGCCAACGACGCGGACATCCGCTCGTTTGTCGGGTCCAGCCAGTTCGAGCGGGCCGAGCTGGAGGGCGAGGAGTTCCTGTTCAAAAGTGCGGTGTATATTTATGGGGCCAACCACGGGCAGTTCAACTCGACCTGGGGGAGGAGAGATTACAGTCCCCCAAGGGGCTGGTTCCTCAACACCCGCGGCCTGCTCTCTACAGAGGAGCAGGAGCAGGCGGCGAAGGTCTTCATCTCCGCCTTCCTGGAGGCCAGCCTGCGCCAGCGGTGGGAGTACCTGCCCTTCTTTCGCGACTGGCGCAGCGGTCTTAGCTGGCTGCCGGACACCGTCTACCTCAGCGATTACCAGACCTCGGAAGATCGCCTTGTAGCTACCTTTGAGGAGGACCTGGACCTGACCACCCTCACACTGCCGGGCGGTAGGAGCCGGGCGGTCAATGTCAGCGGCTGGCGCGAGCAGTTGGTGCGCTTGAAACGGGAGGACAAAAGCACCACCGGGGTCTACCTGCGCTGGCGAGACCCGGCGGAGGCCGTTCCGGTCTACCGCCTCACCTTGCCCGATTCCGGCTTTCCGGCCGGAATGCCGGCCGGCTTTTCGACCAGCCATGAGGAAAGCCTGATCTTTTCTATGGCCGATCTATCCGGGAGCTCCCAACCGGATGCGGATGGGGGAACGGGACAGCCGGAACCGTTGGACCTGACTCTCGAACTGGTCGATGAGGCCGGGGAGAGCGCCCGGCTCCCGCTCAGCGACTACGCCCGCCTGCAGCCTCAGATGCGCGTGCAGGTCTTCAAAGCAGGGTGGTTCAACTCGACGCCCCTCTCCGAGCCGGTGTACCAGCATTTCGAAATCCCCCTGGCGGCCTTCGCCGCAGCGAACCCGCGCTTCGATCCCACCCGGCTGGCGGAAATTCACTTTGTATTCGACCGTACCGGCCCTGGGGAAATCATCCTGGACAACGTCGGCTTTCGCCGCCTGCCAGGTGGGGTTCAATCGGCAGTCCCTGAATAGTGGAAAATGCGCTCGAGCAGACCGCAGTTCTCTGCGGAGATGGCTGTAATTTCGAAGCCGGTGTTGTAAAAGTCAGGGTCTTTGTCAGCCCGGCACCAAACGACCCGGGCGGAAAGCTGCAGCCTGCCCTGATGGTTGAACTCCTGCGGCAGTTCCAGGCCGAGGGTGAGGGTTTTCCCTGGGGAAATCGGGCGATCGCTGACCACCATCATCCCGTTCAGGCTCAAATTCTCCAGATAGCCCAACAGCGCCCCGGTCTCCTCGATGTAAACCCGCGCATAAAACACCACATGGTGCCGGCGGGATTTCCTGCGCTCTTCCATGGTGGCTCCTATTGAACAGGAGAGACGCTTCTGGCTTCGCCGGCCAGGAATCAGTTAATGGTTTCCACCTGCCTGGAGTGCGAAAAACACCTGATTCACCTGACCTCGCGGTTTACGGAAGCCCAGAATGGATATACCTTTCGTGAAAATTCGTACGCAATTTAAGTATACTGCAGAATTTGTGGTTTGACTTGAGTACTTTAGTCTTATTGTTCGCCTGCCCTGCCGGGAGGTTGGCGGTGCGAACGAATGTCCTTATGGATCAATAGTCAGTCTTGTAGGGGGGATGAACGCGCTGCGGAGCGGGTTTCGACCCTGGTTGGGGGCCAAAACTCGCTCCGCATGGCTTCCGGATGGTTTCCGGCAGGCTGCCCGCGGCTAGGCGGGCTTCTCGGCCAGTTCTTTGATCTTCAACAGCATTTTGCGCTCCATCAGGAACGAGCCCGGTTCCCAGAACAGGTAGAGATCCAGGTCGGCGGGGAACCCGGGCAGCCATTGCACCCGCACCCGCTCGATCAGGCGGGTGGCGTCCTTATGCAGCGGCTCCAGGTAAAACAGCCAGGTCAGGAACATATCGGCGTATGGGGTCTGCCCTGAGGGGTCCAGGCCTGATCGTTCCGCCGAGTCGCTGGCCAGGAGTAGATACCGGTTCGGCTCCATCTCCGCCACAACCGGGCCAATCCCACCCGGCTCGAGGGGGACCGTGTCGCCGGCCTTCAGCGTCTGAAATTCGTTTAGGACCTGGGGCCGGGTGTGAATGTCCAGTCCCATCAAGTTTTCGATCCAGTCATAGCTATACATCCCGGCCCGTCCCTGGCCCAACTGGATCAACCAGGGCCAGATTTTCTCAGGCGGCGCCTGGATGGTGATCGCATGGGTGAGATCCAGCTTTGGATTGGGCACGCGCTCGTCGCCGGGATAGGTCCGGGCGACTTCTGCCGGGGTAGCGCCCCAGGTGCGGATCCAGGGCCGCACCTTCAGGAGGTAAGCAAGGGCGGCGGCCGTCCCGGCTGTGAGGCCGGCGATTACAGCCAGGGTGTTGTTGCGACGGGACATCGATGCCTCCTCGGGTTCACAGCACCAGGATCACCTGGCGGTGAGCGTTCAGATCGCGATAGATCGCCTCCAACTGCGGCTGGCTCTCGACGACGAAGTTGACCGTCACTGAGAGATATTTGCCGCCGCTGCTCGGGCGCTGGCTGACCACCTGTTCGGGCAGCAGATCCACGTGCTGGCTGATGATGCTGACCACCGTGTCCTGGAAGTCGTCAGACAGGTGTCCGATGGTTTTGAGCGAGAGCGTGGCGGGAAAGTCGAAGATGGGTTGGCGTTCTTCCGGCATTCTAACTCCTGTTCTCCCCCTCGGGTGGGATGGGGCGTCGAGCGCCCTACGCAGCGGGATGTAGGGAGGCATGCGGGTAGTATATCACGATCCTCGAGTCCCTTCGTATAGCCGAATGATTGGGCGGGTCCGGCCGGATGGCTTGCTCAAAGTTGTAAGCCAGGCCTCGAAATTAGAGGTCAGGGGGATATGGGCGGGCTGCACAGCGCCCATATCCCCTAACTCCCAATCCTTGAGAAGGCATGGTCAGGCCGGTTGTGGCTTGCTTGACGGACCGGGGGAATAAGGTACACTATTGGCATATGGAAGCGGCATTTCACGACGACCCAACACGCAAGCGGCGTGGTCTTTTTGCTGTCAACCTGGGCCTGGCAGCCAATATCCTCCTGGCCGGCGTCAAAACCAGCATCGGGATTCTGGCCCATTCCCCGGCCCTCCTGGCCGATGGGATTAATTCGGTTTCGGATGTAGCCTACTACATCGTGGTCAGCGTCTTTATGCGCCTGGCGTCTAAGCCGGCCGACGAGGAACACCCCTACGGGCACAACCAGTTGGAGACCATCGCCGCCCTGGTGGTCGGGTCCTTTGTCGTCACCACCGCCATCGCCATCTTCTGGGAGTCGATCAACGATGTGTACGATTTGTTCTCCGGCGCCAGCAGTTACGATGGCGCGGAGGCAATTGCCCTGCTGGTCGCCCTGACCACCGTGGGGTTGAAGCTGGCCCTGATGGTCATCTCCCGGCGGATCGGAAAGCAAACCGAAAATCCGGTCGTCATGGCGCTGGCCTACGATCACCGCAATGACGTCTTCACCGCCTTGGCGGCTACCGTGGGCATTTTCCTCGGGCGGGCCGGCTTCCCCTGGGTCGATCCCTTCGCCGGCGCGCTGGTCGCCCTGGTGATATTGCGTACCGGGATCCAGATCTTGCGCGACAGCGCCTCCGACCTCATGGACACAGTGCCGGGGGAGACGTTGAACCGGCAAATCACCCGGCTGCTGGCCCCCATCCCCGGCGTCCAGCAGGTGGAAGAGGTGAAAACCCACCGCTTCGGGCCTTACTATGTGGCGAACATCACCATCGGCGTCGATGGCAAGATCAATGTGATCGAGGGAGACCGGATCGCTACCCGGGTGGAAAAGGTGCTGCTGACGGAAATCCCCTTTATGCGCCGGGTCCACGTACACTATCACCCGGCCGACGAGGATGGCCGCGGCGGGGTACGGGTTTTCTAAGGCGTTCTGCCGGGATGCGCCGTACAATTTAAGTGTCAAGAGCCGGGCCCGCCATGCCCGGCTCTCGCCAAGGAGGAGAAGAAATGAAGCAATTCTTCTTCTGAATCATAGCAACACATCTTCTATCCTGCTTGACGAGTGCTCTACGCCTGCCCCATGCTTGTTATACTTTCAACTAACAGTATCGAAAAGCCGGTGCCGGTGAGAGCTACAGGCGCTCTGGCTTTCAACCTCAAAAATGCGTCTCCGCGCGTTTGCTCCACATAGTATGCAGGCAAATGTTGTCCAGCCCGCCCATCTCCCTTTCCCCCATTCTTGAGAAAGCCTCGCCTCTTCACAAAACATTGGTTGACGAGAACAAAAACTTCCTGTATATTAGTAGGCACACCATTGAATATTCTATCGCCGAATAAAATAGAATCTCAGCGGAGGGGCGAAAAATGCAGCAGCCAGTCGGATTGGTTCCCCGGAATTGCCGGACTCTCCCCTACACTCCCCGCAGTATCCCGGAATTCCAGATCGCCACGGAATTTATAGCCTATGCTTCTCCTGAATCTACGTATGCCGTAACCCGGGATTTTTTTCGCCAGGCCAGGGAGAGCATCCTGATCGGCATCTACGATTTCACCGCGAGCTATATCCGCGACTTGTTGTTGGAGGCGATTCAGCGCGGGGTGAAAGTAACGCTGATGGTGGATCTCGACCGGCGCAAAGGCGAATCTGAGCTATGGCAAGAGATTGCCGACGCCGGTGGGGAAGCGGTGCCCGCCCCTTCCTGCGCTAGCCGCCAGAGCCGTTACTTCCCCTCCTGTCATGAAAAGGTGATCGTCATCGATGGGGAGTGGACCCTGGTGCAGAGTGGGAATTATTCACCGGCCAGCATCCCATGCAACGAAGTGGATGGCGGCGACCCGCAGAACTTCATCTCTGGCAACCGCGATATGGGGGTTGCCATCCGCTCTCGCGAGCTGGCTGCTTTCTTCACCGATATCCTCCACAACGATATCCGCCTGGAGCTGGACGGCGCGCAGGTGGTCACTCCGGCGGCAGAAGCGGTGGAACCCGAGCTCTCTCCCTTGTTCGAGATGCCCGCACCTCAGCAAACCCTGCCCCAGCGCTACCGTTCCCGGCGGTATAACCCGCGCCTTCCGCTGCGGGTCGTTCCGGTTATCTCTCCCGAGAATTATCTGGAAGTGGTCACTGCCTGGCTGGCATCGGCGCAGCAGTCGATTTACATCGAGCAGCAGTACATTCGTCCTCACCAGCCGCATATCCAGCGCCTGCTCTCCGCCATCCAGACCGCCAGAGAACGCAACCCGCGGCTGAACGTGCGCATCGTCCTGGCCCCACCGCACTGGGGGGAGTTGGAGAAAGAACGGCAGGCCCTGCTGCGGATGGGAGAATTCGGGCTAAAGCCCGGGCGGAATGTCCGCTACCTCAACCCCGATCTTTTCGTCCACTGCCACAATAAGCTCATCATCGTCGACCGCAAGACAGTCCTGATCAGTTCGCAGAACTGGTCGGATACCGCCGTCTCCGAGAACCGGGAGGCCGGCCTGCTGCTCTACGCGCCGGTCCTGGCCCGGTATTATGCCAGGCTCTTCGGCATGGATTGGGTCACCGCGCTGCCCACCCTGGACACGTTCCGGGCTCCGGCCCCCAGCGCGGAGATGGTGACCGGCAGCATCGGGGATTATATCGAGGTCTAACGGGTAACAAGACATCGAGCCGGAGAAAACCACGCCTGTTCTTCCCCGGAACTGCCTGGCAGGAAGCATCACCCTTCAGGGGCTGCGGCCGTTCAACCGCTGCCTCCGAGCACCGGGGGGATAAAGATCTCCTGCCCGGGATAGATGATCCCAGGATTGGTGATTTGCGGGTTGGCGCGCAGCAGCGCCCTCAGACTAACCCCAAACTGCCGGGCGATCTCGCCCATCGTATCTCCAACCTGCACGACGTAGATGTGGTTTTCCCCTGCTTCATCGCCGGTCGGGGGGATTGGCGGGGCGGTGATGGGGATGTTAAGCACCTGTCCCGGGATGATGTCGCCCGGACCGC
Organism: uncultured Anaerolineaceae bacterium; assembly: GCA_964391195.1. Lineage (GTDB taxonomy): Bacteria > Chloroflexota > Anaerolineae > Anaerolineales > UBA4823 > JAAYXE01. The sequence continues at coordinate 2,314 of CAYMLG010000054.1, read as the reverse complement.
GCACCGGCGGGTTGGCGTCCAGTAACTCCTGGAAGGTCAACCCAAACTGTAGGGCGATGCTGGACAGGCTGTCCCCCGGCTGCACGGCGTACAGGCGCTGGTCTGGGTTGGTCAGCACCAGCCTCGCCGCCGCGCTGACCCGCGGCGGGTTGGCGGTCATCGCGATGACCACCCACGTTTGGGCGGGGTCGGCTTCTGGCGGCACGGTGAGCCGGGCCTGAAAACGGCCGGCCGGATCTGTAACCACGTTTCGTGTGGTTTGCGCCTCGGCGTTGGCGATCCCCAGGTCCAACGTGACCCTGGCGGCGGCGGGGAACCCGCTCCCGGTCACCTGGATCGTTTCGCCGGGGTAGGCCGTGTTGGGGGCCAATTCAAGCTGGCCCTGTCCTCCGGTGTCAGGGATGAGCGGCTCTAGCGGGATGTTCAAGCGCTGCCCGGCGAGCACTCCGGTCTGCCGGTCTATCCCCGGGTTTGCTCTGATCAGTTGGGCCACTGTGGTGGTAAATTTCCTGGCGATGCCTGCCAGGGTCTCCCCCTCTTGCGCCACGTAGATGCGGTATGGGGCGCCTACCCCGGTCTCGGGGATCAGCGCCCCCGGCATCAGCAGTTCCTGCCCGGTGAACAATTCACCGGAGGCGGAGATGTCCGGATTAGCCCGCCTCAGGGCTTCCGGGGTGGTGTCACAGCGTTCGGCGACCTCCTCCAGGGTCTCGGTGACCTGCACCACGTACAGATCGCCGCACGTGTTTCCCGGTTCCTCCTGCCAGGCGAGCGCTAATGATGGGGAAACGCACAGGTAGAGCGCCAGGCTCCCTGCCAGCAGGGTCAATATCAACCTGAATACGGTTCTGCCCGGGGGTGATGAGCGTTCGAAGTGGCCAGAACCTTCTCTCATCCGCCGCCCCCGGTCACCGGGATCATGTTCGGATCCATAGGGATGAAGATACGCTGCCCGGGATATATCAGCCCCGGGTTGGTGATCTGCGGGTTGGCCCGCAGCAGCGCTTCCAGGCTGATGCCGTGCACCTGGGCAATTTCGCTCAGGGTATCGCCGGGCTGTACGATGTACTCGATTGGGAGGGGTTGCTCCGCCGACCCGGAACCAATCCCGCCGCCCGTATCAGGGATGAGGCCTTCGGGAGCGGACATCGCCAGCTCCTGACCCGGCACCAGCAGGCCCGGGTTGGCCAGGTCCGGGTTGGCCTGGAGAATGGCCTCCGGAGTGGTCCCGCAGTCCTGGGCGATGGACTGCAGGGTTTCGCCTAACTGCACAACGTGCAGATCACCACAGGGGCCGGTGACAGGGATCACCGGGGCCTGGGCTTCAGGTTCAACGAACGCCGGCGGAGCTTCGGGTTGCGCCTCAGCCGCCACCGGTCCGCTGTCGGACAGTGCTACCAAAGCCTGGCTGAAGATGACGCAGGCAACCACCAGCAGTAATATCGTGATTGAATTCAGGAAGGGGTTACCCCTCCCTGAACCTTGAGGCGTACCCGTAGGGTACATAGCCGGTACCTCCAAAACTGCGGTCCATGCAGCGTAAAGGGCACACGATTTTGTGTTACTTTTCTCCCTTGGAAACAGAAGCTCGGGGACGCCAGGGAAACGAAACCCGGTCCTCGAACCGCTGCATGGATTCGCTGAAATTTCCCCCTCTATCCTCATTTTATAGATTACAGGAGCAATATAAGAAAAGTATATGCAATTGTTTAAAATAAAATGAGTACCGGCCAATATCGGCATGTCCGCATGGGTCCACCGCGAGAGCGTTGGGACAATGCGGCGCCGTTAAGCGCACGAAACCGTAAATTCACCCGACGTGCCCTTCAAAGCCCTCGCAAGCGTAACGCATGATGCCGATCTTGCGCCCCCGCCACCGGCAAGTTTGGCAACATGCCCTACGACCGCGGGCCACCTGGCGAAGGGATGGTGCTGCCGATAGCCGAGGTGCCCTTGCCGGACGGTCACTCATGATGACAGGGTAAGGATGGCTCTAACCGCGGGGCGTAGGATAAGATGCCATGCGACCGTATTTTGGTCGCCTTGCCTGCCCCGCCTACCAGGCCAGGCATGTCCACTGCCTCACCCGCATTTCGGTTCGGTGTGGGCCATACACCTTGCCACACCCGATCATGCTGGCCCGATTGTAAAGGGCACAGCTACACCATAAACCACCCCAAAACGTGAACCCTTCCGCCGTGCCCTTACGGTCCTCCCGGCAACAAGTGCGAGGAAGGCCCGCCACGCGTGTAGATCGGTCCGGTTCCGGCTGAAGTCAATCCCGACCAAAAGTCGTGCATTCAATTCTTTCATC
>CAYMLG010000053.1:0-34397 GCA_964391195.1 uncultured Anaerolineaceae bacterium | reverse complement strand
GGGCACGGCTGCGCCGTAGATCAACCGATACCGTAACCCCTCCCGCCGTGCCCCTACGCCTGGCGGCGTACCTTGCCTCGCACCCTGGGGGCCTTCCACCATTTTTGTAGGGGCGGGTCGTTGAGTCAGGTAAGAGATCCCAACCCGAAAAGCACGATCGCCAGGCCACCTCCACCGCCCACCAGCCAGACCCGCCCCGATTGTCCACGAATGCCCGCCTATCCAAAGACCAATCCCGCCCTGCATGGTGGTAGGGCACGGCTGCGCCGTAAACCAATCGAAACCATAACCCCTCCCGCCGGCAGCGAAGCGCTCACCGCCGGGCCCCTACGCCCGCGCCGCCCACCTCACGCCAGTGCAGACATTCGTAGTCGGCCCCACCCCCAGTCATCCGGAGCGACGACGGGCCTCGTTTTCCGGGATAGAAAAGGGCACGGCTGCGCCGTAGATCAACCGATACCGTAACCCCTCCCGCCGGCAGCGAAGCGCTCACCGCCGGGCCCCTACGCCCGCGCCTCGCCCACCTCGCGCCGGTGCAGACATTCGTGGACGGTCCCCCACCATGTCACCCCGAGTTCGTCCGGCAGGGATACCTGACCAGGTGACCAGGTCGGTTAACCCTACGAATGACCAGTCGAAAACCCTACTCACGGCGGTCGCATTAACCCTGCCCCTCGGTTATGCTATGGCCGTCATTTATTTTGGTTCGATTTTTTGCATCCGTACAAGAAAATCATCGCCGGCCTGGGGCTCCCCGGGCTTTGGGATCGCCGTCCCGGTTAGGAGAAAGATCATGCACCATATCAACCAGCTCGGTGAGTACTGCAAACACCGGCAGGAAGAAATGATACAGCAGGCGGAAAAAGACCGGTTGGTCAACCAGGTCATCCGCGGGGCGAGAGCGGCTGCCCACCCACCGGCAGCAGGCTTAGGGTTGGGATCGAAACCGGTGCAGAAGTACACCGGGCTGGCGATAGCGATCGGCGCCGCCCTGGGTCTGATGATCGGGTTGATGCTGCTGGAAAACCTGGCGCTTGGAGGGGGAGCCGGCGCGGCGCTGGGCCTGGTCGCCGGTTCAGTGATCGATCTGCAGCACAAGCGGGAGGGCTGATCCGGCGCAGAATTGAAATTGGCCAGACAGTATCATCCATTCCTTTCGACTGCCAGGCGGCTGGGCCAATCCGGGTCCTCAGCCGCCTGGTTTTTTTTCATTTGCGCCAGGGTCCCTTCTCCGCCGTCCGGGGTGAAGGATCTCATTCATCGACTCATAGGAGATCCTTCGCGGCTGTCCGCCAAATAACCGATGCTGGCGAAGGCAAGGCGCAGTTGCCGAGAACCAAAGAATATCGCAGCCGCCCAGGATGACAGGGGGAAAGGGTTCCCAGTGCGGGCGTAGGGTAAGATGCCGATCTTGCCTATCGAGCCAGGGGCGCGCATGCGGGCAATCCACCACACCCCACAGCCTCCCCCAACCCGCTTCCAGCGGGTTTGGTTTTTTCCAGGCGTCGATTTGAATCGATGCCGGGTATGCTATGCCTGCATGCGACGCCCCCGCCTGCCCGGCGCAGCGCATGATGCCGGGCAGGCTATGCATGCATGCGCACCCCCGCCTCCGGCACGGGCAAAGGCGACCAAAATACGGTCGCATGGCAACATGCTCTATGATCCGACCGGCGGTCCCTCGCTGCTAAGCCCGCCAGTGGATGAATCCACCGGCTCCACCCACCCAAACCCGCTAAAGCAGGTTTCACGACACCGGATCAATCGCCCCCCAACCCACCAATTGGCATCTTGTGTGATGATGCCGACGATTTGCGCTACGTGGTCGTCGCAAGTTTGGCAACTTGCGCTACGTGCCAGCGCAAGATCGGCATGTTGTGCGAGGATGCGACGATTTGCGCTGCGTGGTCGTCGCAAGTTTGGCAACTTGCGCTACGATGCGACGATTTGCGCCACGTGGTCGTCGCAAGTTTGGCAACTTGCGCTACGGTGGTCGGTGCAAGACTGGGATCTTGTGCGAGGATGCGATGATTTGCGCTGCGTGGTCGGCGCAAGTTTGGCAACTTGCGCTACGTTGGTCGGCGCAAGTTTGGCGACTTGCGCTACGTTGCTGTGGTGGGGGCTGGTCGCAGGGCGGACGGTGATGTATCATTAGGGCGGGGTTTTAATCCAACCAAGGGCGGAAACCCAGCGCGATCGATTGGTAAGGAGGATAGCACTAGAATTGGCGGTTGATCTATATGACTTCAAAATCCATTCCCCTCACTCACGCAACGGAAAAGGAATTCGAAACCGGGCGAGTTGTGACCATCGCCGGTGGTCACTTCATCCACGATCTGTACACGGCCTTCGTCGCCCCTCTGCTGCCGCTGATCATCGAGCGGCTCTCCCTGTCCCTGACCCTGGCCGGTTCTCTGACCGCGATCCTACAACTCCCCGGGCTGCTTAACCCCTTCATCGGCTACCTGGCCGATAAAGTCAGCCTGCGTTATTTCGTCATCTTCGCCCCCGGGATAACGGCGACTCTGATCAGCAGCATGGGGTTCGCCCCCAGCTACTTCGCCCTGGTGGTCATCCTGTTCACCACCGGGATCAGCGTGGCCGCCTTTCACGCCCCGGCCCCGGCGATGATCGCCGAGGTATCGGGGAAGAAGGTGGGGCAAGGGATGAGCATCTTCATGGCCGCCGGCGAAATGGGACGCACCATCGGCCCGCTGCTGGCCGTATGGGCCGTCTCTACCTGGACCCTGGACGGTTTCTACCGCGTGATGGTCCTGGGCTGGGCGGCCTCCCTGATCCTATATCTCAGCCTGCGGAACATCCAGGCCCGCCCGGGGACGAACGGCAGTCTGCGGTCGCTCCTCCCCCATTTGGGGCCCCTGTTCCTGCCGCTGCTGTTCATCACCATCTTCCGCAACTTCATGCTGGCCAGCCTGATGGTCTACCTGCCGACCTTCATGAACCAGGAAGGGGCCAGCCTGCTGTTGGCTGGGTCCGCGCTTTCCGTATACGAGGTGGCAGGCGTTGCGGGCGCGCTGACCAGCGGGACGCTGAGCGACCGCCTGGGACGGAAGACGGTCCTGGTGGCCTCGGCCCTGGCCTCATCCCTGATCCTGCTGGCGTTCCTCTATACGCAAGGGGTAGCGCAGATTGCCCTGCTGCTGGCGCTGGGCTTCGCCAATCTGTCCACCGGGCCGGTGCTGTTGGCCACCGTGCAGGTACAACTGCCGGACAACCGGGCCGTGGGCAACGGTCTGTACATGTCGATCAACTTCCTGGCGCTGATGCTGACCACCCTGGGCGTCGGCCTGATCGGCGACCACTTCGGCTTGCGGACGGCGTTCTTCTGGAGCGCCCTGTTCTCCCTGCTGGCGATCCCGCCCATCCTGTTCCTGCCCGCCGCGCGCAAAGCCGGTTAACCGGGGTCCTCGCGCGGGTCCGCCCCGACCCGAATCGATCCTGACGAACACAAGTGAAGGTTTTCACCGAAAAGAACCGTTTCCTGCAGTAAAATAACCGCAGGGTGGGTTCTGCTGCCTCACAGCGGGCGGCGGGGACCACCCTGATCTTCTTCCCGAGGAAACTCACAACATGCGTTTCGCAGCCGCCCCCGGCGCGGGGGCTTTACCTTTATCGCGCACGTTTTCAGCCCTGCGCCACCGCAATTACCGTTTATGGTTCGCCGGGCAAGTCGTTTCGCTGATCGGTTCGTGGACCCAATCCACCGCTCAAGGCTACCTGATTTTCGAATTGACCGGATCTCCGGCCTACCTGGGCTACGTCGGCTTCGCCGCCGGTTTGCCCGCCTGGTTGTTCACGCTGTACGGGGGAGTGGTCGCCGACCGGATCTCCCGGCGCACGATGCTCGTCATCACCCAGCTCAGTATGATGAGCCTGGCCCTGATCCAGGCGGCGCTGGTGTTCACCGGGGTGGTACAGCCCTGGCACATCCTCGTACTGGCGACCCTGCTGGGCGTGGCCAACGCCTTCGACGCGCCCGCCCGCCAGGCCTTCGTGGCCGAGTTGGTTGGGCGGGAGGACCTGACCAACGCCATTGCGATCAATTCGGCCATGTTCAACACCGCGGTGGTGGTCGGCCCGGCCGCGGCGGGGGTGATCTACGACCGGTTAGGCCCGGCCTGGTGCTTCACGGTGAACGGGGCATCCTACCTGGCGGTCATCACCGCCCTGCTGCTGATGCGCCTCCAGCAGGTAGACCGCACCGTGCTGCACACCTCGGCCTGGGGGGAGCTCCTGGAAGGCTTCCGCTACCTGAAAACGGAGCGCACGACCCGCTGGCTGATCGCCAATATCGGCATGGTCAGTCTGTTCGGCTTGAGCATGATGACCCTGATCCCCGCCTGGGCGGTGGATGTGCTGGGGGGCGATGTGAAGACGAACAGCCTGCTGCTCTCGTCCCGCGGTGCCGGCGCCCTGACCGGAGCGCTGATGATCGCCTCGCTGAGCAGCCGCGGCGTACGCGGCAAGTTCTGGGCGACAGGCAGCATGATGCTGCCGGTGATCATGATCCTCTTCTCGCAGACCCGTTGGCTCCCGCTTTCCCTGGGGTTGATGATGGTCTACGGGTGGTCCTTCATGGTGCAGGCCAACACCTCGAACGCCCTGGTGCAGACCAAAGTGCCCGACCAACTGCGCGGCCGGGTGATGAGCATCTACACCCTGGTCTTCACCGGGCTGTACCCCATCGGCTCGCTGCTGGCGGGCACTGTGGCGGCCAGATACTCGTCGCCGGCAGCGGTGGCGGTGAACGCCTCGGTCTTGCTGGTCTTTGCAGCCTTGATCTGGCTGCGGGCGCCCGAAATCCGGAGGACAAAGTGAGCTTGAGATACGGTTGGCGCGGGATAAGGACATGCTGAGACGAGTGCTGCTGGCGAGACACGCGGAACCGGAAAACCACCGCAATGGGATGAGCGGCGGGTGGACGGACCTGGGCCTCACCGAGATTGGTCACCAACAGGCGCGCCTGCTGGCCGGACGGCTGAAAACAGAATTAGCCGGGCAGCCGGTGCGGCTGCTGTGCAGCGATTTCAAGCGCACGGTGCAGACGGCGGAAATTATCGCCGCCGCTCTGGGGACAGAGCCAGTAATCGAGCCCGGGCTGCGGGACTACAACAACGGGGAGGCGGCCTGGAAAACTCAGGAACAGGCGGAGGCGATGATGACCCCGCGCAGCGGCCCGTTCGCAGAATGGCGCCCTTACCCTGGTTCCGAGAGCTGGCGTGAATTTTCCGAACGCATCCTGCGATTCTGGCAGCCGTTCATCCGGCGGCCGGAATGGGACGAGCCTTATGCGCCCCTGCCCATTTTGGTAACCCACGCCGGGGTGATGAAGGTCATCACCGCAAACTGGATCGGCCTGCCGTTAGATACCGAGACTCACTTCCATTCGTCGTTGGCCAGCCTGGCGGTGTTATCCACATCCCGCTGGAACGAGTATACGCTCGAGCGCTTCAATGACCAGGCACACCTGTACGCCGCCGGGTTGGACAAAAACCTCGGTTGATGAACTGGTGTTAACAATGAAAAAAAGGGCGCGCTCTGGCCCCGTGCGGGGTTGGAGCGCGCCCTTGCTTATCCGGGTAATCTCTAAGTCTAAGAGGCGCGGGCGATGGCCGTCAGGCCGAGGATGAGGATGCCGAGCGCCAGGTTAAGGCGCAGCAGCCAGGCTTCCCGGCGCTGCAAACCCTGGGCCTCGGGAGTTTCCTTGCCCCGGGCCTGGAGCAGGGCCGCCCGTCGCAGGCCGGGCATGACGAACCAGGTCATATAGCCCGAGATGGCAATCATGCCCAGGAAGAGCAGGTGCTTCACCAGGATGGCGATCGCCCACTGGTTGTCGAAGGCCAGGAATCCCTCGTAATTGGGGTTGGCGCTCATCTGGACCAGCCCGGTCGCCACCAGCAGGGCCAGGCTCAACCAGGCCAGCGGGTCCAGCCGGCGCTGGACCTCTCCGAGCAGGGCGGCGTACCCTTCCCCGGGGACCGCTTTCCGCGCCGCGGGGACCACCAGCAGCGCCAGGGCGCTCAGCCCACCGATCCACACCACCGTCGCCAGCATGTGAATCCAGTAAGATAGATATTGGACCCAGGCCGGTACTTCCACGCCCCCTATTCCCCTTCTTCCTCTTCCGAGTCTTCTTCGGACTCTTCGCCCCCACCGCCGTCACAAGCGGTAACCGACTCGTTGTAGGCCTCTTCGTAGGTCTGACCCTTCTCATCGACCAGGGCGCCCATACTGAGGGCGACGTCGAAATTCTCGCGGGCGGCGCAAGCATCTCCGGCGTCGTAATACTGCTGCGCCAGGTGGATGGACGCCAGGCGGTAGCGCTCGGTAGCCGTCCAGCCCGACCCGTCGCGAAGGTTCGGCGTCTGCGGGGCCACCTGGCTGAAGTAATTCACCGCCTCGGCCCAGTTGATCCCCCAGAAGCTGGCGCCGGTGATGTACAGGCGGGCCCAGGTCTGGAAGCCCTGGGCTTCCACATCCAGCGGACCGAAGCGCTCGGCCAGGGCCAGGTCGTAAATGCCGCCCTCCAGGTCGGCGTCTCTCAGGATCTTATCTTTGCCCCGGTTGCGCAGGGCGATGAAGAGCATGCCGTCGATCTCCACCGGGTGGTAGGTAGGGTCGTTCTTCCGCAGTTGGAGCAGGGTGTCGATCGCCTCGGTCCAGTTGCTGTTCTGCAGGGCCTGCTGGCCCTGGGCGTACAGTTCGTCGATCCCCCGCGTGTCGGGCGTGGGCGTCGGTGGGACATTGGTTGGCGTGGGGACCGGGGTCTCGGTGGCGATGGTGTTCATCCGGATCAGCACCTCGGCCATCTTTTCGGTCACGCCCGGGTATTCGGGGTCGATGCGGATAATGTACTCGAAGCGCTGGCGGGCGCGGTGATACTGGCCCTCGGCCAGCTCCTGCGATCCGAGCAGGAACTGCTCTGCGAGGCGCTGCGCCACCTGGGAATCGGCTGCTTCCGTCCGCAGGCGGATGCCCTGGTAATAGCCGAGAAAACCACTGGTCAGGGCTACGAGCAGTAGGGCAACGATACCCCCCAGCGTCCACAGCGGCCACCGGGAGCGGCGCTTTGCCGGCGGCGGTGCGGCGGGCGGCGGGGTCTGCTCTGCAGTAGGCGGGGTTTGCGGGGTTGGAGCGGGGATCGGCCGCGTTTCATCAGATTGGGGATTTTCCATGCGGCGTATTATACCGCGGCTCAGGATTATAATTTCAGTATGACAGCCTTCCACTATTACCATCCGATCGAAGTGCGTTACGGCGACCTCGATCCCCAGGGGCACGTGAACAACGCCAAATATCTGACCTATCTGGAGCAGGCCCGGGTTGGCTATATCCGCGCCCTGGGCCTGTGGCGTGAGGGCTCATTCCTCGATCTCGGCGTGATCCTGGCCGACGCCCACCTCACCTTCCGCGCCCCGATCCTGCTCACCCAACAGATCCGGGTGGGGGTGCGGGTGTCGCGGTTGGGAAATAAGAGCCTGACCATGGAATACTGCATCAAGGATGCAGAGACAAACCGGGAGATGGCCTCCGCCACCACGGTGCTGGTCACTTACGATTACCGCCGGGGCGAGACCATCCCCATCCCAGACCACTGGCGAAAAGCAATCACAGACTTCGAACAAATCTAAGGAGAACCGCATGACCCTGCCTGCCATCAACACCGACTTTTTGATCGAATTCCTGACCGGGCTGCTGAATACGCCCAGCCCAACCGGCTACGCACACCAGGCGATCGAATACACCCAGCACACCCTGGCTTCTTTCCCCGAGCTGGAGCTGGCGCTGAACCGCAAAGGGGCCCTGATCGCCACCTGGCCGGGCGCCCGCAGCGATGCGCCCCGGGCGCTCACCGCCCATGCCGACACGCTGGGGGCGATGGTCAAAGAGATCAAATCCAACGGGCGGTTGAAGCTGTCGATGATCGGCGGTTACGCCTGGAACACGGTGGAAGGCGAAGGCGTGACGGTGTTCACCCAGGATGAGAAGACGCTGCGCGGCTCGCTGCTGCTGAACAAGGCCTCCAGCCACGTGCACGGGCGGGAGGTCTCCGAGAGCAAGCGCGACGAAAACACGATGGAAGTGCGCCTGGACGCCCGCACCTCATCGGCGGAGGAGACCCGGGAGCTGGGCGTGGAGGTGGGAGATTTCGTCGCCTTCGACCCGCGGGTCGAGGTGACCAACGGCTTCATCCGCTCCCGCCACCTGGACGACAAGGCCTGCGTGGCCTGCCTGGCGGCCGCGGTGAAGGCGCTGCACGATGCGGGGCTGAAACCGGCCCAGAAGACCTATCTGCACATCAGCAATTACGAAGAGGTGGGTCACGGCGCTTCCACCGGCATCCCCGGCGAGGTGACCGAGCTGGTGACGGTGGATATGGCCGCGGTCGGGGAAGGCCAGGCTTCGGACGAGTTCCACGCGACGCTGTGCGTCAAGGATTCGGGCGGACCGTACCACCACGGGTTGAGCCAGCGCCTGCGCCGCCAGGCCCAGGAGCACGACATCGCTTTCAAGGTGGACATCTATCCGTACTACGGCTCGGATGGTGAGGCGCTGTGGCGGGCCGGGGGAGATCTGGCCGTGGCGCTGATCGGCCCCGGAGTGGACGCTTCGCACAACTACGAACGCACCCATCTCGATGCGCTGGTGGCCACCACGCAGTGGGTGCTGGCGTATTTGTTGGAGGCTTAGGAGGGCGTTCTGTTGTTCCCGGGTAGCGCCGGGAACCGGAACGAAAAGCAAAACAAGAGGGAGGAAATATGCAGTTCGATGCCATTTTACCCGCGGGGAACCTGCAGGAGGTCCCGGCGGTGGCCAGGGCCGCGGAAGCGCTGGGCTTTGCCGGCCTGTGGTCCACCGAGACCACCCACGACCCGTTCCTGCCCGGCGCGCTGATCGCCGAGCACACCAGCCGGCTGCAGTTCGGCACGGCGGTGGCGATTGCCTTTGCCCGCAGCCCGGCCAACCTGGCCTACACCGCCTGGGACCTGGCGCAGGCTTCCGGGGGGCGCTTCATCCTCGGGTTGGGCACCCAGGTGCGGGCCCACGTCGAGCGCCGCTTCGGCATGCCCTGGCCCGAGTCGGCTGCCGGGAAGCTGCGCGAGCAGATCGGAGCGATCCGGGCTTTCTGGCACACTTTCCAGACCGGGGAGAAGCTGAGCTTCCGCGGGGAGCACTACCGGCTGTCGTTGATGACGCCTTTCTTTAACCCGGGGCCGATCTCCCACCCGCAGATCCCGATCTTCATCGCCGGGGTGAACACCGGGCTGGCCCGCCTGGCCGGGGAGGCGGCCGACGGCTTCCTGGTGCACCCCTTCCACACCCCGCGCTACCTGGCCGAGGTGCTGCTGCCGGCCATCGAAGCCGGGGCGCTGCGCGCCGGGCGCAGCCGCCAGGAACTGGCCGTGCACGCCACGGCTTTTGTGGTCACCCGGCCGGAGGAAGCGGAATTCGTACGCCAGCAGATCTCCTTCTACGCCTCCACGCCCTCCTACCGCCCGGTGATGGCGCTGCACGGTTGGGAGGCGACTGCCGAGGAACTGTCGGGCCTGGCGGCTCGCGGCCGCTGGGGGGAGATGCCCGCCCTGGTGAGCGATCAAATGCTGGAGACTTTCGCCGCGGTCTGCAGCCCGCAGGGTTTGGCCGACGCCCTGCGGGAACGGTACGCCGGCCTGGTGGACCGGTTGAGCCTGTACATCCCCTTCGCCCCCGGCGAGCGGGAAGATTTGTGGCAAGGGCTGCTGCAAGCATGACCCGCTGTGGCCCGGGCTGCGGTCATCGCAGCCCGGCGGCATATCTTCGCCGGAGGGGCAAACTCCGCCTTGAGGGCGAGAAGGTTCACGGTTATCTGTATGGACGGAACGGACATTTTCACCGAAGAGAGGGAGCGCATGGTCCGGGAGGACCTGGCCGGGCGGGGGATCGTCGACCAGCGGGTGCTGGAAGCCATGCGGGCCATCCCCCGGCACCTGTTCGTACCGCCCAGGTACCGCCCTCAGGCCTACGCCGACAGCCCGCTGCCCATCGGCAACAACCAGACCATCTCACAGCCCTACATCGTAGCCCTGATGACACAGCTTCTGCGGCTGCAGGGCGGAGAGCGGGTGCTCGAAGTGGGCACCGGGTCGGGCTACCAGGCCGCGGTGCTGGCCACGCTGGCCGGGGAAGTGCACACCGTTGAGCGGCACTCGCGGCTGGCCGAGATCGCCCGGCAAAGGCTGGGGCGGCTGGAGTACAAGAACGTCCACGTGCACATCGGGGATGGCTCCCGTGGCTGGCCCCCGGCAGCGCCCTACGACGGCATCCTGGTCACCGCCGCGGCCCCCCGGGTGCCGGCGATCCTGCTCGAGCAGCTCGCCACCGGGGGCCGGCTGGTGATCCCGGTGGGCGGATCCAAAGGGCAGACCCTGGAGCGCTGGACCCGCTTCGAAGACCATTACCAGGACGAGGCCATCGCCCCGGTGGCCTTCGTCCCCCTGTTAGGCGAATTCGGCTGGAAGGAGTGACCCGCAGGGGTGGCGGAGGCTGCGCTTCCCTGTGAGTGGTTAAAAACAATCCGGCGCCAGGCTGGCGCCGGATTTTATTTAGCAATGGACCGCTCAGGCGCGGTTGACGGTGACGAACACCATCGGCCGGCGGCGGGTCTTGTTGAACAGGTAGGTCTTCACCACCTGCTCCAGGTCGGCCTGGAGGTTGCCGTTCTTGCCGCAGTCCAGCGCTTCGACCACCAGGCGGCGGGTGGCCACCCGCAGATCCTCGACGCCGCGCCCGTAGATAAAGCCGCGAGTGACGATCTCGGGCTCTTCGTACAGGCGGCAGGTCTCCTTGTCGATGGTCAGATTGACGAGCACCACCCCGTCGCGGGCCATGGCTTCGCGCTCGCGGAGCACAGCGGGGCCGATATCGCCCACGGTGGTACCGTCGACGAAGACATACCCGCCGGGCACGCGGTCCCCGATGGTCATCTCGCCGTCCACGAACTCGACCACGCGGCCGTTCTCGATCACGGCGATATCCTGCGGGGCGATGCCCACCTGTTGGGCGATCTGGGCGTGCTGGTGCAGGTGGCGCAGCTCGCCGTGAACGGGGATGAAATACTTGGGACGCACCAGGTGCAGCAAGAGCTTCATCTCCTCCTGGCTGGCGTGACCCGACACATGCACCGGGGCGATGGCCTCGTAGATCACGTTGGCGCCGCGCCGGAACAGGCGGTTGATGGTGCGGTACACGCTCTCCTCGTTGCCCGGGATCGGGTGGGAAGAGAGCACGATCGTGTCGCCGGAGATGATGTCGAACTGGCGGTTGGTGCCGGTCGACAGCCGGCCCATGATCGAGGACGGCTCGCCCTGCGTGCCGGTGGACATCAACACCACCTGCTTGGGCTCCAGCTTCAGCGCCTGGTCGATGGGGATCACCAGGTCATCCGGAAGGTTGAGATAGCCGAGCTTACGGGCCATCTTCGCGTTCTCGACCATGCTGGTGCCGACGAAGGCCAGCTTGCGCCCGTGGCGCAGTGCGGCGTTGCCCACCTGCTGCATGCGTGAGATCAAAGAGGCAAAACTGGCGATGATAATCCGCCCGGGAGCCGTGCGGAACACCTGGTCGAAAGCCGGGTCGATCACCCGCTCGGAGGGCGTCCAGCCAGGCTTATCGGCGTTGGTCGAGTCCGCCAGCAGGGCCAACACCCCCCGCCCCGACAGCTCGGCCAGCTTGGCGTAGTCGGTGGGCCAGTTGTCCACCGGAGTGTGGTCGAACTTGTAGTCGCCGGAGTGGATCACCAGCCCGGCCGGCGTGGTGATCGCCAGCCCCACGGAATCGGGGATGGAGTGGCACACGTGGAAGAACTCCACCTCGAAGGGCCCGATGTACGCCGACTCGCCCGCCCGGATGGTGACCAGGCGTGCTTTATCCAGCAAACCGGCGCGAGCCAGCTTGACCTCGACCAGCCCCAGGGTCAGCGGGGTAGCGTAAATTGGCGCATCGATGTGCTCCAGTACGTGGGTGATGGCGCCGGTGTGGTCCTCGTGCCCATGGGTGATGACGATCCCCCGCACCTTGTCCCTGCGCTCGATCACATATTCGAAATCGGGGATGATATAGTCGATCCCCAGCATATCATTTTCCGGGAACATCAAGCCGGTATCCACCAGCAGGATATTGTCCCCATATTCGTAGGCCATCATGTTCTTGCCTACTTCACCAAGTCCCCCCAGGGGGACGATTCTTAATCGATTGTCACTCATCTGTTTACCTTACTATCTATCGAAAAGCTGTGGCGGTGGCTGTAGCACAGCAAATAGACCACCACAAATCTTTCAGATAGAACTGTTGAATTCCCCCAGGCGCGTAATAAGAACACCCGAAGGTTGCAAAACGTCTAGATTTTATCCGTTCGAATGAAGGGAAAAATCTTTCCGCCCCATTCGAACGAACAAAATCTGCGTTGTAATTAAAAAACCCGTCCGGTTGGGGCCGGCCGGGCTAACGGTACTGACTGTGATACCCTTCACTTCGACACGGACCGGCGAGCGCTTCCCGCCGCCGGTTTTGCCTGCCGCCCCAGAAGCTTCAACGGAAATACCGGCAGGTCCAACCTTTCCTTAACACGGTACATTTTAACACAGGAGAGGGTCTTTTGTCAAAGAAAATGAACCGAATCGGTCTATATTCGGGCCCCGGCGATGCGAATCTGATATAATCGGGGCGGGTAACGAGCAAGGAGCCGTTTGAATGATCGCTATCTCCCCCTAATTCTGACACATTTTTCGGGACTGCACACCCGCTGTAGTACCACTGCTCATTTGCATGGGATTGGTTGGACGTTCAGCCGGGGGCCTGCCCGGCCCCCGGCTTTGCTTTGTCCGCCGGGCACAGCAAAGAGGCTCCATCTCCGCCCGGCGGTGGACGAAGAGAGTAGGCACAAGATGTTAACCGCGCACCATATTTACAAAAGCTACAACCTGGATACCATCCTCGCGGATGTCTCCTTCAGCATCAACCCCGGGGAGCGGGTGGGTTTAATCGGCCCCAACGGCAGCGGCAAAACCACCTTGCTGCGCATCCTCACCGGGCAGGAGCCGCCCGACCGCGGGACGGTGGCACTGACCCCCAAAGATCTGCGGGTCGCCTACCTTTCCCAGGGGTTCGAGATCGACCCGGAGAAAACGATGGCCGAGATCGTCCAGGAAGCGCTGGGCAACCCCCAGGAGCTGGAGGCGGAGGTGGCCCGGCTGGCGGCGGCCCTGGCTGCCGAACCGCAGGACCCGGGGCTGCAGGAGGCCTACGACCGGGCGCTGCGCCGCCTGGAAACCCTCGACCCGGGGGGCGGCGCCCCGGCCATGGCCATGCTCGAACACCTGGGCCTGGGCGACCTGCCCTCCGAGTTGAAGGTCGGGCAGCTGAGCGGCGGGCAGAAAACCCGCCTGAACCTGGCCTTCGTGCTGCTCGGAGACCCGCAGCTCCTGCTCCTCGACGAACCCACCAACCACCTGGACGTGGAGATGCTGGAATGGCTGGAGGGCTGGCTGCGGGAATACCCGGGGGCGGCGTTGATCGTCTCTCACGACCGCACTTTCCTGGATAACACCGTGGAGCGCATCCTGGACCTCGACCCCGAGACCCATACCCTGCGGGCCTACACCGGCAACTATTCAGATTACCTGGAGCAGTACCTGGCGGAAAAAGAGAGCGAATGGGCCGCCTACCGCGACCAGCAGTACGAGATCCGGCGCATGAAGCAGGATATCAACCGCACCAAGCAGCAGGCCGCCTGGGTCGAGCAGACCACCACCCCGCGCCAGCCGGGCGTGCGCCGCATCGCCAAAAAAGTGGCCAAAAAGGCGAAATCGCGGGAGAAGAAGTTGGAGCGCTTCCTGGAATCGGACGAGCGGGTGGACAAGCCAAAGGCTGGCTGGCAGATGAAGTTGGACTTCGGCGAGCTGCCCGGCAGCGAACCCGGGACCCACCTGGGGCAGGATGTGTTCCTGCTTCAGGACCTGTCGGTAGGCTACCGGCCGGGGGCCCCGCTGCTCTCGGGGCTCAACCTGGAGGCCCGGCTCGGGCAGCGCATCGCCCTCACCGGGCCGAACGGGAGCGGCAAGACCACCCTGGTGCGCACCATCGCCGGGCTGCTGCCCCCGCTGGCGGGCCGGGTGCGCCTGGGCGCCAGTGTGAAGGCCGGCTTCATGGCCCAGGAACAGGAACTGCTGGACCCAGACCGCGCCGCCCTGGAGACGATCCAGCAGGAGGCGGCGCTGAACGAGACCGAGGCGCGCTCCTTCCTGCACTACTTCCTGTTCTCCGGCGATGACCCGCTGCGTCCCACCCGGCTGCTCAGCTACGGCGAGCGGGCGCGGCTGCAGTTGGCGCGCCTGGTGGCCCGGGGCTGCAACCTGCTGCTGCTCGACGAGCCGATCAACCACCTCGACATCCCCTCTCGCACCCGTTTCGAGCAGGCGCTGGCGGGCTTCGAGGGCACGGTCCTGGCCGTGGTCCACGACCGCTACTTTATCGAGCGCTTCGCTACGGATATATGGAAAGTGGAGGACGGGTCGGTCAAACGCCTGGTGAGCCTGAGTTAACCGCCAGGGAACTCGCCTCAGCCGGACGCCTCGATGGCCTCCACCAGGGCCTGCCAGTCGCCTTCCAGCGACCCGGCCGCCGGTGGCGCCTCGGACATCATCCTGTGGCGGATCTCCTCCGCCAGCGCCCGGGCGTCGCCGGTGGGCACGGAGGATAGCAGGTCGCCGCCCAGGCGCAGCAGGTCCTCATCAACAATCGCCTCGCTCGCCACCACCGGCACGCCGAAACCCAGGGCCATCTTCAGCGCCCCGCTTTGGGTGCCTTCCACGTAGGGGGCGGCGAAGATATCCGCCGCGGAAAAATAGAGCGGCAGCTCCTCGTTGAGGATATAGCGGTCTTCCAGGCGCACCTGCCCCTCCAACCCCAGGCCGTGGATGGCATCCACATAGCCCTGTTTGTCTCCCCAAATCTCTCCGGCAACGACCAGCATGGGCCTGGCTTCCCGCAGCGGTGGGGTCCCCACCGCCTCGATCAGGTAGCGCAGGCCCTTATACGGGCGTACCATCCCGAAGAACAGAATTACCGGGGCGTCGGGCGGTAGGCCCAACCGCCGGCGCGCTTCTTCGCGCGGGATGCGCTCGCCGAAGCCGGAATACACCGGATGCGGGCGTAAGACGACCCGCGCCTCGGGCAAGAGTTCGAGCAAGCGCCGTTTTTCGCCTTCAGACTGGACGACGAATGAGCTCCCCTGTCTCAGCGCGGCTTTCGCCGCCGCCCGGTCGAAGAAACGCTGCTCGTGAGGCAGCACATTGTGGATGACGAACACAATCTCGGCGCTCCTCCTCAAGCGGGAGGCCAGGAACCAGGTGGCCGGGCTGAGGAAGGTCGTCCACCAGGGGAAGACCACTTTCTGCGGCCCGAACGCCCTGACCCGCTTCAGGGTTTGCACCCACGCCAGGGGATCCAGCGGATCGAGCAAATACTCGGCCGGGATTTGCATCGCCTGGGCGCTCTCATCCCGGTCGGACCGGCCAGGGTACAGCCACCTGGGGTAAAGCCGGCGGTAGGAGATCAACTGCAGCGTGTGCTGCTGCTGCAGCGCCTGGGCAAGGCAGGTGGTGTGATGGGCGATGCCGCCGCGGTAAGGGAATACGGGTCCGATCAGGCTGATTTTCATCGTCGGGTCATGCCTGGGATAGGGATCTGGTTGCTCCATTTCATGTGCGCTCGCCGGGAAGTATACCATGCGGCCAAAAGCTGCCATGGAAGGGAAAATTTAACCGGAAACAAGGTACAATCATTGCACCATGACCAAAACCCATGAGGAAGAAAGCATGCAGTCCACCTATCTCACCGTAGACGGAGTTCGCACGCACTTGCTGCACGCCGGAGAGGGGGGCGACCCGGTGCTGCTGCTCCACGGAGGCGCGGCCGATTTCGCCAGCCTGTCCTGGGGGGCGCTGATCGAACCGCTGGCCCAGACGCACCGGGTCTTCGCCGCGGATTGGCCCGGGTTCGGCGAGTCCGGCCCGGCGCCCGAGCCTTCCGCCACCGGCGGACCGCCGCGCTACAGCAACCAATACTATGTGAACTTCCTGTGCCGGTTGATGGAGGCCCTCGACCTGCCTCGCGCCAGCCTGGTCGGGATCTCGATGGGCGGGGCGATCGCCCTGGGCTTCACCCTGCACTGGCCCGAGCGGGTGGACCGGCTGGTGCTGCTCGACAGCTACGGACTACAGCGCCAGATGCCCCCCCAACTGCTCTCGGCCCTGTTCGTCAAACTGCCCCTGATCAATGAACTGACCTGGGCGCTGCTGCGCCGCAGCCGGGCGCTGACCGCCGCCACAGTCCGCAGGATTTTCACCGAACCGCGGCGTTTTCCCGAAAGCCTGATCGACGAATTGTTCGCCGCCATGCAGGACCCCGGGTTCGGGCAGGCCTGGATGCAGTACCAACGGCATGAAACCGGCTGGCACGGAATGTGCACCTACTTCATGGATGAGCTCCACCGCATCGAGCAGCCGGTCTTGCTGATCCACGGCGCGCAGGATAATCTGGTGCCCCTCTCCGCCTCGCAAGAGGCCGCCCGCCGCCTGCCGGACGCCCGGCTGGAAGTGATCCCCGGCTGCGGGCACTGGCCCCAGCGCGAGCATCCAGAGTTGGTAAACCCGCTGATCATCGACTTTTTGAACCGGGAGGCGCCCGCTCGCGGAGCGGAACCCGCCGGATAATGCGATTGGATCCGACAAATTTACCCCAAAATCCCAAAAAACCGGTATCATTCTTCCCGTATGGACCGACCGACAGTGCCCCTCTCGCAAAAAAGAATATTAGTGGTAGCCCAATCCGAGGAGATTCGCAGCCAGGTCTTAAGGCACCTGGGCGTTGAAGGTTATATCGTGATGGAAGCCTCCGGCGGGCAGGCCGGCATCGAGGCCATGCGCCGCCTGAAGCCCGACCTCATCCTCGCTTCTTTCCCCGGCGATTCCAACCAAGGGATCGAATTCTACCAGGACGTCCACCAGAACCCGGATTGGATCGCCATCCCCTTCATCTTCCTGGTCCCGCCCGAATCGATGGACCTGATCCACACCGGGCGGGAGCTGGGCGTGGAGGATACGCTGGAGCTGCCCATCGATCCGCACCGCCTGGTGAGCACCGTCAGTTCCCGGCTGCTGCGGGCGGCCGAGCTGCGCATCGCCCTGATCGACCAGGCCTACCTGGATACGGTCAAGATGCTTGCCAACACCATCGAGGGGCGAGACCCGTACACCCACGGGCACGTGGACCGGGTGACCATGTACGCCCGCTGGCTGGCGGAGGCCCTGGACTGGCCCGACGAGCAGCTCCGCATCCTGGAGTTCGGCGCCCGCCTGCACGATATCGGCAAGATCATGGTGCCCGACCAGATCCTCAACAAGCCGGGCGCCCTGGCCCACAATGAGTGGATCATCATGAAGCAGCACCCCTCGGCGGGGGCGCGCATGCTCCGCAATATCCCCCACCTGACGAGCGCCATCCCTTACGTGCTCCACCACCACGAACGCTGGGATGGCAGCGGCTACCCCCAGGGCCTGTGCGGGCGAGAGATCCCGCTGGAGGGCCGGCTGCTGGCGATTGTGGACGTGTACGACGCCCTGACCACCTCCCGCCCCTATCACCCGGCCCGCCCGCCGTCGGAGGTGCTCGACTTCATCGCCTCGCGGGCCGGCGCCCATTTCGACCCCGACCTGACCCCGATTTTCGTCCAGGTAATGCATGCCAAGTTGAACCATCGCCATCTCTGGGTAGAACAGCCGCTGCGCCATTAAGCGCCGCGGCCCGCCCCGCCCCCCGACCCTGCGAGGGATCTCATGAAACGCCTGCCTCTCCCCGGCCTTCCCCCCATACTCCCGATCCTTCTACTGGCCCTGGGCGCGCTTTTTATTATGGTCATGCTGCCCGCCGGCCCGCGGCAGGCGGAGGCGGCAGCCGGGGTCCCGCCGGCCGCCCCTACCCGCCGCCCCATGCAGACCGCCGGGGTGGAACAGGCCGTCCAGGCCGCGGTGGAGCGGGAGCGGGAACGCGTCATCTCCCTGGTGCTGTTCGACACCCGGGTGGAGCGGACGCAGGTCTCGGACGACGGGGATTGGGCCCTCGCCTGGCTCGTCCCCCTGGACCCCGACACCGGTCAGGTGATCCCGGCCGAGCCCGGGCTGGCAGTGCTGCGGCGCACAAACGGCGCCTGGGAGACCCTGCTCCCCCACCAGGCCGGGTGGGACCGCCTGGTATCCGCCCTGCCGGATGACCTGCTCCCGCCCGAGGAAAAGGAAACCTGGCTGGCGATGTACGGCGAGGCCCAGCGGCTGGCGCAAACTGCAGCCATCGGCGGCTACCGGCTGCCCGTGCCGGCGGGGACCACCCTCGCCCTCTCCCGCAGCATCCTGCACCACAACCCGCCCAACCCGTCCGGGAGCATGCACTACGCCTTCGATTTCGCCACCCCATGGCCGAGCCAGATGTTCAACGTGCACGCGGCTAAGGCCGGGCGGGTGATGTACGCCCGCTGGTCGCAGCCGAACGGAAACGAGGCCTCGCCGGGCAATTACCTGGTCCTGGAAGACACCAGCACCAACCCGCCCACCTACCAGCTTTACCTGCACCTGGCCCAGGACAGCATCCCCGAGCCGCTGCGGGTCAAAGGGACCCTGGTGCGCCGGGGGCAGTTCATCGGCGTGGCCGACGACACCGGGGTCAGCACCGGGCACCACCTGCACTTCCAGGTGCACATCAACCCCAACAGCTACTGGGGCACGGCGGTCGATATCACCTTCGATGATGTGGACATCAACGGCGGGCGGCCGCGCACCCCTACGGAGGCCCAGAGTTTCCCCAAGTACGGAAACCAGGGCCGGTATCTGTATGTCTCCGGCAACACGGTTTTCAACGCCGACCAGACCCCGCCCACCGGGGACCTGCTGGAACCGGCCCCGGGCGGGTTCACCCTGCGGGAGGGCTCCCTGGAGGTGGTGGGCTTTGCGGCCGACAACGACTCCGGCCTGGCCTCGGCCGCCGTCATCGCCCACTACGACGGCGCCTGGAACACCATCAGCCCGGAGTTCACCACCAGCACCTTCACCCACACCTGGGACCTGTGCCGCGATGGGGTGCCCGACGGGCCGGTGAGCCTGGCCCTGCGTATCCGGGATAACGCCGGCAACGTGACCACCGATCTGCCCGGGCTGCGACCGTTCGTAAAAGATTATGACTGCTCCACCCCGCCTCCCGCCCCGGCCTGCACTCCCGGCCCCGATGAGGTGGCCGTATTCGCCGGCCCGGTCTACCAGGGCGCCTGCCAGGTGTTCGGCCCCGGCAGCTACCCGGCCGGGAGCCTGGGCGACCTGGGCGAGGACCAGGCCGAGTCGGTTTGGGTGGGAGAGGCAACCGTCGTCACCCTGTACCGCGACAGCCTCTCCGGACGCAGCGAGACCTTCACCCGCAGCGACCCGAACCTGGCCGACAACCGCATCGGCAGCAACCAGGTTTCCTCGCTGACCGTGCAGGGCGCCGGCATCGGGCCGGCTGTACCCCGGCAGGTCTACCCCGCCGGCGGCGCTTCCTTCCCGGCCAACGCCTCCATCAGCCTGTCCTGGACCTACACCGGCTACGACACCGGATTCCAGGCGCGGCTGTGGCAGAACGACACCGCCATCCTCACCTCCACCTGGCAGACCGCCACCTCCTGGACGGTGGGCTCGCTCCCGCCCGGGAGCTACGCCTGGGAGGTGCGCGCCCGCAACCCCAACGCCGAGACGAACTGGTCCCTGCGGCGCACCTTCGAAGTAGAGGACCCCGACGCCGATCAGGCCTCGGCCCTGGCTGCCGGGCCTTTCCCGCCCCCGTTCTCAGCCGCCGGGGATGTCCTCTACCTCGACGATATGGAGAACTACACCGTCACCGCCCCTCTGTGGAGCGAGTGGAACTGGGACCTGACGGACGAAACAGCGCACAGCGGCGCGGTCGCCTGGACCTACGACCACCATGAAGCGCGCAGCGGCTACGACACCAGCGGAGAGCCGAACGCTGGAGCGCTGACCACCCCGGCTATCGATCTGCCCGCCGGTATCCCCTCCTATCTGCGCTTCTGGTACCGGGCCGTGACCGAAAGCCCCGGCCCGCACTGGGACCAACGCTGGGTGCAGATCGCCCCGGAAGGCGGGCAGTTCGAAAACCTGTACCAGCTCACCGACGACCCACCGGATTATTGGCTGCAAAGCCCGCCCATCGACCTGTCTCCTTACGCCGGGCAGCAGGTCCGCATCCGCTTCTATTTCGCCACCCTGGATGGGGCGGACAACGACTACGCGGGCTGGCAGATCGACGACGTCCTGGTTACCACCCAGCCCCTCCCGGACTGCGGGGCGGGCGACACCGGCAGCGATCCCGCCCAGGCGGAGCCACTGGCCTACGGCGCTATCGTCCAGGAGGCGATCTGCCCGCCGGGCGATATCGACTACTACCAGTTTGCCGGCCTGGCCGGGGACCGCATCGGCCTGGCGGTCGATGCCAGTTCGACCATCAGCTCCAGCCTGGATTCCTACCTGTTCCTGCTCGACGCCGACGGCGCTTCGGTGCTGGCCGAGAACGACGACCTGGAGTACCAGGTAATCCACGATTCGTTCATCTCCTACACCCTGCCCTACAGCGGCACCTTCTACGTCAAACTGCGCGCCTGGGATCACCCCTCCGCCGGTGGGCCGGATTACTCCTACCGCCTGCGCCTGAACCGCAGCGACCAGGCCCCCCCGGTTGAGTTCGTCTACCCGCAAAGCGGGGCCAGTGTCGCCGCTCGGGTCCCCATCCCGCTCAGCGTGAGCCTCGGCGAGCGGACGGACGAGGCGCGCCAGGTGGACTTCTACTGGTTCTCCCCGAGCCTGACCGGGGGCGAATGGCAGTTCATCGGCTCGGACCGGGACGCCAGCGACGGGTGGCGCTACGACTTCACCCTGCCGGTGGGCGGCCCGCTTGACGAGCACGCCTTCTTCGCCCGGGTGACCGATCTGGCCGGCAACACCAGCATGGCCGTGGTGTGGCAGATCAGCGCCCTCGGCCCGCATTTTATGCCGTTCATCGCCGCAGATTAGCCCCCGCCCCGCCCGCCAACCCCACGTAGGGGCGGGTCATTGATTCAGGCGAAAGCCCGCTGCCCAAGACGTACCATCCTCAGGCCAACCCCGCCCGCCCGAAAACCCAGACCCGCCCCGATTGTCCACGGACGACCCCGTCCGGAACCAACCCCGCCCATCCCGTGCCACCGTCATTCCGCCCATCCAACAACATACCCGCCCCACACACCACCGGCACCATCAACGGTGGAGGTGGCCAGGAGGGGCTGGCCTGTGGTCGGGGAGGTTGGAAGGCGTGGCATGACATGCGCGGCATGTTTAGCGCATGCTTGGGGGCGGGTCTGGTTGGACCTACAGGCGGGCTGGCCTAGCACGCGCCGTGTGTGGTAAGACCCCGATGCCAGAATCAATGACCCGCCCCTACCAAATTATGGCTTTGCCCAACCCCGCCGCCCCTGCCTTCTCGTTTGGGCGGGCGCTATGGTATACTACCGCCCGTCCAGACAGGTTGTTGATCTGCGAACGGATGAACCGCTTTGAAACTGATCATTCAGATCCCCTGCTATAACGAGGCAGAAAACCTTCCATCCACCCTGGCCTGCCTGCCGGAATCGCTCCCCGGAGTTGACCAGGTGGAGGTCCTGGTGATCGACGACGGCAGCAGCGATGGCACCGCCGAAGTGGCCCGGGCCTGCGGGGTGGATCACGTGCTGCGCCTGGCACAGCACGCCGGGCTGGCGGCCGGCTTTGCCGCCGGGCTGGAGACCAGCCTGCAGTTGGGGGCGGATATCATCGTCAACACCGACGCCGACAACCAGTACAACGCGGCGGACATCCAGAAGCTGGTGCAGCCCATCCTGGAAGGCAGAGCCGACCTGGTGGTGGGCGACCGGGGCGTGGCCACGCTGGCCTCCTTCTCGCCGGTCAAGCGAACGCTGCAGCGCCTGGGCAGTTGGGTCATCGGCCGGGCGGCCGGGCTGCACACCCCGGATGCCACCAGCGGCTTCCGCGCCCTCAGCCGCGAAGCGGCCCTGCGCACCCTGGTCCTCTCCGATTACTCCTACACCCTGGAGACCCTGATCCAGGCCGGCGCGCGGCATATGGCGGTCGAATACGTCCCGGTGCGGACAAACCCCCAGACACGCCCCTCGCGCCTGATGCGCTCCATCCCCGACTACCTCAAAAATTCCGGGATCACCATCCTCAGGGCCTACACCATGTACCGTCCCCTGCGGGTTTTCATGGCCGTGGGCCTACTGCTCATCTTCCTGGGCATCATCCCCGGGCTGCGCTTCCTGATCGCCTACATTATCTACGACGGCTACACGGGCTATATCCAATCCCTGATCTTCTCGGCGATCCTGATCATCGTCGGTTTCCAGGTCACCCTGATCGGCCTGCTGGCCGATTCGATCGGCTTCAACCGCAAAATGCTGGAGGAACTGCTCTACCGGGTCCGGCGGCTGGAGTTGGAGAAGGACCAGCCCGGGCAAGAGGCGGGCGATGAGCAACAGGCGGCCGCCGAAGAGGTCCTGGCCTCAGCAGAAGAGAAACGGTGAACGGGAGAAGACTTCTCATCCTCGCGGCCGTCGCCCTGCTGCTTTTGGGGGCCGCGGCCGGGCTTTCCGGCTGCGCCTCGGACCAGGCGGCGGGGGGCCGGCTGGTTCAACAGGAGCAGCCGCAGCGCGACGGGCTGTTCCCACTGGCGGCGGGGAGCACACTGGGGCAAACCTTCCTTCCCCGCTACGCCGGGCTGAGCGGGATCGCGGTCTACCTGGAGCCGCGCGAGCCGGGGAACGGGTCCCTCGTGCTGAGCCTGGCGGATGACATCCGGGCGGAAATCCCGCTGAGCAGCGTAGACCACCCCGGCTACTACCGCTTCGACTTCCCCCCGCTGGCGGACTCGGTACGCCGCGACCTGTATTACTCCCTTGTGGTGCAAGGTGATGGTTCGGTGTGGGTGGGCCGTGCGCCCGGCTACGCCTACCTGCACGGCGCGGCCTACCGGGATGGCGAGGCCCAGGAGGCCCAGCTCACCTTTCGCCTGGTCTACGACCGGGGGACCTTGTTGGTTGGCCTTTTAAAGGAGATGTGGCAGTGGGCGGGCCTGCTGCTGGCCGGCGGGGCGGCCTTCCTGCTGCCAGGCGCGGCCCTGCTGCGCCTGCTGTGGCCCGGCTGGGAGAAGCTGGACTGGATGGCGAAGGCCGGCCTGTCCGCCGGGGCCGGGGCGGCCCTGTACCCCCTCCTGTTCCTGTGGACCGGCATCGCCGGGCTGAACCTGGGGCCGGTCTATGCCTGGCTGCCGGCGGGGGCGGCCCTGCTGTATTACGCCTGGCGGCTGCGCCGGGTGCGGCTGCACTCGCCCCGCCTGGCCATCGCCGCCGCCCCGCCCCCCGAGGGGCTGCGGTTCGCCGGCCTGCCTCGTCTCGACGCCCTCCCCTGGCCCGACCTGGCCTTCCTGGCCGCCCTCGGCTTGCTGATCCTGACCCGCCTGTGGCCGCTGCGCTCCCTCGATTTCCCCATGTGGGGCGACTCCTACCAGCACACGCTGATCGTGCAGCTCCTGATCGACCACGGCGGGCTGTTCCAGTCCTGGGAGCCTTACGCCTCCATCCCTACCTTCACCTACCATTTTGGCTTTCACAGCCTGGCAGCCGTCTTCCATTGGCTCACCGGGCTGGAGGCCCCGGCCAGCGTGCTGTGGACCGGGCAGATCCTGAACGTGCTGGCGGTCCTCGGCCTGGCGCCGCTGGCCAACCGCCTCGCCGGCAGCCGTTGGGGCGGTGCGGCGGCCCTGGTGGTCGCCGGGCTGCTGGCGCCGACGCCCATGGTCTACCTCAACTGGGGGCGCTACACGCAGCTCGCCTCCCAGGTGATCCTGCCGGCGGTGGCCTTCGTCGCCTGGAGCCACCTGGACCCCGGCGAGCGCTCTCCGAAGCGCATCCTGCTCGCTGCGCTGCTGGCGGGCGGCCTGGCGCTGACCCATTACCGCGTGGTGGTCTTCGCCGCCCTGTTCTACCTGGTGGTGTTCGTCGGCCTGATCTTCGCCCGGCGGGCCTCCCAGGAGTGGCGCTCCCTGGCCTGGACTGCGCTCGGAGCGGGGCTGTTGGCTGCGCCCTGGCTGTTCAACCTGGCGCGGGGGATGGTGCCGGCCGTGCTCGCCTATCTGCTGCAGGCTTCCGCCTCCCCATCCCAGGCGGAGGCCATCGATCAGGTCCACAATTCGTTCGGCGCCCTGTCTACCTACCTGCCCATGTGGATGTGGGTGCTGCTGCCCGTCGCCGCGGGTTGGGGGTTGTGGCGGCGCGCGCAAGGCGCGGCTCTGATCGCCGCCTGGTCGCTGCTGGCCCTGCTCTCCGCCAACCCCGGTTGGGTTGGCCTGCCGGGCACCGGCGCCATCGGCAGCTTCACCGTCTTCATCCTCAGCTATTTCCCCGCCGGGGTGCTGATCGGAGCGGCGGTGGTATGGGCCGGTCAGTGGCTTGGGGAGGCGAGCGGCATCTTTCCCGGCGGCGGCAAGACCGGCGTCTTGCCAGGCGGGAACGGCAAGATTGGCATCTTGCCCTACATTTTGGCGGCTGCGGCGCTGGTGATCGCCGCGGTCCTGGGCGCCCGCCTGCGCCTGGCCGAGGTGCGCATCGCCGAATCCGCCCTGGTCACCCGGCCGGACCTGCGCGCCGCCCGCTGGATCGAAGCCAACACCTCCCCGCAAGACCGCTTCCTGGTGAACAGCCTGCTGGCCTGGGGCGGCACCACCCCGGTCGGCACCGACGCCGGCTGGTGGCTCCCTTACCTGTCCGGCCGCCGCACGGTGCTCCCCCCGGGGACCGTGGGCTTCGAACAGCAATCCGAGGCGGATCCGCTGGGCGATGTGGTCCGCCTGATCCAGGCGGTGGCCGAACGGGGTCCAGACGACCCCCAGGCGCTGGAGCTGCTGCGGGGGGCGGGCATCGATTACGTCTATATCGGCCAGCAGGACGGCCGGGTGGGCAACGCAGGCCCCGACCGCCTCGACCCTCAGCGCCTGCTGAGCAGCCCGCACTACGCCTTGCGCTATCACGAAGACCGGGTGTGGGTCTTCGAACTGCTGGATCGGGATCAATGAACCCGCAAGCGAACCCCCTGGTGATCGCCGTCACGGTGAACTGGAAGCAGCCCGCCGACACCCTGGAGTGCCTGCGCTCCCTGTCCGCCCAGACCTACCCGCGCCTGCGCCTGCTGGCGGTGGACAACGCCTCCGGCGACGGTTCGGCCGAGCAGATCCGCCGCGCCTTCCCCCAGGCGGAGGTGCTGGAAAGCCCGAGCAACCTGGGCTTCGCCGGTGGATACAACCTCGGCATCCGCCGCGCCCTGGAGTTGGGCGCGGATTACGTTTTCATTATTAACAACGATGCCACCGCCCACCCCCGGGCCGTGGAACATCTGCTGGCGCAGGCCGCCGGAGCCGGGATGATCGCCCCGCTGATCTTCTACGCCGCCGAGCCGCAGCGGGTGTGGTCGGCCGGGGGTTGGGTCAGCCGCTGGAACCTGGAAGTGAGCTTCCTGGCGGACTCGCTCTCCCGCCGCTACCCGGATGGGCGCCTTCCCCCGGCCATCGAGCTGGATTTCATCACCGGCTGCGCCATCTTGCTGCCTCGCCAGACCCTGGAGTCCGTGGGCCTGTTCGATGAAGGATACTGGATGTACTACGAGGACTCCGACCTGAGCCTGCGCGTGCGCCGCCTCGGGTTGAGCATCCGCCTGGCCCCCGAGGCCCACGCCTGGCACAAGGTGGCCACCAGCAGCGGCGGCCGCGATACTCCCGGCGAGCGTTACTGGATGGCCCGCTCCAGCGTGCGCTTCTTCCGCAAACACGCACGCGGGGTGCAGGTCCCCATCGTGTGGTTCTGGCGAACGGGCAGCGCGTTCCGCACCACCCTGCGGTTGGCTCTCGCCCGGCGTTGGCCTGCCCT
The DNA here is from genome assembly GCA_964391195.1 of uncultured Anaerolineaceae bacterium. Taxonomy (GTDB): domain Bacteria; phylum Chloroflexota; class Anaerolineae; order Anaerolineales; family UBA4823; genus JAAYXE01. The sequence goes on along the minus strand of CAYMLG010000053.1, from coordinate 8,299 downwards.
GCGCGCCTACTGGCGCGGGCTGCGCGATGGACTGAGGAACAACCCGGCCGGAGGACCGCCCCCCGCCGGGACCACTGCCTCCTTCGCCCCAGGCAAGGAACCAACCGGCGAAGGCCGGGCCGGGGTTGAGTCGTGATGGAGGGCGATATGGCCGGGAAGCGGCCGCTCTCCCTGCTGCTGATCGTCTTCAACTACACCGGGCAGGGGACCTATTGGCGGGCCTACCACCTGGGGCGCGAGCTCGGCCGGAGGGGGCACCAGGTCACCCTGGTCGCCACCGAGCCCCGGGCCCGCAGCGGGGTGCGCGTCCGGCAGCGGGACGGCCTGACCCTGGTCGAAAGCCCGGACCTGTTCCGCGGCCCGCTGCGCTCCGGATGGGACCCCTGGAATGTGGGCAACCGCATCGCCTGGCTGCGCGGCAAGCGCTTCGACCTGGTGCACGCCTTCGAATCGCGCCCAACGGTGATCTTCCCGGCCCTGTACGCCAGCCGGGGGTCGCGCGTCCCGCTGGTGATGGATTGGGCCGACTGGTTCGGCAAGGGCGGCTCGGTGGAAGAGCGCCCCAACCCGCTGGTGCGCCTCGTCCTGCGGCCGGTGGAGACGTTCTTCGAAGAGAGCTTCCGCAGCCGGGCTGCGGCTCACACCGTGATCTGCTCCACGTTGGAGGAAAAGGCTCGCCGCCTGGGCTTACCGCCCGAGAGCATCGTCCGCCTGCCGAACGGATCGGACGTGGAGCGCCTGCGTCCGGCTCCACAGGCGGAGGCCCGCCAGGCGCTCGGCCTCCCCACAGACGGCCCGATCATCGGCTATCTGGGCACCATCTTCCTGCGCGACGCGGGGCTGATGGCGCGCGCCTTCGACGAGATCTGCGCCCAAACCCGCAGCCTCCCGCTGGAGGCCGTGCGCCTGTTGATGATCGGCCGCAGCCAGTTCGACCTGCGCCCCCTGGTGCGCTGCCCGGAGCTGCTGATCCAGACCGGCTATGTGGACGATGACCAGCTCGGCCTGTACCTGGCCGCCTGCGACCTGCTGTGGCTGCCCCTGGTCGACTCGCCGGCCAACCGCGGCCGCTTTCCGCTCAAGCTCACCGACTACCTGGCCGCCGGACGCCCTGTGGTGGCCTCGGCGGTGGGCGATGTGACCGAGATCTTCGCCGCCGGCCCGGTGGGCGTCGCCACCGCTCCCGACCCGGCCGGCTTTGCCCGGGCGAGCCTGGACCTGATCGCCGATCCACAGCAGCGCCAGGAGATGGGCCGCCGCGCCCGCCTGCTGGCCGAGACCCGCTTCAGTTGGAAGCGCCTGGCCGAGCAGCTCGAATCTTTGTACGGAGGATTGATTGGAGATCATTAAAGCCTGTTCTCTGTGCGGCTCCACGGGGCAGAAGGTGCTGTTCACCGGGGGCGATTTATTGCACGGGGCGCCGGGGACCTTCCGCCTGGTCGAATGTTCCGCCTGCGGGCAAATCTATCTCACCCCGCGACCCGAGGCGCACGAGCTCGACCGTTACTATCCCAGCGATTACATTTCCTACCCGATCGCCATCGATGACGAGCCTTCCGCCTACCGCCGATGGGACCGGGCATACGGGGTGCACAAGCGCTGCCGGGAGGTCATCCGCCGGGCGGGCGGCCCCGGGCGCCTGCTGGACGTCGGCTGCGCCACCGGGATCTTCCTGCACGCCATGCAGCGGCGCGGCTGGGAGGCCTGCGGCGTGGAGCCCTCGGCCTATGCTGCCCAGTACGCCCGCAGCCGGTTGAACCTGGACGTGGTCCAGGGCTTCCTGGAAGACGCCGCCTTCCCCGGCGAGAACTTCGACCTGGTCACCATGTGGGATGTGCTCGAGCACGTCCCCGACCCCGGGGCGACCCTGGCCGAGGTCTCCCGGGTGCTCAAGCCGGGCGGCTGGCTGGTGCTCAGCCTGCCCAACCCCGAGTCCTGGGAGCGGGCGCTGTTTGGGCGCTGCTGGGCCGGCTGGGATGTGCCCCGCCACTTCCACCTGTTCACCCGCCGGGTGCTGGCCCGCCAACTGGAGCGGGCCGGCTTGCGCCTGGAAGAGGTGACCTCCTTCACCGGGCGGCACGGGGTGTTGGTGCTGAACGTCCAGTTCTGGATGCGGGAGCGGAACGTCGCGCCGCAGACACAAAAGCTGGTGACCGGCCTGCTGCGCTCGCTCCCCGCCCGTCTGCTCACCTGGCCTGCCTACAACCTGCTCGACCGCCTGAACAAGAGCTCGATCATGGTGGTTTTCGCCCGCAAGGGTTGAGTGCGGACTCGGGATCAAGGAGCTTAATGATTCGCAGCCTGTTGGGGAAACTCAACCACAAGCACAGCCTGTGGTGGTACCTGGGCAGCCTGGCGCTGACTGCGCTGAGCGTCTTCATTATCTGGCGCCTGATTGCCCAGAACCTGGATGCCATCCTGTCCATCCGCGAAGGGTTGGAGGTCTGGCCGCTGCTGCTTACCGCGCCGGTGTTCTTCGCGGGGGAGTACGTGGCGGCCCTGGCCTGGAGGCGGATCATGAACGACCTCGCTGCGCCGCTGCCGCCGGGGACTCACGAGCGGATCTACATCATCACCCGGGTCGCCAACCGGCTGCCGGGCAGCGTGTGGCACGTGGTCGGGCGCATCTTCTGGTACGAGCGCCTGGGGATACGCAAGCCGGTCACCACCCTGGCCAATGTGCTCGACATCGTGCTGACCCTGTGGGCCGGGCTGATCAACGTGTTCATCCTCTCCCCGCTTTTCACCCGGGAAGCGAGGATACCGGTGGCCTGGTTTGGCCTGGGCATCCTGCTCAGCGCGGCGCTGATGCACCCGCGGGTGATCGGCAAAATCGTGCGGCGGATGGCGCCGCTGATGCCGCCCGAGGCGCTGACTTACCGGCGGATCCTGATCTGGCTGACCTACTACCTGGGGCTGTGGTGGGTGGGCGGCGCGGTGCTCTACCTCACCCTGCGCGCCCTGTATCCCGCCCCGCTGTCGATGCTGCCGTTCTGCACCGCGGTGGCCAGCCTGGGCGGTGTGGCCGGCATGAGCGTCCTGCTGCTGCCTTCCGGGTTGGGCGTGACCGAGGCGACCATGAGCCTGGCCCTGGAGAGATGGGTGCCGGCCGGCCTGGGTGTGAGCGCGGCGATCATCGACCGCATCCTGCTCACCCTGTACGAATTCCTGTTCGCCCTGCTGCTGCTCGGCCTCTCCCGGCGCACCTCGCTGGGCGCCGGTCTCGAGGAGTTGAAGCAGGCAGCCGCCGAACAGCAGGCGCAAGAACATTGAGCCGCAGTGGGGGAACAGGGCCGTTTTTGAAGGCCAGGCCTTCAAAAACGGCCTTTTTTTATCACCAGGCCGGCAATAACCAGAGAACGGGAAGAGAAGCGCGGCTTTAACCCAAAGGAGGTATTGGTTTAAAGGGGAAATTTGGTTAAACTCGGGACAGTAATGGCCTGGGAAGGCCAGAATTGTATCTCTTATTAAGGAGGCACCATGAAGAAACTCTTCCGCATTTCGATCACAGCAGCCCTGTTGGTCGCCCTGTTCGTAGGTATCCCCGCCGCGCAGGCCCAATTGGTGAGCTACAACTCCGGCTTCCAGGTCCAGAATCTGGAAGGGGACACGGCAACGGTTACGATCACCTTCTACGAGCGCAACGGCAATGTCGCTGCGACGGTGAACGACACCATCCCCGGTAATTCCTCCACCACCTACTTCCCGCTGGAAGACCTGGGCGCAGACAACACCGACGTGCCCGAGAACTTCGACGGCTCGGTGGTGATCAACTCCGACCGGCAGATTGCGGCCATCACCAACGTGCTCGGTTCCAATGGCAGCGATCCGCTCGCATTTGGCGCCAGCTACAGCGGCTTCACCTCCGGCTCCCCCACCGTCAGCCTGCCCCTGCTGATGAACGCCAACTTCGGCTTCAACACCTGGTTCAGCGTTCAGAACGCCAGCACCACGGCTACGGACATCACCGTGGAATACTCTGACGGTGTAACCGCCAACGCCACCAACGTAGCCCCCGGCGCGGCCGCCAAGTTCGACCAGACCACCGAAGGCCACGCCCCCGGCTTCGTTGGCTCGGCCACAGTTGAATCCAGCAACGGCGCAGACCTGGTCATCGCCGCCCTCGAAGTCGGCCCGACCACCCTGTTCGCCTACAACGGCTTCGGCTCCGGCTCCACCAACCCGGTTATGCCGCTGGTTCAGGCCCACAACTTCGGCTACACCACCGGTATCCAGATCCAGAACGCCGGTACCGTTGCGTCTGAGGTGACCGTGGCGTATACGCCCTCCGCAGCCGGCGCGGCATGCACCGAGACCCGCACCATCCAACCCGGTACATCCCAGACCTTCGCTCTGTACGCTCTGGGTGGCGATGAGGGCGCTCGCGGCACCGTAACAGAAAACTGCGATGGAGCAGCCACCTTCGTTGGTTCCGCCGCTGTGTCGGACAACAGCGAAAATGTTCCGCTGGTCGCCATTGTCAACCAGTTGAACAGCAGCTCCAACAAGGGCGCTGCCTACGGTGGGTTCGATCCCTCTCAGGGCACCGAGGTCGTGGTTCTGCCGCTGCTCATGGACCGCAACTTCGGCTACTTCACCGGCTTCAGCCTGGTGAACGTCGGCAGCAGCTCCATCTCCGCGGCTGACCTCTCCTGCGACATCACCGGCGCAGATGGGAACGGCACTCCGGTCAACGTGACCATCACCGCTCCCAGCAACCTGGACCCGGGTGAGGCCTGGACGGAAGTCAACCAGAACAACCTGGCTGCCGGCTTCGTTGGCTCCGCCACCTGCACCGGTCCGTCCGGATCCTCCCTGGTCGGCGTGGTGAACGAACTGAACAACGCCGGCGGCGATGCCTTCCTGGTCTACGAAGGCACCAACATCGCCCCGTAATCCCTCAGTTTCTTCCGTGTATAATACAGCGAGCCATCTCCGGGTGGCTCGCTGTATGTCTATTACCGATACTCCGGTCGTAAGGATTCCCTTGACAGCACCCAGCCGTTTACCCCGCCTGCTCCCCGCCTGGGTCAAAACGCGCATCCAGGTGGAAGTGTACAAAATCCACGAACTGGTGCGCACCGCCGCCCGAGAGACCCCGCCGGGAGGGCGCTTCCTGGATGCCGGCGCCGGTGAAGGCCAGTACCGGGAGGCCTTCGCCCACACCTGTTATACCGGCGTCGACCTGGCCGTGGGCGACGCGGCCTGGAATTATTCCGCCCTGGATGCGGTCTCCACGCTAGACAGGCTCCCCTTCGTCGCAGGGTGTTTCCACGCTGTGCTGCTCACCCAGGTGCTCGAGCACCTGCGCGAGCCCGACCGGACGATCGGCGAACTGTTCCGGGTCCTGAAGCCCGGCGGCAAGCTGTATCTCAGCGCGCCGCAGAGCTGGGCCCAGCACCAGAAGCCGCACGACTATTACCGCTACACCTCTTACGGCCTGCGCTATCTGCTGGAGAAGAACGGCTTCATCGTGGAGCGCATCGAGCCGCACGGCGGCTACTTCTGGTTTTTGTCCTTCCAGCTTCAGAATTTCAACTATTGGGTGTTCTCATCCCGCAGGGGCCGCTACCATTGGCTCACCCTGCCGCTGCGGGTGCTGTTCGGATTCCTGTTCCAGCTCATCACCCCGCTGATCCTGTTTTACCTGGACCCGCTCGACCCGGTCAAAGACGAGACCCTGGGCTACAACGTCATCGCCATCAAACCTGATTGACCGTGGGTGGATCTGGAGCGCACAGGTTCACGCGGGCATGACGCCTCCCGAATTTAAATTGCACGCAGGTGGAAACCCTGCGTGCAATCGCGTTTACCCGTAGATTAGGTTCGTACCGCCCTCAGGCGGTCGGGTTTACTCGTTGAACATACTCCCAAAGGGGAGGTCGTAATACATTTTGCCCATATCGACCGTTTCCCCTTCGCTTACCTCAATCAGCATTTGCTCGCCAGTATCCGGGTGGTTGAGCTTGACCAGGTTGTTCGGCGGCACCAGGACGGCGAGGATATAGGTGCCGGCAGGGATGTTATAGAAGGCGAAGCGGCCGTTCTCGTCGGTGCGGGCGTGGGGGGATTCGAGCTGGTTCACCCTGGCCAGCGTGGTCTTACCGTCCTCGCTGTAGATGAGCGTCCCCAGGAAGAGGCGGATCCCGGCGTAGGCGATCTCCCCGCTGCCATCGCTGCGCTGCCTGGCCATGACGCCGGTCACCGATATGGTGCCCTCCGGGGTGGGGGGAACCGTCTCGGCCGGTTCGGCTGCGGGTTCGGTGGCCTGCGGTTGGTCCTCCGCCACCGGTTGGGTGCTCGCGACCCCGCTTTCCGGGCTGGCGGGCGTCGTTGGGCTGCAAGCCGCCAGCAGGCCGGACACAGCCACGATCAGGATTCCAAAAAAGAAGAGGCGTTTCATCCACAGAACTCCGGTGATTTGGATTTGAGAACAGACGTTATTATACCCACATTACTCGATCACCGGCATGTTGAGCACGTAAATGGCCTGGTAGGCGGAGTGCCGCCCGGTGAGCAGGCCGCCCTCGAAACCACCGATCAGATGCAGGTTAGTCCCGTAGATCACCAGGCTGCCGCGCTCCCAGGAACGGGTGTCGGCCGCCTCGAACGCCTGCCAGCGGTCTTCGAGCGGCAGGTACTGCAGGTTGGACAGGACGGCCCCGGCCTGGTCGCTCTGCCCGCCGGTCACGTACACCAGGTCGGCCACCGCGGCATAGCCCATGGCGTAGCGCCCTTCGGGCAGCGGGGCAGCGGCCGTCCAGGCGTTCTCTTCACCGGCGTTCGGGGCATAGCGGTCGTTCTCGATCAAGGGCGTACTGCCATCCGTCCCCCCGAAGACATAGATATTCTCCATCGCCACCACCGCCCCGGCGTAGGCCCGTGCGCGGGGCATCGGCGGGCGCTCCTGCCACTCCCCCATCTCGGGGTCGAACACATACACGGTGTCCAGATAGTTCTGCCCGTCCCAACCGCCGAAAAGGTACAGCTTCCCCTCGAAGGCGGTGATGGCGTACGCCGCCAGGGCCCGAGGCATGGGCGGTCCACCCTCCCAGACCCCGGTGTGGGGGTCGAAGATCTCCAGCACCCCGGTCACCGTGTCCTGTCCGGTGCGCCCGCCGGGGACATACACCAGCCCGCCGATCACCGCCGCCCCCACATCCGACACTGCGGTGGGCTTGTCCGCCAGGGGCTCCCACACATCCTGCTTCGGATCGTAGCTCTCCACCACGGAGGTAGGCCCTTCTCCGGTATTACCGCCGATGGCCAGGATGCGATTTTCGAACGCAGTGGCCGCGAACCCGTAGCGGACGGTGGGCATCGGCGCCCGGGCCTGCCAGCGCGGGGCCTGTGTACGGGCGGGCGCGGCGGTAAGGGTGGCAGCAGGCGTCTCGGCCGCACCGCGCCCGGAGTTGACGAAAGTCCAGATGGAAGCGATGGCGAGCAGGCCGAACAGCGCCACCAGCGCCCAGAGGCGGCCGGGCCGTCGCGCGGGGGCGGAGGCGGTTGGGGCTTCGACGGCCAGGGGAGTTGAATCCGCCTCGATTGCCTGTGCCTGGAGGGCCTCCGGTGCGGCGCTTTCTGCGGCGCCGTTGGTCAACCCGTTGGCGACGGCGTACATGGCGGCTTCCGTGCGCGAAGCAGCCCCAATTTTGGCGAAAATATTGCGCAGATGGACCTTGACCGTATTGGTGCTGATGAACAACTGCTGGGCAATCTCTTTATTGCTGGCGCCGGTCGCCACCAGGCGCAAGATCTCCAGCTCGCGTTCGCTCAGTTCAGTACTTTCAGGCATACGCTCCCAGGTCGCTAAGGGTTAATCCGAAAAGAGGGACTGCAGGCGCGATTGGGGCTGTCCCACCAGTATGCTTCGCGCTCCCGTGAATCGTTTTCGGACGGGCTCAAGGATGTTCTCGATCAACGCGCGGTTATTATAGCATTCCTTCCCAGGTGGTATCACTGCTAGAGCGCCCGTCGCCGGAGAGCGTACCTTATTCAGGGTAATCCAGGCGGCACAACAGATAGGTATCCCCCTCCAGGATTGGTTCGCAGAAATCCATTTCCACCGCCGATACCAGCTTGCGATCGTGTTCCCAGTCAGGGAACTCGGTGAATAACCAGGTGCTGCTATCAAGGATATGAGTTACGCCCAGAGATTTCAGGTAAGAAGCCAGGGCGGTCGAGTCGGGGAATTTCTCGTACGGGATTAACCTTTGAGCGCCAGGGTGCCCCCATATATAGTCGACATCCAGATAATATCCCCTGTTTTCATACGGAAATAAAAATACGGTCGAGTCTA
>CAYMLG010000052.1:33445-36158 GCA_964391195.1 uncultured Anaerolineaceae bacterium | reverse complement strand
CAACAGTTTCTACTGACAGGTTGCCTGCACACCGCTAATTGTCCTTTGTAAAGATACAAATCGAAGATTGGCGTATGCTCGGTGGGAATGGGTTGTTAAGGAGCAGGATAAGAATAATATAGAACAAATGTTTTAGTTTGTCAAGTGGTTGTTGGGATATATGTCAATATCCTTGCTCCCCCCTCTCTGCGGTACAATGGGCCATCAAGCGACTGCGGTCGTAGAATGGGGGGCGGTAATCAACCGGCCGCCTCGTTGCCCGTAAGGGCGTCGCGTCGCTTTGTTCAGGGGGATCTCTACATTCGGGAGGGTTACCAGTATGTGCAGAAATATCCGGACCCTGTTCAACTTCGAGCCGCCGGCGACGGAGGAGGAGGTGCGGGCGGCGGCGCTGCAGTATGTGCGCAAGATCAGCGGTTTCAATCAGCCGTCCAGGGCGAATGAGGCTGCGTTTTACGCCGCGGTAGAGGAGGTGGCAAGGATCTCTACTGAGCTGCTCGATTCGCTGGTGTCCAACGCACCTCCGAAGGACCGGGAGGTGGAGGCGGCGAAGGCCAGGAAGCGGGCGGAGCAGCGCTTTGGGAGCTGAGGCCCCCAGATTCCGGCTTGCGAAATCGGGCTGGAGTTTGGGTGAGGCGCCCGGGGGGGAGATCTTTCGATCGTAAACTGTTTTTCCTGGGAAGGCCAGGGCGGGGCCGGTTTCGACCGGTTCAACCCGTGAGAGGTTGGGAGAGTATAGTTAGTAGATATTGGATCCGATCAGGGATAGATGATCGGGATTGATTTAGCAAATAGGGAGGAAATTCGTATGGAAGCGAACATGGTGGCTGTTCAGGCATTGAAGGAGGCGATCACGACGCTTTTGACCGAGGCCTATGAAGGCCCGCCAGACCCGACCTCTACCTGGTTTGTTGATAATGAGCCGGATGCGGGTATTTTCGGCTTGCTGAAGGATGTGTCCGCGGAAGAGGCTTCGGTGTCTGCAGACCGGAGCGGAAATCCGGGGACGTCGATCGCGGCCAATGTTGAGCATTTGCGCTGGAGCCTGGCGCTGTCCAACGCCATGATGCGAGGCGAAGATCACCCGGGTAAGTGGGCGGAAAGCTGGCTTGTTTCCACGGTGGATGAAGGTGCCTGGGACCGCTTACGGGGCGAGCTGCGGGCGGAGTTCGAGGCGTTGCGAGACGGGATCCGGCGGCAGACACAACTTCCGGGAGAATATCTCCCCGGGGTGTTAGCGCTGCTCCCGCACGCCGCGTTCCATTTGGGGATGATGAGGCAGATGATCGAGCGGGTACGGGGTGTGTAGGCGAACAGTAATAGGATAATATATGTCGCAATTGCTTGACCCATTATCGGTTTCGGTATAGAATACTTTTGCTATTTATGATGATCCGATGAAATGGTTTGTGAGAGCCCTGTTGCTCTTTACAGGTTAGCGATTACATCTCAGGTTTCCGCCAGCGGGTAGATTGATGATCGAAAAAGTGGGGTTACGGTCACAATCATGCACATTGCGCAGGTGGTAAAGTGTTCCTCCGGCATTACAGCTGAAAACCAGACTTCCCCCTGCGATAAAGTTAGAATTCAGACGCTTTGATAGAGCTACAGGAGGTGGAAAGATCACAATAACCGCAGTGATATAGGTTGTTGGCGGGTATTCCGCGCTTAGTCGTTACGATTCATCTTTATCGATAGGGAGGAGAAAGATGAAAAGAGCTTACACCCTTTTTGCGTTAATACTGGTATTGGCGATGATCCTGGCTGCCTGCCAGCCCGGGACGCCTGAGAATGAGGCGCTGGGCGAGCCGACAGAATTGGTCGAATCCACCGTCCCTGCCCTGCCCACTGAACCGGCAGCGGCCACTGAGCCGGTCGAAGAGCCGACGGAGCCGGTGATGGAAACCACCGAGCCAGCCGTGGAGCCGACCGAAGCGGCCGCAGCCACTGAGCCGATGGAGGCGACCGAGGCGGCCACTGAGCCCGCCGGAACCGGAGATGGGACTGCGGCAGGAGGTGTAGTCTTCTTCTCGACCCAGTTCTCTCCGGTCGAGGAACAGGAAAGGTTCCGGGCCATCCTGCAGGATGGCGGGTATGACTTCACCGCTTCGGAAGAGGGCCCGATGATCGACCTGGTGCTGGCCGGCGGGCAGGCGGGCCAGACCGGCGTGGATGTGATCGGCGCCCTGCACGGCACCTTCCCGTCCCTGGCGGACAATATGATGAACATGATCGACGTGGTCGATGACTTGTCGGCCGACCGGGAGTTCGCCCCGGCCTTCCTGGAGACCGGGCTGCTCGGGACCGAAGACTACCTGTATTACATCCCCTGGATCCAGGCTACGTACATCATGGCGGCCCATAACGACGCCCTGCAGTATCTGCCCGAAGGCGCGGACATCAATGCCCTGACCTGGGATCAGTTCGCCGAATGGTGCCAGACCCTGCTGGACGAAACCGGAGGGCCAAAGTGCGGCCTGCCCCACGCCGGCCTGTTCCACCGCTTCCTGCAGGGTTACCTGTGGCCCTCCTTCACCGGAGGTATGGTGACCCAGTTCAAGAGCCAGGAGGCGGCGGATATGATGACCTGGGCGCGTGACACCCTATGGCCCACGATTCACGAGCAGTCGATCAGCTACGAGTTCATGCAAGAACCGCTGCTGGCGGGTGAAGTGTGGGTGGCGTTCGATCACACCGCCCGGCTGATCGAGGC
>CAYMLG010000052.1:27464-33345 GCA_964391195.1 uncultured Anaerolineaceae bacterium | reverse complement strand
TGCCGGAAGGTGTGTCGATCGAAGCCGGGGCGGTTGAGGCGCAGGCCAACTCGCCGGATGCGCTCCCAGCCCTGCTGCCGGTTGGCGTGGGCGAACGAGGCAACGAGATCAACCAGATTTACCTCAACGCTTTCGACCGGATTGTTCTCGAAGGCGAGGACATTCAGACCGTGCTGGATGAAGAGGGGGCGAATCTGCAAGCCCTGTTGGACGATACCGGGGCGCCCTGCTGGCCGCCCGACGAGCCCAGCGATGGGCCTTGCCAGGTGGAATAACCGGATTTGACCGTCGAGGTGGGGGTGCGAGCGCTGCAGCGCTCGCACCCCCTTACGCACCCGGGAAGGGGTTGGAATGGATAGGAGACGAGGCCCGAAGAAACGCGACTGGACACCCTACATTCTGATCCTACCGTCTCTGGTTTACCTGTTGCTGTTCTTCGGTTATCCCATGGTGAGAGGGTTGATCCTGGCCGTGAGGGAAGAGAATGCGGTGCTCAACCTGCGGGCTGAACCGAGCCGTGATAGCGGTGGGGCAGGGCGGCTGCCGCGAGGGACTTCGATCACGATCCTGGATCAACAGGGCAACACCATCGCCCCGGAAGAAAGGGCGGCTGCGAACCTGATCACCGAGACCTGGTTTTATATCCGGGCTGAAGACGCAAACGGGCAGACAGTGGAGGGCTGGACGCCGGAAACCCGGATCCGGGTCCGGGAAGAGAATGAAGCCGGGGTCCCAATTGCAGGCACGGTGAGGGTGAGGCTGGGCAGCGCGGCAGACACACTGACCGCCTTGTACCGTGAACCGGACGATGGCAGTGAAGTGACCGGCGAGTTAGAAACACGCGCTCCGGTGGAAATCCTGGATCGGACCATCCTGGAGGTATGGTACCGGGTGCAGGGGGAGGTGAACGGTGAGATCGTCGAAGGCTGGGCTCAGTCCCGCTTCATCCGCACGTTCAGCGACCCAACCCAGGGGCGAGTCGAAGCAGGGAATGCGGCGGCGTTCACCACCCGGTACATCGAGCGCATGATCCGCGATCGCTTCTTCATGCCGGCCCTGGGCACGACGCTGCTTCTGATTGTGCTGATTATCCCGGTGCAGTTCGTCTTGGCGATCATTATGGCCCTGGTCATCCAGGCTGATCTGAAAGGCAGTGGACTGTTCCTGTACATCTTTTCTATTGCGCTGGGGGTTTCCGATCTGGCGGTTGGCATTGTCTGGTATTCGATCTTTACTCAATTCGGTTATCTGAACTCCATTCTGCAAGGCCTGGGCCTGATCGATGCGCCGATCACTTATCTGTCGGCCAACACGCGGTATTGGATCATCTTCGCCATTTGGGTGGCGGAAGTGTGGCGGGCAACTGCGATCGTGATGGTGATCGTCGTTGCCGGGATGCAGGCGATTTCGCGGGAGGTGCTGGAGGCCGCAGAGCTGTTCGGCGCGAGCTTATGGCAGCGCATCCGTTATGTGATCCTGCCTTTGCTGAAGCCGAGCATCCAGGTGGCGCTTATCCTGCGCACAATTCTGGCCTTCCAGGTCTTTGCCGTGGTCATCGTGCTGGGCGGGGGGGACGTGGTCACTGTGCTGGCGAATGAAACCTACCGGCAATATTTCTTCCTGCGCAACTTGAATGTAGCGGCTGCTTATGCCAGCTTTATTCTGCTGTTATCCATGATCAGCGCGGTCTTTTATCTGCGGGCTGTGCGCACTCAAGAGGAGGCGGCGGGATGACGACTGCTGCAGAGCCCAGAACCGCGCGCACCATGGCGTCACCGGAGGTGCTCGCGGTCCACAAGCAGATGCTGCGCCGCAGGCGCCTGGCGCGTGCACTGACCTACGCGGTTGGTATACTCATCTCGCTGTGGGTGCTGATCCCAATCCTTTTCATCGCCTCGATGGCCTTCACTACCCCGGCGGTCGTGCGATCCTACCCCAAAGGGGTGCTGCCATTTATCCCGTTTTCGACGGCGACGATGCGCTTTTTCCTCAATTCGAGTGGGATCGTGCCGGGGATCATCAACAGTGTGATCGTGGCGGTGATCACCCTGGCGTTATCGACGCTGATCGCCGCTCCGGCCGGGTATGCGATCTCGCGCTACTATTTCCGCGGCCGGGATGCGTACCGCCTGTCCATTCTGGCGGTGCGAGCCTTCCCGATCGTCGTGCTGTCGATCCCCCTGGCGGTGGTTTTCTTACGGCTGGGCATCTTCGATCAGGTTTACAGCCTGGCGCTGATGCACACCGCCCTGGCCTTGCCCACGACAGTGCTGGTGATCGGCAGCGTGTTCTCCAGTATCCCTTACGAACTGGAAGAAGCGGCGATGGTTTTCGGCTGCACCCGGCTGCAAGCTTTCCGGCGCGTGGTGCTGCCCTTGGTGCTGCCGGGGATCGCCGCCTCGGCGATCTTCACCTTTGTGCTGTCATGGAATGAAGTTTTCGCCGCCACCATCCTTACGCTGCAAAACCGCACCCTTCCGGCGCAGGTGCTGGTCACGCTGTACCAATCCTCCGAACCCTACCAGTTTGCCGGCGGGTTCTTTATGATGATCCCGGCGCTAATCTTTATCTTCTTTATCCGCCGTTACCTGTATAACATGTGGGGCCAAATTTCAAAGTGAATTTTTGACCGGCTTGGGATATCGGGCCAGACGGGGAAGCATTCCAGCCCCGTCTCCGCGCGGACGTGCAGAGGTGAGCCTGATGGCTGAAATTCGAGTTGAAAATGTGACCAAGCGCTTCGGAAATTTCACCGCGGTGGACAACGTGAGCCTGACGATCCATGACCAGGAGTTTGTGGTGCTGCTGGGCCCGAGCGGCTGCGGGAAGACCACCCTGCTGCGGGCGATCGCCGGGTTGGGCATGGCCGACGAGGGGCGCATTTGTTTCGGGGATCGGGATGTGACATACTTGCCGCCGCGGGAGCGGAAAATCTCGATGGTATTCCAGAGCTACGCCATCTTCCCTCATATGAATGTCTACGACAATATCGCCTTCGGGCTGAAGATGAATAAGTTCGACAAGCAGGAGATCGACCGCCGAGTGCGCGAAGCGGCCGAACTGCTGCACATCGAGGACATGCTGCAGCGGTATCCGGGAGCGATGAGCGGCGGGCAGCGGCAGCGGGTGGCGGTGGCCAGGGCGGTGGCGATGAAGGCTGAAGTGCTGCTGATGGATGAGCCGCTGAGCAACCTGGATGCCCTGCTGCGCCTGGAGATGCGCGCCGAGCTGAAACGGCTGCTGCAGGAGATCAAAGCTACAACGCTGTATGTGACGCACGACCAGATCGAAGCGCTGAGCATGGGAGACCGGATTGCGGTGATGAAGTCGGGGGTGATCCAGCAGTTCGACCATCCTAACACCGTGTACGATGAACCAGCCAACCAGTTCGTGGGCGGTTTTATCGGCAACCCGCCGATGAATTTCATGGAAGGACGGGTCCAGAGCCAGGACGGGCGGGTGGAAGTGTGGATTGGAGACTTCAAACTGGTGCCGGCCGAGAGAGCACAACCCCTCTTGAGAGAGTACGATGGGCAGCGAATCTTGATCGGCATCCGGGCGGAAAATATGGAGACCCTGCGCCAACCGGCGGAGGATGCGCTGAGAGTCGAAGTGCTGGTGGTGGAACCGCTGGGCTCTCAGAACCTGCTGACGGTCCAGATAGGGGGCGATATCGTCAAAGTCGCTACGCACCCCACCTTCGAGGTATCCCCTGGTATGGATGTCTGGCTGCGCTTTCCGCCAGGAAAGATCCGCTGGGGTGATCCCACCAGTGGTGAAATCCTGTACCCAGGACGAGGTTCCCAGAGTGAGACGGACCAGGGCCCACATCATTAACCACACCCATTGGGATCGAGAATGGTTCCTGACTTCAGTTTACACGAACCGCTGGGTCGCCAGGCTGATCGACCGCCTGGATGAGCTCGCCGGGAATAACCCATACTTTCGCTTTTGCCTGGACGGGCAGACCCTGGTTATCGAGGATTTGCTGCGGACTGCGCCCCAGTACCGGGGGAAAGTAGAGAAGCTGAGGCGCAATGGGAACCTGCTGACCGGCCCTTACTACTGCCAGCCCGACTGGCAGCTCACCGGCGGGGAAGCGCTGCTGCGGAACCTGCTGTGGGGGCGGCGGGATATGGGGCAGAGCGCCGGAAGCATGGAGGCCGGTTGGCTGGTCGACACTTTCGGACACATCTCGCAAGCGCCTCAACTGCACCAATTGTTCGGAATCGATACGGTATATATCTGGCGCGGAGCGCCGCGGCTGGAGCCTTTCTTTCACTGGCTCGGGCCAGACGGCAGCCGGGTGCTGGCGATCAACTTGTTCGGGGGCTACCGCAACCTGTACGGGGTGACCCACACACCGGAGTTAGCCGTCCGGCGGCTGGAAGCGGAGGTCGAAAAGCTGCGCCCCTACTACTCCGCCGGAGAGGTGCCCTTATTCGACGGTTACGACCTGGAAGACAACCCGGAAGACCCGGTAAGTTTTTACCAGGAACACCGGCAAGAAATCCCACCTGAGATTGAAATCACCGCCGCGACCCCGGCGAGCTATGCCAGGCAGATCCGCCAGAAGCAGGCGGAACTGCCGGTGATCGCGGGGGAATTGAACTCCGGGAAATACGGGGCGGTCTTCCCGGGGACTCTGTCGGCGCGCACGTATCTAAAGCTGCTGGCGAGCGACTGTGAGCACCTGCTTTACCAGGTGTGCGAACCGGTCGGGACTCTGGCCTATCTCAGAGGCAGACCGTACCCGGCGGAGAAGTTCGAGGCCTGGAGCCGCAGCCTGCTGCAGAACGCGGTGCACGACTGCATTTGCGGGGTGAGCATCGATCTGGTGCACGAGAAAATGGAGTTCAGCTACCGGCAGTGCTTCGAAGAAATGCAGGCCGAGGTCCGCGAGGCGCTGCGGACCATCTTCCAGGATTTCACCTCCGGCGACTATGCGATGAGCAGCAATCCTTTCCCTTATCGGGGTCTGCTGCCCGGGCCGGACGTGCTGTATGAGGTGGAAACGCAGGGGATCGGCGTGTGGAGAGCGGCCGGGCGAATTCCGGTGAAAGAAGGAGGAGAACTGGAAGGCCAGTTCAGGTGGGAAAACGGACACTACGAAGCCCGGGTGCTGGCAGACGGCCGGGTG
The DNA here is from genome assembly GCA_964391195.1 of uncultured Anaerolineaceae bacterium. Taxonomy (GTDB): domain Bacteria; phylum Chloroflexota; class Anaerolineae; order Anaerolineales; family UBA4823; genus JAAYXE01. The sequence continues at coordinate 28,205 of CAYMLG010000052.1, read as the reverse complement.
CAGGTGGGAGAGGCGGTGCTGGGCGCGCTGTGGGTGTACGAAGAACGGGGGGACACCTATTCGGATGAGCGCGGGGTTTGCCTGGGTGCGCTGAACCCGGTGGGTCCGCCGGTGATCGAGCAGGAAAGCGAGCGTCACCGCGTGCTGCGGTTGGACTGCTCCGGGGAATGGGCAGGGATGCGGGTATGGGTCAGTCTGCGCCTGACCTTCGACCCCTCGCCGCTGATCCGCTGGGAGATCGAGCTCGATTCGCGAGGGACGGACTTCCGTGTGGAGATGGATTTTGAGACGGGAAAACGGGGGCAGGTGCAAGCGGGGATGCCCTTCGATGTGGTCGCCCGCCCCACTGCCGACCGGGACCTGCTGCCTCGCCAGGTGGATGAGCGCCTGGGAGCGGTCCTTCTGGGGCAAAGGGAGCTGGGGGAGGTGCGGGCCTTCCCCTTCCATGAATTCGTGGCGATGACGGATGGGAGCAGGACGGCGGCGGTTTTTGCCCGCGGGCTGCATGCCTATGAGGCGGATGAGAACGGGAGGATTCGGCTGACCCTGCGCCGATCGGTGGAGGGGCTGACCAAGCCCGACCTGGAGGGCCGGGTGGGCGACGCGGGGCCGTTCTTCTACGTGCCGGATGCGCGCTGCGAACGGAAGGTGATCCACGAAGTGGGGTTCGCCCTGCTGGAATGCGGGGTGGAGTCCCAGGAATTCCTGGCCCTTAACGCCGGGTTTCAGCACCCGCCGCTG
>CAYMLG010000052.1:0-27364 GCA_964391195.1 uncultured Anaerolineaceae bacterium | reverse complement strand
AGCGGCGGAGCCGGGGCAGATGCCAGGGCAAGTGCCAAGGCAGGGGGCAACCGGCGGGCAGGTGGAGTGGATAAACCCGCCCCGCTGGCGTGTGGGGCAGAATCAGGGCCGGCCCGATCCTGCGGTGATCGAGGAATTGAGAAATAGGGCCGAGGCGCTGGAGCGGCGGGTGAAAGAATTGGAGGCCCAGTTGGCTCAGGCCGCCGGCCGAGAGCGCTACCTCAGGCAGCACGAGGTGTACGTGGCGCAACGGGAGTTGCTCGAATACCGGCTGTCGCAGCGGTTGAACGAGAGCAAACTGGAGAGAGAGGGAAGGCTGAGCCGCGAAGCGCTGTATGAACCGGAGGAAGCCATCGCCGCCATCGGGTATGCCCTGAACCAAATGCGGATCAAGCGCAGGATATTCGATTACGTGATCCAGGTAGTCGCGCGGCGTTCAATCTGAACGCCGAGGGGCTGAAGAAGATTAGACGACCATCGTATGGGGGAACCAGGCCGTTCAGGAGGGGGACGCCTCCGAGCAGGGAAACAGAACCGGTGATAAGTTGGAGACGGTCGAGCGGATCCAGGTTGAATTTCACGGCAGGTGGACCTCGGTGTGGGCCTGGGCGGAGCGGACCGCCGCCAGAGCAAGGTCCAGGGAGAGAGCCCCCTCGCGGAGTGGGGTGCGGGTGCAGCCGCCGGTGCGAATGGCTTCGAGCAGGTCGAGCAACTGGCGCTGGAGCAGATCGCGGTCCTCGGCGATGGTGAGTGATGCCGGGGAGGGCCCGTCGGTGAGGTGAAAGACGGCCTGGTTGGCGTTGGTGAAATCGGCGGTGAGGTGTTGGGCCACCAGGCGGTAATCGGCGATCCACCGACCGGGGATGGCGCCGTTGGTGGCGGCGATCAGGGCGAGGGCCTTGTTCTTGAAGGTGATGATCGTGGCGGAGACGTCCTCGCTGGTATAGTCTGGGATCTCCCGGTGGAACAGGTTCTCCTGGCGGCAGTACACGGCAGCAGCCTCGCCCAGGAAGTACCGGGCCAGATCGATGAGATGAATGGCCTGCTCTACGAGCTGCCCGCCGGACTTTTCCCGATGGCGCCACCAGGGGGCGTGCAGGGCATTGGCGAAGTAGCGGGCGGTGAAGAGCCCGGGCGCGCCGGCTGCCCCGGAATCGAGGCGCTCTTTGAGGGCTTCGACCGCCGCGCCAAAGCGAAACTTGAACCCCACCTGGGTCTTGATCCCGGCAGCCTCGGCCGCGGCGACCATCTGCCAGGCGACGTCCGAGGTGAGGGCGATAGGTTTTTCGATCAGCAGGTGGATGCCGCGGCTGGCGGCCAACTCCACTTCGTCGGTATGGCCGTAGGGCGGAAGGGTAATGACCAACAGATCGAGCCCGGCCTCTTCGATCAACCGGCGGTGATCGGTGTACACCGCCGCCGCCCCGGCGGTGAAGCGGTCTGCCAGGTGAGCGGCCCGCTCGGGGTGCCGGTCGCAGAAGGCGACCATCTCGACGCGTTCGCTCTGGGCCAGGATGGCCTGGGCGTGTTGGGGGGCGAAGCTGCCGCAGCCCAGGATCGCGGCTCGCAGGCGTCCCATCAGCCCTCCTCGTCCCCGGAACGGAGATCCAACACAACCTGCAGCGCTTCTTCCGGGCGCCGGTCGAGCAGGCGGTAGGCTTCCGCTGCCTGCTCCAACGAAAATACGTGGGTAATCAGCGGCTTCAGGTTCAGGGTTCCATCTGCCTGGAGGTCCATGAAGGTGCGGACCAGGCGCTCCCGGTTCCAACGATGGCTGAGGTGAGGGGCGGTGCCCGAGATTTGCGAACAGACCAGGTTGATGCGGTTATGGTGAAATTCTTCGCCCAGGAACAGGCCGCGGGCCTCTCCCTGGAAGAAGCCGAGGGCGATCACCCGGGAGGAATAGGCGGCGGAGCGGATGGCTTCATTGAGAGCCTGCGGGGAGCCGGTGACTTCGATGACGGCATCTGCACCCCGGCCGCCGGTCAGGTCTTTGATGATCTCAGCCGGGGACCCCTCATCAGGATTGACCACTGTTATGCCGAGGGATTGAGCCAGCGCCAGGCGGGCGGGGATGAGATCGACAGCAATCACGCGGGCGCCGGATTTGCGGCACAACTGGGCGACAATTTGACCCGGCACGCCAAGGCCGAAGACGGCGACGGTCTCGCCGATGAGCAGCCCGGCGTCGTGGACGCCGTTGAGGGCGACGGCGCCGATATGGGAGAAGATGCCCAACACAGGATCCAGGCCGGCGGGTAGGAGGCGCCGGGCCGCTGCTTCTCCCGGCATGATGTGCGTGGTCCGGTGACCCCAGGCGCCGTAGACCCGGTCCCCGGGGCGGATGGACTGCACCGCAGCCCCAATCTCGATCACTTCACCTACTTCTTCGTAGCCGAAGCCCTGGAGGGGGTAGCTCTGGCCTGGGGCGCCAGAGGATAGGAACAAGCGCCGGTCAGGATCCCAGCGCTTGTTCGTGTAGGGGTTCGTCCCCCGGTACTGGCTTAGTTCCGTCCCCGCGCTGATCCCCGAATACAGGGTCTGCAAGCGGACTTCATCCGGCGCCAGGGGGCTTTCGCGATAGGCGGAGAGGGCAACCGCCCCGGGTCGGGGAAAGGTGAGGACTTTGCCCATTTTCTTTCAAGCGACCTGCTCGGGGCCCTCAGGCCCTAAGCTCTCCTGCCCGGGGCTCTCTGGCTCGGTACCTTCTGATCCTGGGCTCTCTTGCCCCGGCAGCGGCAGGCTGGTGGGGACCGCAGGAGCCAGAGAGCCGAACCGCAGCATGAGCAGCAGGGCGAAAAGCAGATATCCGCCAACGCCGATCAGGCCGACGGGGAGAGGCCCAAGCAGCGCCGGAGGCGTCCCCTGAGTGAAGAGCACGGTGACGGCCGCGATGCCATTGATGGCGCCATGTCCGATCACTGCCGGCCAGACGCTGCGGCCACGCAGGGTAACCCAGGCCAGGAACACGCCGGCGCTGAAGGTGAACACGAGGAACAGGAGCATGCCAAGCACAGGAAAGCCAGGGTAATCGAAACCGTATTCATATCCCATGGCGATCACCGGCCAGTGCCATACCCCCCAGATGATCCCCTGGACGAGCATAGCCCGCCGCAGGCCGAGAGGTAGCAGCTTAGGGAGCAGATAGGCACGCCAGCCGAATTCTTCGCCAAAGGTGAACAGACCGTTGGCGATGGGCGCGATGAATATGGCAATCGCCAATTGAAATAAGATCAACCCCCACAGGTTTTCCATCACCGGCTGCCCTAAGGATTCCAACTGTGTGCGGATCGTGTTGAGTTCCGGGTCGAAGTATTGGGGGAAGATCAGGTAGAAGAACACTGCGCCGAGGATGGTGAGCACCGCTGGCAGCACCCAGGCAGCTACCCAATAGGGCCAGCCCTCACGGAAGAAGGGGCGCAGGCCGGAATTCGCCCAACCCTCGCCGGTGATCACCCGGGTGAGCAGGGTGGCAAAGGCCGGAGCCCACATATAGACAGTAGCGAGCAGGATCCCTGCCAGGGTGATGCCCGGTGGGATGACAGGGCTGTTGACCAAACCACCGGTGAGGAAAATAACCAGACCGGCCAACCAGGCGATGCCAAAGGCAAAGGCCAGGAAAATCAAGATCCGTCTGCGTTCCAGGGGGGAAATCATGGCCGTTAGGCTCCTTTCTGTGGGCTGGGGGCCTTTTTGAGGGGTTCCGGATAAGGTGGGCTGCGGTTCGAACGGATGCTGCTCATTCGATTTACGAATGAACCGGTTGTTTATTAATGTAGTTTACCATCTACCAATTGTGACCAGGTAGAACTGCCTGAGATTTTCCAGATTAAACCAGGGAGGGCGTAGAAGTAAAAAAGCGGCAAACTCGCCGCTTTTTTACTTCTACGCTGTTAAGAGTTGGATGGGTTTTCCTTCTCATCTGTGCCGCACAGAGCGTCGATGAGGAAAGCGTAGATTTCGGCGTCCTCGCGCAGGTGGTCGTAGCGGCCGGAGGCGCCGCCGTGCCCGGCGCCCATGTTGGTGATAAGCACCAGGCGGTTTTCGTCCGTCTTGTTGGCCCGCAGCCTGGCCACCCACTTGGCCGGATCCCAATAGGGGACTTGCAGGTCGTTGAGACCGGCTTTGGCAAAGATGTGGGGGTAGGCCTGGGCGGTGACGTTCTCATAGGGGGAATAGGAGAGCATGTAGTCGAAGGCTTGCGGGTCGTGGGGGTTTCCCCACTGCTCGTACTCGACTACAGTCAGGGGAAGATCGGGGTCGAGCATGGCGGTGATGACGTTCGTGAATGGCACCCCGGCGACCACAGCTTTAAACAGCTCGGGGCGTAAGTTGATCACGGCGGAGACGAGCAGCCCGCCGGCGCTGCGGCCTTCGATCGCCAGCCTGTCCGGTGAGGTGTATCCCTGGTCGATCAGGTGCTCCGCACTGTTGATGAAATCGGTGAAGGAGTTCTTCTTGTGCATCAGGCGGCCGTTTTCGTACCAGGCTCGTCCCAGCTCGCTGCCGCCTCGGATGTGGGCGATGGCAATGGCAAAGCCGCGGTCGAGCAGGCTCAAACGGCGGTGGTCGAATGATGGCTCATAGCTGTAGCCGTAGGAGCCATAGCCGAGCAGCAGCAGGGGGTGGCTTCCATCCAGCTTGAAGCCCTTGCGGTAGACGATGGAGATGGGGACCTGCACTCCATCCCCCGTCTGGGCATACAGGCGCTCTGAGGTGTAGAGCGCCGGATCGTAGCCGCTGGGTATCTCCTGGAGCTTCTTCACTACCCAGGCTCGTGTGTCCATCTCATAGTCCACCGTCGATTCAGGGGTGACCAGAGAGCTGTAATAGAAGCGCAGGGTGTGGGTGTCGAACTCTGGGTTAGGATCACGGCGGACGGTGTAGACCGGGTCGGGGAAGGCGACTTCATGCACGTCCGAGACGGCATCGGGGGCCGAGATACGCAGACGGGGGAGGCCCTCCCGCCGTTCGTAGACGACGAGATGGTGGCGGAAGGCCTGGACATCTTCTACGAGCACATCCTCCCGGTGGGGGAGCAGCTCGCGCCAGTGTTCCCGGGAAGGACTGTCAACCGGGGCCTCCATCAGGCGGAAGTTTAGGGCCTGGTCATTGGTGCGGATCAAGAAGCGGTCGCCGTGGTGGGTGAGATAATACTCCACCCAGGGCCAGCGGGGCTCGATGAGCCGGAACTCCCCTTCCGGTTCTGAAGCAGGAAGGAAGCGGACCTCGCTGGTAGTGGCGCTGGCAACCGTGAGCAGCAGATAGGCGCCGCTGCGCGTGAGGCGGACGTTGACCGAAAAGGCATCGTCCGGCTCGTGATACACCTCGACATCCTCCAATGGGCTGGTTCCGGCAAGATGCCGGAACAACTTATAGGAGCGGTGAGAGGCGTCGAAGCGGGTGTAGAACAGAGTGCGGGTTCCGGAGGCCCAGGCGGCCGTCCAGGCAGTATCTGGGATGGGGCCGGAGATGACCTCGCCGGTGTTCAGATCCTTGATATACAAATCGAAGACCAGCGATCCGGTGGTATCGACCGAGTAGGCCAGCAGGCCCTGGTCTGGGCTGGGCTCGAAGACGTGGACACGGCAGTAAGCTTTGCCTTCTGCCAGTTGGTTCTCGTCCAGGACCACCTGTTCGGCGGCATCCAGGGAGGCATGCTTACGGCAGAAGATGCGGTACTGCTGCCCGGCCTGCATGCGCCAGTAATAGAAATACTCGCCGCGCGGTTGGGGGGCGCTCCAGTCGTCCTCTTGAATGTGGCCGCACAGCTCGGCAAAGAGCTTCTCCTGGAGCGGCTCGGTGTGGGCGAGCACAGCTTTAGCGTAGGCGTTTTCCGCCTCAAGGTAGCGGATCACTTCCGGGTCGGTTTTATCCTGAAGCCAGGCATACTCGTCGGTGAACGTGCGCTCCAGGTGAGAGAATTGGTGCTGGACGGTTTTCGCCCGTGGAGGTTGGAGTATAGAACTCATCGGATCACATATATTCCCGGAATTGGAGGCCGTGGCGCTTGCGAGCTTCCAGCCAGGCTTTCCGCAGGATCTCGTAGACCTCCTCGGGTTTGGGGACATTGCGGAGGATCACCTCTGGGGTTTTTGGATCGTGGCCGGAGATGACGATATCGCCGATGTTGAAGATGCGTTCGGTCACCCCCTGGGTGAAGTCGATATCCTGAACGCGGACGAGTTCGTAGTTTTCGATGTTGCGCCCGACCATACCGCGGTGGATGCGGATGCGCTCAGATGTGATGCGGTAGGATTCGACCATGGAGAGGAAGGGCCGTCCCTCCCAGAGGATACGCTCTTCGGTGTCGTTTGTGGCCTCCGCTTCTGAAGCAGGGGCGGATTCGGCCTGCAGAAGTTCATTGATGGACAGGAGGGTGTTGTTGGCGATTGCCTCGACCAGTTTGGCCTGTTGGTCGGTCGGGACGCTGGAAAGATCGACCCCACTTTGGGCGATCGCCTGCCAGATGCTGCTGATCACTTTAGCGCGAGTTTCCTGGATAGTCATAAATCCTCTACTTTTTTGTCAGCTAAGGAAAACGGATGAGGCTGCAGCTCAACCCGCCGCCGGAACCTTCCGGCGGAGATTTTATTATAGCAACATTCGTTGTATCTGAACGCAAATAAGTGGGGCGGCTCTTGGCCAGACTTTCTGTTTACGTTTGTAGTTTGGGGTCGAGGATATCACGCAGCCCGTCGCCGAGGAGGTTGAAAGCGAGGACGGTGAGGAAAATGGCGAAGCCGGGCCAGAGGGATAGCCAGGGGGCGTCGAACAGGTTGGCCGTGCCTTCGCGTATCATATTGCCCCAGGTAGGGATGCGGGGATCGACACCCAGGCCGATGAAGGACAGGCTAGCTTCGATGCGGATGGCGGAGGCGGTCCACAGACTGGCCAGGACGATGATCTCTCCGGCGGTGTTGGGAAGCACGTGGCGGGCCATGATCCGCAGCGGGCTGGCGCCCACCGCGCGGGCGGCCTCGACGAATTCCAACCGTTTGAGCGACAGGGTGGTTGCGTGAACCACGCGGGCGAAGCCGGGCGCCAGGACAATACCGATGGCCAGGATGATGTTCCGCAGGCCGGCGCCGAGCACGGCCAGGACCACAAGCCCCAGGATCAGGCTGGGGAAGGCCATCAGGATGTCCACCAGGCGCATGAGGACGGTTTCGAGTCGGCCGCCAAAGTAGCCGGCCAGGATCCCGAGCAGGGTGCCGAGCGCCATCCCAAGCGCAACCGAACTGACCCCAACCACCAGGGAGACTCGCCCGGCGACCAACAGTCGGGCAAAGACATCCCGCCCGAACTGGTCCCGGCCGAGGAGGTAGGTATCTCCGGGAGGCGTCAGGCGGTTTCTGGCGCTCTGAGCGTATGGATCGTGCCAGGCGATGGCATCGGCGAAGATGGCGGAGAGCATGATCAGGATGACCAGGCCAAGCCCGAAGATCGCGGTGCGGTTGCGGAGGAAGGTGCGCACCATCCGCTTGCGCTGGCTGGTGTAGGGGATGGCTTCGACGGTGGGTGTGGCTGTGGCCATGGGCTACTCCATCTTCTCCTGGAGATAGTGAAGATCGGTGCGCTCGCGGATCGGGATGGTGCGGAATTCGCGGACCAACTCGATCAGGTTGGAAACGGTGGCGGCAAATACATGGGCTCCAAACTCTTCTGTGGCAAGGGTAGGATCGCCGCAGACTCCGGTTTTTGACATTCGAGACCACCAGTCGTTCCAGGTAAGGGCGCTGCGCCCGGGATGATCCCAGTTGAAATATTTGAGCTTGAGCTGGCCGTTCTCCTGGACTGCCCGATCCATCTGCACCAGATCTGGGCGCAAGTGCAGCATCATCGCGGTCTCATATTCTCCGGCGTGGGCGATACCCCCCGGAGCAGAGCGGCGCTCCCGGCTGAGCACCGGCTCCGCCAGGGTCTTGTCTACGGCTGCGTTGGGGGCGACCACGGCACAGACAGCCCCGGTTGCCAGCACAGTTTTCCGAGCGGCAAGATCGGCGATAGGACGGTTGGAGCCGTGCCCATTGGCGATCAGGATATGACGAAAACCGTGGCGGGCGATGCTGATGGCAGCCCCGGCGACGAATTGGATCAATGGCTCGATATCGATCGTGATCGTGCCGGGGAAATCCATGTGGTGCTCGTCCAATCCGAAGGGGATGAGCGGCGTTACCAGCATATCCTGAGGAGAGCGGCGGGCGGCTTCCAGGCAGATCGATTCGACGATGATGTTGTCGGTGCTAAGCGGCAGGTGCGGACCGTGATCTTCCGTGGCGCCGAAGGGAATGAGCACCGCTCGATCGTCTGCTGCGGCTTGCCGGATTTCAGGCCAGGTGAGTTCATCGTACCGGTACTTGAGCATGTGTGAGATCCCCGGGCGAACGGCTCTCAACCAGCGGTTATCCCCTGGCGATGCGGAACGCCCGTTAACCAGTGAGGAGCGGTTATTTTTCTCGAATGCGAGGGTCGACAATCCCGTATACCAGGTCGGTAGACAGGTTGATGACGACGACGAAGAGGGTGTAGATCACCATAATCGATTGGAGGGCGGTGTAGTCGCGCTGTTTGATGGCGCCCACCATGAGCTTGCCCAACCCGGGACGGGCGAAGACAATCTCGGTGGTGACGGAGTCGCCGATCAGGCTGATGGCCCAGATGCCCGCCAGGGAGACGACCGGCACCAGGGCGGCGCGCAAGGCGTGGCGAGAGAGGACAATGCGCTCCATCAGCCCTTTGGCGCGGGCGGTGCGGATGTAGTCTTCATTGAGGATATTGAGCATCGCCGAGCGAGTGAGGCGGGCGACGGAGGCCACCATCACCAGGCCGAGGGTGAGGGCGGGCAGGATGAGATGGCGCAGGTTGCTCTGCAAGTCATCCAATTCGCCTCCGCCGAGCGCCGGTAGAACGGACAGCTCGACGGCGAATATGTAGATCAGGAGGATGCCGAAATAAAAGGCGGGAATCGACAGACCGCCCAGGGAGATAATCCGGCCGGCATAGTCCGGCATGCGGTTGCGGTTGGTAGCGGCGAGCACGCCGATGGGGATACCGAGGAGGATCCCGATGGTGATGGATACCAGGGTCAGCTCGAGGGTGTAGGGGAGGACGGTGATCACCTGATCCCTGATCGGCTGGCCGGTGATCAGCGATTCGCCGAAATCGCCGCGGATTAGGTCCCAGAGAAATGTGAAGTACTGCACGACCAACGGGCGGTTGAGGCCCATGCGTTCGCGCAGCGCTTCCACCGCTTCTTGTGAGGCGTAATCTCCCAGGGCGGCGGTTGCCGGGTCGCCAGGGATCACGCGGATGACGATGAAAACCACGGTGATGACCCCGAGGAAGACGGGGATGGACTGTAACAGGCGGCGCAGGATGTAGCGGATCAAGACAATTCTCTCTCCTCGGTGTTTGCCGCCCGGAAGACCGGCCGGTCTTCCGGGCGGCATAGGGGTAAATGAGCGGCCGGTTACTTGAGCAGACGAGTGGTCTCGTCGATGCCGGGATAGAGGGCCAACACGGATTTCAACTCATGTCCGTAGTCTACGTGATCCAGCCGGGCGTAGACCTGGTTCTGATACTGCAGGGGGAAGGCGACCATGTCTTCCATGATCTTAATCTGCGCCTGCTTCCACATCTCGATCTGTTCTTCCTGATTCTGAGAGGCGCGAGCCTGGAGGATGAGGTCGTCGATGGCGCTGTAGTGCGAGAAGTTGGTGTCAGGCGCTGACCCGGTGACGACGATGGAGTCGGAGAGGAAGAACTTTGTGAGATAGATGTCTGCATTGGGACGCCAGGCGATGTAGAGCACGATGGGGTTGGCATCTTCGCGGATCAGGCTGTGGAACGAGGTGTGATCGACAACCTGGAGGTTGATGGTGACGCCGATGTTCGCCAGTTGGGCCTGGATCGACTCGTACATGGCTTTATAGCCGGTGAGCTCGGAGGTCACCAGGTCCAGGGTGAAACCATCGGCGTAGCCGGCCTCGGCCAGGAGTTCGCGCGCCCGATCTGGGTCGTACTCGTAGAGCAGTCCGGCCTCTTCGACCTCTTCCCTGGTCAACCCACCGGGCAGGAATTGAACCGGCACCGGAGAATAGACGATCTCGGCCACGCGCTCACCGGCGAGGGCGAGAAATTCTTCGCGATCGAGTGCATAAGCCATCGCCTGGCGCACGCGTAGATCGTCGAACGGCGGCGCAGCCATGTTAAAGTATAGGATGGCCACTTCGCCGACGCCGAAGACGTCAACCTGTACGCCTTCGACCTGCTCCATCTTCTCGATCCAGGCCTGGTCCGGACCACCGTTGATTACATCCAGCTCGCCGCTGCGCATGGCTAATTCGAGGCTGGCCAACTCGGGGATGAAACGCAGGTCGACCCCGTCGAGCTGGGGCATCCCACGCCAGTAATCCGCAAAGGCTTCGAGCTGAATGCTGGTTTGGGGGGTGTAGCTGACGAACCGGAACGGGCCGGTTCCGACAGGGTTGGTTTTGAAATTATCCAGGCCAAGGGTTTCGACGGCCTGTTTGCAGACGACAAAACCGCCGCTGTAATTGGTCACTTTCGGGTAGAACAGCGCTTCAGACAGCGGGGTTTCGAGGGTGACTTTGAAGGTGCGGGGGTCTGGGGCTTCGAAAGAGATCCCAGCATAATCGGCGGCAAAAGCCGAGGTATCGGGATTGGCAGCTTTTTCGAAGGAATAAAGGACGTCTTCGCTGGTCAGCTCGTAAGATTCGACCCCTTCAGCCGGCTGGCACATGACCCCTTCGCGCAGGGTGAAGGTCCACACCTGGCTGTCGCCCACCATCTCGACGGTGGGAAAATCGACGGCCAGGTCGGGCTCGTATTGAGAGGCATCTCCAGGGATATTGCGGAGCAGGCCGTTGAAGATCATGTCTACCACCGTCCGGTCTTGTACGGAGGTGGCGAAGTGGGGATCGAGGTTGCCGAGGTCTGCAGCGCGCAGACCAAAACGAAGGACGCCGCCCGTGCGTTCGCCGGCCGGCTCGGGCTCAGCCGGTTCAGGCTCGGCCGGCTCAGGCTCTGTCGGTTCGGGTTCAGCCGGTTCGGGCTGTTCAGGCTCTGGAGCAGTCGCTTCGGTGGGCGCTGGCGCTTGTTGCTGGGGCTCTGGAGCCTGGGTCGGTTGACCGGTACAAGCGGCAAGGATGAAGGCAGTAATGGTCAACAGGACAAAGAGGCGGTAAAACATGCCCCTAGACATTCCTTCCCTCCTTTTGGCTATTTCCTTTGGCTCTCCCGCTGCTCATGGTTTGACCGGGAGCGCCGGATCGAGTGAATGGTAGGCACTCATCCGTGGCCGGTCTTCCCCCCGTCAATGGAGGAGAGCCTGATTTTTGTCGCAAAGCGATGAAGACGCGCGCAAAGCTGCGGCGCCAGGACACGGGTCGTCAGGTATTATGTGTCAGTGTTTTCCCCTCGCACCTCCTGGTTTCCGATTATGCGATTACTACTGGCTGCAGCCGCCCTCCCTTACTGCTGCGGCCTCGGTAGCGAGCACGATAGGAATTTCCGTGGTAGCCCGTTAAGTCTTTCACTCCGGGCGGGCAGGTGAATTTGGATGGGAACAACCAACGATATGAAGATGTTTACCAACAAAATAAGGGAAAAGCCAACAAGTTGTATATCTCCCCTATCATTATTATGTTTAGTCAGGCGTGATTTGTCAAGTAGATTATTCCCGAGCAATTGCAGTGCAAAAAAACCGGCCGGCGATACCAATCGCCGGCCGGGGTCTTCTATTGCTGTACACCTGAAGGGTTAGGGTTGGGCATCTGTTCCAACAGGCTCTGTCTCCACAGGTTCTGTCCCGACCGGTTCTGCCCCGTCCGGCTCTTCTTCGAGCGGCACGTACTGGCCCCAGTACTGGAGCGCCTCGTCCCTCCAATTCTCGTTATTGGGGTCGGGCACATCATCGAAGGTGGGGGCGTTGGCCAGCACATCCGGTTCGACGAGGAGCACCAGGGTGGCGGCATTGGGGCTTTCGTGGGTGACGTTCAGGGCGCGGACGGGCACCGGGGCCAGGCCCGGACCACCGCCGGTCGAACTGTCCAGCTCAACGGAGAGATAGCGCACCCGGCCGGTCTCCGGTATAACGTAAGCATCCTGTACCTGGCCCAGGGGATTCCCGTTCCCATCTTGGAGCGGGGCGCTGAGGAGGTTGCTGGCATAAGCGATTTTGGTCACCGTGGTGGTGTCGGGCGTTTGACCGGCTTCATCCTCCCCGGCGGCGGGTGTAGCCTCGGGCGTCTCGGTCTCAGCCCCGGCTTCGCCTCCCTCGCCAGCCGTGATCGTTTCCACCGCCGCCACGCGGCAGCCGGTGGTCAGGTTGCTTAAGCTCATCAGGTTGGACCAGTAGCTGCGGACATCGTTCTCCCATTCGGCTGTGGTCATATCTAATCTGGCATCCACCACCGGAGCATCACTGAGCTGAGCTGCGTCGAGCTGCAGGGTGATGATCCGCTGCTGGGCGTCGACGACACCGCTGCCGATGCTCACCGCCTCGTAGGGTACCAGGATCTGGCCGTTTGCGGTCTCAACGACCAGGTATAACAGGTGGGCTTCGCACAGATTGATGATATAGTCGTTGGCCATGCCGATCGGGTTGCCGCTCCTATCCGCGACCTGATAGCCGAGCAGCGTGGAGAGGCGGTTCACTTCCAGGGGGTCATCGGCAGGTATCACCTGGGCTGAGTCGGACAGGGGCAGTTGAGAAGCCTGTCCGGCCTGGTCTCCGGTATCCGCCTCCTCTTCCGGGGCAGGGGTGCTGTCCAGTTGATCCCCTTCTGGCGGATTAGTGATCGGGGTGGCTTCCACTTCCGTCGCCACCGGTTCGGTTATGGCAGGTTGAGTCTCAACCATCGCAGTGGAGGCCGGCTCGGTGCCCTGGAGGTCTGCTCCGCCGGTGTCGGGTAGATCCTCGGGCACATCTGTCAGCTCTCCCCCGAGCCCGTTGTCCAGGCCGAAGCCGGTGTCATCATTTATCCCGTCATCTGGTGGGGTGTTATTTCCCCCGTTCGCGCTGCAGGCGACGGCGAGCATGGCGATGATCAGCAGCATGGCGAACAGGACAGGTCGTTTTTTCATGCGAATATTCCTCCCTTACGGAAAAATCTGGCTTTCCGGCAATGGATCGTATCAGCGGCTGGCAACGAGGAGGTGGCGATCATCTTGCGGCATAGGAGGCGCCTGCTGGCTGAAACAAGGGCTTCCGCGTGGAGTCGGCACTTGTCCCTCCATCCGGAGCAGCCGTTTGATCTCAGGGAGGTATCTTATAAATAAATAGATGCAATCTCAATGGGGAGAACTCCCTAAAAGGGTAGGGATTTCCCTTAGTTTAGATGAATTTGGACCGGTGAAACTGGGATCTGGTTAACAATATCGACGCTTCTCACAGTATCAACCCCCCGCTTCAAGCGCCGGAGTTCATCAGGAGGCAGTCATTCGCCCGAGGCGAGGGAGGAGATGGGGAGCAGGCCGGCCTGGAACGGATTACCACGGATCACCTGGAATAGATTGCTGTAATCGTCCGTCCACATGCGGACCGGTGGGAGGCTGAGCGGAGCGGGGGCCCAGACGGCGGCGATCTGGGGGATGGCGAGGAAATCCTCCTCGGCGGAAAGCAGCACCCAGCGGGAGGTATAGCTGTGCGGGCCGTCGCTGGGGTGGTGGATCAGGGCGGAAGTGAGCCCGAGACGCCGGGCCTGCAGTTGGACGACTGGGGTCAGGTCCAGGTAGCGGTTGGAGATATGCACGGCGAGCACGCCCCCGGGCCGGAGGTGCTGGAGGTAGAGGTCGAAAGCCTCGGCGGTGAGCAGGTGTACGGGGATCGAATCGCCGCTGAAGGCGTCGAGGACCAGGATATCGAAAGTCTGGGGCTGCCCCTGGCTCAGCTCGCGCTCCAGGGAGATGCGGGCATCTCCGGGGATGATCTCATACCCGGCCTGTGTATCCCGGAGGAAAGAAAAATGGCCGCCCTGTCCCTCTGCCAGGGAGATGATTTCGGGGTTGATTTCGTAGAAACGGAAGGTGTCTTCCGGCCTGCCGTATGCGGCTAGGGTCGCTACCCCCAGGCCGATCACCCCGATCTTGCGCTGCGCGGCGGGCCGGTAATAGGTGAGAGCCAGGCCGGCGCCGCTGTTGGCGTCGAAGTATGTGGTGGGGATCCCCTTCTTCTCCGGATCGAGGAACTGAAAGCCGTGGGTGGTGATACCGTGCGTGAGCTCCACGGCCAGCTCCTGGGGCTCGCCGACCCCCAGCAGGCGCACCCGAAAGACGCCATAGAAGTTCCGGTGTGTTTCCAGAACACCGGTCGCAGAGCGGCGGAACTCGGCGAAGAACAGGCCGGCAGTGAGCGCCAGGATCAGCATCGCCGGTGAAAGGCGCAGCCAGGCGCCGGGGATATCCTGCGCTCCGGCGAGGCGGAGCGCCAGGAGCAGCAGCCAGCACAGCAGCACCCCGGCCTGTAACTCCCAGAAGCCGGAGAACAGGACCGGGGCGGCGAAATTGACAAACAGCCCGCCCAGAGCGCCACCCAGGGAGACGAACAGGTAGAAGGAGGTCAGGCGCGCGGGCTCAGGGCGCAGGCGGTACAGCTCGCCGTGGCAGACCAGGGCCCCCACGAACAGAAAGGCGGAGTAGAGCAGCACCTGCAGGCTCACATCCAAGGTGGCATACTGCAGGCGGACATAGGCGAGCAGGAGGGTGAGCCCGCCGAGTAGCGATACGAGCAGCCTGGGGTTGTACCAGCGTTCGCCGGAAAAGGTGATGATGAAGGAGAGCAGATACAGGCTCAGGGGCAGTACCCACAGGAAGGGGATGACCGCCACCTCCTGCGAGAGTTGGTTGGTGACGGCGAGCAGCAGGATCGAGGCGCAGGCGGAGAGCATGAGCCACATGAAGCGGTGAAAACTCCGAGGTCCAGACCCGCCTCCGATGTTTGATAAGTGCTGTGGAGGCGAAACTGGCATCCCCCGTTGAGCGCCTCGCCGCATATAAGCAGCCAACAGGCCGGCCAGCACGGTGAACAGCAGATAGCCGCCGGCCCAAACCCAGGCCTGGGTGCGAAGGGCCAGCACGGGTTCGACGATCGCGGGATAGGTCACCAGGGCGAGCAGTGAGCCGGTGTTCGAGAGGGCGTACAGCAGGTAGGGAGAACGGCCAGGGGTGAGAGACCTAAACCAGGACTGGAGCAGCGGGCTGGTGCTGGCGAGGAGGAAGAAGGGCAGGCCAACCCCGGCGGTGAGCAGGATCAGGATACGGAGCCAGGGCTGCCCGGGGTCGAACGGCTTCCAGGAGGCATCGGGCAGCAAAGGCGTCCCCCAGGCGGAAGCTGCGGCGGAGGCCAGCAGCAGCGACCCGGTGAGCAGCAGCAGGTGAACCAACGGCTGCCGGCGAGGGGAGCGGGCGACCAGCCAATGCGCGTAAGCATAGCCGGCGAGCAGCGCCACCTGGAAGAAAAGCATAGAGGTGGACCAGACGGCGGGAGCTCCCCCAAACCAGGGCAGGATGTAGCGGCTGATCAGCGGCTGGACCTGGAAGAGTAAAAAAGCCGCCAGGAAAATGGTAAAGGCGAATACGAGCATCATGAGATGCAGGGGCGGTTGTCAACACCGGAACGCAAGCGATCTCCCCCCTTCGGGTTCGGTGTCCGCGGCTAGCGGAAAGGCCGGGCGACGACCACCACGCGATGGGTGTTGTTGTCCGGCGGCCAGCAGCTAATCAGGGTCAGGCGCTCATCGTCCGTGGGCATGGCCCAGCGGGCGTTCGACAGGCGCACCTCCAGGCGCTCATCCCTCTCGGGGAGAATCATCACATTGGTCACCTGATAGAGGAACATGTTCCCCTCGCCATAAACGGCAATCATATCGCCTACCTGCACCTCGGACAGGTGGGCGAAGACCTTCCCATAGATGTTGTGGTGGCCGTTCAGCACCGTGTTGCCGATCTCGCCCAGGCGGGCCGAGGTCTCGTGCCAGCCGGCTGCGAACTCGTTCGGCGCCTGCCATTCGTGGTATTCGACCCCGCCGATGCGCTCGATCTGCGCTTCCACTTGCACGACCGGCGCGTCCAGTCCGATAATGGGGATGACCAGCCGGACGGGCGACTCGGGCGAAACGGTAGCGGTGGGAGTGGGCGATGGGGGCGGTTCGGTGGGAACGACCCCCATCGCCGGATTCGCAGCCTTTAATGTCGCCACCGGGTCGACTGCTGCAGTGGGCGGCGGGCCGGGTTCGCCCGGTTCGGGAACGGTCAGGGGGAGCATCCCGGCCTCGGGTTCAGACGTGGGAGTAGGCAAGGCATCCGCGATCGCAGAGGCAGCAGTCCGCGTGGGAGGAGCGGCGGCCAGCGCCGGGTGCATGGATTGGGGCGCGCGGACCAGATCATGGAGGATCAGGAGCAAGCCCAGACAGACCAACCCCAAGCCCAGGATGACCAGGGTCCGATCAATAGGTGATTTCACTTCCAGCCTGGATGGCATGCGGACACTCCGGGCGCCTTAGTTGCGCGGGCGGAAGAGACCAAAGGCTGTCAGGGCCAGGCCGAGCACGACCAGGCCAACTTTCCACATTATGCCCGAGGGAACCGGGGTGGCGGTGGTCAGGTCGGCGCCGGTCTGCGGCAGCAGACCCGAAGGTGTGCCGGTGGCAGGGGCGAGAGTCGCAGGGGCCGGTGTGCCTGTATCCTCCGGCTCCGCGGTGACCGTGCTGGTGAAGGGCGCCGGGCCGCCGACGATCGGGGTGTTGGTCCGGGTCGGTGTGGGACTGTCCTCCGGCTCTTCCCGCGTTGCCGTAGCGGTGGGTGGCCGGGGTGTGCTACTCGGCTGCTCAGGACCCTGAGTCCAGGTGGCGGTCGCCCCGGGCGGAAGGACAACCGGGGTGTTGGTGGGCGGTGGAGGCTCAGTCGGGGTATTGGTTGGCGGCGGTGGCTCGGTGGGGGTGTCGGTGGGTGGTGGAGGCGGCTGGGTTGGCGTGTCGGTGGGCGATGGGGTGTCAGTGGGGGTGCTGGTTGGCGGTGGCTCGGTCGGGGTAAATGTGAGGGTGGGTGTGACGGTGGCGGTGGCGGTCGCAGTCGCCGTGACCGTAACTGTGGGCGATGGGGTGTTGGTGTCGGTAGGCCTGAAGGTGGCGGTGGGGGCCGGGCGGATCCAGTTGATCACCCAATATTGTTCGTGGGACCCCGGGGTGGGGCCGCTTTCTTCGTCAGCGTGTCTGATCTCCAGGATCAGGTCCTGCCCCGCAGAGACGTCGCCGTCGACCGATCCGCAGAACATCGGGGGACCGAAGTCATCCCCAAAATCCTGGCAGTATACCTCCCCCAGTTGGCTGCCGCCGAAGTAGGCTCTGAAGTAGGAATGTTCGTTGGGCTGTATCTGTCCCTCTTCGCCGGTCTGGATCCAGTAAACATCCACGCTTACTCCGGTGACCCCATCTGGGACCTGGAAGTTCACCGTGTATGGACCAGGTCCGCAGCGGGGCGAGGTGTTAGGACTGCAGACACCCGGGCTGACGAGTTCGATCTCGCCCTCCTGGAAGGTAATGGGAGCTGCCGAAGTTGAGATCACAACGGCTTTGGCGATCAGCAATGCAACCAGACCCAGTCCTGCCAGAACCAAGAAATGCCGAATATGGATTCGTAACCCGTTCATGATCCTCCCTCCTAGTCGGGGATGCTGAAACGGAGGTAAGCACTTATCAACCTCCACGGCTGTTAAGTCTATTCAACTTATGATTATATACGCAACTTATGTAATAGTTGTTACAGAGGATACCAAATTAGTCGAGATTTGGCTAGTATTCCGCGTTCGACAGTCCCTTTACGATCCCTTAGTTCAGGCGGCGATCAAGTTGATCGATGTACGACTCTGAGGTGGGAAAAGGTGCTGCACGCAATCCGGCAAACCAGCAACCCGGCAACCGCACTGCCCGTTCTGGGGAGGGCTGTAGTATACTGTTCCAACAGCCATCGATGACGAACGCCGGATCAACCATTCTCAGGGGGGAGACGGGAGGCGTAGGACCATGAGTGAGATTTTTGAGCTGAACGAAAAACCCCAGGTCGAGGAAATCTATATGCTTGTCGGTTGGCGGCAGTGGGCAGATGCAGGATCGGTGTCATCCGGGCTGCCTGAGTACCTGGTCGAACAGACACAGGCGCGTAAAATCGGGCGGATGCGGAACGATGATTTTTATTTGTTCCAGGTTCCGGGAACGCACGACCTGGTGCGCCCTGTGGTCGAGTTCAACGACGGGTATCCGGTAGCATTGGATATCCAGCGGAACGAATTCTTCTACTTTGGCGATGAGAGGTTAGGCGTGGTGGTATTCCTCGGCGACGAGCCGCACCTGAACGTGGAGAACTATGTCGGCGGACTGCTGGACGCGGCCCAGGCGCTGGGGGTGAAGCGGATCGTGGGCTTCGGCGGCGTATACGGCGAGGTGCCCTACGATAAGGACCGGATGGTCTCCTGTGTCTTCAGCATGCCGGCATTGAAGGATGAACTGGAAGATCTGGCGGTCAACTTCTCGGATTACCACGGAGGGGCGAGCATCGGGTCGTACGTCTGTCGCCGGGCAGCGGACCGGGGGATGGAATATGCCGGCTTCTATGCCTTTGTGCCGACCTACGACTTCTCCAGCATTGCCCAGGCCGCGAATGCAATCCGGGTAGAGACGGATTACACGGCCTGGCTGGGGGTGATGCGGCGGGTAAATTACCTGCTCAAACTGGGGATCGACCTGGAAGACCTGGAAGAGAAGAGCGCCAGCTTGCTGGAAGTCATCGATGCCAAGGTGGATGAAATTGACCAGATGGTGCCTGAGATGGAAGTGCGCGCCTATCTGACACGCCTGTCGGAGGGGTTCAGCGAGGAGACCTTCAACCCGGTGAACGAGGTGTGGGAGGAAGGGCTGCGAAAGCTGTTCGACAAGCTGGACGAAGACGAAAGCTAGATCGATTACGGCCAGGGGATCTCGACCGGGTCGGTGTAGCCATGTTTTTCAACGGTATACAACTTGCCGCCTGAAGCGCCCGAGCAGGTTTGCTCGTCCGTGAACTCATAAGAGGGGTTGTCGGTGTGCACGGCGACGGGGACCAGGTTCCCACCCTGGCAGATCACCGCTTCGATCAGGTAGCCGCGGTCATCGTCTTCGGTCATCCACACCGGCTCCCAGGACACTACCACCCGATCGCCGTCCCGTTCGGCCCACACTTCTTGAGGTGGGCCGTAGAGGGTGGACTGGGGAAGGCGGCTGGTGACTACGGGGAGGGTTTCCACCTCGCCCGTCACCTCGAGCACAGAGGCTGCGGCCCAACAGTGCCGGTCCAGGTTTTCGGGTTGGATCCAGAGCCATCTTCCAGAGCCGTTGCGGCCATCCACCACGGCTTTGTCGCCTGCGTACAGGCCATGTGAGTACAGGTAAGCCTGCCCCGGCCCGTAGCGGCAGTTGGCCTGCTCAAGGACCACGGCTACCGGAACGCTGGAGGTGGGGGTGAAAGTGGGTGTGGGGGTAGCCGTCGGAAGCGGGGTCGAGGTGGCGGTCGGTGTACCGGTCGGTTCATCGGTAGCGGTCGCGGTTGGCGTGGGGCTGGTGGGCGTATGAGAAGGGACCGCGGTGACAGTAGGAGATGCCGGCAGGTCAGCGCTGGGCCCGGTGGGGGATACGACAGCAGGCAGGGAGGTTGGCGTTGGCTGGGATGGCCGGCCGGTGCAACCGCCTATCACAAAGCTCGCGAAAAAAAGCAGACAAAATAGGCGCTGAAACCGCATCCCAGCATATTACCACACAATTTCATCGGCCAGAATCTCCACGGATTCAGCGTGTGCACGCACAACTTGCCAGCATAAAAGAATTGTTTTGGGGGTGTGGGCGGCTTTACCGCCCACACCCCCAAAACAATATTTACAACAGGCGCTCCACCTCTTGGTGAATTTCAATGCCCCGGCGCTGCAGTTCCTCGAAAAAGGGTTCCGGATCCAGGGCGGTCTCCGGGGGGAGGACTCCGGAGCGCGCAGCGCGGCTGCGGGCGATCATCTGCGCGCCGATGCTGAGGGGGATGCCGATATTCTTATAATAAGCAGCTTCGCCGCCCCATTCTTCCTGAGGCGGGTGGCGGTTCCACATCGTAATTTTCAACCGTTCGTTATCTTTCCTGCCGGTCACAACGACCAACAACCCGTAAGCCCACAGCGGGTTCAGGCGGCTTTCCGGCAGTTGGAGGAGCAAGGCGGTCATCATCTCCAGGGGCGTGGTCTGGATGTCTTTGAAGCGCACCGGCTGCTCACCGTACAGGCCGGCTTCCAGCAGCACACGCACCAGGCGCATCACATGCGGTGGAAAGCAGCCGTGCACCGAGACGGCTTTTGCCCCCAGGCTGGCGGGCAGGGTGCGGGTCTCGGGATGGGGGATCACACAGACCTGCTGCTCGCCAATCGGGCCGGGGAAGTTGACCGTTTTCAAGCCCTGCAGCGGGCCGGTCTGGTGGAATTCTCCGTCCCGATAGTATACGCGGGCGGGCTCGTCGGGGTGGAATTCCCACAGGGTGGTGCGGAGAAGCCCAGGGGAGGGGGCCAGGCAGCGGAAGGCGGCGAAATGGATGCAGATTTCATCCACTTCGTCAAGCTGGCCGGCGGCATGGCTGGCCATCAAATTGGTCACACCCGGGGTGGCGCCGACCCCGGGTACGAAAAGAATACCTTTCTCTCGGGCTGCCGGGTGCAGATCCCACTGTGATTCGACCGTGGAGACGTCCAGTCCGCTGACGCCGGCCTCGATGCAGGCGCGGGTGACGGGCAGATCGTACTTGAAGGGCAGCCCGTTCAAGACAACGTCGAAGCCGCGGAAGGTCTCGGCCAGGCCGGCCTCGTCTTCAGCATTCACGGGGAGGATGGAGAGGCGCGGGTCGCCGATCTCCGCCCTCAGCGCTTCGGCAGCGGCGAGGTCGTAGTCGCCAATGACGATCTCGTCGAAAGAGGAAAATTGGGCCAGGTCACGCGTTGCGTGGCGGCATACGGCTCCCGCTCCACCCAGAGTCAAGATACGCATATTTCCCACCTCATAGCGAATTCTGTTGATCGATATGAAAGACGAACTGTGCGCTTCCGGGGCTGATTATAACCGAAGAGGATCTGCTTCGGTAGCATAAGGGAGCCCGGCTGTGCAGGCACAACCTGGCAGCAGGCGGCCGGCCATGCCGGCCAAAAGAATTGTTGATTCGGGGATGTGGGTGACCTCGCCGCCCACCCACATCCCCGAATCAATCACGTTAAACCAAGCGCTGCCGGGTGGGTGAGGAAACCCGGCAGCGCTATCACCATTAAGGAGAGGAGAGGAGGAGAAGGAGGATGATTGCTAATCCAGCGGAGAACGATTCTCTCCGATGAAACCGGCCAGCGTGCAGCCGATCATCAGCAGAAAAACGAAAGAAACGACAATGGTAGAGAAAACTGTTTCCATAAAATACCTCCCGGCAACCATGCAGCGGTGTCGCTGTTCGATCATAGTTTACCGGAAGGCATCTGCACCGTCACCGGGCAGGAGATCAGTTTCTCGCCTGGTCGTCTGACCAGTTCTGGAGCAAGCCGGCGGGCCAGTTGCTGAGCACGCCGGATGGCCAAGCGGCCGGTTTACAGGTATCTATCCTGCCACCGGCGCCAGCGCCGCCAATACCGGCGGCGGGGGAACGGCCGGCGGCGGAAAAAGATGCCGCGCAGCAATCCGAATAACAGGACAAAGGGGAAAAACAAGATGTAAAGCGGGAGCAGCAGCAGGTTGATCAGACAGCACCCGCAGCCGCCCTCCCGGCGTACCGAAACATACATATGGTGCCTCCCTCAAACGGCTGTTTTTACTCCTCCGGCTATATTTATCCTACCATACCTTTTTTGGAGCGGGGCCTGCAGGCAACCTGCCGGTAGTAAATGTTGAATGAGGGTGGGGTGGCGAGACCACCTCACCCTCATTCAACATTTCTATTATGCTTGACAAGTTGCGCGTGCACATTGGGGCGGGCCGTAAGGTGCGGGAGGGAGGTACCAGAGGTGCAGCTTACGGTTCCCGGTAATACTTCTTGAGGTCCACAGAGGCGATATAGGGCAGGTTGCGGCCTTTTTCGTCGATATCCAGGCCGTACCCAACCACGAAGTAATCGGGGATGGTGAACCCTACATAGTCGATGGGGACTTCCACCTGATGGCGAGACACCTTGTCGAGCAGAGCGCAGGTGCGCAAGCTGTTCGGCCGGCGCTCGAGGAGCAGTTTGCGGATGGTATAGAGGGTGTAGCCAGAGTCGACGATGTCGTCGATCAGGATGACGTCCCAGCCGTTGATGTTGGTCTTGTGGTCGGAATCGATACGGATAAAGCCGCTGGATTCGGCGCCGCAGTAGGACGAGACAGACATAAAGTCCATGGACAGCGGGAGTTGGATCTGGCGCATCAGGTCGGTGATGAACATCACGCTGCCGCGCAGCAGCCCGAGCAGGAGCAGGTTTTTCGAGCCGCGATAATCCCGGGTGATCTGCTCGCCAAGGTCGATCACCCGCTGGCGGATTTGTTCTTCGGTAATCAGGATTTCCCCGATGAAGTCGTAGGGGAAATCAGGAGCTGTTTTTTCTTTGGCTTGCTGAGACATCCCAATCATCCTTTTTTATTTTTAAAGCGGACATAGAAGACGGGCGCGCCCGTCCCGGCCTGTATTATACAGGCGGATGCGGGCCAGAAGGTCTTACAAAAATAGCAGTTGATGGGTTTTTAGGTGTTAGAGCGGAAGCAGAGGGCGACGGTCAACCGTCAATGGATAGGACGGCAGTGGTTTCCAGGAAACGGCCCAGGTCGCCGGCTTCGGCTTCAAGAAGTGGAAGCAGGTCGGGCGGGATGGGTTCGAAGGGGTCGATGTGGATTTCGTAGCGGCTTTTGAGACGCTTCGCCTGCCACACCCCACGCGCCTGCCCGTCCACCAGCAGGGCGGCGTTGATAATCCCCCCGCCGGGGTGGATGCGCCTGGCATGGGGCGGGGCGACTGCCAGGCTGCGGTTGGCGTAACCCAGGAGGTAAGTGTCGAAGCGGGGCAGCAAACGGACGACGGCATCGGTCGATAATGCTGCCTCCAGGCGAGGGAGCTGTTCTTTGAGCAGCCATGCGGGCTGCCCAGCGGCCTGTACTTCGACGATCTGCCCGGCGACCAGCCGCCATGCCTGGCGGGCATCGCCTATCTTGATGCCCGACCAACTGGCGAAATCTTCCGGCGTGGCGGGGCCATAAGC
This sequence comes from uncultured Anaerolineaceae bacterium, assembly GCA_964391195.1. Classification (GTDB taxonomy): domain Bacteria; phylum Chloroflexota; class Anaerolineae; order Anaerolineales; family UBA4823; genus JAAYXE01. Next base: position 4,078 of record CAYMLG010000052.1, on the reverse strand, counting down.
CCGGAGATAGCGCAGGGCCAATTCAGCCAGGGCCTCGGAGTGAGGCAGGGGCTGCTGCTCGCCAACCCAGGCGGCGAAGAGGCGGTAGGCTGGTTCTTTCCCGCGATCCGGGCCTGGGCAGAGGATTCCTTCCACCGCCACCCGATAGATCAGATGGAATGGCGCCTGGCCTTCGGAGGGCAGGCCATGCTCCCTCAGCAGGCGCACGACCTCGCCGCGGGTCAGTTCGCCATGTTCTTCCAGGGCATCCCGGAGGAGGCGGATGCCGGTTTCGGCTCTCGCCGCGTCCCAGCCCAACTGCTCAAAGCGCCGGCGGTGGGCGGAGATCAGGGTTGGGCGCAGGAACGGGGACAGCCAGCGGGCATCCTCGACAGCCACCAGGTGCAGGGTGCCGCGCAGGCACCAGGTCCAGATGAGCGAGCCCTCGACCTGCCGGGCCTGATCCACCTGAGAGGCGGTGAGTCCGGCGCTGCGGGGCCGGATAGAGAGCCGGGCGGAGGGCAGGTCCTGGGCCTGGATGGCGACGACTGCCCTGACCGCCTGAGCGGGTGAGTCCGGGGGCGCCTCCTCGAGTGGAAGCAGCCGCTGGGAGGCCAGACGAAGGAGCCGAGTCTGGTGGGCGGAGAATTCTATCGTCATGAGGCGGATGAGTTCAAAACGGCCACGATCGTTTCGCCGGGCTGCAGGCGGGCCGCCGCGATAGGGGGCTGGTCCAGGTCGGCCCGGAAGGCGGGTGGGACGGGGAGAGTGAGCCGCCGGCCCAGGGAGGTAAGCAGCTCCAGGCCCTGGACGAAGGCCTGCTCCAACGAGATCAGCCCGGCGATGGGGAAGTTGCGGCGCAGGGCCTGGCCGCGCCCGGCGGGTGGAACGCGAACCGGCAAGCTGCCGGGGAGGAAGGCGAGCAGCCTGGCATCCTGGCTGACAGCCAGCACCGGATCCTCCTCGCGCACGGCTACGGCGGCTGTGAGTTCTTCGGCGCCGCGCATTTTGAGCAGATCGTGAACCAGGATGGTCATTTCGCGGACGGAAGCACGCGCCACCCGCCCGAGGTTCGTGCCGGCGACCAGGGTGCAGTCCTCCTCCATGGGGAGCATGAAGATCGGGAAGCCCACATAGCGGCGCTCCAGTTCGAAGTAGGGTCGCTTGAGAATCTGCTCGGCGAGTAGGCGGGCATCGAAGCAGCGCGCCTGGGCGTAGCGGGTGACCAGGCAGATAAAGCGCTGAGGCGGATCGTCAGGCTGCCAGGCAGTCAGGGCGGTAATGAATTCGCCGGAGTCCAGGTGGAGCAGGTCGCGGATGGCCTCCGGCCCGATCTGCTGGGCCATATAGACCGATCGAGCGTCGCTGGAGACCAGTTTGAAAGTGTTGGCCGCGAACAGCAGGAGCGCCGACGAGGGCACCCGAGCGGCGCAGGTGTGCTGATCCCAGGGGAAGGGCCGGAGGGTGGCCTCATCTTCGGCCGGCAGAGGGAACGCGCTGGCCGCCTGGTCGTTGGCGGCGATGATGATTTCGGTGGGAAGGGAGACCTCCCCGCTGCGGAACTCCTGCTGGACCTCCAGGCGCCGGAAGACATCATCCAGGTCCACTTCAGCGATGCCCAGGTTGCGCGATCCCTCGGGGGAAATCTCTTCTGTGGGCCGGAAGCTGTCTGGGGTATAGGCCGGCAGCACGCTATCGCGAGTGAGGCTACGGGCGATCTCCTGGCCGCGGATCGCCAACCCGGAGGTGACGCTGCTGAAAATATCGATCTCCTCCACCCGGTTGTAGCCGAAGGTGCGGTGGAGCATGCGCGAGAACAGGGGGATTTGGGAAGAGCCTCCGGTGCGGATCACCCGCTGGATATCCCGGACCTGCACACCGGCGCGGTCGATGGTGTCCATCATGCTGGCGAAGATCGCTTCATACTCGTTCTGGATAGCGCGCTCGAAGCGCTTGCGGGTGATCGTTTCCTCGATGGCGAAGGTCTCGGCCTCGAACCTGAACCGGGTATCGGTCTGGGAAGAGAGCTGGCGCTTGGCGCGCTCGATCAGGTCGAACATGAGCAGGGCATAGTTCGAAGAGACGATCTGGAGCAGGGCATGGGTCTTGTGTTTGTTCATCGCCCCGGCGTGGATGAGGCGCAGCATCTCCTGATTTTGGGGCGTGTTGAGAGCCACCACTTCCTGAGGGGTAGTGAGCAGGTCGAAGATATGGGCCGGGATGGGGAACTGCCTGCCCTCGGCGATGAAGTAATCGCCTTCGCCCAGGTGCGGAGGGATCGTCGCACGAAACAGGCGTTGATCGAAAATATCGCCGCCGATGGGGATACCCCCGGTCGCCAGGACTCTGCGTTCGGCGGGGATGCCGATCTCCATCACGGTGAAATCCAGGGTGCCGCCGCCGAAATCGAAGACCAGAACCACCTGCTTATCGTGGATTTTGCGTTCGTAGGCCAGGGCGGCTGCTACCGGCTCGTACTCCAGGTAGACTTTCTCAAAACCGGCCTTGAAGGCGGCGTTCACCAAGCGGCTCTGAGCCACTTTATCCTCCGTGGGGTCGGTGGAGAAGTGGACCGGGCGGCCGAGGACGACCTCGCGGATAGGGGCCTTCAAGTGCTTTTCGATGTTGCGCTTCATCCCCAATAAGTAGACGGCTGCCAGATCGCTGGGAGAGTACCAGCTTTCCTGGAACACGGTGCCGTAGTACGATTGGTTGCGCATGGCAGTCTTGATGGACAGGAACAGGCGGCCGGGGGAAAATTCGTCCTCGTAGACGTAGACATCGCGGTAGAAGGCGGGCAGCTCGGCGAAGACCTGCAGGATCTCGCCAACCCAGATTTTTCGGTAGCGGGTGGGGCGGCCAACATTCTGTTCGAAGTACAGGTTGAGGGCGGCATTTCCGAGGATGTAATCGCCGCTGCGGGTGAGGTAAATGGCTGTGCGAGAGATGTTCGAAGCGCTGGATGGATCGACCGGGAGGAGGTGAATTTCCTGCCCGTCAAACTGGGCCGCGCTGGTGTTCGTGGTGCCAAAATCTACGCCGATGATCATAGGGGGATCCTTGTTTACTCCGGATACGGTCGAGCTAATTCATCATTTTACCAGTGGGGAGGCGGCGATCACGGCCCGGCCTAACGAGATCACGACGTAAAAACCGGCCGGGCGAGGGTGCCGCTCGCTCCGCCTTCTGCTTAATGACTCTGGCAGCGGTTTGGTGACAAATTGGGCCAGGGGATGAATCGAATAAGATTTTTTATACACGTTTTGAGGGAATTAGAGTACAATTTTCACACTAATCCGGCAGTGTAAGTTCACTTTGGGGGGGCAATCTTAAATGCCACCAGACAAACTCGATCCGCTGCCATCCTTTCCAACACCGTACACCGGAACCACAACCACCGGCGCCATTTTCGGCTGCCGGTGTCGTCTTTAACCAGCACGCGCCGGAGATGAGCCCAGGCGAATCCTGACAGGCTGCAGCAGCAGGATGCGCCCGAAACTGGCTTCCGAAACCGTGCGGCGATTTAAGTTCATCTTTGATTGGACGCCTGAGGAGGAGATCCATGAGAGGCAAGATCGTACTCACGATGCTATTGTTAGCGGCGGTGATCCTGTCCGCCTGCGGCGGGGCGCCCACACCCGAGGCCCCGGGAGATGCGGGGGCGCCGCCTGAAGCGCAGGCAGGTGACACCGCGGCTCCGTCAGAACCGGGCCCTACCGCGGCTGAGGAAAGCGACGAGGACGCCGCGGTTGGCGAGCTGGAAGGTGAGCCCAGCGTGCTGCGCATCGGCTGGGGCGGCTCGCCCGACAGCCTGAACCCGGGCGTCGCCGTGCTGTCCGAAGCGTTTACGCTCTTCGAACTGGTCTACGATGCCATGTACAGCCTCAACCTGGATGGGAGCTATTCGCTCGAACTTGCCGAGAGCGCAACCCCCTCGGAGGACGGGCGGGTGTGGACCTTCCAGATCCGGGATGGAGTCACTTTCCACGACGGGGAACCTCTCACCGCCGAAGACATCGCCTTTTCCTACAACTTCTATTCGCAGCAGGAAGACTTCGCCTTCCTCCCGGTCTATACCGAATACTTCGAGACGGTAGAA
>CAYMLG010000051.1:6607-36496 GCA_964391195.1 uncultured Anaerolineaceae bacterium | reverse complement strand
GCCGGGGTGGTGGAAGGGCACGGCTGCGCCGTAAACCAATCGAAACCATAACCCCGCCCGCCGTGCCCCTACGCCCGCGGCGGGGTTTTTCGGCGACTGAAGTCGCGGCTGCATAATACACAAAGTCCACCTGCGTGGACTCCAAATGCCATGCCTCACTCTCTGTGTTCTCTGTGAACTCTGTGGTGAAAATGAAACCGCCGGTACAGGCAAGGGCGACCAAAATACGGTCGCATGGCATCTTCCCCCACTCTCTGCGTTCTCTGTGAACTCTGTGGTGAAGATCATCCGGGCCTAGGGCGCCTGGCGGGGGGTGTTGCTCACCGGCGGCCTACGGGGCCGGTGTATAATTTGATTCCGGACTGGATTTATCCAAACACCTTCACAAAAAGGGAGGAAATGCAGCATGCTCAAAGGCAAGTCCATCACCCTTCGCCCGGTCTTAGCCACCGACCTCGACCAACTCTACGCCTACCACATCGACATCGACAACCGGGGCAGCTACTACCCCCGCGGCGTCCTCTCCCAACCGGCCTTCCAAAAACAGTTCCAGGAGAACGGCTTCTGGGGTAAGGAAGAAGGCATGCTGCTCATCGTCTCGCCCGAGGGTGCTATCCTGGGGCACATCGAATACTTCAGGACGGTCAATTACCTGGATGAGATCGAACTCGCCTACCACATCTACAACCCCGCGCAGCGCGGAAAAGGCGTGGCGACCGAAGCCGTCCAACTGCTGGTCCGCTACCTGTTCGAGACCAAGCGCTTCAACCGCATCCGGCTGATCATCCATCCCGACAACGCAGCCTCCAGGCGCCTGGCGGAAAAATGCGGCTTCAGGCACGAAGGCACGGCGCGCGGCGCCTGGTTCCACCAGGGGAAGCACCACGATGTGGAGGTCTACGCCCTGCTGCGCGATGAGGTGATCACCGGGTAGCTCGCCATCTCGGGCTTTTTATCGATACCCGATCGATGCCTGAACGATGCCTGATTGATGCCTGATTGATGCCTGCAACAAAACCGCTGCCGCGGCCTCCTGCCGTGGCAGCCTGCCACGGCAGGAGGCTACTCCTGAGGCATTTGAACCGCAGCCAGTCTCTTTTGGGCCAGCAGGCGCACGATGCAGGAGCGGGTGAATAGGCCCACCAGTTTCCCCCCGGCTGCAGGGGAGGTATCCAGCACCGGTAAACACTTGAAGCCATGCGTCACCATCAACCGGACTGCCTGCCCGAGTGTTGCGCTTTCCTTGACCCACACGACTTCCTCCGTCATGACATCGGCCGCCGTGTAAGACCAGCCCTTTTCCGCATAGACCTGCAGCAGCTTTTCGGGGTCTACGGGTTCGTTGAACACGGCCATATAGGTCAAATCGGTCCTGGGGACGTTCTTCATCTTCACAAACAGATCATGGTGGGTCACAATCCCGGCCAGGTGGGATTCAGCATCCACCACAAGCAAACATTCGAGGCGGAGGTCGTGGAACAGCCGCGCGATTTCCGCCACCGGTGTTGTCCTCGTAATGGTGGCATAATCTCTGTCCATCACCTGGCGGACGTGCAGCGTGTTCATCAACTGTCCGGAAGCAATTGACCGCCTCCCCCGCTGATCGATCCAACCTTCATCTAAGTAGGGATCGTCCATCCATTCATAGATCTTCAATAAGGGGGTTAGTGAATAATGGGCGCCTATGGTGACCAGGGCGGCAGTGAGCAGCGCAAGCGCCAGCGGCATGGGGTCCAACAGAGCTTCTCGCGGCCACAGCAAGAGGGACGGCGCCAGCAGAGCTCCTACCCGCAGGATGGCCTGGTTAGCAGGACCGGCAAAAATCTCACCCCGGCTGCGGCGTGCGATCAGGATCACCAGGGCCACGAACGCCAGGCTCAGGCCGATTTCGAGTACGAGCTGCAGGCTGACCGGCACGTGGGTTTGCCAGGCAAAAAACGCCAGCGACAGCATTGCCAGGGTGAAGACGGGCGGCGAGTCGAAGGGTCGGGGATCGATCGAGCCTTTGACCCACAGCCCAAGTTGTGTCCCGTAGATCACATAGACTGCTACGCTGAACAGGGCAGCCGCCACACCCGACAGGCCAAGATAAATGGCAATCGCATACGCGGCGTAACTTTGCCCGATGCTAACGGCCTTGCGCCAGAACGGATTAGACGTCAACCGCGCAGTGTGGACTGCAGCATAACCCAACATCGCACCGATACCGGCCCCGGCGAGCAAGGCCACTGCATACCGGCCAGGCGCTTCGACTGCCGGGGCAATTTCCGCCAGCAGGAAGGCCAGCGCCAGCGGCCCGATATGGCCCAACGGGGAGTACGGACCGTCCTTCTCGGTCGCCTGCCATACCATGCTTGCAGCCAGCAGCCCAAACAGGAGTGTGCCGGCCGGGGGTAGTTCTGAGGTCAAATACAGGATACCGCCAATTCCCAGGGTGATCCCTGCCCAAAATGCCAAGTCCATGCGCTTGACCGCCAGCTTTGTATTCGCCAGCCGCGCCGCAGCCTGCCAGAATAAGATCGGGATGATCAGCGCAGAGAGCCAATCCCAGGGCAAGGGGATTGGCGTGGCCGGGACAATGAGCGCCAGCGCGAGCAGCCCGGCGGCCATCCACCAGGTTAACTTCGGTATGTTCGGCCTGGCATTGAGCAGACCTACCACCAACAACAGGATCACCAAAGTATGTTCGAGCGCAGTCATATCTCCTTTCCCTTTCACTCCAACTCGTGTGTCTCCCGGTCGTAATGTCCCTGAAGCTCATCGATATCGGTCGAGTTCACCATGGGAATGCCGATAAAGTAAGCCGTTCGACCAATCACGTGCCCGGAGATGGGCACCGTCAGGAACAGAAACGCGATGACCAGCAAGGCCCGGATGCTGATGCCAAAATCGTTGAAATACACGGCCAGCGCCAGGACGAATAAGCTGGTGCCCAGGGTGGATGCTTTTGCCGCCGCCTGGATCCGGGAATACAGGTCAGGCATACGCACCACCCCCACGCCGGCCAACAGCAGGAACGCCGAGCCTGAGATCAGCAAGAAGCCGGCGATGATTTCATTCATCCCTTGCCCTCCTTTCTACGTACTGGGCGAACGCCACAGTCCCCAGGAACGAGATCAAGGCCAGGACGATGGCGATGTCCAGGAAGACCCTCTGCCCGGTGGCGATGGCGTAGGTGCAGATGAACCCGACTACCAGAGAAGTGATCAGGTCCAGGGAGATCACCCGGTCCGGCAGGCTTGGGCCTCGCACCAGCCGGAGAAAGGCCAGGAAGATAGCAACACATAGCAGGACAAACACCAGGTTGATGATCAGGCTGAAACCGTCTGAATTTCCAAAAAACATTAGCAGTCCTCCTGAGGCGCACCGTCAGCGCAAGAACGCCAACAATCTGCGTTCGAATCCGCTCTTGATCTTCCAGCGCTCTTTATCCGCATCTTCGAGGTACAGGATATAGACATAGAGATATTTCCGGTCGGTAGAGACATCCAGGCTCACCGAGCCCGGGGTGATCGTGATCATATTCGCCAGCATCGTGATCTCGAGATCCGTGCGAGCGTCCAGCGGCACCGCAATGATCCCCGGCCTCATATTGTGGCCCGGGGTGAGCACGTCGTAAGCCACCCGCAAGTTTGACAGGACCAGTTCCCAGAGGAACAACAGGACCAGGCTGAGGAACTGGCGGATCTTCAGCAGATAATTGGGCGCTCCCACCACCCGGCGGGAGAACACCAGGATCAGGAAGCCGATGGCGAACCCAACGGCCAGGTTCCTGAACGAGAATTCCCCGGTAGCAGCCACCCATGCCAGCGCCAACAGAATATTCCACAGTAAGCCGCTCATCACAATCCTCCCATCACCGCCCGGATGTAGGCATCGGGGTCCAGGAGCTGCCCGGCGGCCGCTTCCGCCAGGTTGAAGACCGGCCCGGCCCCAAATCCGATGAACAGGGTGAGCGCCGCCAGGGCCGCCACCGGCAGCACCATCGCCAGCCGTTTTCTCCCCTGGCCCCCGGTCGCCCCTTCCTGGTCCGCCGGTAGATCATCGGAGCCGGGCTCCGGCTTCCAGAAGGCTTCATTCCAGATCTTGGTCATCGAGAACAGGGTGAGAAAGCTCACCGCGATGGCCACCGCCACGATCACATACTGCCCGGTGCTCAGCCCGGCCTGGATCAGCACCAGCTTGGCGAAGAAACCCGAGAGCGGCGGTATACCCGCCAGTGAAAACGCCGGGATAAAGAACAGGATCGCCAACAAAGGCTGCGCCCGGTAGAAGCCGCCGAGTTTGGGCAGCTCCTCCGTGCCCTGCATCTGCTTCACGATCCCGCTGATCAGGAACAGGTTGGCCTTGACGATGATGTGGTGGGTGATATAGAACACCGCACCGGCCAGGGCCAGCGGGGTGTGGATGGCCAGCCCCATGACCATGTAACCGATCTGGCTGATAATGTGGAAGGAGAGCACCCGGCGGAACCCGTTCTGCGCCACCGCCCCGAACACCCCGAACACCATCGTCAGGCCGGCGGCAATCAGAAACAGGGTGTTGGTAAAGGGCAGGTCCTGGACGAATATCAGCGTGAACACCCGGATCAGGGCATAGACGCCGACCTTGGTCAGCAGCCCGGCAAAGATGGCCGAAACGGCCACCGGCGGCGTGTGATAGGATGCCGGAAGCCAGAAGAACAGGGGGAAGATGCCGGCCTTGATCCCGAAGGCGACCAGGAACAGCATGGATAACACCGTGATCAACCCGGGCCGCTCTACTTCCCGCAGCTTGAGCGCCAGGTCGGCCATGTTCAACGTGCCGATCGCCCCGTACAGCAGCCCCACCGCAGCCAGGAAGATGGCCGAGGCCAGCAGGTTCAGGGTGACGTACTTGATCCCGCCCAGGATCTGCCCCTTCTCCCCGCCTAAGGTCAGCAGCATGAAAGAAGCGATGAGCATCACTTCGAACCAGACGTACAGGTTGAAGATATCGCCGGTTAAAAACGCTCCGTTCACCCCCATCAGCAGGATATTCATCAGCGGGTAATAGCCAAAACTTTCACGCCGGCTGTCGATGCTGCCCAGCGAGTAAACCGTTACCGCCAACCCCATCACACCCGCCAGGACCACCATCAACGCGCTGAACAGGTCGGCGACAAAGGTGATGCCGAATGGCGCCGGCCAGCCCCCCATCTGGGTGGACAGGATGCCGCTTTGCCACACCCGCCACAGTAGGGTCAGGGCTGCGGCCAGCAGACCGGCCGCGCCCAGGACTGCAACGATCCGCTGCGCCCGCCGCGAGCGCCAGGCGAGGATCTGCACCGCCGCGGCCGCCAGCGGGATCACCACCGGTAGTAAGAGGAGATTGCCGCTCATTCCCACACCCTCAAACCTTCGACATCATCGGTCTGCCCGGCTTGAATGGCCTTGTGGATCAGGACGACGGTGAAGGCCACGACGCCAAAGCCGATCACGATGGAGGTCAGGATCAACGCCTGCGGTATCGGGTCGGCGACCGGGCCAGCCGGGACCGCGGCCCCCTCGGGCACCAGCGGCGGCGCGCCGCGTAACAGCCCACCGGCGGTAAAAATCAACAGGTTGGCTGCATGGCCCAGCAGTACCAGGCCAAAAATCAGCTTCACTAAACTCCTGCGCAAGATCAGGTAGATCCCGGCCGCATATAGGCCGCCAATCACGAGCGCCAGCACGAGCGTCATGTCATTCCTCCATCAACGTAAAAATGATCATCAGGGCCACCCCCATCACCACCAGGAATACCCCTGTGTCGAAGAATACCGGCGAGCCCAGCTCTATTTCGCCAATCCCCGGCAGGGTGAACCGGCCCCACAGACCGGTCAGGAATGGCCGGCCCAAGAACCAGGACCACAGGCCGGTCACCAGCGCCAGGAGCAGGCCGGTTCCGATCATGGTATGGGGTTCGATGTGGAGCACATCCCTGGCCGCGGGGACGTCGTAGGCCAGGGCGTAGAGGGCAAACGCCGCCGAGGCGACTAACCCGGCGATAAATCCACCCCCCGGCTCGTTGTGCCCGCGCAGCAGCAGAAAGATGGAAAACAGCAGCATCAGGGGCAGCAGATAGCGGGCTGCCGTGCGTAGGATCAACGATTTCATCTCACCATCTCCCTCTCTTCTTCCACCGGCTTGGGCTGCGGCCGGCGCAGCTTCAGCAGGGCGAACACACCGATCGCGGCCAGCGACAGCACGGTGATCTCTCCCATCGTGTCGAGCCCCCGGAAATCGACCAGGATGGCGTTCACGATGTTGCGACCATGCGCCAGGGGGGCGCTGTTCTCAACGAAGTAGCTCGAAATCGGGGGGAAACGATCGGCGCTTTCGACAATCAACACCAGCAGGGTCATCATGCCGCCCGCGGCCACGGCAATCACCGCATCTCGCAGGCGGGCTGCCCGGCCGGAGAGGTTGGCGAACCTGGGCAGGTGATACAGGATCAGCACCAGCAGGATCACGGTGATGGTTTCGATTAAGAACTGGGTCATGGCCAGGTCGGGCGCCCCGAAGAGGATAAACGTCACCGCAACACTGGAACCTACCACACCCAGGGCGGCCACAGCCTTCAGGCGAGACCTGGAATTGATGACGATCCACGCCGCGGTGAGCATCAAGAGCGCCAGGAACAGCTCGAAAAACCTCAGCTCAGGCAGGATGAGCCCGGGCAGCCCTTCACCCCTCAGCACCAGGGTGGCGACGACCAGGCCGGTGGTGGTCGCAGCGATGATGAACAGGTAATCGTGCAGCCGTCCGGTTTGGATCATCCCGGTCAGGCGGGCGGAAAAGCCGGGCAGCGCCCCCACCAGCGCCTCGTACACCCGCTCCGGCCCCCATCTCACGCGCTCCGCCAGCCACCGGGCCCGGGGCTGCCAGGCATCCCAGCCTCGGAAGATAACCAGGCCCAGCAGGATGGATAACACACTCAGCCCGAGGGCCGGGTTGAGCCCGTGCCATAAAGCCAGGTCCGCTTCCACGGGCCCCGCCCCGGTCGCGGCCACCGCCGGGCCAACCAGGTTGCCTGCCACCAACCCCGGGAACAGCCCCAGGACCAGCCCGGCCAGAGCGAGCAGCGCCGGACCTAACCACAGGGCCAACGGCGGCTCGTGCGGCTGCTTTGGCGTGGGCCTGGAGGCGCCGAAGAAGGGCCGCAGGAACAGGATCAGGGCCACCGCCGCGGCCGAGGCCGAAAAAGCGACTGCTGCGGCCAGGAACAACCACCGGTAAGCCGGGGTTTCCAGCAGCGTCTGCAGTACCAGTTCTTTGCCGATAAAACTCAGCACGGGGCCAAACCCGAACATGGAGAGGGCCGCCAGGAAGGTCAGGCCCGCCAGAAGCGGCATCTTCCCCCGCAGCCTCCCCAGCTCGTTCACTTCTTGCGTGCCCGTCTCGTGATAGATCGCCCCGGCGATCATGAACAGGGCGCCTTTATACAGCGCATGGGCCAGCAGGAACACGACGAAGGCCAGCATCGCTGTTTCGCTCCCGATCCCCAGCATCAGGGTCATCACCCCCAGGGCGCTGATCGTCGAATACGCCAGCATGCGCTTCAGGTTGCCCGAATTCAAGGCGAGATAAGCGCCCACCAGGATAGTAGCCGCTCCCGCCCCACCGACCAGGATGAGCCAGGCCTGGGTCCCGCCTAAGGCCTGGCTGAGGCGCGCCAGCAGGTAGATGCCGGCTTTCACCATGGTGGCCGAATGCAGGTAGGCGCTGACCGGCGTCGGCGCTTCCATGGCGTTGGGCAGCCAGAAGTGGAAAGGGAATTGGGCCGATTTGGTGAAGGCGCCGGCCAGCACCAGCAGCAGGACCGGCGTGTAGAGCGCATGCCCGCGCAGGCTTTCGCCCAGCGGGGCAAAGGCGCTGAACTCCGCGGTCCCGGCGATCTGGCTGAGCAACACCAGCCCGGCGAGCAGCGCCAGCCCGCCCCCACCGGTGACCAGCAGCGCCTGGAGCGCCGCCCGGCGCGAGCTCTCTTCCTGGTGCTCAAAACCGATCAGCAGGTAGGAACTGATGCTCGTCAGCTCCCAAAAAACGAACAACAGGAAGAGATTGTCCGCCAGAACGACGCCCAGCATGGAGGCCATGAACAGGGTCAGGAAAGCGTAGAAGCGCCCTAAATGTTCGTGGCCCTCCAGGTACCCGGCGGCGTAAATCATCACCAGGGCCCCGATCCCGGTGATCAGCAGCGCAAACAGCAGCGCCAGCCCATCCAGTTGAAAGGAAAGGTGGATCCCCAGGCTCGGTACCCAGGGGTAGGACACGGCGATCGCCTGGCCCGCGGCAATCCGGCCGGCGAACGAGGCAAAATAGACGAACAGGCCGGCGGGCAGCAGGGCGAGGATCCACCCCGTCAGGCTGCGGGTGAGCCGGTGCAGGGAGGGGGCTGCGAGGGATACGAGAAAACCGGATAGAACTGCGATGTACATTTGGGATACCTCTTATTTGACGACTAACACCGGGCAATCGACGCGCTGCACAACGGCCATGCTCACACTGCCTAGCTGGTTTCCGGTCCACAGGCTTTGGCCGCGGGCGCCGATGACCAGCATATCCGGCTGGTACGACTCGGCCGCGCCGGTGATCACGTTCACCGCCGGCCCGGCGATCACCACGCTTTCCACTTCGGCCACGCCCAACTCTTTCAACCGGCTGGCCGTCTCTTCCATCAGGCGTTCGGCCTCTTCCCGCGGGCCGGGCTGCGATCCGGCCGAGCGGTCTGCAGGCTCGGGTTCCGGGGCCGGTAGATAGGCGTTCACCAGGATCACCCGGGTCTGGTAGCAGCGCGCCAGGGAGGCGGTGTAATACAGCGCCCGTTCGGAGCAATTCGAGCCATCGGTGGCGAAAAGGATCGTTCGGATCATTAGGACTACCCTCTGTGCTGATTGATCTTCCCAATTTTTCTGGCTGATGCATGTGAGAGACGACCGGTAAAACCGGCGGCGCCTCCCATGCACATCCCCCTGACGACCGGGAACGGCCCTGGCCCCCCTAGGATGTATTAAACCGGGAAAGGCATCCCCTGCCTACCGAAGAAGCGCGTATTGTGAGTACGCGGAATCGCTAATTTTTCGCGCTTTCCGGCCAGACGCGGCGTCTTATGTACGGGACCGGCGGGTCGGATTACGGTTTCGGATGATTCAACGCCGCCGCCGTGCCCCTCCCCCGCGGCGTAACGCAAGATGCCAATCTTGCGCCTCTCGACCGGAGGTCACCAGGTGGGCAAGGGCGACCAAAATATGACATCACGAATCAGATCCTTCGCCTGGCGATGTTTTGCGACACGGAGTGTCGCCCGTCGCCGCTCAGGATGACAGGTGTGGAGGTGTCCTCCTGAGGGGTACGACTATACAAGACTTATCAGTCAAAACCATTAGCCGGCCCACGTTCGACTATAATCAGGCTATGTCTGGCATCATTCGCGTCCTACTGGCAGATGATCATGCAATGTTTCGGCAGGGCACGGCCGAACTGCTGCGCCGCGAGCCCGATATCGAAGTCATTGGGGAAGTGGGCGATGGGCAGCAGGCGGTCGAATTGGCCGCACAGCTACGCCCGGATATCGTCGTCATGGATGTGCGCATGCCGGTGCTTTCCGGCGTCGAAGCCACCCGGCGCATCCGCAGCAGCCTGCCCGGGGTGCAGGTGCTGGTGCTCACCGCCCACGACGACGATCAGTACATCTTCTCGCTGCTCCAGGTCGGGGCCAGCGGCTATCTCTTGAAATCGGCGCCCATCACCGACCTGATCCGCGCCATCCGCCAGGTCCACGCCGGTGAATCCCCCCTGGACCCGGCCATCGCCCGCAAAGTGGTGGTGCGCATGGCCGGCGGCGAAGAGCAAAAGCCGGCCGCGGGAGGTAAGACCCGGCCGGACCAGGTGCTCTCCAGCCGCGAACTGGAAGTGCTGCAATTGTTGGCGCGGGGGAAGAACAACCGCCAGATCGCCGAAGAGCTCTATATCAGCGACCGCACCGTTCAGGCCCATCTGACCAGTATTTTCGCCAAGATGAACGTCAACTCGCGCCTGGAAGCTGTGCTGGATGCCATCCGGCGTGGTTGGCTGACCCTTGAGTTCTGACCCGGGAGGGAACGGAAAGTAGATGGACCGCCCACGCCGCTCTCCCACCCTACGCGATTACGGCGTCTTTTGGGTGCTGCTCCCGCTGCTCGTGGTGGTTGCCGCCTTTCTGCTGCTGGGTGTGCTGGCGTTCCAGCGCATCCTGACCGACCTGCTGCTGGACCGGCAGCGCCAGATTGCGACGACCGTCGCGTCGGAGATCTCCGCCCTCCTGGAAGGCCATGCCCACGCCCTCGAAACCTGGGCTGCTTCGCCGGAACTGCTCCACCCCTCGCCCGAGCGCCGCCTGGCAGCCCTGGAAACCGCCGCGCAGGCGCTGGAGGAGTTCGAGCTTGGCCTGGCCTTGCTGGATGAGGAGGGAGGCCTGGTCGCTCATTCGCCTCAGGCAGGCAGTGCGCCGGATTGGGAGGCGGTGCTGCAATCGACTTTCCCCGACCGGAAGGCTTCCAGGTTCGCGCGCTACAGCCAACTCATCACCGACCCTGGGCTGGGCGAGCATCTCATCCTGGTCAGCGCTCCTCTGGGCGGTGGCCGCGGCGAATTCCAGGGGGTGCTCGTTGGGGCCGCCCGCACCCGTGAGGCCGCTTTTGCGGACACCATCCGCCGCCTGCGCGTTGGCCGCGACGGTTTCGCCTACCTGGTGGATAAGAATGGGAAAATCATCTTCCACCGCGATGAGTCCCAGATCGGGGAGGATTACTCAGGCCGGCCGTTCTACCGCCAGTTGATCAGCGATGATAGCAGCGGGATGCTGTGGGAAACCACGGGCGAGGAGCGCCTGATCGAAGGGGATGCGCCCGTCGCCACCGCCGGATGGACCTTGATCGTGCAAGAATCCTGGAGCTCGGCTGCCGCACCCGCACGCAGCTATTCCCTGGCGGCCGCCGTAACCGCAGTGCTGGTGGTTTTCTTCGTCACCTTCATTTCCTGGCAGGGGCTGCGCCGCATCTCGGTCCCCATCCAGATGTTGAGCGAGCAGACCGACCGGCTCAGTCGCGGCAGCCCCATTAACACGTTCACCCGCACCGGGATCCACGAGCTCGACGAGTTGGAACGGTCCTTCGACGAAATGGCCCGCCAGATTTCTACCTACCGGGCCGGCATGCACCGCTATATCGAGGCGCTGAACCAATCCCAGGAGAACGAACGCCGCAGGATCGCCCGGGAGCTGCACGACGAGACCGTCCAAAACCTGCTCGCCGTGTCCCGCCAGCTTGAGCTCTACCAGCTCATGGAGACCACGCCGCATCAAAGCGAGCGCATAGACGAGCTGCAGCAGATCATCGCCGAAACCTTGACCGGGCTGCGCCGGGTCATCCGCGACCTGCGCCCGTTGATCCTGGATGATCTTGGCCTGGTGCCGGCGCTCCAGGCGCTGGTGCGCGGCCTGCGCGAGGGCCCGCAGGCTGTGCCCCATGTCCAGTTCGAGGTCAGCGGCGACCAAGTTGAGCTTTCTGCGGAGCAGGAGCTGGCGCTTTACCGCATCGCTCAAGAGGCCCTGAATAATATCCGCCGCCATGCCGCCGCGACCGGGGTGGAGGTCAGGCTGGTCTTCCAGGATGGCAGTGTGGCCTTGGAGGTGGAGGACAATGGGCAGGGGTTTCAGGTGCCGGATTCGCTGGCGGATTTCTCGCAGCGCGGGCATTTCGGGCTGATGGGCATCCAGGAGCGGGCGTGGGCGCTGGAAGGGGAGTTCACGATCGAGTCGAGCCCGGGCCGCGGCGCCCGGCTGTGCGTCCAGGCCCCGATCCACGCCCGCCCCCTCCCCCCGGTGGACGAACTGGTGCTGTAGGCTAGAATGCGGCTGTACGGGCGTGGCAGCCCCTCGCCGTGTCATCCGGAGTGGCATCGCAGCGTCGGGCATCGCATGCTCGGGGATAAGCCGTCCACGAATTGCAAGCGTAGCGTTTGCAAAGCACCTGCTTTGCAAACGCTACGCTTGCTTAACACGAATACACGAAAACGGCGGGCTGGTCACCTCGCGCCCTGGAGAAAGCGGGGCGGTGGTGGGCAGGTCTGGGCTGGCCGGGCCGGCGGGCCGCCGCAACCACGTAGCGCAAGACGCCGGTCTTGCAGTTGGGATGCGCAAAACCTGCCAATCCGGCACAATCACCCCAACAACGATGCGTTTTGGCTGATGGGCGGCGGCGAATAAATGCGCGGCTACTGAGTAAACTGAGTTCACCATGCACAAAGCCCGCCTGCGCGGGCTAATTTCAACCCCACCGCAGGGTGGGGTTTTGTGCATTTCGTAGGTGTAGTTTCAACTGCCTTCTTCGTTGGCGACTGAAGTCGCGGCTACAAAGTGCACGAAGCCCGCCTGCGCGGGCTAATTTCAACCTCACCGCAGGGTGGGGTTTTGTGCATTTCGTAGGTGTAGTTTTAACTGCCGCTCTTCTCTGTGTTCTCTGTGTACTTTGTGGTGAAACACAGGCAGCCGGAAGGGCTGGATGGTGGTGGTGGCGGGCGGGTCTGGTTGGTCCGCCTAGAAGGGCTGGCCCTCCAGGCGCCGCTTAGGGCCAGGCTCCCAGCGCCAGAATCAATGACCCGCCCCTACGGGAATCGGGGATGGGGCCGTCGATCCTGCGGGTGCAAGCAGGGTCACTGTCTTGATTGAACGCAATCCGTTGACAGCTCTGTGTTCTCCTTGTTCTCTGTGGTTAAGCACGGGCGGCGCAAGATTGGCATATTACCCTATGTCACCGCGGCACGGCGGCGGGGTTGGTACGTTTCGCCGGGGCACGGCTTGAGGGTTGGTTAAATAGGCGGGTTTGGCGCACTCTGCCGTGCCCCTACAGCTGCAGGTGGAGGGCTCATTGTGGCCGGGCGGCTCGGCGCATTCGCGACTTATCTTTTTCGCCTTTCACTTTTCGCTTTTCAAAAACAGTCTCTCCACCGCCTCGACCACCTCCGCATCCGCTGCATTCTCGAACCCGCGCAGCAGCCACCACTCTTCCTCGTGGGTGACCGTCTCTCCGGGGGGGAGGATGCGCAGCGGGCCAAGCGTCTCCAACTCCAGCACCTGCCCATCGGTGTACACCTCCACATTGCAGCCGTAATCCGGATAGGGCTCGCCCTCCTGCGGGCGGAAGCGCTTGACGAACAGCCAGTCGCCCCGCCGGTAGGCCAGCCAGCCGTGCAGGTTGAAATAGCCCAGTTTGAAGGGCGAGTGCGGTTGGGCGGGGGCGCTCACCCGCAGCAGCGCATCGTCCAGGCCCAGGCGCTCGTCCTGCACGCGGGTGTAAGGCCACAGCGCCAGCCGCCGGTTGGGCAGCAGCCCGGCCTCATCCGCCGGGCCGGACGGCTGCGGCAGCAGCGCAGCCCCGCCTGGGACGAGCTGGGTGATGGCCCAGGGCGCCAGCTCGACCGGGTCCGGGCCCAGGTTGGCCAGGCAGTGGGTCAGCGTCGCCCGCGGCCGGTCCACCGCGAGCCTGACGGTGAGCGATTTGCGGATCCCCGTTGGCGCCTCGACGGGCCCGGTGAGGGTCACCCACCCCTCGCCCGCCTCGACCTGTGGGGGCTGGTCGTCGGGGATATAGGTGCGGGCCGGCGTTTCCGGGGCGACCCACAGGCGGTGCCCGCCGTAGATGGTGTAGCGCCCGTGCGGCGCCTGCCAGCCCACCCCGGGCAGCTCCGCCAGCAGGTTCTCGTCGCTGTCCGCGGCGAAGAATCGCACCAGGCGCGGCCCGGCGCCGAGCAGGTAATCGATGGTCAGGAACGGGCTTTGGGTCCGCCCGGCCGGCAGACCGTGAAAATCCGGGGCGGCGACCGTCACTCGCCCCTCCCAATGCGCACCCGCACCCGGTGTTCGCCCCCGGGGAAGACCGGCAGCACTGGCCCGGAGATGGGCTGCCCATCCACGGTGATCTCCCGGACGCCGCGGGAGACGTGCTCGGGGTTCTCCACCTCGATCTCGTACCACGCACCGCGGAAGCAGCGCCGGACACGGAACCCGTCCCAGGCGCGGGGGATGCAGGGATCGATCAGCAGGCCCTCGTACTGCGGGCGCACCCCCAGGATGTACTGTGTGGCCGCCTGGTAAGCCCAGGAAGCGGTGCCGGTGAGCCAACTGTTGCGCCCCAGGCCGGCCTGCGGGTGCTCGTCGCCCAGGATGTTCTGCGGGTAGACATAGGGTTCGACCTCGAAGCGGTCGATGTCCTCGTTGCGCCGGGCCGGGTTGATCTGCTCGTAATACTGGTAGGCGCGGTCGCCGTTGCCCAGCAGCGCCTCGGCGATGATCGCCCAGGGGTTGGCGTGCAGGAAAATGCCCCCGTTCTCCTTGGCCCCCGGCGGGTAGGTGGTGATGCCGCCTTTGGTTGGGTCGTAGCCGTTGAAACCGGGGCCGCTGAGCTTGATCCCGTCGGGGGTGTTGAGGCGGGCGTACACCGCCTCCATCGCCGCCCGCGCCTGCTCCGGCGTGGCAAAGCCCGAAAGCACCGCCCAGCTCTGCCCGTTCAGGTAAATCTGGCCCTGCGCGTTGGCCTGCGAGCCCAGCGGCGCCCCGTCCCAGTCGAAGTAGCGCAGGTACCACTCGCCATCCCAGGCGTGCTCGTTCACCCGCTGCTCCATCTCCGCGTACCAGGCCCTCCAGCGTTCGGCGGCGGGGAGGTCGCCCAGCGTTTGCGCCAGTTCCATCAGTTCCAGCAGCGCCCGCCCGTACAGGTGAGCGGTGAACAGCGACTCCGCCCCCCGGCGCAGGTTCACCGTATCGTTCCAATCGGCGAAGCCGAGCAATGGCAGCCCGTGCGCCCCGGTGTCGTCGTGGGTGAAGCGCACCGCCCGCTCCAGGTGCTCCCGCACCGTCCCGGACTCCACCAGCCGTCCCCCCTTATCCTTCTCGTAGAACGGGATCACCTGTTCCAAGAAGGCCAGGTTCCCCGTTTCCTTTAAATAGGCGCACACCGCCAGTACGATCCACAGATGGTCGTCGCTGTAATATTTGGGCGCCTCTTCCACCTCGCGGGAGTCACCCTCGTTGGCGATCATGGTCAGCGGGTTGAACTGGTGCATGGCCGAGCCGTCCCGCTTCTGCACCTGGAGCAGCTTGCACAGCAGGTCTTCCCCCAACTCGGGGGCGCTGCTGAACACGCCCATCACGTCCTGGGCGCTGTCGCGGAAGCCGATACCGCGCGCCCCGAAGCCGAGCTGGTACAGGCTGAGGTAGCGCGACCAGGTGGTGGTGACGTACACCTGCCGCGGGTTGTGCACGTTGAGCATCTGGTCCATGCTGCGGGCGGGCGTCTCCACCTGGAAGCGGCCCAGGTACTGCTCCCAGAAGCGGCCCAGGTCTTCCAGGGCGGCGTCCACCGCTTCGGGCCGGCGGAACTTCTGGATCAGGGGCATGGCCGCCTGCACCGACTCGGCCTGGCCCAGTTGGGTGATCAGGCGGCGGGTCTCCCCGGGCTGGAGCGTCCCCAGGTGGTGCAGCAGGGCGCCGAGGTTGTCACCGCGCTGCGCTTCGTAGTTCGACAGCTCGGGCGAGCGCAGGCTGAGCGGATCGGCCCAGGTGCCGTACTCGTGATCGCCCAGGAAGCCCGGGCGGTCGCTCTCGAAGGATGATACCGGAGCGTTGGAGGTGAGGTAATTTACGGCGGTATCGCGCTTCATGAAGGCGTACTGCGCCAGCACCAATCGCCCGTCCGCCTCCGGGTAGGCCCGGCTCTGCATAGTCTGCGGCACCCAATCGGCGTTGGTGAACTGCTTGAGGGCGTCGAAATGGGTGTACTCCACCACCGGGATGGCGTCCACCTCCACCGCTTGCGCGCCGCGGTTGGTCACCCGGATGTCGCGGATCTCGCACTCACCGCCCGGGGGGACGAAGATGGTCACCTCCACTTCCAGGTCGTCCACCCTGGAGCGCACCCGGTTGTAGCCCAGGCCCACCCGGCACTCCCAGGATTGGTAAGGGCGCAGGCAAGGGGTGTAGAACGGCGAGAACAGCCGGTAGCCATCCGGGCGGATACTATCCGCGTAGCGGGTGCGGATGTAGAGCGTCTCGCCGCGGAAATCGGAGGCCGGCAGTTGGGCGATGTAGCGGGTGATGCGGTTCAGCGCCGGGTCCCCTTTGCAGATCACCGCCCCGCCGGTGTGGTCTACGAAGCCGCCGAAGGCCAGCGCGCCGATGTAGTTGATCCATTTCACCGGCGTGCGTGGGTCGGTGATCACGTATTCCCGGTTCTCTTCGTCGAAATATCCGTATGCGGTCATGTCAATATCGCCTCCACATTCACCACCTGCCGCCCATCACCCGGCTCCGGGACCACCCTGCCCTCCAGCGGCTGCCCATCCACCACCAGCCGCACTTCGTTCCCCGGGCCCTGGCGGTGGATGCGGATCTCGTAAGTCACCCCGCGCAGGGTGCGCCGGGCGCTGAACCCGGGCCAATCCGGCGGGATCACCGGGTTAATCTCCAGCCCGCACAGGGTCGGGCGGATGCCCAGGATCCACTGGGTGATGGCCACGTAGTTCCAGGCCGCGGTGCCGGTGAGCCAGGAGTTCTTGGCCTCCCCGTGGGTGGGGGCGTCCTTCCCGGCGATCATCTGGGCGTACACGTAGGGCTCGCAGCGGTGCACCTCGCTGATCTGCTCCCGGTAGGAGGGGTTGATCCGCCGGTAGTAATCGAAAGCCCGCTCGCCGTTGCCGGTCATCGCCTCGGCGATCATAATCCAGGGGTTGGTGTGGCAGAAAACCCCGGCGTTCTCCTTATAGCCCGGCGGGTAGGATGAGATCTCGCCCAGGTGCAGGTAGTAGCGGGTGAAGGGCGGGTTGAGCAGCACCAACCCGTGCGGCGTCCCCAGGCGCTCGGCCACCGCCTCCAGCGCCTGGCCCGCCTTGCCGTCGTCCAGCCCCAGCCCGGCCATGACGCACATGCCCTGAGGCTCGATGAAGATCTGCCCCTCCTCGTTCTCTTGCGAACCCAGCTTGCGCCCAAAATGGTCGTAAGCCCGCAGGAACCAGCCTCCATCCCAGCCGTGCTCGCACACCGCCTGCTCCATCTGCTGCGCCGCGCAGCGGTAAGCCTCGGCCTCCGCCTCCAGGCCGCGGGCCTCGGCCAGCCCGGCCATCTCCCTGGCGGCGAGCACGAACAGCCCGGCGATGAACACCGACTCGGCCACCTTTCCGTCTCGGTTGGCCGTGGTCTGGAAGGGCTCACCCGGCTCGGCGGTGAAAGCGTTCAGGTTCAGGCAGTCGTTCCAATCGGCGCGCCCGATGAGCGGCAGACCGTGCGGCCCCAGGCGCTCCTGGGTGTAGCGCAGGCAGCGCTGCAGGTGCTCGTAGAACGGCGTCTCGCTGCCCGGCCGGTTTTCGTAAGGGGCCGGCTCGTCCAGCAGGCTCCTATCGGCCGTCTCTTTCAAGTAGGAGGTCGCAGCCAGCACCAGCCAAAGCGGGTCGTCGTTGAAATTGCTCCCCACCAGATCGTTGCCCCGGCGGGTGAGGGGCTGGTACTGGTGGTAAGCGCCCCCGCTCTCCAATTGGGTGGCCGCCAGGTCCAGCAGCCGCTCCCGGGCGCGCTCCGGCACCATGTGCACGAACCCCAGCAGGTCCTGGTTGCTGTCGCGGAAGCCCATCCCCCGGCCGATGCCCGATTCGTACAGCGAAGCCGAGCGCGACAGGTTGAAGGTCACCATGCACTGGTAAGGGTTCCAGATATTCACCATGCGGTTGGTGTGCTCGTCGGGCGTCTCCACCTGGAACCGGCCCAGCAGCGCGTCCCAGTGCCGGCGCAGATCTTCGAAGGCCCGCTGCACGGCCTCGGGCTGCAGGTAGCGGTCGATCACCGGGCGCACCCCGCGCTTATTGATGCGCTGCGAGCCGGGCGGGTCGAACTTGTCCTCCCGGGGGTTCTCGAAATAGCCGAGCAGGAAGATCACCACCCGCATCTCGCCCGGGGCCAGCGCCACCCGCACGTGATGCGAGCCGCAAGGCTGCCACCCGTGGGCGATCGAATCCCCCGACTCGCCGCGGACCACGGCCTGCGGGCTCTCCCAGCCGTGGTACGGCCCGAGGAAGGCTTCGCGGGCGGTGTCGAACCCGGCCAGCGGCTCGGAGCAGGCGAAGTAGGCGAAGTGGTCCCGCCGTTCGCGGTACTCCGTCTTGTGGTAGATCACCCCGTCTTCCACCTCCACCTCGCCGGTGCTGTAATTGCGCTGGAAATTGGTGGCGTCGTCGTGGGCGTCCCACAGGGCGAACTCGATGCTGGAGAACAGCGACAGCTCCACGGGCTCCGGGCGGCCGTTGGTCAGGCTCAGCTCCCACACTTCCAGCGTTTCGCCTAAGGGCACGAAATAGCGCACCTCGGCGGTCACCCCCCGGTAGGTGGAGGCGATGACCGTGTAGCCCAGGCCGTGGCGGCAGGAGTAGTCCTTCAGCGGGGATCGGGTGGGCTGCCAGGTGGGCGACCAGTATTCCCCCGTCTGGTTATCGCGCAGATACAGATACCGCCCGCCCAGGTCGAGCGGGGCGTTGTTGTAGCGGTAGCGGGTCAACCGGCGCAGGCGGGCATCCCGGTAGAAGGAGTAGCCCCCGCCGGTGTTGGAGATCAGGCCAAAATAGGCCTCGCATCCCAGGTAGTTGATCCAGGGTAGGGGGGTGTCGGGCCGCGTGATCACGTACTCCCGACGGGCATCGTCGAAGTATCCGTAGCGCATATTTACCTTCCTGAAGATAGGTAACCTGAAGGTCTACCCCCGCCCGCGAACGCCCCTGTGGCTGGTGCGCCGCCGGCTTGTGAAAAACCTGTGTTGGCAGGGGGAGACGATCAGGATCGTTTCGAATGGTCCCGGCCCAGACCCAACCGGCCGGCTCGATCCGGCCCGCCTCTGAGGTCAGCCGCGCGAGGCGGGATGAGATCCGCTGGCCTGCGGGTCCAGATTCTGCTCCGGGGGGCGGCTTGCAGCCCGGCGCGTGCCGCACGACTGGCGGATTATCAGCTCGGTCGGCAGGATGATCCGCCGGGGCGAGGATCCGGGGTGTTCGATCAGGTCGATCAAGGTCTCGGCGGCCACCATCCCGGTGCGGGCCACCGGCTGGCGCACGGTGGTCAGAGGCGGGTCGGCCAGGGCGGCGAAGGGCATGTCGTCGAACCCCACCAGGGCGATATCTTCCGGCACCCGCAGGCCGGCCTCTTTGATCGCCCGCAGAGCGCCGTTGGCCATGGCATCGCTGGCGGCGAAGATCGCATCCGGCCGGTGGGGGAGCAGCCGCCGGGCGGCTTCGTAGCCGCCGGCCTCGCTGAAGTCTCCCTCGACGATGAGCTCCGGCACGGGCTGCAGGTCGTGTTCCTGCAGGGCGGTCAGGTAACCTTCGCGGCGGTCCACCCCGGCGACCATATTGTCTGGCCCGGTGATGGTGGCCACGCGCCGCCGCCCGTTGCGCAGCAGCAGGGCCACAGCATCGCGGGCGGCGCTGCGGTTTTCAACATCCACGTAGCTGGCATCGACCTGGCGGCGCGGGCGCCCGATCTGGATCGAGGGCAAATGGCTGCTGCGCAGCGCCTGCACCAGCGGGTCGTCGAAAACGTTCGAAGCGATAATGACACCATCGATCAGGCTGTCCTGGGTGATCTGGCCGATCATCTGCTGTTCGAACTCCGGCTCGGCCAGCCACAGCATCATGGTGTAATCCTGGGCGTTGCACACTGAAGTCACCCCCTGGATCAGCAGGGGGAAGTAGGGGTCGGTGAACAGGCGGTGGACGCTGGTAGGGATGACCAGGCCGAGGATGTGGGTGCGCCCCCCGGCCAGGCGGCGGGCGGCGCGGTTGGGCTGGAAGTTGAGCTCCTGGATCACTTGCTGGACCCGTTCGCGGGTTTTCGGGCTGACGTTGGGGTCGTTGTTGATCACCCGCGAGACGGTGGAGCGGGAGACCTGGGCGAGTTTGGCAATTTCTTCAAGGGTAGGCATCGGTTTCACCCCAAGGAAGGTGGTGTAACAACAGAGGAGGAGTTGCCCTGCGGGCAGCTACCTGTTGGACGAGCGTGATGAGATCGGAGATATGATGGCTGGTGGGAGCTGGGAGCGCTCCCAGAGTCAATGGTAATGGATTTCTGGCCCTGTGTCAAGAGGGACTTTCGGGGATTTCGAATTGCGGATTGCGAATTTCGAATTTTCACGCACCGTGAGGCTCTGATGTTTGGGAGGCTGTTCCGGGCGATACGAAGGTTTTACCACAGAGTTCACAGAGAGCAGGGGTTGTTGCCGGGGTTGCGTGTCGTCGCCGGTGGTTTCGGCTTTACCACAGAGAGCACAGAGAACACAGAGAACAGGTGATGGTGCCGGGTACGGCGGCGGTAGGAGTCCACGCAGGTGGACTTCGCGCATTTCGTAGCCGCGGTTTTAACCGCCATCCCGGACAGATACGCGCCGGGCGAGGCTGGATTTGGATGTGAGGGTTGATGGTTCGGTGGAGCTGTCACCGGATTACGGGACCGGATTGAACGGATTGCGGTCACTTGAGGGCGGGCGCCCTTTCGAGTGCCCATGTCATCCTGAGCGGCGACGGGCGCCGGGCAACGCGAAGCGTTGCTCGAGTGTCGCAGAACGTCGCATGGCGAAGGATCTCCCATGTTAGTCCGCCTGAGATCCTTCGGTCGCAAAAAACGCTCTCTCAGGATGACAGGTGAGGGGGGGTGGTTTGTAGGTAGGTGGGTTGGCGGTTGCGCGGGGGCGAGGTTGGGTTGGCGGGCCGGCGGTTGTTCGCTGGCGAGAAGGCGTTCCAGGCCGTGAGCCCCCGCCTGACTCGAAGACCCGCCCCTACCTGGGTATGGGGAGATCATTCGGGCGCTGCACGCCGCCGCTCCGGATGACAGAGAGGGAGTAGAGCGCTCGCCTGCAGGATGATATGGTTTGGAGGGCGCTCCTGGCTGTGGATTGGGTGGCCGGTGTGTTATTCGTGTATTCGTGTCCCATTCGTGGACGGCTTTCCCCAGGCAACTGCGCGGGGGCGGGTTTGGGTTGGCGGGCCGGCGTAGGGTAAGACGCCATTCGACCGTATTTTGGTCGCCCTTGCCCGGTGGCGCCCTCCGGTCGAGAGCCGCAAGATTCGCATCTCGCACTAGGCCCCGCCCATTTTTCGCCTTTCGCCTTTCGCTTTTCCCTTTTCGCGGCTATGCCATCTCCAACGCCCGGCGCAGAAACTGTCCTGTATACGACGCGTCCACCTGCGCCACCTGTTCGGGCGGGCCTTCGGCCACCAGTTGCCCACCGGCCGCGCCCCCTTCCGGGCCCAGGTCGATCAGCCAGTCGGCGGAGCGAATCACATCCAGGTTGTGCTCCACCACAACCACCGTGTTCCCCGCATCCACCAGGCGCTGCAGCACGTCCAGCAGCCGGGCCACGTCCGCCGGGTGCAGGCCGGTGGTCGGCTCGTCGAGCAGGTACAGAGTGTGCCCCGCGCTGCGCCGCCCGAGCTCCCTGGCCAGCTTCACCCGCTGCGCCTCACCGCCCGAGAGCGTCGTCCCGGGCTGCCCAAGCTGCAGGTACCCCAGCCCCACATCGGCCATCACCTGCAGGCGGGCCGCCACCTGGGGCACATCGTGGAACAGCTCCAGCGCCTCCTCCACCGTCATATCCAGCACATCGGCGATGCTGCGCCCCCGGTAGCGGGCCGAGAGCGTCTCCCGGTTGAAGCGCTTTCCCTTGCACACCGGGCAGCGCACCTCAACATCCGGCAGGAAGTGCATCTTCACCGTCAGCCTGCCCGCTCCTTCGCAGCGCTCGCAGCGCCCGCCCGGCACGTTGAACGAGAAATGGCGGGCGGTGAGCTTCAGCCGTTTGGCGTCCTCCGTGGCGGCGAAAGTCTGCCGGATGGGCGTGAAGGCCTCCGAATAGGTGGCCGCGTTCGAGCGCGACATGCGGATGACGTGGGTCTGGTCGATAGTGATCAGTTTGTCCACATGCTCCCAACCCTCGATGCGGTCGTGCTCGCCAGGCGGATCGCCTGCGCCGAAGAAGCGCTGCCGTCCCGCCCGGTCGAGGATGTCAAAGATCAGCGAAGACTTGCCCGAACCCGAGACGCCGGTCACCACTACCATCAAGCCCAGCGGCAGCCGCACGGTGAGGTCCTTCAGGTTGTGCTGCCTGGCCCCGACGATGGTGAGCGCCTTGTCGCCCGGGCTGCGCCGTTGCCCCGGGACCTCCACCCGCAGGCGCCCGGCGAGGTAGCCCCCGGTGATCGACTCCGGCGTGCGGGCCACCTCCTCCGGCGAGCCGATGGCCACCAACCGCCCCCCATGCTTGCCCGCCCCCGGGCCGATGTCGATCACCGTATCGGCCAGGCGGATCAGTTCCAGGTCGTGTTCGATCACCAGCACCGTGTTGCCCAGGTCGCGCAGCCGCTGTAAGAAGCCGGCCAGCCGCTGCGTATCCCGCTGGTGCAAGCCCACCGTCGGCTCGTCGAGCACGTACAGCACCCCGGTGAGCCCCGAGCCGAGCAGGGTCGCCATGCGCAGGCGCTGCGCCTCCCCCGCCGACAGGCTGGTGGAAGCCCGCTCCAGGGTCAGGTAGCCCACGCCCACTTCCAGCAGGCGGGAGATCAGTTCGTTCAGGTCGATGAGCACCGCCCGGGCGACGACCATCTCCTCGGGGCTGAACTTATCCTCCAGCGCACGCACCCACTGCGCCAGCTCGCTCAGCGGCCGCCTGGACAGTTCGATGATCCCCACCCCGTCCACCGTCACCGCCCGGCTCTCCGGCCGCAGCCGGTCGCCCCGGCAGTCGGGGCAGGTCTCGGTCACCAGGAAGGCGGACATCTTCTCCCGGTAGGCTGGGTCGTTGATCCGTTCGGCATAGCGCCGCAGCAGGTTGGTGGCCACGCCTTCGAACCGCCCCCGGCTCACCGTGTCCGGCGGCTCGATATCGGGGAAGTGGCGGCGGAACTGGGGGCTCTCCGCCCCGTAGAACAGCAGGTCGCGCAGCGCGGGCGAGAAATCCTTCACCGGCCGGCTCAGGTCCACCTCGAACCCGTAGTATTCCCCGGCCCGGCGCAGCGTCTGGCTGTGATAGCGGGTCAGGTTGGCCTCCCAGCCGGTCACCGCCCCTTGCTCCAGGGTCAGCTCCTGGTCCACCAGTTTGCTCAGGCCGGCCTGGTGGACCGTGCCCAGCCCGGTGCAGGTGGGGCAGGCCCCGGCGGGTTTGTTGAAGGAGAAATTGGCCATGTTCATCTCGGGCACGGGGGCGCCGCAGTGCGGGCAGGGGAAGGTCTCGTCTGGAGCTTCCACCTCGTCATCGGGCTCCCACTCTTCGGAGAAGGCGTCGAAGGATGGCGGCAGTTGCCGCCCGCAGTTCGGGCAGGGGCGGCGCCCCAGGCGGGCGTACAGGATGCGCAGGAAGGTGAACACCCCGGTGCTGGTGCCCACCGTGGAGCGCGGGCTGTGGTTCGTCAGGCGCTGGTCCACGCTGATCGAGGGAGACAGGCCGCTGATGGAGTCGACCGGAGGTTTGCTGAAGAAGGCCGCCAATCCCAGCGACTCCAGGTACTGCCGGGCGCCTTCGTTGTTGAGGATGTCGAACCCCAGGGTGGACTTGCCCGAGCCGGAAAGCCCGGTGAGCGCCACGATCTGGTTCTTGGGGATGTCAACGTCCAGGTTTTTCAGGTTGTGCAGCCGGGCGCCCCGGACGCGAATGTGTGTTTGCATCTTACCTCCTGAGGGTAAAGGGTTTGTAAAACGGTAAAAACGAGGCGCGGTTCCACGCCTCGTTTCCATTATACAACCCTGGTGTGCCTAGGGAGGGTTTAAGGGTTTGGCCCCTCACCCACGCTTACGCGGGGAGAGGGGGGACATGCCCTGTAGGTGATGGCGCTCAATTGTAGACGACCGGCAAGTACACCGGGTTCGACGGCGGGTCCTCTGGGGGCGGGGGTTCGTCCGGCCCCGGTCGCACCGTCAGCCGCACCTGGGCCGGTGTGCCCTCGACCCCGCCCTGCTCCACCCGGTAGGTGAAGCTGTCGGGCCCGGCATAGCCCTCCTGCGGCCTATAGCTGAAGGATCCATCCGGGGCCAGGGACAGCGCCCCATGCGCCGGGCCGGCGACCAGCACCGCCTGCTGCCGGCCGTCCAGGAACAGGTCGTTGCCCAGCACACCCGGCGCAATCACCTCCAGGATGAGGCCCGCATCCATCTCGAATGCGTCCTCCACCGCCACCGGGAAATCGGGTTGAACCAGCATTTCCGAGCGGTTGTTGCCGGTCTGCGCTTCGGGCACGAGGGCGGCGGCCTCGACCAGGTTGGTCAGGTCCGCCAGGCTGGTCGCCTTGCCGTTGAGAGTGACGGTGAGGTACAGGCCCACGGCGCTGGGGGTTTCCTCGCCGGTGGAGGGCGGGAGATTGTCCCACTGCCAGGTCAGCGTCTGCCCGTCCTGCCTGTCGGGCGGCAGGCTGGCCTCCAGCAAGGTCAGGCCGGCGGGCAGCGTGTCCGTCAGCCAGGCCGTCCCGCTGTCCCCGTGCGGCGCGAAAGCCTGCTGCAGGTTGTACAGGCGCAGCCAGATGCGGAACGGCTTGCCGGGTTGAAGCGGCAGATCGGGGATTTCCTGGGTGACTGCCAGGTCCGGCCCGCTGTAGGGCGCCAACACCGTGCGGTTATCGGCGGGGTTGGCATCCACCTGCCCCGGAGTCATGGTGAAGGTGTGGGTGTAGACAAGACCGCCCACGGGTTGGACGGCTTCCTCGAAGGCGAAGTCGACCCGCTCCCCCGGATCGAGCCGGCTGAGGACGACGCTGAACTGCCCAGGGACTGCACCGGTAATCACCTGGCTGACGTCTGGCGAATCGACGAACAGGCTGCCGGGGATGAGGGCCGAGTCCGGCGGGTAATCGACGGTGAAAGTGACAGGCATGGCGGCTTCGTCGCCGATGTTCTGCATGCTCGACCGTACCATCAGCCTGGGCTGGTCTTCCATGGCGCGCTTGCCCCCACCGCTGTCGATCCATTTCGTCTCAGAATAAGGAGTGGTGAGGTTCGGACCGTGGCCCCAGAACTGCCCCTGCCAGGTGGTCGTTGCCTGATCCCGCACGACCCAATCGTAGCCGGGAACGGAATCGACGGTTGCGGTGTTGGTCAGGATCGCCCCCGGGGGAACGTCTTCATCCACTTTTAGCGCTATGCACAGCATGACCTGGGCGTCTTGCCGGAGATATTCGAACTCCCAGGCGACCCACCCCGGGCCCTGCTCCACCGGGAATCTGGTGTAGGATGGCCCTGGTTCGCACCACCAGGAGCGCAGGAAGGTGGTGTGCTCGGGCAGCGTGTCGGTGAGGCGCAGCGTGGGCACAATGGTGTTCGCATAGACGTTGTAGCCCAGGTTGAGCCAGATTTCCGACCCCGCTACCAGGGGCCCGGACCCTTCGGCGAGGCCGCTGTTCATCCTCAGGACCATGTTCGGCGCGCGGATGGTATCGGTGAAAGTGACCGTATTATTGGTGGGGTCCATGTCCCCGGCGATGCTTAGGGTTGCGGTCCCCGTGATCACCGTCCCCACCGGGGTGTCCAACGGAATCTGCACCCCCAACCACAGCCGGGCACACTCTCCGCCGTCGATGGCCGGCCGGCGCATCACGCGGAAGTCCCTGCGGTACACGACCGATTTCCAGGACGGAGCCTCTTCCATTGTATGGGCGAAAGTCGCCCCACCGCTCAGGGTGGCGGTCAGAGTGGCCTGCCCGCTGGAGACCGTCCCCTCGTTGCACAAGGAATACTCGTAGCTTAGGAGAGATCCGGCCCCCGGGTTCAGCGGGACCAGCGGCCCGTTGGCCTCCGCTTCGACGGTGCCGGTCTGCACCACGGTGGATACGGAGACGCTGGCCGGGGCGAAACCGGGGTCGCTGGATTTCATCGTCGCGGTGACAGTGATCCCGGCGCCGGGCTCTGTCTCGGGCGGGACCGTGAAGAAGACATAGAACGCGGAGGTGTAGGGAGAAGGGTACTTCGGCCCCAGGGACCAGGTGATCGTCCCCCCGTCGTGTTTGGTGAACGAGTTGCTCGTATCGCTCAGATATACCAGCTGGGGCGGATAATTCAGGCTGATGGCGGTATCCTTGACCTGAACGGCGCCGCCGACCATGTAGGTGATTTTGTAGCCGACGTTGTTACCGGGGGCCGGCTGCCCGCCCTCCAACTGTAGAAAAAACACCTCGGCGGGTTCGCCAGCCTGCGGGCGGTATGGGTCCGGCAGGTTGGGTGTGAAAACAGAACTGCCCACCGCCGGCGATTGGCCGTGCGCGGGCAGCATTCCATGGGCCTGGGATGTGGCGCGGGCAGCATGGACGGTGACAGCGGTGAGACTCAGGGCGGCGAGCAGCGCGCCCAGAAGCGCCAATAGACGCCTTGCCATGGGAAAACCCTCCTTCGATATCTGTTCGCCACGATGCGAGCGACTCCCACAGGCCGCTCACCCCCAGGTAAGAACTCCTCCTTCAGCCTGTCTACTCCCAGCCACTGCGGTGGCGGTTTTCCGGTCTGGCCGGATTGATGAAGGACCGGGGGATATTCTGAGAGCGCCTCTCGCGAATATCCCCCGGTCCTTGCTTCAATTATAGCCTATCGTCCACTATTCTGTGGTTTTCCACGAACTCTAAGTAGCAATTATGTATGAGCTGGGCGGCCCGCCCAGCTTATTAAACACCATCGCAGGCGCGCCCCTGTCAGACCACGATCCCTTCCAGCAGCTCGACCGCCTCCCGGGCGCGTCGCTCCTGCTCGGCCAGGGTGGAGAGCCAGCGGTCGGCGGCGGAGAAGATGTCTTCGTCCGGGCGGGGGGTGTCGAGCACGCCGCGCAGGTCGCGGGTCAGGCCCCGATCGAGCTGCAGGAACATGCGCAGCATGGCCATGTGGCTGTAGCCGGCCTGGCCGAGCATGCGGATGATCCGCAGCCGGCCGAGCTCGTAGGGGCCGTAGATGCGGTAGTTGTTGGCCGGGTCGCGCGGGACGCGGATCAGCCCGTTGCGCTCCCAGTTGTAGAGCATGTCCACGCTCACCCCCAGCAGCCGGGCGGCCTTGCTGGTGGACAGGAACGGGCCGCCCGTATCCGCATACAGCTCGGACCGCTTTTCGGCCCAACGCTCCAGCAGGCTCGCCGCCTCCTCGGCCTGGCGCCGCTCGGCCTGCACCTGCCCCAGGTGCCGTCGCGCCTCGTCCAGCGCGGCCCTCATGTCGCCGCTCGTGGCCTGCTGCACCACCCGCATGGCCGAGGCCCGCAGCCCGCGCCCCGGGTAAGAGCCGATCAGCAGCAGGCGCGCCAGCTTCATGCAGTCCACGTGCCGCTGCGTGAACTGGCGGTACCCGGATGGGGTGCGCCCAACCGGCGGCGGGATCAGCCCCTGCTCGGCGTAGCGCCGCACGGTGTTGGGGTGCACCCCCGCCGCCCGCGCCACCTCCGCAGTTCGCAAATACCTCATGGGTGGAATTAAACCATAAGACCCCGAAGGGTTTACCCGTTGCTCCGCCGGGGTGGATCTGGCCGGCGTGGAGTCCGGAAAACCTTCAGGGTCTGCCCGTCCTCTGGGGCCGGGAATTACCCTTTCGGCTCGATGGTAAGCTTCAACCGCTCGGGCCTGGCGAACAAGTAGGCCCAGCCGTCGATCCCCGGGGCCTGGAGCCCCTGTGCGGCCAGAACGCTGGTGATGTTGGTGCGGTGCTCCACGCCGTGGTTGACGATCTGGATCAGCAGGGTGAGCGCATTGTAAGTCACCACCTCCCCATTCTCTTCCACTTCACTGATCATGCGCTCCGGGTCGGCGTACTCCCCGGCGACCTGGATCAGGGCGCTGCTCACCTGCTCGGCGAAGGCCCGCATCTCGGCCACCGAGGGCTGCGAATCCCAGGAAAACGGCGGCTGCAGGCGCTGGCCGGTGAGCAGCCAGTAATAGCGCACCTCGCCGCGCACGATGTGGCGCAGGGTTTCGTAGACGGTGCCGTAGCACCCCGGCTGGGTGCTGGCCAGCACCTCGGGCGAGAGCTGGCAGCACAGGTCGAACAGAGCCAGATTGGCCCAGCGGTTGTAGCGCAAAAACTCCTCAGCGACCGGGTTTTGTCTTTCCATTTTGTTCTCCTGATATGTGATGCGGTTATCCCGCGCCTTATGGCCTCAATCGCAAATGGGCCCGGTGGACTCGGCCGTGGCCCTGAGCATCTGTTCCACCACCTGGAAGTCGATCCGCTCCGGCCGGGAGTAGCGGATGGCCCCTTTGCCCACGCTGATTCCTCGCCCGTTGAGCAGGTGGCGGTGGGCTTCCATCACGTCGGTGCGGAGGATATACAGGCCGATGAAATTCTTCTGGCTGGCGAACCCCACCTCGATCTCGCCGTCCCGCGCATAAGTCGGCCCGCCGTAAGTCATCGACTCCTCGAACCCGACCAGCGTCCTCAGGCACAGCTCGCGCAGCCTGATCAGCGCCGCCCGCCGCTCCTCGGGCGCCTCTTCGATGTATTGGGACACGCTCGTGGCGTCGCTTTGCATGTTCCTCTCTTCCCGCTTCTCGGCCACCCCGGCTTTGGGCGATATGCGGAGGTGGCCAGTGTGGGAGGTATTATACCAACAGGCTCGACTTGTTCTCGATTTCCCCCGCATCATCCGAAGCGCCAGGTCTTCGACCCAATTCATCCTACTCTCTGTGCTCTCTGTGAACTCTGTGGTGAAGGCCATCCCGAGCATCGCATGCACGGCATCGAATAAATTCGACGCCTGGTGGAATCCAAACCCGCTGAAGCAGGTTGAGGGGAGGCGGGTGGCATGGAACCCGCTTTGAGCGGGTTTGGATTTTGGGAGCCGGCGGATTTATCCGCTGGCGGGCGAGCCGTATGGTCGTCGGGGCGTGGGAATGGGCGCGTCACCAGACCAACCCGCGTCTTGGGATGGCTGTGTGGGCTGGCCTGAGGCCGGGGGGGCGAATGGCGATGGCGGGGCGGGTCTGATTGGACGGTCAAAACGGGCTGGCCTGCCAGGCGCCGGCTGCGGGGGAACACCCGCTGCCCGAATCAATGACCCGCCCCTACCGAAACCGGGCGATGTGCTCCACAGGCAAGGGCGACCAAAATACGGTCGCATGGCGTCATCACCTGCTCTCTGTGATCTCTGTGTTCTCTGTGGTGAAGGTCTTCCTGGCACAATATCCGCCCAACCAAATCGCCTTGTGCCACTCCACCCGGCATCGAATGAATTCGACGCCTGGAAGAATCCAAACCCGCTGAAGCAGGTTGATGGGAGGCGGGCCAAATATTACAACCCTATCAACCCCGCGCACATCGTAAGGATCGACAACCCAATGCCCAGGACCGTCAGGATCACAAAAAACTGCAGCATCCCGCGAATACTTTCCAGCGCCTGTCGCTGCCTGACCATCTCATTGAAGACCGATTGATAATAATCCACCTGCGGGTAGACTCCATTCCGGTTCTTTTCCCCCAGCACGGTGATCCTGTTGGTCGTGATGTCGTTCTCCATTGCTTTGCTCCTGAGTTGTGTGAGAATAAAAACCTTCGTGTCTTTTGTGATCTTTGTGGGTAAATCTCTCCGAAACCTCCTCGCTCAAATCCAACGGCCAGCCGTAGGCTTCCAGCAAGGCACAGTCCAGCTTGTGGTGGGCGTTGACCAGCCAGGTGGGGCGCTGGTTGTACAGGTTGGTGAGCGTGCGCTTCTTCAGTTCAGCTTCGTTAGTGCCTTCCGGGTTCAGCCAGCTGTCGCGCAGCCGCACCAGCTCCCGCGCCATTCAGTGACGGAGTCCTGGGGGGGAGGGAGGGAGTGGTCATAGGCAGGCGATTGGTGGAATCCAGCGCCGGCACAAATCGGCATGCTCCGGCCTGTATTCG
>CAYMLG010000051.1:0-6507 GCA_964391195.1 uncultured Anaerolineaceae bacterium | reverse complement strand
CCAGATTGTTCAGGGCGTTCCCTTCTCCTCGCCGGTCGCCGATCTCGCGGCAGATTCGCAGCGCCTGTTCGTGGCACTCGATCGCCCGATGGGTCTCGCTCAGGTCGTGGTAGGCAAGTCCCAGATTGGTCAGGACGTTCCCTTCCCCCCACCGGTCGCCGGTTTCCTGAGCGATCGGCAGCGCCTGCTCGAAGAACTCGATCGCCCGGTGGGTCTCGCCAATATTTCGGTATGCGATCCCCAGATTGTTCAGGGTGTTCCCTTCTCCTCGCCGGTCGCCGATCTCGCGGAAGATCCGCAGCGCCTGTTCATGGCACTCGATCGCCCGGTGGGTCTCGCCAAGGTCGCGGTAGACGACCCCCAGGTTGCCCAGGGCGTTCCCTTCCCTCCGCCGGTCGCCGGTCTCCTGATGGATCTGCAGCGACTTCCCGTGGAACTCGATCGACCGGTGGGTCTCCCCCAGGCTGTAGTAAGCGTTCCCCAGACCGTCCAGGACAACCCCTTCGCCCTGCCGGTCGCCAAGCTCACGAGTGAGGACCAGCGCCTGCTCATAGAACTCGATCGCCCGGCGGGCCTCCCCCAGGCTGTAGTAGGCGTTCCCAAGGTTACCCAGTGCAGCCCCTTCTCCCCACCGGTCGCCGGTCCGCCGCGCTGCCTCGAACGCCCGCTCCAGGATCGGTATGCGTGATCCCGGAGGCAGGTGGAGATCGAATAAGATAGGCAGGTGCAGCGGGAAAGCGGCCAGCCAGCGCTCGGCCTCCGGGACTTCCGCCACCGGTGGGGTGGCCGCCAGGCGCTGGAAGGCCTCCTCCAGGTGCGGCCAGGCCTGGCGGAAGGCGCTCAGCGCCTCCGCGATATGCTCTCCGCCTGCCAGGAACGCATCATCGGCATCCTCAGCCAGATCCAGATAATAATCCGCGTGGCGCCGGAGCGCTTCGCCCGCCTCCCCGCTTCCCTCCTGCTCCGCGAGCAGGTGCGTGTAGGCGTGCAAGCGGGTCAGATCGTGCAGCATGTATTGCTCGTTGTCCCGGTTGTACTCCACAAGGCTGCTCTTGAGCAGGCGGCCCAGGTCCGCATCCAGCGCCGGGGTCAATTCCCTCTCACCGCTCCACACATAGGCCAGCGCATTTCGATCGAAGGAGGCGGGGAAGACTCCCAGATAGCGGTAGCGCTGATGCAATGCCTCGGGAAGGGATTGGTAGGAAGCCTCCAGTGCGGCGTACACGTCCAGTGAAGTGTCATCGGGCAGGCGCAGAGTCTGCAGCCGGGTGCGTTGATCGTCCAGCCGGTGCAGCAGATCCTGCGGCGACCAGTCATCCCGGCTCTCCAGGAGTGCCGCCGCCACCTGCAGCGCCAGCGGCAGATAGCCACAGCGTTCGGCGATGGCGAGCACCAGTTTGCCATCAGCTTCCATAAGACGTGAAGAGAGCTTATGTAGCAGGGCGCAGGCTTGTTCTGGGCTGAGCACGTCCAACAGCAGCGGTTTCAGATCAACCTCCGGCAGGCGGAAGCGGCTGCGGGAGGTGATCAGCGCCGCCGAGGGGGGCGGGGGCAGCAGCGGGCGCACCTGGTTTGCGTCGCGGGCGTTATCGAGCAGCAGCAGGGTCTTGTGTTCGCTAAGCGTCCTACGGTATAGGGTGAAGACATCGGTGGGGTCGGTGGGCGGGGGTTGGTCGGGGAAGAAGGTGTACAGGATATTGCGGGCCGCGGCGGCCGGATCCAGGGGCGTCTCCGGGGGACGGGCCGCGCCCTTCAGGTCGATCTCCACGGTGTAGGGGTACTCGTCCCGCAGGCGGTTGGCCGCGGCACGGGCCAGGGCGGTCTTGCCGACCCCGGCCCCGCCGGTCACCCCGCCGATCAGCGCTGCGGGACGGCCCGCTGTCCCCGGGCTGCTCCCTGCTCCCTTCGCCTGCAAGGCAGCCACCAGGCTTTCGGCCTCCTCTTCCCGGCCGGTGAAATTTTGGGGGGGTGGCTGGATGGTGGAACCAGGCTTCGGAATCCTGTCAGGGCCGGCGGGCGCGGTTTGGATTGTCAAATGTTCGACTCGGTCGATGTGCGTTCCGCCGATCCTTTCCGCAGTCACCGTGGTCGCCACGACGTTCGTCTCGCCTTTTTGCTCCACGTTACCGGTTATCTGCAGGGACGCGGTGGGCGCTGGTTTCCCGGGTTTCGCCAAAATCTCTTTCAGGCCTTTGAATATTCCGAACAAGGTGGTCACCAATGCCAGCACTCCGGGCGCGGCCTCGGCAAAGATGGCCCCCATGCCGCCCGGCACCGTCCTCCATCCCGGCACCACCAGCCAGGTGTAGATGACGACAATCCCGATAAGAACAAGCACCGAGATGGTTAACATAAGATAAGGACTCAAACGGCCCATATCGATCTCCCGGTTTCAAGTATGGAGTAGCACGAGGGAACTGCGGAAGGGTTGCGGGGTAATTGCCGGTTATTTTATTGTAGACGTAAATTGAGATAAAATCAAGCGGTTTAGTGGGGTATATGTGGCGGATTTGGGAAATGCGAACTGTGGAACTAGAGTAGTTTTCGCACTTCCCCGCTGCCGATCAACCTGTTGAAACGCGTGTAATCACCCGTTTCCCAGCGGATACGCCCGGCTACGATCGCCGGTGATACCTGGATCGTTTCTGCGAACTTGATGACTTCCGTTTCGTGATTGGTGCTGAGAAGCAATTCTCTCGTCAGTTCCCAAATATCTGGCGGGATGAGTAGATCGCGAGTTAACCGGTTGGCCTGTTCTTCTTCCGGCTTACACATATTATCTATTTGACTCTCGATATCATCGAAGAAAGCTATACCCTCATCTCTCAGGTGCAGATGTACGTGCGCCAGCTCGTGGATCAATGTGAACCAGAAATTATCCAACCGATCGTGGCGCAGTGTCAGGCCGATCACCGCGCGACCACCAGGATTTCGAAAGCAAGCGCCATCCAAATAGGTGTGCGGTAAGTGCTTCAAGATGACGAGAGGTATTCCTCGCCGGCCAAGCATCTCTTTGGCCAGGAGCGGGCCTTGCGAAAAATAACTGAGCTTTGCAACCTCACGGATGAATTCCGGGGTGATTTTTTCTTGATCAAAATCGGGTAGATCCTGCTCGCCGGCCAAAAAAAGGACCCTGGCCTGCCAGGCCTGTAAAGCATTCAGATTCATCTGCCCTTCCGAACTCCGGCACAGAATTTGCTGAGACCCGTAATTGGGGATCACCGAGAAAAGACCTTCCAAGAGTTCCTCGGCAATACCTTTCGCATCTCGAAGTGAACGAATCGAAGGGGGGAAGTAGCCGGCATGGTACATTTCCCGGAACGGGTATTGGCGATAATCAAAACGCTGGGGCTTTAATTCCTTCCCCGGTTCTTGCAGCAGTACTTCTGCAGGGATGTCCAACCCGGTACGCAATGCCCGGATCATCGCCAGGCTCAATGGCCGCTTCCGGTTGAGCACTTCAGAAACTTTACTTTGGCTGCCGATATATGCTTCCAGGTCTCTTCGAGTCAGCCCTTGTTGTTCCATGCGGAATAAAATCGCTTCCACCGGATCGGGTAGATCAATCGGAAAATGCTGCTCCTCGTACCGTTCCACCAGCATGGAGAACAATTCTAGCTCTTCCTCTTGTGGAGATCCGGGGTCAGCATCCATGAGCGTTTCCAGATGTTCCAGGGCAGCCTGATATTCTGCTTCAGTCTTCAGGACTTTCGGCTTCATTAAATCTTCTCCTTTCGGATTTCGAAAGGACATGGTTTCGGGGGGGTGATGACGCCGTGCATGCAGGGTCGATGGGGGGCGGCGAATAAATTCGCAGCTACAAAGGGCACGAAGTCCACCTACATGGACTCCAACTGCCGCGCAGGCGGGGATTCGTGCTTGGTGTACTTCGTCCACTTAGCAGGTGCAGTTTCAACTGCCGCCCCACTTCCTTCTCTGTGTTCTCTGTGAACTCTGTGGTGAAAGCCATCCCGAGCATCGCATGCCCGACATCGATTGAAATCAACGCCCGGTGGGATCCAAACCTGCTGGATGAAAATTTGAAAAAAAAGTATTCCCATAAGCAAATGCGATTTTTCGCCTATAGGAATACCACTGCAGTACGGGGTTGTTTATTGATTTTCATCAGGCAGGTTGGTGAGGGTTGGTCGGGAACCCGCTTTGAGCGGGTTTGGATGATGGGAGCCGGCGGATTCATCCGCTGGCGGGCGAGCCGTATGATCGTCGGGGCGTGGGAAAGGCTCGCCACCAGACCAACCCTCACCTTGGGATGGCCGTAGGGGCTGCCCTGAGGTCGGGGGATTGGATGGCGATGGCGGGCGGATCTGATTGGACGACCGGGACGGGTTGGCCTGGCAGGCGCCGGCTACGGGGGAACACCCGCCGCCAGAATCAATGACCCTCCCCTACCTGAGTAGGGCGTGTGCCCACACTATGCGTTGACAGCCCTGCCTAATCGGAAACTACCCCATCCACAAACCAACCCCTCCAAAGCCAAAAAATCCGTTCAATCCGCTCTTAAAAATCCGTTGACAGCACTCTCTGTGTTCTCTGTGGTAAAGTCGAAACCGCTTTTCCTACCAACTAGTGAAAGCCTTGCCCCCTCACACCTTCTCATGCTCGAACAGCCGGATCTCGTCCCTGGCGCCCAGCGAGCCGTACAGGGCGATCGCCTCGGGGCTGTATCCGGTGATATAGGCGCTGTGGATCCCCATTTCCTTCAGCCGGTGCAGGCATTCCAGGATGACCGCCCGGGCAAAGCCGCGTTTCCGGAAACCGCTGTGCGTGCACACTCGCTCGATATCGGCGGTGCAGTTTTGCGCGTCGATCAGCGCTTCACAGCCGGCCACCAGCGTCCCATCTTCCGCCATCACGCATAGATCGGTGGGGGCATGGTAGATCGGGCCCTGGTTGCCGTAATTGTAGAAGCTGAGCTGGTGCTGCAGCTCCGCTTCGCTGAGCGAGTCCTTTCCCTGAAACGCATTGTTCCTCAGGATACGCTGGCCGCGGTAATCGGGATGGGTGTGCATATCGACGATGGTGAAACCCGGTTCGAGCGGTGTGCGCGGCATCAGCTCACCGGTCAGGTCGAACCGGCGGGTGAAGAAAGTCGATTTTTTCCGGAACTCGTACTGCTCCAGCACCCGGGCCTCGATCGCCTGCCGCTCGGTGACTTCGGTATAAAAGGCCGGCCCCCTGCCTTTCCAGGTTTCCAGGGTCCATTGCAGCATTTCCTCATACAGGAAGCGGTAGCCCGGCAGGGTCAGCACGGCAAAGCCGGCATCCCCGCTTTCTGAGACGACAAACCCCGCCAGCTCACCAAAGCCGTCGAACCACAGGTGGGCATTTTCGTTGCAAAAGGCGGGGTAGAGGCGCTTATTCTCATACAGGCCGTATTTCCAATCCACAATCCTGCCCAGGCACCAGGCGGAGTTCGCCCGCGAGGCGGCATTGCTCGCCGAGACGAACCGGCACAGCCGGTTGAAATCGCCGTTCTCTTCGCAGTAGTCGCGGTGGGAGACTTTCATGGTGATCCCTCGTTCTGGAAATGCCTGATTCTAGCATGAATTGTTCCTCCCCAGCGGCCCGTCTGGCTTATAATTGGTTACCAAGAGAGCGGGGAACCGCACACAATTCAAATCTCGGGGGGATCGCTAAGCTTCAACCATTTTCCATCACGCACACAAGCAAGGCCAGTCCGGGACTGAATGGTTTTAATCGGATTTTTGTTGAGAGAACCATGAAAGGAGTCACGATGGCAGAGTTTCATATCCTCTCCACCTGGGACCTGGAAGCTCCGATCCAGCCTGTGTGGGAGAAGATCGGCGATGGAATCGGGTACCCACGCTGGTGGAAGTACGTTGCTCGGGTGACCGAGCTCGAACCCAATAACCCGGACGGCTGCGGGGGATTGTTCCTCTTTGAGTGGAAAACCGCCCTCCCCTACACCATTTCCTTCGAGATGCGCAACACCCGGTACGAGCCGCCCTATAAGTACGGAGGCTCCGCCGTGGGCGAACTGGCGGGGGCCGGCCTGTGGGAACTGAAGGAAATGGAAGGGTTTACCCGCGTCACATATGACTGGCAGGTGGTTCCAAAAAAAGGGTGGATGAACCTGATGGCCCCCCTGGCCCGGCCGGTTTTTATCTGGAACCACGGTAAGATCATGACGGAGGGGGGCCGTGCCTTAGCCGCCCTCCTGGGTGTCAGGCTGTTGGCCTCCAAGAACGTGGCGCTGTAAAGAGTCCACCGGGCTGCCCGGTGCGGACATCATACGAGCAGACCCTTCACCCAAAGCCGCAAGGGACCAAAGATGGATAAGGGCCTTGCGCCTTTGGGATTCTGCAGACCGTACACCCACCGCTGTTCTGCACACGCGCCGGATGGCCATATATCCCCGGATTCAGGTAGGGGCGGGTCTTTCATTCCTGGCACAGGTGGCGCACCGTAAGCGGCGCCTGGCAGGCCAGCCCGCCCCGGTCGTCCTACCAGACCCGCCCCTAAGCA
>CAYMLG010000050.1:0-38597 GCA_964391195.1 uncultured Anaerolineaceae bacterium | reverse complement strand
TGCCGGCACACCACGGGCGCGTGGGTAAGATACCATGCGACCGTATTTGGGTCGTCCTTGCGCCTCCCGTTACCGGCACGGGCAAGTTCGGCAACATGCCCTACGTTCCGCCGCGCGCCCCCATCCCAACGCCGCCCACCTTTTTTCGCTTTCCGCTTTTCACTTTTCACTTTTTCATATGACGTTTATTACCTATACAATATTATTTATCTCCGTTGGCTTTGCCGCCTCAATCGACTATACTCAACGTGTCGCACCCTGGCGTCGCCGTCGCCCCGCGTTCTTGGAAAATGGATCGTAGACCTACAGTCTCATCCCAGAGAACACACCCGGGCGCCCGTCAATCTGGCCACTCCGCAGACCTTCGCCTCAACCGCGAAGTGGAAGTGGATGAGCAGAAGAACCCTCGCAGCCCCGGTCGCAAACCGGCCTGCTTGCAGCCATAACTCGTAAGCTATAGGAGAAACCAAATGCCATTCCGTCTCGGTGTCCCAGAACTGATCATCCTGTTGGTGATCATCATCGTCCTGTTCGGCGTCGGTCGCATCAGCAAAATCGCCGGTGAGCTCGGCAGCGGGATCAGCGCATTCCGCAAAGGCATCGCTGGAGACCAGGACAAAGAAGAAAAGAAAGAAGAATAACCTGAAATAATCCCCTCCGATCCGCCGTCGCTACCGGTTCCGGTTCGCCGGACGCCTATGAGACTGCGGACAGGCTCTCCGGTCCGGCAGGCAATCAGCCGCCTGTCCGGTCCCGGAGAACCCGGGCTGGGGGTGGAAACACCCCGGCCTCCCGAAATCCGGTTGAGTTAAATGGCTTTGACCGGGTGGAATTGGAAAGGAGAACCATAGCCCATGCAGTTTGATATCTGCTCGCCGGCGCTTCTCCTGGCGAGCATTTTTGATGCCACCCCCCTCGAAACGCCTCCCCCGGCGCGCACCTTATTGATCACCGGATCGAGTGGGGTAGGGAAGACCACCTGGTGCCGGGAACTGGTGGGGAGTGCGGATAGTCGAATAAGTTTAGCCGGCTTTATTTCGCCCGGCGTGTATGAGGGCGGCCACAAAACCGGCATCGACCTGGTTGCCCTGCCCGATTGGCAAGTCCGTCGCCTGGCCGAGAGCCAGGGTAGCGCCTCCCAGCCTACGCCTGCGGCACCGGAATCAGACCCCTCATCCCCGCAAGAGATCGCCACTCAGAATTGGCGCTTCATCTCTGAGACCCTGGAGTGGGGGGATGAACTTCTGCATGAAGAGGCCGCACCCGACTTGTGGGTGTTCGACGAGCTGGGCCCCCTCGAGTTCCTGCAGAACACAGGCCTTCATACGGCCCTCGACATCGTCTCCGCCCGCCGCTACCAACTGGCCGTGGTGGTGGTCCGCCCGACCCTGGTCCCGTTAGCGTGTGAGCGCTGGCCCTGGGCCGAGGTGTGCGACCTGAGCCAGGCGCCCGCCGCGGGGTGGGGGAGCGCATGATACGCATCGAGCATCTGAGCGTTTCCTACGGTGAGGTGCCCGCCCTGAAGGACCTCTCCTTCACCGTTGCTCCGGGCGAATTCCTGCTCGTCACCGGGCCTTCGGGCGGCGGCAAGAGCACCCTCGGCCGGGTGCTCACCGGTCTGATCCCTCAGGTCTTCCCCGGCTCGGTCTCCGGGGCCGTCGAGGTGGCCGGTGTGAACCCCCTCACCGAGCCGCTGCCTTCCCTTTCGCCGCGGGTGGGGGTCGTGTTCCAGAACCCCTCTTCGCAGCTCTTCCATTTAAAGGTCGAAGACGAAGTCGCTTTCGGGCCCCGTAATCTCGGTCTCCCCGAAGATGAAGTGCGTTCGCGCCTGGAGTGGGCTCTGGAGGCGACGGGCCTCACCGGGCTGCGCCATGCGCAACCGGCCGCCCTCTCCGGCGGCCAAAAGCAGCGGGTCGCCATCGCCGCCGCCATCGCCATGCAGCCCGGCGTCCTGGTGCTGGACGAGCCCCTGGCTTCCCTGGACAACGCCGGCACGGAGCGAGTCTTGCAGACCCTCCGCTCCCTGCGCCAAGACCTGGGGATGACCATCATTCTCATCGAGCACCGCCTGGTGGAAGCAGCCCGCTTCGCCAGTCGCGTGCTGCTGCTGGTGGACGGCTGCCTGGCGGCCGACGGCCCGGTCGACCAGGTGCTGGGCGACCGCCATACCCTGGAAAAACTGGGCATGCGCCGCTGGAATCCCCTGCGCGGCGAGTGGGCTCTGCCTCGTTCATGGCATGAGCTGCTCGTCCCAAACGGCAAGCCGCCCGTGGGGGTCAGCCCGTTGATCGAACTGAGCGGGGTCAGCGCCGGCTACCGCCGCAGCCAGATCATCCACGATCTGAG
Source organism: uncultured Anaerolineaceae bacterium (assembly GCA_964391195.1). GTDB lineage: Bacteria > Chloroflexota > Anaerolineae > Anaerolineales > UBA4823 > JAAYXE01. Next base: position 36,251 of record CAYMLG010000050.1, on the reverse strand, counting down.
CCTGGCCCTTTACCCGGGCGAATTCACCGCTCTGGTTGGCCCGAACGGCGCCGGCAAATCTACACTGGGATTGGTTATGGCCGGTCTGCTCAAGCCCAGCAAAGGTACGGTCCGCTTCCGCGGCGGACGCCGTCCTCGCCCCGGCCAGGACATCTCCCTGCTCTTCCAAAACCCGCTCGACCAGCTCTTCACCGAGAGCGTGGACGAGGAGGTGGCCTTCGGGCCGCGCAATTACCGCCAATTCGACCCCGAACTCCACCAGCAGACGCTGGTCAACGCCGACCTGGCCGGCCTGCGCTGGCGGAAACCCATGGCCCTCTCCGTTGGCCAGCAGCAGCGCACCACCCTCGCCGCCTGCCTCTCCCTGCGCCCGGCTCTCATCGTGCTCGATGAGCCCACCCTCGGCCAGGATTGGGGTCACCTGCAGCAGCTCATGGACTTTTTCCTGGCCCTCAACCGTCAGGGGACGACCATTCTGCTCATCTCGCACGATTACAAACTCATCCACCATTACGCCCGGCGGGTCGTCCTGCTCGAACAGGGTCGTATCCGCCTGGATGGGCGCCTTAAACGCAACGATCACAACCCCTTCCCTCGCTCGCAAAACCGGGAGAGGGTTCGCAAAGGAGATTGACCATGAAATTCGGAACTCGACAGCTTGTCACCCTGGCCGTCTTCGGCGCGCTGTGGGGCATCGTGGAAATCAGCCTTGGTTCCCTGCTCCACGCCGCACACCTGCCCTTCGACGGCGTCATCCTCGCCTCCCTGGGCCTGGCCATCGCTCTGCCCGGGCGCATGTTCGTACCCAAGCGCGGCTCTGTGCTGTTCATCGGTGTCATCGCCACCCTGCTAAAACTGTTTAGCATCGGCAGCATCGTCATCGGGCCCATGATCGGTATCATGTTCGAAGCCCTGCTCGCCGAGCTGGTGCTGATGCTCTTCGCCAGGCCCTCCCGCCTGGCCTTCACCCTCGCCGGTGCGGCCGGCGTCGCCTGGACCCTGATCCAGCCCTTCTTCACCGGCTGGCTGATCTTCGGCCGCGATATGTTCATTGTCTGGCTGGACCTCATCGACGAAGGCAGCCGCATCCTCGGATTGGATGCCGGCGCTGCCCTGTGGATCTTCGGCGCTTTGCTGATCATCCGCCTGCTCGCTGGCGCCCTCGCCGGCTGGATCGGTTGGAACGTTGGCCGGCGCGTCCAGGCCCGCCTCAGCGGCTCACTCGTCCTCACCACCGAGGCCCGCTAGCCGCACGGCGTCTCGCACTCAGCTTATCGAGAATTACAAACATCTCTGACTTATTGCTATTACCTGGAGCTTAACCCATGAAAAAACTTCTTCTCCCCATTCTGCTGATCCTCCTCCTCGCCGCCTGCTCCCCTGCGGCCCCGGTTGAGACCGAAATCGCGCCCGTTACTGGATTAACGATCTCCGGCGGAGACTCGACGACCACCCTGACCCTCGCCGATCTCCAGGCCCTCGAGCCGGCGCAGGCCGAGTTCAAAGGCGTCACCTACGTTGGCGCCCGCCTCGCTTCCGTCCTCGAAGCAGCCGGCTACGACCCGGCGCAGATCGCGGCGGTCAAAGCCGTGGCGGTGGATGGTTTTTCCGCCAACTACGAACCCGCCCTCTTCCTGCGCGACGACACCCTGGTCGCCTATGCTCTCCCCGACGGCCCGCTGGCAGGTGATGACGGCTCCTTCCGCATGGTGCTCCCCGACCAGGAGGGTCGCCTCAACGTCCGCCAGTTGGTCGAACTTCAGGTCATTCAATGATCCAGACCTCTCAAGCGGCAAAAGCCGCCCCCGCCCAACCTGTGCTGGACAGGATCGGCGCTCACGGGCATCTGGCCATCTTTGCCTGCTCCCTGGTCGCCGTCCTGGCCGCCTCGCCCGTCATGCTGCCGGTGGGGGCCGGGCTGTCGCTTCTCGCCTGCGCCTTGCTCTACCCAGACGCCATCCGCCGGCTGTTCAACCCGCGCTGGTTCCTGTTCCTGGGCATCCTGGTGCTGGCCCCTGCTGTGAGCTTCACAGACGCGGGCCTGGCCCTCACCCGGGAGGGGCTGCTCACCGGCCTGTACATGGGTCTGCGCGGCCTGGTCATGTTCTCCGCCGTCAGCGGGCTGGCCTCCGCGGTCGATATCACCCAACTCGCCGGCCTGCTGGAGCGCCTGGGCCTGCGCGGCCTGGGCTTTTCCCTGGGCATCGCCGTCAACCTCCTGCCCTGCCTGCGCGAATCCAGCCTGCACACCTGGAACAGCCTGCGTATGCGCGGCGGCCTGCGCTGGAGTTGGCGGCGCGGCATCGAGCTCTATCTGATCGCCGTGATCACCAACGCCTTGCGCCGCGCGGAGGAGATCGCCATCGCCGCCGAGGCCCGCAGCTACTCCCCCGAGAAAAGCCACCTTGTGCCCCTGCAGTCCGGCGCCCTCGACCGCCCCATCATGGCCCTCTGCGCCCTCCTCGCCGTCGCCCTGGTCTTCATCGGAAGGGTGTAGGACGGCGGTGGGAATTTCGGATTTCGAACTGCGAGAAGAGGCGCCGGCAGCCTGAGTGGCCGCGGGCGCGCGTGATGGCGTGGGGAAAGCCGTCCCGGAATAACAGCCACAAAACGATCTCGGCGGAAATATCCCGAAACACGTAGAGGCGGGTCTTTCCGTCAGGCGAGAGCCGCCAAACCATAGAGCCATCTCGTCAGGCCAGCCACGCCCATCCGCAAACCCAGACCCGCATGGGGAAGCCATCCACGAATGGCGGTCGCTATGCGACCGCGATCACGAATACACGAAGATGGATAGCCTGGTTTTCCCCGCGCTCATTTGCATACCTGGACCAGTGCGAATGTGGAAGGGACCCCTCCCCATGTCATCCGGAGCGGCCTAACCGGCGAGAACCATCGCTCTGGGAATGGCGGTTGAAACCGCGGCTACAAAAAACACAAATCCCCACCTGTGAGGGGATAGGCTGCCGTGCGGACACGGCGGGTTGGATGGCTGTTTGGGGCCTTGATGGATCTGGCGTAGGGGCACGGCGTGAGGGTTTACGGTTGCACGCAATTTTCGACCCCGCCGTGCCCCTACGCATGCGGCGGACCATGGCTCGCCCCCGGCAGCCTGCACGGCGAAAAGGGCGCACCACACCCAGGCGGATATCCGGTGCGCGCCGCCCAACAGCCGGGGGGTGGTTGACGGTTGCACGGGGGCGGGTCTGGTTGGATCACGAGGGTGGCTGGCCTGGCGCGTGCCTCTTACGTTGAACCCCCCTGTGGCTGAATCAAAGACCCGCCCCTAAGTGGTTGGGGGGCGGGTTTGGGTTGCCTCCTGGGAGGCGGTCGCTGGCAGGGAGGGTTTATTGAACGGGATCCTTCGCGGGCCGTCCGGCGAGGGATGTCATCGACAAAAGCAGAATTGCCCCCGCCGGACGGCTGCTCAGGATGACAGGGGGAAGGCGCCATCCACGAATGGCATGCAAAGTACGCATTCGATTGCGATCAAAACGAATGGACCTGAAGTTCGTAATCTCCGAAATTTGTCAGGTCTAGAGGCATTGCACTGGGCTCTGCTACGTAAAAGGAAGGCGGTTTACCCGCTTGGTCCACTGTGCATTCTCCATGGGGGGTGTCTTTCAGCATGGTGAAGAAACTGACATCGGGATCATTGAATTTTGAATGAAATACAACAAAGTCATCCGCAGATAAACTTCCTGTCTGGATTTTTTCCTGCAAAACCTCTTTTTTGCAGGTGGCGATGATAAACCACATAGGCTTCGTGTTCGGGTCACCAACCAGAAGAACGTCTTCGTTATCTGGATGGGTTCCAAAAGCTGCCGGGCTATTCCGGTTTACCGTGACTGTTATCAGTTGGTGAGAACCATATGCTTTATCAGATTCGTACAAGACTTCCACCTTAGTCTCATCGACTGCGGGAGAGAGTTCGTGATGCTGGGGACAGATTCGCAGAATAAGTCCCTTATCTTCGAGCATCTGCATTTTTTCTGGGGTCATTTCTTCAGGATGGAGTTGGATTATCTTCTTCATGATCGTTCCTCTACGATAGCTACGATTATGCTTTGACGGCCCCGGCGACAAATCCGGATGCCAGCCACTTCTGCAGGACCAGGAAGAGAACGAGCACCGGCAGCGTTACTAAGGTCGAACCGGCAAACAGGAAGCCCCAATCTACCAAATACTGCCCACGGAAACTACCTAACGCCAGGGGTAAAGTCCATTTTGGGTAAGTATTCAGGAATGTGAGAGCGAACATGAACTCGTTCCAGGCCATAATAAAGGCTGATGTAAATGTAACTACAATACCTGGCGCAGCAAGTGGCAATATCACGCGAAAGAGCGCCCCAACTCGGGTGCACCCATCCACCATGGCGGCCTCATCCAGATCGGGAGGGATAGACTCAAAATAGCCTTTCAGGATGTAGGTACAGTAGGGGAGGGTGAATGAAGTGTAAGCCAGGATGAGCGACAGGTGACTGTCGATCAGCTTCAAATCATTCATGAGCAAGTATAAAGGGATGAGCAGCAAAGCGCCTGGCATCATCTGGCCCAGCAGGATCGTGTAACGAAGGAAACTGCTTCCGCGAAAACGGAAGCGAGACATCGAATAACCTGCCAGGGATGCCATCAAGATGCTGGTGATCGCGGTGAGCAGCGACACGCTGAGGCTGTTGGTCGCAAATTGTACGAAACCGGCATTGCTGAAGATATTTCGATCGGCCAGCCCGATGTATCCTTCCAATGTGGGCATGCGGGGGATCCAGACCGGCGGATAGGTGAAGATCTCGCTGCGGTCTTTAAACGAGGTGGATACCATCCACAAGAAAGGTATTACGGCTACTGCACAGACCACAAAGATCAGGAGATAGACAACAACCTTTTGGATAATACGGTTTGCTCTCACACCTGTTACCATACCTCGGCCTCCTTTTCCAAAGCCCTCAAATAAAATACGGTAAACAGCATAGAAGCGATAAGGAGAACGACGCCTGCTGCTGAGGCGACGCCCATACGCAGCCCTTGGAATGCTTTGTGGTAGATAAATATCGTCAGCACCTCGGTGGCATTGGCCGGGCCGCCTTTATTCAATACATACACAATCGCAAAATCCTTAATCGTCCAGATGACGAGCAGTAAAAACACCGCCAACGATATCGGTTTAAGTAATGGAAGGGTTACGTTCCAGAATTTTTTCCACGCGTTTGCCCCATCAATCATGGCGACTTCATACAGCTCATGTGGAATACTTTGTAATCCGGCCAGGAGCATGATTGCCGCCCAGGGCGTCCCTTTCCAGACATTCACGATCATCGCTGCTGGAAGTGCAAGGGAGGTCGATGCTAGCCACTTTAACGGTTCTGGTACGATATTCAGACTGACGAGCCAATGATTGATAATGCCATACTGGAGATCGAACATTTGAATCCAGATGAGACACGCGATCACTTCTGGAACTGCCCAGGGGATGATAATCAGTGAGCGCGCCAAACCTCTGCCGATGAAAGATTGATTCAGAAGGATGGCAATCCCAAGCCCCAAAATAAATCTGGCCGCAACAGTGACGACAATATAGATCAGTGTGACGCCTGCTGACTTAACAAAAATGGGGTCTTTGAAGAGAGCCTGGTAATTTTCCAATCCGACAAAGGGATGCGAGCTGGGGCGCGCCAGATACCAGTCGAAAAAGCTCATCCACACATTCCGCAAGATCGGAATGATAATCACCAGGAAAACCATGATAACCATGGGCGCAACCAGTAAATAAGGCAGTGATTTCTTCTGGATAACTTTTTTCCAACTGCTTGTACGAATAGCTGAAGATTTGGGGGTGGCAATTGCTCTCAAAGAAAATGCCTCCTATTTAGGACTTGAACGAGACGCCAAGCATCTTTATCACAACTTCAAGAAGGTATCTCTGGGGCTTTTTAAGCCCCAGAGATAGAGAGGAGGAATACGTCGAGATTTCTTAGTCGGATTGTAGGATAGCCTTTATCTGTTCAGCAGCCGCATCAAGTACCTCAGAGACATCTGCCTCGGTAATGAATGCTGCTTGAGCAGCATCGACCATAACCCGAGTGATCTCGCCCATTTCAGGGATGTTCGGATCCACCGAAGCGGGCATCATATAGCGCTCATTGGCAAGTTTGGTCAATTCAGCGTTGAGCGGCTCCAAAGCTGAATATTCCTCACTGGTTGCATAGGAGATGTTGGAGGGGATCATCCCAGATACGGCGATGATCTTCTGTGCTTCATCTCCTGCCATCCATTCAAGGAACTTCCAGGCTTCTTCCGGATGTTTGCTGTTTGATGAAATGAGATGGGTGATCCCGTAAATCTCGCCGTGGAAGGGGTAGTTCTTGCCATTGTATAGCACATCGGGTGAAGCGATAACGCCGAGATCTTCCAGCAGAGCAGGATCTTTTTCGCGGGTCATGCCAACGAACCAGGGGCCATCGATGTTCATGGCAACGGTGCCGTTCCAGAACAGATCCCGCTCGTCTGCTTTATCGTAAGAACCAGGCGGAACGACCTTCGCATCAAAGATCATATCCTGCCACCACTGCCAGCACCATTTCATCTCTTCGCTGTTGACAACCACATTCTCAGGTTCAAAAGGTGGCTGGTTGCCTGGCGTATAGGTGCCACCGATAGGCCGGCAGATAAAGGTTTTCATCTCATCCCACACGAAAGAGTGAGTTGAGAGAACCGCTCCGAACCCGTATTGGTCTGGTTGGCCGTTTTCACCTTTCTTGGTGAGCTTGATGGCGGCGTTCAGGAAATCCTCGGTGGTTTTAATGGAGCTAGGGTCGATCCCAGCCTGTTCGAACAAGGATTTACGGTAGTAAACCGCTCGTGCGCCCCACGCGTAGTTCGCGAACCCGATGTAGTGGCCGTTGTACGTCAGGTTCTTCTGATCCATCAAGTCATCTTCCCAGTGGGTCCCCTTGATCCATTTGTCCAGATTGACAAACGCCCCGGTTTCCCCTTCGCGAAGAGACGCATAAGTGGCGTAGCGGGTATTTCCATCCTGTAACTGGATGATATCTGCCTCCGTCCCGGCCACGATTTCGGTGGTCAGTTTATCCCAAAATTCCGCATAAGGAGGACCGTAGTAAATGATCTCGACATTTGGGTTCTTCGCCTCATACGCCTCTTTGAGCATGTCGAAAGCTTTCTTATGCGGCGCTTCCACGTAGACCGACATTTCCACTGTAAGCTGAATCTTCTCTTCTGGTGGGGCGGCTGGTTGTTCCCCGCTCTCTTGGGCGGGCGGTGCGGCTGGTTGTTCACCGCTCTCTTGGGCGGGTGCAGCGGTCGGTGTGGCGGGCTGCGCGCAACCGGCCAACAGCACACTCAAAAGGACCGCGATGACGATCGTAAGATTCAAAAACTTCTTCATGTCTGTCTCCTGATTTTAGAAACGGTTAGTTATATCTGGATTTCACTAGACTTGGCATTTTTGGCGATTCTCAATTCCTCCGGTTCGGCGCCTCCTTTCCTTTCACGCGAACTCTAACTCTCCAATTTCCACGGGTTCGCCAGTTCGCAGTGATTCCTCGATCGCGCAAATGATCTGGGTGATAATCAAGCCATCTTCGGGAGCTACCAGGCAAGGTTTGTCCTGAAGGATGCAGTCTAAGAAGTGAAGGATGGGCTCGCGGAAGAAACCGAACATGGCCCCGTATGCGTCCTGCCGCCCACCGATAAATGGCCACGTAAACTGCTCGCCGCTAACGGTAACTGCTTTCGTTGGTTCTGTCTGAATCTTGCCTTTTGAGCCCAGCAGGTCGAAGTAGAAATCCAATCCTGGCCATGAAGGGGGGATGATCCAGGACGTATCTATCGTAGCAAACGCGTTGTCAAATATAAGTTGGGCCTGGATTGAATCCCAGGTGTCAACACCTTTCTCCTCGGCAAGGATCCCTCGCCGCCCAGTTGCAAACACCTTGCGAACCTCCTGGTCAAACAGCCAGCGTAGCAGGTCAACAATATGCGGGCCCAGGAACCATTGCGGTCCAGATTGAGCTGTCCAGGATAACCACTGAGTGATCATCTTGTGATTGCTCAGGCGGATATATGCGCTAACCACTTCACCTAAGCTGCCTGACTCAATCGCCTGCTTGGCCTGAATGAATGGCGGATTCCACCGATTCTGGAAATCCGTCATAAAGCGAATCCCCTTTTGCTTGGCAGCATAGGTGATTGCTTTCGCATCATCGAGGTTTGTAGCCAGAGGCTTTTCGATAATAAGGTCCTTGCCTGCTTCGATCATTACCAGGCAGGGTTCACGGTGGGCAAAATCTGGAGTGCAAATGCTAACCAACTGGATGGAGGAGTCGTTGGCGATTTCTTTCAGGTCGGTCGTATATTCACAACCGTATTTTTGTGCTGCTTCCTTTGCCCGCTCCTCGTTTACATCACAGACGCAAATTAGTTCGGCTTTCTCAGTCTCGAAAAATGTTCGAGCGTGGGTATCACCGAACATTCCGACACCAACGACTGCTGTTTTGATTTTTTCCATTTTCTGCTCCTGTTTTCCTTAAAGGGTATGGATTACCAGTTCAGTCGAACGACTGCATTCAGGTTGTTTGGCTTATCCGGATTGAGGGATTTTCCCTGTGCCCGATAATAGGCCATTAGTTGTAGTACCGGAAGGAAAAGCACATTGCGCAGCTCATCGGATATCCCGGATTGGAATGAAATGTTCGTTCCCCTTTCTCCTAAAGATAGAATGTGACCGCCAAGCGACTGAACATCCTCCAGGACGGCCAATTCGTGCGCCTGGTTTGCGCCCGAAGTTAAACCAATTACCAATGTTTTTCCGTTTACCATGGAAATTGGGCCATGGCGAAATTCAAGGAAGTGGAAAGGTTCACTGTGTGTGAGGGACATCTCCTTCATTTTCAGACTTGCTTCACAAGCCAACCCGTAGCGTAATCCACTGCCAAGGAAGTAGAATCGATCCAGGTCTGGGTTTGCTCCCCACTTCAAGGCCTCTTTTTCGTAATTGGTTATCAGGTTCTGGCCTAGCTGTGGGAGCTGTTTCATTTCCTCCAGTTGTTGTTTGCGGCCGGCCATCACGTTCGCTAAAGCGATGCAGGCGACATACATCGAAGAAAATGATTGCGTCTGAGCAATACTTTTCTCCTGGCCTTCGGGGATCGCGATCGTAATATCAGCCAGTTGGGCGAGCGGCCCATCGGCATAATTCGAAACAACGACCACATCTCCCAACTTCTTATCCTGAAAAGCCTGAACTGCGGTGATTGTTTCTGTTGTTGCTGCAGATCGGCTAACAGCGAACAGCAGAATTGGGCTATCCGTGCAGTACGATATTTCCGGGTGCATAACCAATTCACCCGCAGGAATACCAAGGGAGTACTGGCCTGTGATTGCCCGGAAGGCTGCAGAAGCAGCTAAAGATAAATAGTAAGTTGAACCGCACCCGGTGAAGATAATCTGTGAATATTGCTTCCTTTCCCACAGAGAAGAAATTTCCCCGGATAATCGTTCTACCACCTCAATAGCTTGCTTCCAGGCCACTGGTTGGCGAATAATTTCAGCATATGTAGCGTTAGAGAAGTGCTCTGGTGATGACAACGATGCCTCCTTAAGATAGATGATTATCGTCCTTGCTTGAAATTGATCCTCGGATTTGAAGGCTAGCGTGCTGAATATCCTGGATGACTCAAGCCGGACAAGGGTTTTAGGCTGTAAACAGAAAATTATCCTGCTTGTTCTTCTGCTTCTGTTACAAAATTCATGATGTGATGGGTTACAGTCGTATTATAGAAAAAGAAGCAGCAAAAGTCAACAGATTTTTGATTGATTGTGATGTTTTTTAATGTTTTTCGATCAGCAATCATTCACCAATTGTCATAATTTTCGCATTTTAACAACATTAATCATCAGAATCTATCTATAGGGAAGAATGAATCAGTCATTTACTGTCCTGGCTTGCTGTTTATCTATTTTCTTCTCTATGAAATATACTGTTTTGATGAAGTTTTCTGTGTTGACTTTTCTTCCTCGTATGATTACAATATAGCAGTTGATGATTGATTTTGATTGTATATTGATTGAATCTCGTTTGTAGTTGCTTACTTTATTCACCACATATGTCGGTCAGAGTGAATGTGCATACATTCTAGTCAGATGTTTTTAGAGAGATGCAAATGTCAGATTTCAAGTCATTGTCTAATTTAGAGCGCCAGGAACAATTGCTCAAAATCGTCGAGAGCTCCAATCGGATAACAGTCGCTGACATCTGTGATATTTTTCAGATCAGCGAAGCCACGGCCAGGCGCGATTTGGAATCTCTTGCCGAGCAGGGGAAGGTTCAACGTGTCCATGGCGGTGCAATCGCTATTCGCAAAGCCCCTCCTGAGCTGCCTCTCCATCAACGAATGAGCGATCAGGCTGACCTAAAGCAGAAGATCGGTCTCGCTGCAAGCCGGCTTGTCAAAGAAGGAGAGACCGTCTTTCTGGGCAGTGGAACCACTGTTCTAGAAGTTGCTCGTAACTTGATCAATTGTAAAAACCTGACCGTTATCACCAATTCGCTCTTAGTTTTGAATGTATTGAGCGAGCATCCTCATATCAACCTGGTTGTTTTAGGCGGGGTCCTTCGACAGAGTGAGCAATCTCTTATCGGGCACATAACCGAGCAAGCAGTTTCCGAGTTACGCGCCGAACGTGCGATTATGGGAATCCATTCCATCGATGCCGAGCATGGGTTAACCAACGATTACCTGGAAGAAACCATGACGGATCGCAAAATCCTAAAAATGGCCAAAGAAGTGATCGTTGTGGCAGACCACACCAAATGTGGCCGGGTATCGACTGCGTTCCTGGCCCCGGTCACTTCTATTCATACATTCGTTACAGATGGTGGAGCCCCGGCTGAGTTCGTCAATTCACTTCGGGATCAAGGTGTGAAAGTCATTCTAGTCTAATATCGAATATCCCTGCGGAGAATGTAGCCATGAAACTTGCTGACTTTACTCCAGTTCCTGCGTTGTGTCGTAAAGAAACCCAGGTCAGTCGCCCGAAGTTTCCAGTCATCGACGCACATAATCATCTCGGATCAGATTTTGGCGGCGGATGGGATCAGAAACCAGTTGCCGAACTGTTAGATGTTTTAGATCAGGCCGGCGTTGACATGATCGTCGATTTGGACGGCGGTTGGGGCGAAGATATCCTGGATGCTCACCTAAATCATTTTAAGGCCGCCGCCCCTGAACGTTTCTTAATATTTGGTGGCGTTGATTGGAACGCCTGGCCGGAGCACGGTGATCGGTTCGGTGAATGGGCCGCCGGCCGGTTGCGCCAGCAAGTAGCTCGCGGAGCCCAAGGACTCAAAATTTGGAAAAATTTTGGACTGCGCGTTAAAGATCATAATGGTCACCTGGTTCGCATAAACGATCCGAGATTGTCACCCATTTGGGAGACAGCCTCTGAACTTGACATTCCAGTTACGATCCACATCGCCGACCCGGTCGCTTTCTTCCAACCTCTCGATGCCCGGAACGAACGCTGGGAAGAACTGCACAATCACCCCGATTGGCATTTCCCTTCCCCTCCATTTCCTCCATTCCTCTCGGTTGTCAATGATTTGGTCGAGATGATCAACAATCATCCGAAAACCACTTTTATCGGAGCACATGTCGGCTGTTATGCTGAAAACTTAGCCTGGGTATCGCAGGCGTTAGATCGATGTCCAAACTTTTATGTAGATATATCTGAACGGGTTGGAGAATTGGGCCGGCAGCCCTATACTGCCCGGCGCTTCTTTATCGAATATGCCGACCGGATCCTGTTTGGTTTAGACCGGCCAGCGCATCCGGCCGAATACCAAATTTATTATCGTTTTCTTGAGTCTGACGATGAGTATTTTGCTTATGGAACCGGTCCAACCCCAAGACAAGGGCGTTGGTACATTTACGGTATTTTCCTGCCTGACGATGTCTTAGCCAAGGTATATTCGCAGAATGCATATCGCTTACTACTTAAGTCGTCCGGTTAAGGTTCTTTGTCCATGATAACTTCACTCTCTATTGGGAAAATCCGAGGCCTGCAGCAATGTTCTACTGAGAACGGTGCGATTGTTATCCTGGCTCTCGATCATCGCAATAATTTACGCCGTTCCCTTATTGAGGATCATCCCGAGCTTGTTACCGATGAGCAGTTGATTGCCTTCAAGCAAGAAGTTACAAAAGCGCTCGCCCCATATGCTACTGCTACTTTACTGGACCCACAGTTTGGTGCCGGCCAATGCATCGCATCGGGCGCGTTACCCGGCAACGCAGGGCTCGTTGTAGCGATCGAGGCTACTGGCTATGCCGGTGATACCGATGCGCGTCAAAGCCGGCTTTTACCAGGGTGGAGTGTGAAAAAAGCTCAACGTATGGGAGCGAGTGCGGTAAAGCTTCTCGTCTACTATCATCCGAACGCACTGACTGCCAGCCAAATCGAAGATCTGGTCTGTAGCGTGGCTGAGGAATGTCTTCGGCAGGACATCCTCCTTCTCTTAGAGCCGCTTTCCTACTCTCTTGATCCAAACGTAAAAAAGATATCCCCAGAAGAAAGGACCTGGGTCGTTACAGAAACGGCAAAACGCCTCGTTGTTCGAGGTGTAGACGTTTTGAAAGCCGAATTCCCGATAGATATTGAAGCTGAGCCAGACACAAGCGCTTGGGCTCGGGCCTGTCGAGAATTGACGGGCTCTTCTCTTGCGCCCTGGGTCCTTCTTTCCGCCTCGGTTCCTTTTGAAACCTTCTTACGCCAGACCACAATTGCCTGTAATTCCGGGGCATCGGGTGTGGCTGTGGGAAGGGCCGTATGGCGGGAGGCCACAGCATTAAAGGGAGACCACCGTCAGCGGTTTTTGCAAGAGACGGCAAGCGTTCGGATGGGACGAATTAAAGCTCTCTGCACAGCATTGGCCAGGCCCTGGTCAGACTATTATCAAGCCGAAATACCTCGATCGAATTGGTTTGAACACTATGGAGAACGATAAAGCGGAATTCGATCTGATCGTTGTCGGAGAAATCAATCCAGACCTGATCCTGCGCGGAGATGTGACCCCTGAATTTGGTCAGGTTGAGAAACTTGTAGATTCCGCTGATCTGACGATTGGCAGTTCTTCTTGCATCTTTGCCTGTGGAGCTGCGCGTCTCGGTCTCAAAGTCGCGTTCATCGGAAAAGTGGGGGATGATGATTTTGGCAGGTTTATGCTTAATCAGCTATCCGCTCGAGGAATAGACACTTCCGGTGTTGTCGTAGATCCCACTTTGCATACCGGGTTGAGCGTGATTTTGTCGCGGGGCAATGATCGTGCAATCTTGACTTATTCAGGTTCAATTTCTGAGTTGTGTGTTGAGGAAGTTAATGGAGAACTCCTCGCCCGCGGCCGGCACCTGCATTTGGGCGCTTACTATTTGTTGGATCGATTAAGACCGGATGTACCCGAGTTGTTCGCCCTCGCTCATAAGCTAGGACTCTCCACATCACTCGATACAAACTATGATCCTACCGGCTGTTGGGATGGCCGGCTGTTGGATGTCCTCGAATATACCGATGTCTTTTTGCCGAACCAGACTGAATTGTTAGCGATCACCCGGGTGCAAGACCTGGAATCCGCCTTAGAGAAAATGTCGATCAGACGGACAGTTGCGGTCAAACTTGGGGCTGAAGGAGGTCTGGCCCGCTGCGGGAATGATCGCGTATCCGCCAAGGCGTTATCCGTCAATGTAGTAGACACCACTGGTGCGGGGGACACCTTTGATGCGGGATTTTTATATGGTTATCTGAACGGCTGGGATTTGGAGCAGTCGCTCAAACTGGCATGTGTCTGTGGGTCCCTATCAACGACTGGGGTTGGAGGAATCAGCGCTCAGCCAACCGTTGAAGAGGCCCTCTCCCACTTATGATGGATGAGTACAAAAAGGAAGAACGATGCCGGCATTTGCTTCCACACAAATACTTCAAGAGATCGTCGCAGAACAGAAGCAGGGCAATCCCATTGGCATATTCTCCATCTGCACTGCCAACCCTTACGTGCTGAAAGCCAGTATGGCACAGGCAAAAGCCGTCGACTCGTATTTACTGATCGAAGCCACATGCAACCAGGTGAATCAATATGGTGGTTATACAGGCATGACCCCCGAGGATTTTAAGGCTTATGTCGCTAAACTGGCCGACCAGCTAGGGTTTCCAATCGACCGGATCTTGCTCGGTGGTGATCATCTGGGACCTCATCCCTGGAAATCTGAGCGCGCGGAAAATGCGATGACCAAGGCCAAGGAGCTCGTTCGTGATTATGTATTAGCGGGCTTCCGGAAAATCCATTTAGATACGAGTATGCATTGTGACGGTGATATACAGGGCCAACCATTAGATCTTGAATTAGTGGCAAACAGAGCTGCATCTCTTGGGGAAGTAGCAGAGGCAGCATATCTTGAATCTCCTCTGGGGAGTAAACCGGTCTATGTTATTGGTACGGAAGTTCCAGCGCCTGGCGGGGTTGACTCTACAGATAACGGGATGCAGATCACCAGCCCGGAAAATGTGCACCTTACACTCAAGACCTTTGAACGGGTATTCATGCAGCGCGGGTTAAGCGAAGCCTGGGACCGTGTCATTGCCCTGGTCGTCCAGCCTGGTGTTGAGTTCGGTAACTCCGAAGTTCATGACTATAACCCCGATTTAGCCCGGCCGCTTTCTCAGTACATTGAATCTGTCCCAGGGATTGTCTATGAGGCCCACTCAACGGATTATCAGAAACCTGCTATGCTTAAACAAATGGTTGCGGACCACTTTGCTATCCTCAAAGTAGGTCCGGCGCTGACATATGCCTTCCGGGAAGCGGTGTTTGCGCTCGCTTTGATGGAGAGAGAGTGGCTGCAGGGGAGATTAGATGTTAGTTTATCGAACATAATCGATATTGTAGATTACGAAATGTGCCAGGATCGAAAATATTGGGAGAGCTATTATCCGGGGGAGAACTGGGAGCAATGGTTCGCTCGCAAATATAGCTACAGCGACCGGATTCGTTATTACTGGCCAAATATCCGTGTAGATGAATCGATGAGGCAATTGTACGCTAACCTTGAAAGGTTTAAACCTCCGCTCACATTGATTAGCCAGTATCTACCGAATCAATATAAGAAAATACGCGAAGGAAAGATCAAAAACCATCCAGAAGACCTGATTATCGACCGGATACAGGAAGTCCTCTCTATTTATCGCTATGCTTGTGGACAAGAATCCAGGGTGGTTGCCTGAAGCTTGAGCGGCATAACCTGTTCTCTGTGTTCTCTGTGGTGAGGCCTTTACAGTTGGAATTACCTGCCGGACTGCCCCCTCCCCACCACCTGGTAGGTGTGGGGCTGTGGTGCGCATGGGCGGGTTGACGGTTGCACGGGGGCGGGTCTGGTTGGATCACGAGGGTGGCTGGCCTGGCGCGTGCCTCTTACGTTGAACCCCCCTGTGGCTGAATCAAAGACCCGCCCTTACCTGGGTAGGGCGTGTAACTGCCATTCCCAGGTAAGGGCGGGTCTGATTGCCAGGTTCTCATTCCGAAATTCGAATTTCGAAATCCTCACCTCGATACCGCCAGCTTCACCAGCTTCCCCCTGCCATCCAGCGTCAGGCGGGCGAACTGGTTGTACACATAGCTGCCCCGGCTCACCTGCTTGCTGAGCATCACCAGCCGCCGGTCCGGCTTCTGCTCCGGGGGGCGCAGCCCATGGATCTCGCTCGTCGGGCATTTGTGCTCTCCGTCGCACCGGGCGTGCTCCTGGCTGATCATCACCTTCGCCCCTTCCATGCCGGGCAAATACTGCGCCACCACCCGCTTCACGTAAGTCAGGATCTCGCCCGGGATCACTTCCACATCCTCCACCCGGTCGCACACCGTCTTCACCTCTACCGGGGCCTCGCTGGCCGGCATGACCTCCTTTGCCGTGCTCGCGGCCGCCGTATAAGTGGCCAGCGGATCGCCGTAGAGCACGAAAGAGATCAGCGTCTTCTGGTCCTCCCCGTCCAGGTACCCCTGGCGTTCGTTCATCTCCTGCGTCAGGCGGATCTTGGCCTCCTGGAGGGCGAACCCGGCGGGGAGCCCGGCTTTTATTCCCTGCCAGAAAGCGTGTCCCAGCAGATCGGCGGCGATCAACGGCGTGCTGATCGACCCGTAAGAAATGCAGCTCGAGGCCACCAGCGCCCGCGTGCCGGCCTCCAGGAAGCGCAGCGCCAGGGACACCTGGCCGGTCTTGCCCGCTACGTGCCCGCCATAACAGGCCTCGCTGAACACGATCTCCGGAGCTTCCTTAGGATCGAGGGGCACATCCTGAGGGCGCAGGGCCACGGGATAATCGGTGCCCGGCGCGTCCTCCAGGGCGTCGCGCTGGCCGAACCACTCGGGCGAATCGGACAGGCCGTGCAGGTTGAAGTAAGCCAGCCTCGAGCCGGGCAGGGGCAGGGCGGAGCGGGTCAGTTCCTGCTCGCTCAGGGCGGCGTCCAGCGGGGGGGAGACGTACATGGCCTGCTGCGCCCCGATGGGGGCGAACACCGCCGCAGCCGACTTGCGCCACACAGAAGCCGTGATCGCCAGGCTTGTGCGGCGGAAGCCGTTGACCCCTGATAGGTAGCGTCCGGCCCAGCTTCGCAGCCAGTCCCACAGCCGGCGCAGCCAGTTCTGTTCGGTCGCCGGTTGGTCGTGCTCGGCCGCCATCTGGCGCAGTTTGTGGATCAGCAGCTCCGGGTCGCTGCCCCCGCCGCCGGGCAGCCGGCCGACCGGCCACTCGGGGATGAAGAAATTCTCGTCCCGGGTGGCATACGGGCTGTCGGAGGGCACCACCGGATCGTCATCGTCGACCGGGTTGGGCAGCTCGTGGAAGGGCACCACCTCCGGCCCGCCGACGATGAGCACTGCCCCGATGCGATGCCCCTTGCTCTCCAGGAAATCGGCCAGGTCGAGCAGGGCCAGTTTGAGCTGCCAGGCGTCGTCCGGCCGGGCCGGCTTGGAGCTCCACCCCGAGACCGAGTTCACCTGGTCGGCCAGGTAGGTCAGGGCGTTCCACCCCGGCCGGCCGCGCAGCGCCTGAGCCAGCTCGATCATAGCCTGGTACACCGCCTGCCAGCCCTCCGCCCCGTACTGGCGCTCCAGGCCGCAGCGGGTGGAGAAGACCACGTACACCGGCTTAAGTTTCGGCTTTTCCCTGAGCGTGGATACCTGATTTGTCTGTTGATCTGTAATCTCAGATCCGGACCCGTCGACCGCTCCCTGATCGGCGGAAATCCCGGCGTTCGCCAACTCGTCCACACACTCTTCGTCGAGGGCGATCCCCGCCTCTCCCTCTGCGTCCGGGCATTTCTGCACCAGGTCCGGTCTTGGGGAGGGGGGTGGTTTCTGCGGACCGGGCCAGGGGCAGCCGGCGGGTGCTGCGCTGCCGGCGGGTGCTTCCGCCTCAATGGAACTGCTCGCCGGACCGGCCTGGGCGGCGGTTTTGCCCTGGAGCTGGCTCGTCCCGCGGCCCCCCGGCCCAGCATATGCCGGGGCAGCGCCTGTCTCGAGCAAGTTCCAGCCGAGGGCTGCTGAGACTCGCCCGGGGGCGGGCCGGTCGAGGCGCACCTCGATGCCCTCGGGCCACATCGAGCGGTACGGGTGCTGCTCGCCCCACAACCGCCTGGCCGTCTGCCCGCCCACATCCAGCACGGTCGCCTGGTGCAGCAGGTTCACCGCCCGCTCGTGCTCGCCGCCCTGCATCAGCCAGCCGGCCAGCAGCAGCATGCACTGAGCACAGCCTGGCCAGCGCTGCTGGTAGAACTCGCCCAGTTGGCGCTTGGCCGCCAAAGGCGTGTGGGGGTTGGCCTCCAGTACCAGTAAATGGGTCAGGCTGACCAGGGCCGAGTCCTGGTGGGCGACCAGGGCCAGGGGCAGTTGTTTCTCCGCCTGCTCCACATGCCCGCGCTTCAAAGCCCGGCGGATCTGGCGCAGGGCCTCCGCCCACTCGGGGAAACCCTGTGCGGCGCCTCCCAGCGCGTGGGCGTGCCCGGCCGTCTCCGGGCGCACCCGGCCGGACTGCTGCTGCTCGACCTGCAGCAGGAGCATAACCGCCGGCTTGAACTCTGGGTCGGTCTGGCACAGGTTCTCCAGCACGGTCTGCGCCTGGCGGGGGTTCTTCTCGCCCAGCAGGGCGCGAGCGTAGAACAGGCCGGCCTCCAGGTCGCCGGGGAAGTCGGCCAGCAGCTTCAGGCTGGCCTGGCGGGCGAAGCGGAATTCGCCGGCCTCGATGGCGCCTGCCAGCAGGCGCAGGTACAGGTCTCGGGGATAAAGGCTCACCATTCCCTCTCAAAGAACTTCGCGTTGAATGCATCGTCGTCCGGGCCATCACCCGCCCCGCGCTGCGCGTCATCGTGCGACCCGGGGGTGGATGGGCGGCGGTTGTGGACCAGGTTCAGGGCTACGACTGCGCCCAACAGGCGGTGGATGCTGACATCATCGGGGGCCAGGCTCGCCGCCCGGCGCAGCAAAGTCTCGGCGCCCAGGTAATCTTTGCCGGCTTTGAGCACCGTGCTGGCCTGATAGTACGGGCGGGGGTCATCCGGCGCCACCTGGATGGCTTTCTGGAACACTTCCAGCGCCTGTTGGTGCTGCCGGCGGGACTGGAGCGCCTGGCCCAACTCCAGGTAGGGCTCCACCCAATCCGCCGCATCCCGGATGGTGTCGCTCAGGTGCTGGATGGCCTGGTCGAGCTGGCCGTTCCGGCGCATCTGGCGGCCGAGCAGGAAGTGGATGCGGGCCCGCTCCCTGGCTTCCAACTCCTCGCCGCCGGCCTGGAGCGCCTGGCGGGCGACCTGGATGGCCTCGTTGGTCTGCCCGGCTTCGATCAGGGCCTCGGCCAGGGGGGCGAGCACGCTGGGCCGGCCCGGATAGCGCTCGTTCAGCTCCTGCAGCAGGCGCAGGCTTTCGGCAAAGCCGCCGGCTTTGTCGCCGGCTTTGCCCCGCACCGCCTGGATCAGTTGGGCGCGTTTGATCTGCAGCGGCAGCGGGCGGGCGACCTTAGGGATGGCCTTTTCGATCGTCCTCAGGGCTTCGTCTGGCCGGTCGAGTCCTTCATAGGCTTCGGCCAGGAGCTGCAGCGCCTGAGGGTGCTCGAGCGAGAGGCGCAGCACAGCCTGGGCCCGGTTCTGGGCGCTGCGCGGGTCGCCGGCCATGAGCGCCAGGCGCCCGCCGAGCAGCATGGCCTCGGTGGGGTCTTCGGCCACTTCGATAGCGCGTTCGGCGCTGAGGGCGGCGAGCTCGGATTGGCCGGCGGCCTGTTGGGCGCGGGCCAGGGCTAGCCACAGGTCAGCCCGCTCGGGATCGAGGTTGGCGCCGTTCTCGAGGATGGGCAGGGCGGCGGCGAAATCGCCTACCTGGGCCAGGGCCTGCCCGTAGGTCAGATAATGGTCGGGGTTGTTGGGTTCGAGTTCGAGGGCCTGGTCGAAATGCCTGAGCGCCTGTTGGGTTGCGGCCAGCAGGTCCTCGAACTGAGCGCTTTCACCGGGCAGGACGCGGTGTGCTCCCTCGGCCTGCGGCTCGCCCCACAGGATTTCGCCGGCCAGGGCGTGCCAGCGGGGCTCATCGGGGTAGATGTCCAGGGCGGCCTGAATGGCATCGCGAGCCGCCTGGCGCTCGCCGGCCAGGTGAGCCAGCCGGGCGACGAGGAAGTGGGCCATGGCGCGCGAGCCCGGTTTCAGGCCCGGGGTGGTCGCCTCTGCGGCCACGAGCCTGGCGGTATTCAGCGCCTGGGCGGGGTTGACCTCGGCCGCGGCCAGGGCCATTTGCAGCACCACGGCGGGGTGCGAGCGGTGAGCCTGGCTGGCTTTGGTGGCCATGCGCCACTCCCCGGTGAGGCGTAGGGTAGCGATCAGGGCGGCGATATCTTCGGCGCCGTTGCAAGCGGCGGCCAGGCCGCGGGCCGAGGCGGGGCCGGGCTCGAACACCGCCTCGCCCCGCGCCTTCCAACGGGCCACTTCTGTCTTGCGGAAGGACCACAGCTCCTGGCTACCCTCTGTGCCGGCCTGGCCGCTCCAGCGCTGGGCGACGAGGATGGCGTCCTGGAAGGCTTCGTAGGTCTCGCCGCTGAGGGCGGCCTCGCCCGGGGCGTGGCGGACCACGTCCAAGGCCTGGCACAGCCGTTGGGCTTCGGCCTGCAGGACGAGGGCTTTAGCCAGCAAGAGCTGGGGAAGGGGCTCCTGGCTGCACAGGACGGCGGACTGGTGGAGGGCGGGGAGGGCCAGGTCCCAGCGTTCCAATTCAAGCGCGGCTTCGCCCAGGGCGCGCAGGGTGGCAGGGTCTGGGGGTTGGTCTTCCTTCTGGATGAGCTGCTGGGCGGTGTGCAGCAGCTCGCCGGCCAGGGAGTAGTCCCCCTCCCGGCACATCAAGCGGGCTTGCAGCGCCTGGGCGCGGGGGTGCTGGGGACGGGCCTCCAGGGCCAGGGCGGTGGCGTGGGCCGCCTCTTGCACCGAGTTGGCTTCCAGGGACAGTTCGGCGGTCAGGCAGGCCAGGGCGAACCCGGCTTCGGTCTCGGCGCCGGTCGGGTAGTCGGCGCCGCCGCCCAGCAGTTGGCGCGCCAGCTCGGGCTGCAGCAGGCAAGCGGCAAGGTCGGCGGCCAGGTAGCGACATTCCAGGTTGGCCGCCTCGGCCGCGGTGGCCTGCTCGGCGTGGCTGAGCGCGGCGGTCAGTTCACCCTTCCGGCGCAGGATGAGGGCCGCCTGGTAGTGCAGGATGGCCGGCGGCGGACCGCTTTCGCCGGGGTCGCCATCAGCCGCGCTGCCGGGGGCCGGGTCTGCGCTTTCTAACTGCTGGTTGAGAAAGGCCAGGGCCTGGTCGTCTTCGCCCATCTCCACCAGCAGGGAGACCTTGTGCAGCACCAGGTCCAGGGCAAGCGGGCTCAGGCGCAGGGCCTGCTCGATGGTCTCCAGGGCATCGGAGAGCTGCCCGGTCTGCTGCTGGGCCAGGGCCAGCTCGCTGAGCAGGCTAAGACGCCGCCGCTGTTCGTCGTCAGAGGTTTCAGTTGGAGCCGCTCCGCCCTTCGCCTGCCTCTCGCCGCCGGCGAGCAGGATGGCGCGCTTGAGCAGCACCACCGAGCGGGCCTTATCGCCGGTTGCCTGCATGAGGTAAGCGGCGGCGTGCAGGTCGGACCAGGCGAATTTCATGCGCGGGGTGGCGGTGGCGGGGCTGCCGTCCAGGCCGGCCAGCACCTGGTTGAGCACTTCGCGGGCTTTTTCCACCTCTCCCTGCTGCCAGTGGGCTTCGGCCAGGCGCACGTGCAGGTCGCCGCGCTCGGGGCTGGCCTGGGCGGCCTGGCGCCAGGCCTGGGCTGCCTCCTGGTGCAGTGCGACGGCCTCGGGGTGCCCTTTGGCGAGGATCTCCATCTGCCCCGCGAACCACACCAGGGTGTCCACCCCGCCGGGGTCGAGGCGCAGGGCGTTGCGGGCGGTCTGGATGGCCTCATCGGTCAGGCCCTGGGCGTGATAGGCTTCGGCCAGGCAGCGCTGGACGTCCACGTTGTGGGGGTTGGCCAGGGCGGCCTCGCGCAGGGCGGCGATGGCGGTCTCGATCTGGCCGAGCTGCAGGCTGACTCGCCCCAGTCCGCCGGCCAGGCGGGCCTGCCAGGCGGGTTCGTCGCGCAGTTGGGTGTTCAGCGCCTGGCGGTAAGCGGCCTGGGCTTCGACCAGCTCTCCGGAGCGGGCGAGGGCCTCGGCCAGCAGGGCCTGGGCTTCGGCGGCGGCCCCGTGCTGTGGGCTGAACTGTTTCGCAACGGCCAGGTTGGCCGCCTGGCGCAGCGCCGCGACGGCCTGGCGGCTCTGCTCGGCCGTGCCGGATGGGGCTTGCAGCAAGGCCTGCCCGTAGGCCAGGTAGGGAGCCGGGTCGTTGGGCTGAGATTGGATCACGCACTCCAGCGGGATAAGGGCTTTATGCACTTCACCCAGCGCCAGCAGGGTTTTGGCGTAGGCGTGCGCCAGTTCCGGGTCGGGCTGGTCGTCCTGCTCGAAGGCCTGCTCCAGCACCTGGCGGCCTTCTTCGAAATGCCCCAACTGGTGCAGGGTTCGTCCCAAAGAGAGGGCGATCCGCCGGGCGAGGGCCGCCATGTTTTTGGCCGCCGGCCCGCCGCTCAAGCCCGGGGTGCGGTTTTCCCGGGCGGCCAGGCTGGCAGCTTTGCGCAGAGAGGGCAGGGCCAGGCTGGGGGCTTTTTCGGCGAGCAGGGCCTCGCCCAACGCCAGGTGGATCTCCGCCGCCTGGGGGGCGGCCTGGGTGGCTTCGCGCAGCAGCTCCACCGCCTTTTGCGGCTGGTCGCAGTGCTGGAACAGGGCGGCCAGAGTCAGCCAATGCCGGGCTTCGTGCGGGGCCAGGCGGGTGGCGTGCCCCAGATGCTCCTCGGCGCTGACCAGGTCGCCCAGCGCCTGGTACATCTCTCCCAGCAGGGCGTGGGCTTCGGCGTCTTCCGAATTGAGCTTGAGCGCCTCTTTGGCGGCCGGGATGGCCTGATCGACCTTTCCCGCCCGTAGGGCGCAGTTGGCCAACTCCCTCCATTCCTGTCCTGAGGCGGGCCAGCCGTCCGGCTGGCGGCGGTGCCGGTTCTCCCGCTCTTGCAGGGCCGGTTCCCACTCCTCCGCCTGTTCCAGGGCGGTGATGACCAGGGATTGGGCCTGGTCGAGCGCTTTTGCCTCGCCCTGCGGCGTGTTGGCTTCCAGCAGGTGGGCCGGGGTGATGGCCAGGCGAGCTTCGCCCAGGCTGAGCCGGGCCTTGACCAGGGTTTGCAGGGCGGGGGTGGAAAGGCGACAGGCGTTCAACTCCAGTTCGGCGGCCAGCCCGGCCTCTTGCGGCAGGTTCAACTCGGCGAACATGTCCGCCAGGCGCTGCCACAGCCCGGGCGTGCCGGCCTCCTCCACCTCTTCGTTTTCGTATAGGTAACGAGCGCCTTTATCCAGGGCCCGCCGCCCGAGGCGGACCGCTTTCTCCCGGTCACCGGCCTGGTGGGCGGCCAGGGCTTCCACCAGGCGTAGGCGGGGGTTGATGGGATGGGGCATGGCTTCGTGCCAGGCGCTGAGGTAAGTCCCGGCGCCCTCCACATCCCCCGATTGCAGCAGGGCAAGGCCGAACTCGGCGGCGTAGCAGGGGGAATCGGGGCGCAGGTCGCTGGCCTGCTTCCAGGCCTGCAGCGCCCTCTCCTCGGATCCCGCCAGCCCGGCCGCCCGGCCCATCTGCGCCGCAACCTCGGCCTGCAACTGGCGGCTCGCCTCCAGGGCCTGATCCAACAGGGAGATCGCCTCCGCAGGCTGGCCGCCCAATTCTTTGATCTCCGCGGCCTGGACCAACCCGCTGAGCCGCTTCAGGCTTTCCCCGGCCTCCAGGTTGGATGGTTGGGGTTTCAGCTCCTGGCCCAGTAGCCGGGCCAGGGCGGGGCGCTGTGCTCCCAGGAAGCGCAGCCCGGCCAGCCTGAGCCCGCCGGGTAGGGCCTGGAGCAGGCGCAGGGCGGCCGCCTGCTGCTGCTCTGGGGGTAAGGGGTTCGACAGCAGGGCGTGCAGCCCCAGGGCCACGGCTCGATTGCGCCTGGAGGCGCTATGCCGGGCCTCGGAAGCGGCCAGGGCTTCGAGCATAGCCCCCGGGTCGGTCACCATGCCGAACAGGCAGGCCAGGAGGCTGCCTCCGGGCGCCACAGGCGAACCGGGCCAGGTCTGAATCCAGGCCTGGGCCTCCGGGTGGCTCCAGAGGGCCTTCCAGCCCTCGCGGGCGGCCAGGTCGCGCAGGGCCAGCGCCAGCAGCCCGATCTGCCCCAGGCGCAGCCCGGCGCCCAGTTCCTCCACCTGCCAATCTTTGGCCGTATGGTGGGCCAGGCGCAGGGTGCCGGTGGGGGTGGTCCACTCCGCCGGTGAACTTCCCTCACTTGGGAGGGGGAGCTGCAGGTCCAACAGGGCCAGGCGGGCCGGAGACCAGCTCTCGGGGCTGCCGTCCAGGGCGTTCAGGGCTCGCAACCCCAGTTCGCTGTTCTCCAGGCTGTTCCACACCAGCGGGTCTTGCCACAGGGCGGTGAGCACCCACGGCCAGGCTTCCGGGCTGATCTTGCGTTTGAGGGCGGGGGTGAAGTGCATGTCGGGCATGGCGGGCGAGTGGATCATAGGGCTACGGTCACTTGATAGGCGAGGATACATCCGGCGGCGATGAGGGCCAGGCCGAGGATTACCAGGAACACTCCCACCCCGGTGGTGGTGGTGGTGATTTTGGCCAGGGTCTCCAGCAGCGTGTTGGTGTGGCTGACTAACTGCGCCAGGTCATCGGCGAGCCCTTTCTGGCTGCTCTCTTTGCTCAGGCGGTGCGTTTCGACCACCAGGCCGCGGACTTCCTTGCCGCTGCCGTATAGGGTGAGCACGACCAGGCCGGCGACGAAGGTCAACAGGCCCAGCAAGAACAGGACCAGGGCCATGAAGATTAACAGTTGGGGTGGGGTGAGGATTTCCATGAACGTACTCCTTAGCTTTTAGCGCAGGGTGGGGAATTTACACAGCCGGCTGCCGGCCGAACCGAGGGTCTGCCAGTCGTCGAGGATGCTGGCCGCGGTCATGCTGGTGCTCAGGTGGCCGTCGAGCAGGGTGAATAGCTGGTAGACGTCAATTTGCTCGCCGGCCTGATTGCTACGAGCGCACAGGGCCTTCATCAGGGCTGCCTGGCTCTCGATGGCCGTGCCCACCTCCCCTTCGTGGTCCGCCAGGTAGCGGATGATCGCCGCGCCGTCCAGCCGGGTGGCCCCCAGTTCGACCCCGCCGAAAAAGTCGACCAGGGTCGCCAGACCGGCCGCGTCGAGCACCACGTACTGGTTCCAGCGCAGGTCGTAGCGTTGAATGGCCTCGGTGAAGGCCGGGGCGGGGGTGCGCTCGGGGGTGAGGGCGAACGCCGCCCTCAGGTCTTCGTTCGCCTGCGGTTGGCTGTCGGTGATGGCGGGGTACAGCGGCGCCAGAGTCAGCCCGGGGGAAGAGGGAATATACATGGCCAGCCACACGCTCTGCAGCCGGGGTTGTTCCGCCTTCAGGTCGTCCACGCCCACCACCAGCACCGTGCGCTGCCCGGTGCGAGGCGTGGGTTCGACGCGGGGCGCCTCAGCCTGCCCCCCGGTCCGCTCGATTTTGCCGGGCTCGGGTTCCGGCTGGCTCGACCCTTGAGCCGGTACGATGGTCATCAGTATGCTCTCCTGCTGCGTATCCCGCGGCTGGAGGGCTTCACCGGCGGCGGTTCCGCCCAGGAAACCGATCACCATGCAGGTCGAGAAAATCACCAAGAAGAGAAACAGCGTCTTTTTCATAGTACGTTAAACCCCACGACTACGGCGAAACCGGCGAAGAACCCCAGGAACAGCCCGCTGAGCGCCAGCATAACGAACAACAGGTAGCGGCTGAGCGGGATCGACCGCAGCGCTTCTACCTGCCCGCGCAGCGCCTGGAACACCCCTCTCACCCGCCGGTACAGGTGGTAACCCTGCCGTATCAGGTCGCCTGCCACCGGCGAGTTTTCCATCAGTTGAATTGCGAACGACCAGAATGTAATCTCTATCCGCTGTTGAACTCGGTTAACGATCATGGCGCACCTACCGGGAGGTTGTAAGCTTCAGGATTTTGCCTCTCTCGTCGGCGACCACCCTTACCCACCGCGAGAGGCGTTTTCCACCGTTTATGGCCTGGCTGGTTCGAAAGGTGAGGGTGTAGGTGGAACTCCCCGGACCCTCATTGGCTGCCACCTTGGGGCGGACCCCATCGAAGTCCGGGAAGCGCCGGTACACCACCTGGCACAGCGATTGGACCACCTCAGCTCTCATGAGTAATTCATCCTTTTGCGCAAGAAGGCCGGCACATCCAGGTTTTGCAGGGCGGGGGTAAATTCAGCCCGGTTCGGGACGGCGATGGCCGGCTCGGGGGTCAGGATCTGGGGCTCGGGCCGCCGGATCTCCGGCCGCCGCCGCTCAACCTGGCCGGTCTCCGGCTGGCGAGCCTCGCTCGGGGTCTCGGCTGCGGGAGCGCTCGCCGGTTTGCCGACTTTCGACATCGCTTCCTCAAGGGTCGGCGCTCCCAGCCCGGTGATGATCAGGATGACCTGCGCCCGGTCGTCCATGCGCTCGTCCTGGATGACGCCGAGGACGATATCCGTCTCGCTGCCGGTCTGCGCCTGCAGGTGGCAAATAGCCTCCTGGACTTCGATGAGGGATAGGTCCTCGCCGCCGGTGAAGTTGGCGATGACGCCGGAGGCGCGTTCGAGGGAGACGGATTCGAGCAGGGGGTGGTGCATGGCCTGTTCCAGGGCTTCGATGGCTTTGCCCTCGCCTTGCCCCTGGCCGATGGCCATCAGCGCGCCGCCGCCCATGCCCAGCAGCCGCCGCACGTGGGCGAAATCGACGTTGATCAGGCCCGGCTCGGTGATGATTTCGGTGACGCCCTGCACTGCCTGGCGTAGCACATCGTCGGCCAGGCGGAAGGCGGTGTCCAGGGCCAGGTTGCGCGGGGCCACGTACAGCAGCCGGTCGTTGGGGATGGAAATGAGGGTGTGGGTATGGCGGCGGAGGCGCTCCAGGCCCTCGCGGGCGTTCTTCTGGCGCCGGCCCACTTCGAAGGAGAATGGGGTGGTGACGATGGCGATGGTCACCGCGCCGGTGGCGCGAGCGATCTCCGCCGCGACCGGGATCGAGCCGGTGCCGGTGCCGCCGCCCATCCCCGCGGTCAGGAACACCATGTCGGCCCCGCGCAGCGCGGCCAGGATTTCCTTGCCGCTCTCCACGGCTGCGGCCTGGCCGACTTTCGGGTCGCCGCCTGCGCCCAGCCCCCGGGTGGTGCGCGGCCCCAATTGGATTTTGACCGGAGCCGGGTTGAGCTCCAGCGCCTGGTGGTCGGTGTTGGCGGCGATGAATTCAACGCCGTCCATGCCGAGCTCCATCATGCGGGCTACGGCGTTGCTGCCGCCTCCGCCCAGGCCCAGCACCTTGAGCACCGGCCGAGCGATGTTGGCAGTCAGATCTTGGGGGAAAGAAATCGAGCTGGTGGTCATGGGTCTCTACCTTTCGATCTAGGTCAGGAATCTATCGGTTGTTGGGTGTTCTTGCTTCCCCCTCTACAGTGCAATAATCGTGCCATCTGGCAAGATCCTTTCGACCTGGCAGCCGGCTTCTTCCAGGGTGCGGGCGATCTCGGCCGGGAACACCTGCACTCCGCCCGCCAGCGTCACCCGCCGGGCCAGCCTGGCCTCCACCGGGGAGAAGCCCGTCGTCGGATGGTGCTCCCAAATGAACGGCAGCAGCCGTTCCAGCAGCCGCGCCCCGCCCCCACTCCCCACCGCCGGCAGCAGCAGGTAGTGGGCGATGGGGTGCTTCCGGTCCACCGGCAGGCGCTTGTTGGACGCCTGGCGCCCGGCGGCGAGCTGCTTGAGCGCCCGCGCCACCGGCAGCGGCTCCCCATCCGCCGGGTACCATGCCTGCGCGGCGTGCGGGCTTCCCTCGGCGGCCCACAGCAGCCAGAAGTTGCAGGCCAGCACCTCGCCCGGCAGAGGGTCCTCTCCCGGGTCCGCATCTTTGGCGGTGAGGTTCAAGCCCAGGGCCGGCCCGGCCAGCGATAGGTTCCGCTCCGTGTGCGCCTGCAAGTCCACCGGCGGCAGCCCGGGGTCGTCCTGATCCCCCAGCCGGCACCCGGACCGCACGCCCATCAGGGGCCGCCGCTCCCCCAACTCCGCCTCGATCACCGCCTGGTACCAGTCGAAGATCCGGAAACCGCGCTGATCCTGCGATCCCGGGGGGGTAACATAAGGGCGGCTTTTCGGCCACCGCTGCGGCCCGCCCGCCCCCCAGTCCAACGGCCGGTTACCGGCTTTCGCCTCACAGGCTACCACCAGCCGCTCGAGCAGTTCTTTCTTCCCCCGCCGCTTCAGCCCCTGCAGCGCCGCTTTCAGAAAAGCCAGGTCCCAGTAATCGCCCCCCGGTTCCAGGGGCGAAAACACCGGCTGCAACCCGGCCTGCAAGAGGCGCTCGGCCAGCAGGATGTACCGGTCCAGGTAATGCTCCACCGGATCGCTCTGGCTCCAGATCGAGGCCGGCCACGCCTGCCTCACGTTCGGCCGGTCGAACAGGATCGCCCACTTCACCCCCCAGCGCGCGTACTGGTCGAATAACAGCGGCAGCTCATCGAACTGGCTCGGGTCGCTGATCCGTGGGCGGAAGTGGACCACAGGCTGGATTTCCGCTTCCAGCAGCCCCTTGAGGAAATATTCGGGAATCGCCCGTTCTCCGGGCGCATCCAACACCAGCCAATCCGCACCCAGTTCCAGCAGTTCCGGCAGCCAGCGCTGTAAATCCTCCTGCCGGTAGTGTTGGCTGTCTGGGCTGTAATGGAACCCCAGCCTGTTGGGCTTGACCTGGTGAGAGAAATATTCGGAATCCATAACCGTCTCCTGCGCGCTGAAATTTTTAAGGTAGCAATATGCAAGAGACGTGCCACATTTTCATAATTTAAGCTATAATTTACGTGGCGTCTTACTGATTTCTAAAAACTGAATCAGCGTCAGCCAGGGTGGTAAAGTCGCGCCGTGGATTTGGCATCACTTGACCTCCCTTATCAGGACGAAATATAACCGGAGCTGTCCGCCCATGATGTTCCGTGTTCCACAAAAAACGCAATTTATTTTGTTCTTTTTGTCTTTTTTGTGCCTGCTGTTAGCAGGCGCTTGTGCGCCTACGGAGCCTTCCTCCCGCCCAACCGCCACCAGCGCTCACCGGCTCGACACTCCCTTCGCCGAGTTGTACGATCGTCTGGGCGGCGGCGGCATCCTGGGTCCCGTCATTTCGCCTCCTCGATTCGAAGGCGTCCGTAAGATCCAGTACACCGAAAACGCCCTCCTCATCTATGATCCCCAGGCCCCGGCCGCCGAGCGCTTCGGCCTCGCCCCCCTGGGCCTGGAGATGGGCCTCGCCGAGCCGCCCCTGCCCACTCCGGAGGTCGCTAATTCCCGCTACATCGATGGGCATTACATCGGTATCGAGTTCTACGATCATTTCCTGGAATTGGGCGGCCTGCAGGCAGTAGGGCGCCCGCTCACCGAAGTGCATTACGATCCGGTCGAACAGAAGTCCACCCAGTATTTCGAGAACCTCGGTTTTTACCGCTTCGACAGCGACCCCCCCGGCGAGGTGCGGCACCTGGCCTATGGCGCCTGGAAATGTGACCTCGACTGCCGCTCGAACCCCGATGAGCAGGCCATGATCCTGCTTCCCCGGCCCGTCCCCGAACCTTATGCCGGCCTGGTCTCCGCCATCGGTTCCGACCTCACCGGATTCGCCCTCAGCGACCCGTATATGACCTCCGACAACCGCGTGGAGCAGGTCTTCGAGAACCTGGTCCTCTACGTGGATACTTCCCTCCCCCAGCAGGCGCAGATCCGCGCCATCCACCAGGATTTGGGCATCCTGCCCGACCCGCTGGTCGGCGCCAGCCCCGACCCCGAGATGTTCTTCTTCACCCGAGACGGCGATCTCGGCTACAATATCCCCCGCGATATCTGGGAGTACATCGCCGCCCACGGCGGGTTCGAGACCAGCGGCCCGCCGATCACCGAGCTCCAGCCGTTCCGGGGCCAGGCTTACCAGCAGTGTTTCACCAACCTGTGCTTGCAGCGTGAGCCATCGGGGGCCATTCGCCCCGTCTCCCTGGGGTACACTTACCGCCAACTGCGGGCCGGCGGGGAGCCTACGGCCCTCCCCACCCTCACGCCGTCTGCCACGCCGGAGCCCTCGCCAACCCCCGAGATCGCTGCCCCCATCACGCCGGTCCCCTCGCCCACGCACAGCCGGGTGGTCACCATCCAGGTTTGGGTTGAGCACCAGACTCTGGAGCCCGAGCAGGAACAGGAATTTGGCGCGGCGATTCTGGAAAACAACGCCCCGCTGGAAGGCGTGCAGCCGGTGCTGGTGCTCACCCTGCCCGACGGCGCCGCACAGCCCTACGTCATGCCCCCCACCGCATCCGACGGGCAGACCCGCCTGCGCATCCCGCCCATCACAGCCGGCAACGGCACCCTCATCCCCTACGAGGTCTGCATCTCGGCCTCATCCGGTTCAAAATACTGCTTCCGGGACAACTTCCTGATCTGGAAAACACCCTGAGGGAATTTCGGATTTCGAATTTCGAAATGGGATCGGCAACTCGCCCCGCGGTAATGGCGGTTGAAACCGCGGCTACAAAATGCGCGAAGTCCACCTGCGTGGACTCAAACCGCCGCCTCTCCTGGCAACACCAAAATTCCCCCCCACTCTCTGTCTACTCTGTGGTGAGGCCTCTCACTGTAGCGCAAGATGCCGATCTCACGGCGCTCGACCACCGCGGATCGGGTGGGGAAAGGGCGACCCCAATACGGTCGCATGGCATTTTCCCCCACTCTCTGTGTACTCTGTGTACTCTGTGGTGAGGCCTCTCATGGTAACCACACCCGCCCGCGGTAATGGCGGTTGAAACCGCGGCTACAAAATGCGCGAAGTCCACCTGCGTGGACTCAACCCGCCGCCTCTCCTGGCAACACCAAAATTCCCGCCCACTCTCTGTGTTCTCTGTGTACTCTGTGGTGAGGCCTCTCACCGTAGCGAAAGATGCCTATCTTGCGGGCCTCGACCCAAATACGGTCGCATGGCATCTTGCTTTACGCGCCGGCGGGCCCCTCCTTCCCCGCCCGGACCACATCCAGGGGCAGGTGCGGCAGATCAATCGACGCCTCGTCGCAGAACAGCATGGCCCGCTCGATCACATTTCGCAGCTCGCGGATATTCCCCGGCCAGGGGTGAGCCATCAGCGCCTGCATCGCCCGCGGCGTCACCTCCTCGATATTCATCCCCATCCGCTGGTTATTCTTGCAGATGAACAGCCCCACCAACTCGGCGATATCCTCCTTCCGGTCGCGCAGCGGCGGGAGGTGCAGGTCCACCACCTTCAAGCGGTAATACAGGTCCTCGCGGAACTTCCCTTCGGAAATCGCCTTCTGCAGATCGCGGTTCGAAGCGGCCAAAATCTGCACATCCACCTTCAGCAGGTTCGTGCCCCCCACCCGGCGAAAAGCCCGCTCCTCCAGCGCACGCAGCAGCTTGGCCTGCATATCCAGTGGCATCGATGAAATTTCGTCCAGGAACAAGATCCCCCCATCGGCCACCTCCATCAACCCGTTCTTGCGCTTATCCGCCCCGGTGAACGCCCCCGCCTCGTGGCCGAACAGTTCCGATTCCAGCATCGTGCTCTGGATGGCGGCGCAGTTGACGGCGATGAAGGGCTTGTCCTTGCGCGGCCCCGCCTTGTGAATGGCGTTGGCCAGCACCTCCTTCCCG
Organism: uncultured Anaerolineaceae bacterium; assembly: GCA_964391195.1. Taxonomy (GTDB): domain Bacteria; phylum Chloroflexota; class Anaerolineae; order Anaerolineales; family UBA4823; genus JAAYXE01. Next base: position 4,863 of record CAYMLG010000050.1, on the reverse strand, counting down.
GTGCCGGTCTCCCCGGTGATCAGTACCGACACCGAGGCCGCCGCGGCGCGCTCCGCCTGGTGCATCACCCTCTGCATCGCCGGGCTCTTGCCCACCACCAGGTTCTTGCTCTGTGCCCGGGTGCTGCGTAAGTGGTTCAACTCCCTGCGCAGCGCCACGATCTCGAACGCCCGCTGGATCGACTTTTCGAGCTGCGCCAGGCGGATCGGCTTGGTCAGAAAATCCGTCGCCCCGTTCTTCATCGCCTCCACCGCCATGTCGATATCGCCATAGCCGGTGATCAGGATGATCGGGGGGCGCATCGGCAGGTGAGCCGTCTCCTCCAGCAGGGTTGGGCCGTACCCGTCTGGCAGGTGCACATCCAGCAGGATGATGTCGGCGTTGCCGCGCTCGATCGCCTGCCGGGCTTCCGCCAGCGTGGCGGCCCCCAGCACCTCGTTGCCTCGTCCTGCCAGGAAATCCCCGATATTCCGCCGGGCGTTCTCTTCGTCATCCACGATCAAGATCGTTGCGCTCATGCTTACCCTCTCCTATAAAATGAAATACGACAAAGTGTGGCCTGGCGCGATACACATTCACCGCAGACCAGCCACACATCTGGCTCTTTCCCCTCGGACACAGCTCACCTGTTCATGCCGGGGGAACTCTTGAATGGCAAACCAAAAACCTGTTCCTGGCGCTCTCCCGTACCCTTCTCCGGTCAATGCGCGACGATCGCCGGGATGCGCACCTGGAACACCGTCCCGCCGGGGAAACTCGTCGGCAGGATAATCCCCTTATGGAAGGTGATGATCCGCTTCGAGATCGGCAGCCCCAACCCCGAGCCCTCCCGCTTGGTGGTGTAGAAAGGTTGGAAGATCCGCTCCAGCACCTCGCGAGGGATCCCCGGCCCGGTGTCGGCGATGCTCACCTCTACCCACGGCGGCTGCTCTTCGCTCAGGTATTGGACCTTGACCGCCATGTGCCCGCCGGTGGCCTGCATTGCCTGCAGCGCGTTGTGGAGCAGATTGGTGAACACCTGCTCCAGCGCCCGGGTGTTGCCCATCACCAGCGGCAGGTTCGCTTCTACTTGCAGGTTGTGCTGCACATTCGCCCTCGCCATCTTCGGCCGGAAGCGGTCGATCATGCTCTGCACCAACACGCCCAGGTCCACCGGCGTTAATTCATAATCGAGCGGCTTGGAGAACGCCAGCACCGACTTCATCAGCTCTTCCAGGCGGTCGCAGTCCTGCTGCAGCCGGGTCAGAGTCTCGCGCTGCGGATCGTCTTCGGGCAGGTTGAGCTCCATCAGTTGCAGGCCGGTGCTCAGGTTGTTGATCGGGTTGCGCACCTCGTGGGCGAACATGGCGATCACCTCGCCCAGCTCGGCCCGCTGCTCGAGCTGCTGCGTTTGCTCCCGGATCTGTTCCTTCTCGCTCAGGTCCAGGATCAGGATCACCAGGCCGAGCAGCTCCTGGTCCCGGCCGGTCAGCGCCCGGATTTTGACCAGCGCCGGGAAAATGTCCCCGTTGCGCCGGTATAAACGCAGCTGCTGCCGGTTGCTGCCGCTGGCCGCGGCCCGGCTGCTGGCCGCCTCCAGCGCCGGGGCCAGCGATTCCGTCCCGATCAATATCTTGTCCACCGCCTGGCCGCGGGCTTCGTTCCGCATATACCCCAGCATCAACTCGGCCGCGTAGTTCAAGTAGAACACGCGATGGTCCGGCCAGACCACCACAACCCCTTCCTGGATGCCGTCCTCCACCGATTTCGCCACCGTCAGGTCGAACTGGTCCTGCTGCAGTTGGTGGAGCAGGTTCGTCGTCCGGCTGTGTTCCTCGATCACCATCGAGAGCAGCCCGGCCAGCGAGCGGGCCTGCACCACCACCTCATCCAACTCGGAGGCGCAGTCGCCGGCCAATGCCACCAGCCCCGAGACCGTTTTCCCGTTGTCCAGCGGCGCCCAGCCCAGGTAGCTGAACCCCGCCGCCTGCACAGCCCGGTGCAGCACACAGCGGACGCGCTGTTCGGGATCCCACATGCCCGGGGAGCGCAGTACAGGGAAATCTTGCGGGGGAAGCAGCCCAGGCAGCCGTTGAGCGTCGCCCCACCCTGCCACGCGTTCCAGCCCCTGCCCGCTTTGCTCGGGCAGGTACACCGCGGCTGTGCCCGCCCCGGTGATCCACCGCACGCCCTCCAGGGCCAGGTAAAGGCTGTTCACCAGCGTTGTCTGGCTGGAGGCGCTCACCATCCGGGTCAGGCTGTCCCACACCTTCGGAGACTGCTGCGGGGTGGCGGGCGGCTCCACGCGCGTGGCGACCGGCTCCAGAGTCAGGATCGCCCGCTGCGGGTTGTCCTCCAGCCCTTCGAGCACCCAGTGCACCGGCTTGCCTTCACCATCTGGCGAGGTGATCTCTACCATCTGCTCGCCGCATCCCCGTTTGTGCTCGTCCCACAGCGGGAACAGCTCCCGGGCCGGCAGCCCGCGCAGTTCGGCCGGCTCATAGCCGCTCAGCCGCGCCGCCGCCTGGTTCCCCAGCACAATCCGCTCCTTCGCCAGGTCCACCAACAGCGTGGCCTGCGGCAGCCTGCTCAACAGCGCCTCCACCTCGGAGATATCCGGTGGTTGAGGGGGTCGCAGCCCAAGTAAGAATGGAGATTTCCTTTTGTTCATACCACCTTCGTTCAGGCTGCTTACAAAAGAGCCGCAGGCTCTGCCGTACGTTCACTCTTCCGCAGCCTGGTCGCCTGTGCTGCCTGGCGGTAGCGGGCCGGCAAAATACCTTCCATGGCCCGGTACTTGGCCACCGTTCGCCTGGCCACGTCGAACCCCTGCTCCCGCAGGCGCTCGCAGATCTGCGTGTCGCTCAGCGGCTCGACCTCCGCATCGATGATCGCCCGCACCGCGGTGCGGACAGACAGACTGCGGTCGAACAGCTTAGCCAGCGGTACGATCCGGCGGTTGGGCAGTTGCACGGCCTTGCTGGACACGGCCCGCGAAATGGTCGACTCGTGCACATCCAACTCCTCCGCCAGCCGCGCCCGGGTGATCGGTTCCAGGTAAGCATCGCCGTACAGGATAAACCCCCGCTGCAGCACCACCAGCCGCTGCATCAGGCGCACCAGCGTGTGATCCCGCTGCTGCAGGCATTTGACCAACAGCGAGGCCTGCTCCAGCGAGGCCTGCCACTCGTCCAGTTTATCCGCCGGGGCGTGGGCCAGCGCCTGCCGGAAGAGCGGATTGATGCGCAGCGAGCCCGCGTACGGGGAGGCGATCTCGACCACCAGCGGGGTGTTGTCGCTGTCGTTCAGCCGGCTGATGAAAATATCCGGCTGCTGGTACAGGTCGTGGTGGGGCAGGCCTTCGCGCGCCTCCCCCCAATGGCTGCGCCCGGGGTAGGGGTTCAGGTTGTCGCTGATGAACCGGGCGATGGCGTGCGCTTCGCGGGTGGTCACGCCCAGCATCCGCCCCAAGTCCTGGTAAGCGTGGCGGCTGAGCAGGTCCATCCCCTCCTGCACCGCGCGGAACGCCAGCGGCGGCACGGCTTTAGTCTCCGACAGCACGCTCAATTGCACCAGCAGCGCTTCCTGCGGCGTGCTCGATCCCGTCCCGATGGGTTCGGCCCGCTGGATGATCCCCACCACTTTCTGCACCCGCGACGGCAGCACGTGGTGATACCTGGCGATTTCCAGCAGCGGGATTTGCAGCAGCCCGTCGTCATCGAGGCTGGTGAGGATGTGGGCGGCCAGCGGCCGGTCGGCGACCTCCAGCTCGGGGGCGATCTGCCGCAGCACGTAGGTGGGCAGATCCTCCTCCGCCCGCAGCCACTCCTCGGCGCTCTGGTCTTCCTGCCGGTCGCCGCCGCTGCCCTGGTAATGGTAGAAATCTTCGCGGGGCGAAACGAATACGATCGGCTCTTCGCATCCGGGCCGGTTCGGCTGGCTGCACACCGGGCAGATCATGGTCCGCGGCAGGCGCCGCTTGCAGATCGGGCAGCGTTTCTCCCCGGCCAGCTCCAGCGCCGGGTTGGAGGCCAGCTCAGCCTCAACCTTTTGGCGCAGTTCGAAGGCAGATAGACCCAGTAGGGTCATCGTCTGCGCCAGGTGAGCGGTCGTCATCGGCCGCAGGGCCTGCACTTGGGATTGTAGAAGCATACGACTCCTTAAGGCTTAGCTTTATTATACGGTAGATGCAAGAAGCGTGCCACACGAAATTGTAGATGATTCGACCCTCACCCCCATATGGAAATTTATGAAATAATCCCGGAATCGGGAATGGTTTTCACCGCCTCAGCCAGCCCGGTTCCCCCACATCTCGTAGGGGCGGGTCGTTGAGTCAAGCACGAGATCCCGAACCGAAGAGCATGACCGCCAGGCCGACCCCTCCGGCCCGCCAACCCAGACCCGCCCGCCCGTGTAATCGACAACCCACCTATCCGCGACCAGACCCACCCCGCACAGGTAGGGGCCCGGCGGTAAGCGCTTCGCTGCCGGCGGTGAGCGCTTCGCTGCCGGCGGGCGGGTTCATGGTTTTGGGTGGTTTACGATGCAGCCGTGCCCATGCGCCGGGGAGAATCCGTCCACGAATGGCTGCGCGGCATGGTTAGCGCATGCTCGTGCATGCGCTAACCATGCCGCGCGACCACGAATACACGAAAACGGAGGGCAGGTCCACGCCTGCACCGGGAAGGTCGGGCGGGGTTGGGGTGCGGACACGCCTCGCAGGCTGTGGGAATCACCCAGCCAAGGGGATGGGATCCTCCGCCTGACGCCAGGAGACACCCTAGCGACGCCCTAACGACGCTTTGCGTCGCCCATCGCCCGGCGCCCGACGCCCGCAACGCTTCGCGTCGCCCGGCGCGGCGTAGGGGCCCGGCGGTAAGCGCT
>CAYMLG010000049.1:0-39775 GCA_964391195.1 uncultured Anaerolineaceae bacterium | reverse complement strand
GGTCGGAGGTAAACCGGGGAATCGAGCAGGGTAATCGTGAAGAATAGCTTTAACCAGGGATTTTCGCCGTCTAACTCTGATAGCCGCTTCTGGGTGGATATTATGCCTTCTGAAAGATAAAATAGTGGAAAGACCCATTCGGTCCCCTTTCACTCATGCAGCCAGAAAAAAGATACAGTTTATACCAAGCTTGATGAGATGTTGAGGCATATTATGAGAATGACCAATACCAATCCAACAAGGAACCAGCTCCCTCAGGGAATCAAGGTTGATGAGCTGATCACGGCATTAGAGCTTTCTGGGTATCCTTTACAAGGCGTTGTTGCCAGCAAGCTGAAAGATGCTTTCGGTATTACAGAAGAGTGGGGTTACATCGATAGCGACTCGAAAGAACACCGCAGCCTCGATCTGTTTGCTTATCATTCATTGTCTGAGGATGCTTCCGGATCGGTAAAGCCCAGCATGGCCCTGTTGATTGAATGTAAGCGATCTCGCCATCCTTATATCTTTTTCCAAGGAGTGGTCGACCGGCCTATCGATCACTTCCCATCAGTTGCTGGGCTTGCGCGTGGCAGCATCGAGATACACGATAGATCCAACAATAGTTATCGTGAGGTCCCTGGCGCTTCAGTTTTGGGTCTTGATACGCATCCTTTCGTCAATCCTGGACCTCCGAGGTGCGCCGCCTTCAGCAATGCAATCCCGAAAGGTGATAAGGTCGATTTGTCCGGGGCAGAGCCTTTCAACAAGATCGTCCTCCCGTTGGCCAAGGCCCACGACCACGCCTACCAGATGTACAAGCAGCCATCCGAGAAACCGACCGTTCTCTTCCCGACGATGCTGATCTGTTTATGCGTTATGGATGCTCCGATGATCCTGGTGGAAAGCCCGGAACAAGCAGGGGATCCCCTGATGGCTCCCTGGGTGCGGATTGTGCGGCATGAAGCTGTCGATGGTTCTCGAGACCGCGGCAGATACAAATTCTATACGATAGATGCGGTCCACATGGATTTTTTAGATGAATATCTGAATGGGAATTTGCTGCCATTCGCCGATGTATTCAAGCAGCGGGCGATTGAGGCCGAGGAAATTCTCTTTCGTGGTGGGGAAGTAGAGAATCTGAATGCTTGGGACTGGAGACAGATACGCAGCCGTCCAAAGAAATAGCTGCCATTGATTCCGGTGCATGTTGTCAATTCTAGGCTCAAACAGATCCCAGCAGGCGTACTCCGCGTAACTTCATGAGCAGACCGGAGCTGCGAAAAGACCCTTTCGCAGCTCCCATCGCTTCACGCTGGAAACGGTGAATAGCGTCGAATTATTGCCTCATAAAACCAAAAAGAACACCAAGATACTTTTTCCACGCATATAATGGATTCTGATACTTTTTCCACGGATATGATGGACTATTCCACGGAAAAACGCCGAAAAACAGGCTAAAAACCGCTATTCCATTCCACGCTTACAGTAGACAGCACAGTTGTTTTTGCCACAAGGCGGAAACAACTCCGTTTGTTTAAAACGAAAAGCGGCGGGGTGCACCCGCCGCTTTTCGAGATCAATCGTCAGTCTTTCTTGGTGGTTGAGCTCTCACTCTTGGAGCCGCCGTCCTTCGTGCTTTCGCTCGTGGAAGACTTGGATTCGCTCTCACCTTTGGACGAACTGCGGTTCGCTCCAGAGGGAGAACGGTGGTCGGTGGCGTAGAACCCCGAACCCTTGAATACAATCCCCACCGGCTGGTAAACCTTGCGAAGGGTTTTCTTCGAACACTCCGGGCACCAGGTCAGGGGGGTGTCAGTAAATTTTTGTTGGCGTTCGAACTGTATGCCGCAGTTTTCGCACCGGTAGGTATAGATTGGCATAGGTCACCTCAGTATAACAATTCATCCCAATCGACGAGCGAGGTGCGGCTACAAGTAGGCCGCGCGGAGAGGCACCCCGCCAGTTAATATTCGCAACGCTACATTATAGCGCGCAAAAAGCGACTTGACAAGAGCGCGCGACTATAAGAGATTTGTAAGCGGCGCTTTCGCGCCCCTACGATCGCAACCGCCGATTTTTATGGCTCTCCAGGGATGGCAATTCCCTCGCCTTTTGCAAGTAAATCCGCCTGCCAATCGGATTTAAGTTCATCGTAACTTTTTCCGTCCAGCCGGCCATCTTCGGCATGATTGACATAGACATCCAGCACCCGATCGAGCGTATAGGTGTCGCATAACCAGGCGATCAACGAGGCCGCCTGGGTATAGCTCAGTTCCATTCCATCCTGGCCTGCTAAACGGAAGCCTGGAACGAGGGCGTCGTATTTCTCGCCAATCGATATCCCCCTTGATCCGGCATGAGCCGGCCGGTGCATCGTCGCAAACGCCACCGCGTCTGCGAAGAGCCGGGGATCGATCGATTCCTCAGTTACCATCCGTCCCCCTTGTGCCAGGTACCATGCTTTCGCAGCCTCTAACTGCTCGGCATCGAGATAGAACCAATAAGACGTACCAGGAAAGTTGCCTGGATCCCCTTCGTTCACACGACCGCTCAGGTCTTCGAAGATCGCTCGTTTTTCTGTTTGATAATAAATGGGCAAAAGCATCCCCAGGTAATCGGCAAAACCCTCCGCCATCCAAAGCGTATCATTATTGAATGTTGAATTCCATTCGAAGGTGTGTACGACTTCATGCAGAATATCAAAATACACGGAACTCTTGTTCAGGATAATTGTATTGCCTGATGTATATCCCAGGCGACCCCCAAGCTCACGCACTTCAAAACTGATCGTTTCCTCAGGATTCATCAAGTGTCTTACCGATGGCGCTTCCGACATGATGTATTCTGCCAGTGCTTTTCGCCCATAGTGAGCCTGGTAAATAAAGAATTCAGCCTCAGAGACTTCATCGAAGTACTCCTGGCTTGAGATCCGGTTCAGACAAAAATACATGTTGTCTGTCTTGACATATAATTCACACTCGCTTGTCTGGGAATAAAGGAACCCTGCAAAATACCCGTCATAAGGATAGGTGACCGTCCGGTGTACGCCCAGTGACTCTAACCAGCGCGTGCGTACGCTGTTGTTTATCCGTGTCCCCAGCATATCCGGCTGAATATTCTCCACCTCCAGTGAAAACTGTACTAATGAAGTCGCTGACATGCGGGCAATTTCTCGTTCCTCCTCCGTCGCCCAACTTTCCAGGAAACGGGCGAAAAATAAACCCGCCATATCCAGATCATCAGTATTTAGATACCAGGTCTTCAGCTTTTCGAGATCAGGCTGCTCGTCCAGAGCCAGAGAAGCCAGACCGGACAGAACCCAATATTCCCGAATGCCTGTAGCGGCTCCCAGCAGGTCTTCAATAAAAGATTTAGAATCCAACGCATCCGGTGAAACGAACACAAGATCACCTGTTGAATAACATTCCCCCACATTGGGGGTGGAAAGAATTGTCACGGTTAGCGGGTGGTCCATAGGAACGGGAGAGTCGCCGGATAAGTCGAGGTAAAGATCGACGACTTGTGCAGCGAGTTCCCGCTGATCCTGCTGTTCAACGAGATTGCTAGCAATGACGATGCTCAGTGGACCATAGGATGTCTTTTGAAAATCAAACACCCTTGAACAAGTCTCATCCCGGTTATGTTTTCCCTCCTCGAAGGATAGTGCCGTTGCATCAAACGGTGGAAGGGTGGGGACAGGCTCCAACGTGGGTTCGATGGGGACCTGAGAAGTTGAAGATTGCTCGAGCGCCGGGCCAGGACCCGTTGGTTGAGGTTGGTACTGTGAGGAACAGGCTGAGAAGAATGCTGCCACGAAAGATGCGATCAGCGACCTGCATATGAGTCGAATGGATAACCGGAATCGATGTTGCGCAGTGCTCATTCGTTACCCTTTCTGGCGCCTGGCGTGGTCACAATGATTTGGCGTGTCCTGACGGATGACGGCTCGATCATCTCGCGTCCCCGGGTACCAGAATCCAGTCGCCATGCGATCTGTGGCAAACCGGTGTGAGGTGAGCACTGCAATCTGAGTCAGGATCAGGTCAATGCATCAATAATTTAACAGGGGGATTCTATATGGAGTTTAGCACAAAAAGCCTGGGAAAATGCAATAAGCGGCGTTCCTGGCTGACCGGGTTTCGCCAGCCGTTCTAAAGGGGAGCCTCTGATGTGGATCGGGGGGAAGCGGCTATCCACGGCACCCTCGCTCGCCGGACGGCCCGCGAAAGATCTCGTTTTCCGGGTAGCCAGGGACCGCCTGGGCGTCATAGCGCAAGATGCCAATCTCGCGACTCTCGACCGGAGCAGACCCACGGGGCAAGGGCGACCAGAATACGGTCGTATGGCATCATACGGGCATGGCAGGATGGCTTACGGTTTCGGGTGATTTACGGGGTCGCCGTGACCCTACGACCGGCGGGGATCACCTCGCAGAAGCCTGCTGCCTGATCCACGCAGCTCGCTGGCGGATCATCTCCACGCATTTTTCCGGCACAGCCACCTCACCCAGGCGCAGGTGTGGGTTTACATTGCCGCCGTGGTAATCGCTGCCGCCCGTGACGATCAGATTGTGGCGGAAGGCCTTTTCTTCGATCATGCGGGTGATGTCTTCCGTATAGCCGGTGTAGTACGCCTCGATTCCATCGATGCCGGCCCGGATCGCGTCCGGCAAAATCTTATCCAGATCCAGATAATCGTCCACTCCAGGCAGGATAGGGTGGGCGATGACGGCTACGCCACCGGCCTCGTGAATAGCGGAAATCCCTTCTTCCAGAGAGAACTGTCGTTCGCTGCCCACGTTCGCGGGTTTATCTGTTCCCAGGTATGTATCGAAGGCCTCTTTTACGTTTTGCACGTACCCTGCTTCCACCATCGCCTGGGCAATGTGAGGCCGCCCGATGGATCCCGGGCCGCCGATCTCCTGCACCTTATCCCACAATAGAGGCATGCCAAGTTCGGCGAGCTTTTCCACGATGGCCCGGGCCCGGTTGATCCGCCCCCTTTTTTTCTCCGCTAACAAAGCCAGCAGTTCACGACCATCTGTCCTAAAATGGTAGCCCAAGATCTCCATCGATTGGTTGTTCCAGGTCACACTCAACTCAGTCCCGGAAATGACCTCCATGCCCAACTGCCTGGCAGCTTCTTGAGCGGGACGGATGGCGTCGATCTCATCATGATCGGTGATGGAGATGATTTTCAGCCCCAGCTTGTGGGCCTGTTGGACAAGTTCCGCCGGCGAGAAGACGCCATCGGACACATGCGTGTGCATATGAAGATCGATTGTGTTCATCAGAATTGGAGCCCTTCTACAGGTAAATACGAGCCTGTTTTACCGGATTGTTTGATAACCAGGGATTAATTTAAGTAGTGGAGCAAATCTCCGAGATCCCCACTGCAACAAGTATAACACCAGATAACGCCTCGACTGAACGAGCGAATTTCGTGCTGCCGGTGGCGATGAGATCTTACTTAGGTTCGTAGAGCCCTGCGCTGAGAAGGGTGCGGCGGCAGGTTACGGCCGCGGGGTGCGAGATGGGAGCGGCGTGCGCGACATGGTGGGCGTGAGGCTGGGCCGCTTCGTAGCCGTGGGGGTGGGCGTCCGGGTGGTGGTGGCTGTCGGGGTGCGAGTGAGGGTGGGGGTAGGCGTCCGCGTGACGGTGGCCGTCGGGGTGCGAGTGTCTGTGGCTGTGGGCGTGTGGGTGGCGGTGGCCGTCGGAGTACGCGTGGGGGTAGGGGTAGGCGTCCGGGTGGGGGTGGATGTAGCGGTGAAAGTGGCGGTGGGTGTGCCGGTGGCGGTCGCGGTGGGGGTGAGCCGCACCCCGGCCTGCTTCAACCAGTTCTCGGGCGCGCTGCCCTTCTTCAACTGCACCAGGGCTTTCCAGTCTTCTTCTGCCGCAGCTCTCTCGTTCAGTTCGTCGAGCACCAAGGCCCGGTAGTAGTAGACCTGGGCCAGTTCCTCATCCGATTCCGCCAGCCGCTCGCTAACGGTGAATTGGCCGCGAGCGTCGTCCAGCCGGTCGGCGAGCATCAGGGCGCGACCTAATGACCATTCGATCTGGAAAGTCGATCCCAGTTCCTTGCGTGCGATGAGCAGGTCGTTCACGGCATCCTGCCCCCGGCGCAGGGAGAGGTAGGTCAGGCCGCGGTACAGGCGGATTTCTGGGTCCTGGCTGTCGAGTTCGACTGCCCGGTCGAGGGCCTCCATCGCTTTGCGCTGCTGCCCGGCCTCGAAGTAAGCCCAGCCCAGCCCGGCCCAACCGGCGGCGTCATCGGGAGCGTAGGTCAGGTAGGTGTCGAGCGCTTCCAGAGCAAGCTGGGGCTCGTTTTCGGCGATCGCTGCCCGACCCACCAGCAGGTAGGCGGAGAGCAGGGTGAGATCCAGCTCCAGCGCCTGCTGTCCGGCGCTCAACGCAGTGGCATAATTCCCGTCCATGTAGGCTGCCTGGCCGCGGTACAGGTAGACCAGGGGGGAGGTGGGGAGGATGACCTCGGCCTGTTCGAGCAGTTCAATTGCCCGTTCGATCTCATTTTCTTCCAACAGGCAGGCGGCGAGCTCCAGGGAGGCTTCGGCGAAAGCCGGGTCCAACTCCACCGCTTTTTCCAGGTTGGGGCGGATATCGGTCTTGGGATCCTGCTCCCGCTGCGCCAAAGCCAGGCCGTAGTAGGCCGGAGCGAAATCCGGGTCGAGGTCCATGGCCTTTTGGTATGCCTGAACAGCGCGGGGCAAATCCTGGCTCATGCGGTAGCTTTCGCCGAGAAAGTAAGGGATGTCGGGGGCGTCGGGCTCGACCTGGCCGGCCTGCTGGAAGTAGTTGATAGCCGTTTGCCAGTCGCCACGGAAGAAGGCCCGTTCGCCGGCCCTGAAGGCTTCGCTGATCGAGTGTGGGGTGGCGACATAGACCGGCGTCGGGGTGTAGGTGGCGGGGAGGAGCATCCACAGCGGGGTGGGTGAGGCAGAGGTAGGTTTCGGGCGGGGCGTGAGCGTGGGCCGGGCGGAGGCGTTCACGAAGGTGGGCGTGAGGGTAAACGTGGGGGAGGGGCCGGGGGTGCGGGTAGGGCGGAGGGCCGCGGCCTGCCGGCGGCTGCCAAACCCGTAGATACCGGCCAGGATCAAACCGGCGACGAGCAGGAGAGTCACGGCAATGCTCGCCAGGCGCAGGACGGGGTTGGCCCACACCGCGGCCAGGCCGGTCGGCTTCGGTTCGTCTGCCAGTTCCACTTCCCATTTTCGCCGCACTTGCGGCGCAGGGGGGAGATCGGGGTCGGGGGGGATAGCGCCCAGCAAGACCAGCCCCTGCCGGACGGTGGGGTTGTGAGGGTCAATCCGCAGGGCCGACTCCAGGCAGAAGAGCTGTTCCTTAGGGGAATCGACGACCGAGCTCATCCACAGCCAGTACTCGGCGTTGTTCTGGTCGGCCCGCAGCATGCGGGTCAGCAGATCCCGGGCGCGGCGGCGCTGGCCCTGGCGGATGGCCTCGATGGCTTCCTGAAGCATCACGTTCTCGGTCATGGAAGTTGTCTCGCTGAGCCTCTTTTCCGAGTTTAGCACACACGGCCAGGGGCGACAAGAGAAAAACCTTACATTATCTTTATGCTCGACAAGAAAAATTGGATTCTCAGAACGCGCTATAATCGGGGAATGTCTTCGCGCCTCCGTTTGCTGCTGGCCGGGCTGAGCCTGGCAGGGCTGCTGTTGGGGGGCTGCCGCCCGGCGCAAAACCCGCCGCGGCCCAGCGCCACACCGGCCCCACTCACCGCCTACCGGACACAAACACCTACCCCCCGCACGGCGACGCCTGCGCCTGGGGGTGACTCGGCCAACCCGACCCCCACCATCCCGCCCCCGCCCACGCCGACCCCGTTCACCTACCAGATACAGGAGGGCGATACGCTGCTGTCGATTGCGTTCCAGTATGGGGTCACGCTGGATGAGCTGGTGCTGGCCAACCCGGAGATCGATCCGAATTTCCTGACCATCGGCGAAACGATCACCATCCCCCTATCCACCGCCGAAGAGGGGACGCCGGACGTGCTGCCGACGCCCACGCCGCTGCCGGTAGCGGTGAGCCCACCGGCGTGCTACCCATCTGGAGATGGCGGCGCCTGGTGTTTTGTGCTGGTTGAAAATGACCGGGATGTGCACCTGGAGAATCTGGCGGCATGGGTGCGCTTATACGCTGCGGACGGGAGCTCGCTGGAGGGGATGGCCGCCGCCCCGCCGCTCAACCTGGTGCCGCCCGGGGAGCGCCTGCCGCTGGTGGCCTACTTTTCTGCTCCGCTGCCCGAGCTGCGCAGCGATCAGCCGGGCCGCTATGCCGCCCAGGCCAGCCTGCTGACCGGGGTGGCGGCCGCGGATATCGAGCAGCGCTACTGGCAGGTGGAGCTGAGCACGGATGAAGTGGAGTTCGCCGAGAGCGGCCTGGCGGCCCAGGTCTCAGGGGTGGCGCATATCCAGCCGGTGGCTCTCACCCCAACCCCAACGGTCACCGCCACCCCTACGCTTACCGAGCCGCTCACTGCGACGCTTACCACGACGCCCGTTGCGACGGCGCCGGCCCCCACCGCCACCCATACCCCCACGCCCGCCCCCACCGCTGCCCCGGGCGGCGGCGTGCTCTGGCTGCTGGCTGTGGCTTACGATGCGGATGGCATGGTGGCCGGTGTGCGCAAATGGGAAGCCCCCGAGGCGGCCATGCTGGGGCAGTCCGTTCCATTTGAGATCACCGTTTACAGCCTGGGGCAGCCCATCCAGCGGGTGGAAGTGCTGGCCGAGGCGCGGCCATAAGCTTTAGAAACCGACAATGGTGAGTGGGACCGGGGTGAACACCAGGACGAAGATGATCAGCGCCAGGACCCCGATCAACTTGCGCGGGGGGTCAAGCTGGGTGATCTGATCCAGGGGCTCGGCATGGGCGCGCCCAAGGACGAAAATCAGCGCTGCCCAAAGCCACCAACCTGCCCAGACCAGACCTAACAGCAGCAGAGCCACCAGAATGACCGGCACCAGGCGGCGGGCGCGGGCGCCGAACAGCCCATAGAGCACATGCCCGCCATCGAGCTGCCCGGCCGGGATCAGGTTCAGGGCGGTCACCAACAGCCCGGCCCACCCCGCGAACGCCACCGGGTGGATCATCACGTCCACCCCGTTGATGGGCAGGGGCTGGCCGGTGAAGAAGTAGCGCAGCCAGTACAGGGCCGGAGCCACGCCGTTGTAGCTCTCAGGGGCGGGGAGGAGCTGGCCGAAGACGATGTATTTGGCGGCCAGGTACAGCAGTGAATTCCCCTCAAGCTGGATGCCCATCCCCGGGGGGATATCGATCGGATCCAGGTGCGAGAGGGAGAGCCCGTAGAGCAGGATGGGGATAGCCACTACGAGCCCGGCCAGGGGGCCGGCGATGCCGATGTCCAGCAAGACGCGTTTGTTCCGGGGCGGTTCTTTCAGTTGGATGAACGCCCCCATGGTGCCAAACTGGCTGAACGGGAAAGGCAAGAAGTATGGCAGGGAGACCTGGGTTTTTCGCAGCCGGCCGACAATATAATGGCCGAACTCGTGCGCCAGCAGAATGGCCAGCAGGCTGGCAGCGAAGGGCACGCCGGAGCCAAGGTTGGCGATCACGTAGCCGAAGAACTCGCCCAGGCCCTGCGGAGCGGGGCCTTCGTAGTTGCCGATCACCCCGGCAAAGAGCACGCTGAGCACGGTGAGGCCGAAGACCAACAGGTTGATCCACGGGTTCGAGGGGCGGGGGTCGATCGTCCCGTTGGCGATCAGCACGACATGCTGGTCTTCTTCCTGGCGGAAGAGGGGGGTGACCCCGAGCGGGCGCAAGCGTTCTGCCAACCGGTCGTAGGCAAGGGTGGATTCACAGCGCAACTGGCCGCGGTAGCGAACCAGGTAATTCATCTTTTCGGAGCCGGAAGTGATATCGGCAATATCCAGTACTTCGGCGACAATCGAGGTAATCGGGTTCAACTCAGTAGTAAACATACCTGCTTCTTCAGGAAAAATACCGGACAGCCGGGCAGAGAGATGACCCTCTGCCCGGATATACAGCCATCAAGTTTTGTCTGGAGGCGGGAGTGGATGGGAGTCGAACCCACCGCGGCCCGCAACGCGACCCGCCACCGGTTTTGAAGACCGGGGAGCCCACCGGGACCCAACCACCCCCACGAAGGTTAAGGATACCGCAAGGGGGTTGTTTTCACAAGATAGAATGACAGATCCTTATTCTTCCTTAAAGTATTTTACGCGTCCCAGATGTCTTCAAGATAGCTGCGCCAGGCTTCCAGGTCCTCCTCGCCGCGCTGCAAGCAATCGAAGTAATCGCGGCAGATATCCCCCTGCTGTTCGAGGTTGAAGTGATGGAATTTCCACCCCTCCTCGCGGCGCTGTTTGAGCATGGTTTTACCGCCGTAGTTATAGGCGGCTGCTTTTTCGGTGAGCTGGGTGCGCACGGCTTTGTACAGGTAACTCCACCCATATTTCTGGTACTGGTAGGCATGGGTCAGCTCGTGGATCAGCCAGCTCAGCTTGTAATATTCCGGATCGCCGTACCGCACGGGATTCTCCGGCAGGCGAACGGGGAAGAAGACGTGGTTGCCGAGGGTGATGGCGTTGTGGGTGTGAGGGGCCTCCATCCCTTTCAGCCGGTGCCCCATGCGGTTGATCCAATTGGGGAATGGGTTGCACTCGTGAATGCGCACCTTCTCGTAGGCCAGGCGGCCGGCGAACACCAGGCGGGCGGCGTCGACTTCCCAGGGATGGAGCGAACGAACAGACCGTGAGCAGTCGGAAGCTGTGTCCATCGATACCTCCGTTAGCGCCAGGGTTGATCCTCTCGCTTCTATTTATATCACAAGCCCGCCCACATCCCCCGAACCTCTATTTTTAAAGCCTGGCTTTGACTTCGAGAAAGCCAGAACTCCGTTGAGCAGTTTGTTGACAGCATTAATCGATTTTGCTAGAATTCGTTGAGTTTTTAACGGCGGCGTCGGGCCGTTCGCAGCGCTTTGGAAGTTTGGAGACCCTGATGGAAACACAAGATTTGATCGCTCGTGTAAAAGAAGATGGCGTAAAGTTTATTTCCCTCCAGTTTACCGATGTGACCGGGGCGGTGAAGAGTGTGGATCTGCCCGCTCAGCGCTTACAAAGTGTGCTAGAGGATGGTGTGTGGTTCGACGGTTCTTCGGTGGAGGGATTCGCCCGCATCCAGGAGAGCGACATGCGATTGGTGATCGACCCGGATTCGTATGCCGTGCTGCCCTGGACGGCCCCCGAACTGCGCCGCGCCCGCTTTTTCTGTGACATTTACCAGCCCGACGGCTCGCCTTTCCCGGGGGATCCACGGGGTACGTTGAAGCGGCTGCTTGCCCAGATCGAAGCCCGCGGGTGGACCTTCAATGTGGGCCCCGAGCCCGAGTTTTTCTTGCTGCGGAAGAACGGAATCCAGGCGATCCATCCGGTCCCCCACGATGTGGGCGGGTATTTCGATTTTTCCGCCAACGATGAGGCGGTGCGCGTCCGCACCGAGCTGATGGATGCCTTGAGCGGCATGGGCCTGGATGTGGAGATGGGCCATCATGAAGTGGCGATCGGCCAGCACGAAATCGATTTCCGCTTTGCCCCGGCCCTGCACACGGCAGATAACGTGCTCACCCTGAAGTACACCGTCAAGGCGATCGCCGCCCAGCACGGGTTGATCGCCTCCTTCATGCCGAAACCGATCTTCGGGATCAACGGGTCGGGCATGCACTGCCACCAGTCACTGTTCGATGATAAGGGCAACAACCTGTTCTTCGACCCGGACGACAAATACTGCCTCTCGCCCCTGGCCTATGGGTTCATCGCCGGGCAGCTCGAGCACGCAAAGGCGATGTCGGCCGTGATTGCCCCCACAATCAACTCTTACAAGCGGCTGGTGCCGGGGTACGAGGCGCCGGTTTACGTGGGCTGGGCGCAGATCAACCGGTCGGCGCTGATCCGCATCCCGCACTATACCGAAGGCCGCTCTCTCTCGGTGCGCGCCGAGCTGCGCTGCCCGGACCCCTCCGCCAACCCCTACCTGGCCTTCACGGTGATGCTGGCGGCGGCCCTGGATGGCATTGAGCGCAAGGCGCAACCCCCGGAGCCCCTGAATCACGTCAACGTCTACGATCTGACCCCCGAGGAGCGGCGAGAGCGCGAGATCGATGAACTGCCGGGCTCGCTGGCCGAAGCGCTGCGCGAGCTGGAGAAGGACAGCGTTTTGCAGGAGGCTCTGGGGCCGGTCGTCTACCAAACCTTCCACCGGGCCAAGTGGGCCGAGGTGGAAGAGCACCGGATGAAGGTGACCGATTGGGAGGTCGAGCGGTACCTGGAACAGGCGTAGCTCAGGCCGGGGCAGGATGGCGGCCTCACGACGCCTTCGCTACCATTTCCAGAAACAAACAGGCTGCTTTTGCCGGGCAGCCTGTTTTTCATTCCCCGCCTGCTTTCTATCCGCCTGGCGGAAGGCTTATCTGCCGGGGACGAAATAGATCAGCGGCAGGCTGAGCAGGGTCATGAGGTACTTGACGATCAGGTTGAAGAGGAAGATCTCCCACACCACGGGCCAGGGGAGCACACCCCCGAAGGCGCCGATGGCAAAGATCAGGTTATCCAGCGGGACGCTGAGCCCGTTGCTAAAGAGGACTCGCAGCCATTGGTAGCGAGTGGTAACCCGCGAGACCCACCAGTGATAGATTTCGGTGTCGGCCAGCTCGCTGACCACTTCGGCAGCGATCGAGGCCAGCACGATGCGCCAGACGGGCGCCAGGATGAGGCTGAACTCCTGGCCCAGCCCCCAGGCGGGGTCGCTTTCCACGCTGGCGGCCCACATCAGGTAAGCGGCCATCAGCAGGTTGATCGCCCCGGCCATGATAATGAGCACCTGGGCGCCGCGCTTGCCGATCACTTTGTGCACCATATCGCGCAGGGTGAAGGTGACCGGGTAGATAAAGGTCCCCATATCGACCGCCAGGCCAAGAACTACCCCGATCTTCAAACTGGCGATATCGGAGAGCATTTGGGCGCCGGTGTACAGGGAGACGATAACGATGGCTGCCGTGGGGAGGAGCACCGCCGGGGCGAATGGGCGCAGGCTGGCCGCAGCCTCCGGGACTTGTGCCTCGATCTCAGGTTGTCGGATGTTCACTGTTGCTCCTTGTTTTGGTAAGGCGGGTAACCGCAACCGCCGCAGTTTTGGTCAGCCGGGTTGATCTGCCACCGGCCGCATATTAAGCTCCGCAGTGAATTGGGCTTCGCTCGATCCTTCAGATTCTCTCTATCATACGACAGAATGAGCATTTCCCCGGCGCAGAAGTGGGCTGCCCGCAGGACTCGCAGGCATGGACCAGGTGCGCCTCGGGGTCGGCCTGCTCGGCGAACAACCCCTTTTCCTTGGCCTGGAGAAATGAGACGTAGAAAGCCATCTTCGCCCCGGGCCGGTCCGCTTCCATCTGGTTGAGCAGTTCTTTGTAGTAGATGGATTTCGAGCCAACCGCGTGGGGGCACTCTTCATAAATGTACTCAATGCCCCGCAGCAGGGCGTAGGCCGCCATCTCGCGTTCGTAGATGCGGCACAGAGGCTTTGCTTTACGCACCAGGCCGGGGCGGTTCGCTTCCAACACCGGGCCCTGGCGGACCAGGTATCCGGAGAGCCAGTTCATGGTGTTGCCGAAGAGCACCGCGGCTTCATCGTCCAGGTTGTGCCCGGTGACCAGCACATCGTAGCCCTCTTCGTGGGCGATGCGGTTCATGATGTGGCGCTTGCTGATCCCGCACACGGAGCAGGGTTTATCCTGGCCGCGGCGGGTGAGGTTGGCGATGGCGGGGATGGTCTCTCCATATGTCTCCGCGACGCTGACCACACGCAGGTTTAACCCTCGCTGGCGGGCGAACTCCTCGGTCAGGCGCTGGGATTCGGCGGAATAGCCGATGCCGCCGTCGATCCCCAGGCCGATGTACAGCCCATCGGCGTTGTATCCCAGCCGCCAGAGGATGTCCCACAGGCCCAGGGAATCTTTACCGCCCGATACTGCGACCAACACCCGGTCCTGCGGGCCGAACATACGATATTTTTGAATGAAGCGCTCCACCTGCTCGGGAATCCAGTCCAAAAAGTGATCCTTGCACAGGGCTAACTTATGCTGCCGCATGTTGATAGCCGCTTTTTCACCACATTTCCGGCATTTCATGCTTGATCCTTATCCACCTGAAATCACGTTTACCAGCTTAATCACATCCCCATCCTGCAGGATTTCCTCTTCGGTGAGCATCTCTCCATCCCGGGTGGCGAGGACGGACTCGGGGCGGAGATTGATTTTTTCGAGAGAGTGTTTGAGGGTCATCCCCGGCTTGACTTCGAATTCCTGGTTGCGAAGGATAAGTTTGACGCTCATGGTTTACCTCCGTGGAGTAACATTCTACCATTGTTGGAAATACGGGCGACCACCTCGGCAAACCGGACCCGTCCATTCGTCCTGGCGGCCTAGCCCTCGCGCCGTGGCCCCTCGCCGTTTATGACGGGCTGCCACACCGGCAGAGATTGCCGCCTCCGGCGCTGGTAGCTTTAAAGGATTGAAGGGTGGGTAGATGGGCGGGCTGTGCAGCCCGCCCATCTACCCACCCTCCTCAATTCTTGAGAAAGCCATGACACAAAGGGTAAACTGGCTATCATACCGGGGGTGGGATGGTGTAGAATCCCTTCGTTCGAACGCCTGATGAAAAATAACGATATGGGGAGCGATTGGGGTGGGAGTCAGAGACCCGAACTCTGGATTGTATTTCGAGGAACGCGGGCCGTCTGAGGCGGCGAGTATCCTCTTCCTGCACGGCGGCGGCGCCGGGCGTTGGATGTGGCAGCCGCAGGTGGAACGCCTGAGCAGCTATCACTGCCTGGTCCCCGATCTGCCCGAGCACGGCGACAACATGGACATCCCCTTCTCAATCGAGGGGAGCGCCGAACGGATGGCCGAACTGATCCGCAGCCGGGCGCACGGCGGGCGGGCGCACGTGGTGGGGATCTCCGCCGGGGCGCAGGTTGGACTGGCTTTGCTCGCCCGGTGGCCGGAGTTGGTGGAGCGGGCGGCGCTGTCCGGCACGCTGGTCCGCCCGCTGCCCGGGTCGTTCATACAGCGCCCCGGGTTGATCTCCGCCTCTTACCGGCTGTTCATGGCCCCGTTGAAAAACAGCGAAGCCTGGATCCGGCTGAATATGAAGTATTCGGTTGCGGTGCCCGAAGCATTCTATCCGCAGTTCAAAGAGTCCTTCCGAAAGACGACCGAACAGGCGTTTGTGAACCTGATGCGAGAGAACCTGGCCTTCCGCCTGCCGCCCGGCCTGGAGCGGGTCGCCTCTCCGGTGCTGGTTTTGGTGGGACGGAAAGAGCACAAAGCGATCCACGACTCTGCCCGAGATATCACCGCGGCCATCCCCGGGGCGCGCGGCTATGTTGTCGATCTGGACCGGCGCCTGTCGCGGGCGGCGCACCACAACTGGAGCCTGACGGCCCCGCAGCTTTTCACGCAGGTAATCCGGGTCTGGATCGAAAAGCAGCCGTTACCCCCGGCTTTGAAAGAATTGGGGTGAAGGCTCTTCCATACCCTCCTGGCGAATAAAGGATAGGATGTGCTCAACTACCCAGGCCGGATGGCTGATGTGAGGCTGGTGATAGCCTCCCGGCAGCGGGATCCCGCGCGCATCCGGCAGCAGATCGATCAATCGCTGGAAAGAAGCCGGGTGGAGGGTGCGGTCGCGCTCACCCCACAGGACCATCGCCCGTACTCCCACTTCATTCAGCCTCCCGGTCAGGTCGGGTATGGTCTGGGCGGTGTAGAGCACCCGGGGTGAAGCTTGTTTCAAATCGAGGATGGTCTGTTGAATGTCGCTTTGTGGGATCTGGCTTAGATGACCCGGAATGAGACCGAGAACCACTTTTAACAGTATCGCAGGGGTGAGGCGCAAGGCGATTTCTCCCAGGCGGACGCGGCCGTGAGCGAAGCGCAGGAGCCGGTTTAACTGGGCTTTGCTGTAAAAAGGATCGATCAGAACGATACCGGCCAGCGGTAGGGGTTGGTCGAGGGCACAGCGCAAGGCCAGAAAGCCACCCAAAGAATGGCCGACCAGCAGGGGCGGGGAAGTGAGCTTCAGCCCGGCCAACCACTCCGAAAACCGGGCATAAACCTCATCAGCGGAGTAGGCCCCCCAATCAGCGGGCTTGGGGCTGTAGCCGTGCCCGGGCAAATCAACGGCGTAAGCCCGGTATCCGGCGGAGGCCAGATCAGAGGCGATACGGTTCCAATCGCGCAGAGAGGCGCCAAGTCCATGGACCAATACAACCGGCGGGCCATCTCCCAGGACTTGATAATTGAGGGAGTAATCGGCATTCATTCTTATACAATCCAGGATCACAATTGAAACCTTGAGTGCTCCCGTTGCAGTTTATCACCGCTTTCCGGTTTATTGTATAATACGACTGATTCCATTTATGCAAAGGCTGGGTGTCTCCGCGCCCGGCTGTATTATTTTACTGTTGGGGCTCGCGAGGCGTATCCCAACGCGACTGCGCCTTGGCCATCATTACTCTTCACAGGAGAAAACATCATCATGGCTGAGAAAATCGAGTTCACTAGCAATTACAACGATCTATCTACCGAAAGGGGGTTTCAATTTGAGTTCAACTGCAACCGGTGTGGAAACGGCATTCGCACGACTTTCAAGCCCAGCGTAACGGGAATGGCTTCTGGAGTAATGGATGCGGCGAGCAGCTTACTCGGTGGAATTTTCAGCGGCGCCTCAGATTTGACTCAGCGTGTACACACCGCCGCCTGGGAACGGGCACACGATGCGGCTTTCATCGAGGCGGTGAACGAAATCCGCCCGCATTTCGTGCAATGCCCGCGCTGCTCTTCGTATGTCTGCCGGGACAAGTGCTGGAACACGAAAAAGGGATTGTGTAAAGAATGCGCTCCGGATTACGGGGTCGAGATGAGCGCCGCCCAGGCCAGCCGGACGGTGGAAGAGATCTGGGCCCATTCGAAAATGGCCGAAGAAGACCGGCAGATGCTCACGGAGAAAAGCTGGCGCGAGGGGGTGCGCGCCACCTGCCCCGAATGTGAAGCGCCGCTGCCTCAAAATGTAAAGTTCTGCCCGGAGTGTGGGGCGAAAATCAAAACCGAGAAGCACTGCACCGAATGTGGGACGAAGCTCGACCCGGGAGTGAAGTTCTGCCCGGAGTGCGGGACGAAAGCCGCCTGACCTGCTGCTGGTTAGCGCAAATAGCCGCCGGACGCTCCGGCGGCTGTTTTTTTAGGCGGGTAATTTCTATTCGCCCAGGTGGGGCTGCAGCATCTCCCGCATCTCCGGCGGATTGGAGTGCTGAACCACCACCTGCGGGGTTTTATGCCAGGAGGCTGCCCGGCGCAGGGCGTCTGCCAGGGCCTGGGCCAGTTCCTCATCCGGTTCCACCCCAGGCTCCAGATGCAGGGACTTGACTTCGAAGATCCCTTCTTTGCGGTGCGCTTTGGGATCCAGCCGCCCAACGAAGCGGCCGCGGTGCAGAATTGGCAGGCTGAAGTAGCCATAGCGGCGTTTTTGCGCCGGCAGATAGCACTCGATGGTGTAGTCGAAGTCGAACATGAAACTGGCCCGCTTGCGGTCCCAGATCAAGGGGTCGAACGGGGAGAGCAGGGTGGTAAGCGTGGGTTGCAGGGCGCCGGCGCTGGCCTGTTCGAGGAGCGCCCGGTTATCGGGGTGGACGTACCCGGGAACCTTCCAACCTTCCACCTCCACCTGGATCAGCTCACCGGCGTCCGCCAGTTCTTCCATCAGCTTGTCTGCGCCGCGCTTGGGCAGGCGGAAGAAGTCCGGCTCCCAGGCCGCTTGCATAATGCCCAGCGCCCGCACGGCTTTGCACGCCAGTGTGCGGCGTACGGTCTCATAGGGTGGGGTCATGGCGTCATCCCAATCGGGCAGCACTCGCTGGCGCAAGTCGTACACCCGCTGGAATTTCTCCCGGCGGCGGATCATCAGATCCCCCCGGGTGTGTAGGAAATCCAGGGCTCTCTTTTCATCTTTCCAGTTCCACCAACCGCCTGAGGGCTGGTTTTCGTTGGTGAAATCGGCAGAGCGGGCCGGGCCGATCTCGCGAATGTAGCTGAGCACGCGCTCGACCGGTTCCGGGTTTTCGTCCAGCCACTTCTCGGGCCACCACCAGTTGCGGGTGCGGTCGACCATCAGGCGGCGGTGGTAGGGGTAATCTTCGATGGGGAGGAAGCACAGGGCGTGAGCCCAGTACTCGAAGATCGCACCTTCCTCCAGGAGCTGCTCCAGCCAGGCCATGTCGTAATCGCCGAGGCGGCTCCACAGCACCAGGTAAGGGCTGCGGGCTACAACGTGGATGGTGTCGATTTGCAGGGCTTCCATGCGGCGGATGGCCGCCAGGATGTCTGAGCGGGATGCCGGATGGGCCGGAGGGTGGGCGAGGCCGGTGGCGGCCAGGGTCAGGTGCTGTGCGGCCTGGTGTGTGATCTGCATAGTCCTCCAATCAGTTGTCGCGCTCGGCAAAAATGCCGAGATGGTTTCCCACGACCCGTTCTTTGCCGGGGATGTTTTGATCGACCGGGGAGTTCAAAATCACCGGTTTGCCGTTTTCGCCCTCGACCACCAGGGTCGAGGAGCCGCCCCCATCCAGGTTCATGCCGGTGTGGGCGCCGAAATCAATGAGGAGCTGGGCCATCTCGGCCAGGGTTGCGCCCTGGCTGTAACCGGGCTGGCGGCCATCGACGATGACAATGATCATCTGCCGGTTGTTTTTGTTCAGGGCGATGGCGGTGCGGGGCTGGGCATCGCTGGCGTCCAGCCCTTCTGCCGGGCGGCCATTTTTCACCAGCATCAGATTGCCCGAGATGGCGTTGTAGATTTTGCCCCCGGGGTTGTTGAAGCTGAGGCGGTTATTGCGCGACAGGTAGAGCACCGGCTCGGCGTCGGTGAAGTCCGAATAGACCACACCTTGGGAAGCAGCCAGGCCAATTGGGTCCACCGGATCGCCGGCATGGGGATAGTAGTCCAGGGGGCCGTTCGAGCGCCAGGGGGTGCAGCCGTCGCCGTTGATCGCCAACTGCAGGCCGAATTCATCCAGGAATTGGGAGGTAGAGCGGGCCTTGAGAGGCAGTTCTGCGTCTGGGTCGCCGGGCGTGACCAGGAAGGAAAGCCCCTTTTCTTTCAGGTTGACTTTGACTACGTGGATGACCATCGGCCGTGGGCTGCGGCGCACCGACCGTTGGTAGGTGATGCCGGTGAACAGAGTCTGGTTGGCTTCGCTGGGGAGGGGCCGGAACCGGGACCAAAGCAGCCAGCCGCCGGCCAGGGAGGCGATCAGGCACAACCCGGCCAGGGAGGCCAGCAAGGTGAGCAGAGGCAGTTTGTTCCTCATCCGGTTGAATGACGCTCGATCACGGCTTAGGGTTCCGTGTTGGGCACGGTCCACAGCCGGACCGTCTGGTCGTCGCCCGCAGAAGCGATCAGGTCGCCGGTTGGCGAGAATACGGCGCTGGTGATCATCCCGCTGTGCCCGGAAAAGATGCGGGTGGGCAGGCTGGCGATGCTCCTTTCGCCCCTCACCGCCCACAGCCTGAGGGTTTCATCTTTAGAGCCGGAGACCAGCCAGGATCCGTCTGGGGAGAAATCCAAAGTGGTGACCCCATCGCGATGCCCGGACAGCGATTGGAGCAGCCGGCCATCCTCCAGGCGCCAGACGCGGATTATACCATCGTCAAACCCGGCAGCCAGCAGGCCCCCGCCCGGGGAGTAGGCAATGCTGGTCGCGGCCTGGTTGCTCTCGTGGAAGATGTAGCTCCACAACGAAGTCGTGACCTCCCACACGCGCACCGTGCCATCCAACTCGGCCCAGGCCAGGTGGGTGCCGTCCGGCGAAAAAGCGACTTCATTGATGTGGGTCATCCCCTCGTCGATGGTGGTGATCAGCCTGCCATCCGCCACCCGCCACAGCCGGACGGTGAAATCATCGCCACAGGAGACGATCATATTTCCATTGGGGGAGAAATCGAGATCGTAGATCCACCCGGCATGTCCTTCCAGGGTGCGGGTGTGCGCCCCATCTGAGACGCGCCACAGGCGGATGCGCCCGTCGTAAGAGCCGGAGGCCAGGATCGCCCCATTGGGCGAGAAGGCCAGGCTGAGCACCGGGAAGGGATGCCCGTGCATGGTGCGCAGCAGCCCGCTGGGGCTCACTTGCCACAGGCGCATGGTGTTATCCACCGAGCCGCTCGCCACCAGGCTGCCGTCTGGCGAAAAGTCGAGCGACCAGACTCGGGCGGTGTGCCCGGTGAGGGTGGTGGTGGGTTCGGCGACCTGGATCACCGGAGTTGGCTCGGGCAGGCAGGTTGGCATAGGGGTGGGGGGCGGCAGAGAGACGGATACCGAGTTGTTATCTTCTATGCTCTCCTCGATCTCCGACAGCGCATCCACCACCACCCGGTTGAAGGATTTGAAGCCGGCGAACCACAGGTGGATCTGCTCTCCCGGCTCCAGCCCGGCGGGAGTAGTGTGCAGGCTGCCGTTGACTTCGATGGTGAAGGGAGGGGCGCTCAGGTTGCCCTGGTTCAGCACCCAAACGCCCAGCCCGAGGACGTTCTCTGGGTCGCTGCAGCGGTTCGGATCTTCCAGGTCGAGCGAAATATGGCTGACCAGCAGGTCGGGAAGGATGACAGGGGTAACGGAGGCGGGCAGCAGGGAGGTAGGTGTGCCGGTCGGGTGGTTGAAGGTGTCGGTGAAGCCACAGGCAGAAAGGATAAGGGCCATGGCAGCGCAGACAAACAGGAAAGATCGCTTGCAGCGAGATGCCATAGCCCTCAAATCCAGGATGTATATGCGGTTCTACCGGGGAACCAGCCGGGGGCTCTCCCGGTGCGAACCGGACGGACGAAGCGCGGGTTATAAGGTAACCTGCTGCTCGGTGGTGCGCATTGCATTGAAGGCCGCGATGGACACTTCCAGCATCTCCAGGTCCGGCTCCCGGGTGGTCAGCCGCTGGAGGTGCAGGTTGGGTTTGACCAGCAGTTGAACGAGAGGCGAGCCCATGTGCTTCGCCGTCCAACGGATATATTCGTAAGCCACCCCGGCCAGGAGGGGGATGGCGATCACCCGGCTGAGCAAACGCCATTGTATGGGCAGCGGGCCAAGCAGGCTGAAGAACAGCACAGAAAACAGCACCAGCGTGAGTAGGAAGGCGGTGCCGCAGCGGGGATGCTCTAGCGAATAGCGGGCGACCTTTTGCGGGGTGAGCTCTTCACCGGCTTCGAAAGCGTTGATGGTTTTGTGTTCGGCCCCATGATAAGCGAATACACGCCGGATCTCGGGCATCAGCCCGATGAGATAAATGTAACCGATAAGGATCAGCAGCCGGACGATGCCTTCGACCAGGTTACCCCACCAGGAATTCCACCGCAGGAGGGTCTCGGTGAACTGGCCAATGCCGGCCGGGATGAGGAAAAAGAGGGCGACGGCGAACACGATCGCAAAGCCCAGGGTGAAGAAGAGCTGCGGGCCCTCCAGTTTTTCGTCCTGGCCGGTTTGGGTGTTGGCGGAGATGGTCAGGGCGCGGATTCCCAAACCCAGGGCATCCCACAAGGCCACCAGGCCGCGCAGGAACGGGATTTTGGTCAGCCGGCTTTTGTATATGCCGGCTAAATCCTCGGTGTGGATCACGATCTGGTGGTTGGGGGCGCGCATGGCGATGGCAACGCTCCGCGATCCGCGCATCATCACACCTTCGATGACGGCCTGGCCGCCGTATGTGGGTAGAGAGGTGGTTTCGTTCATAGGTCTCGATTGTAAGGTTGAGAAAGAGCACCGTCAAGCGGCGATCACCAACACTGAGCGAACATTAACCGTCATAGCAGAGAAAAGAACCAGATCAGGGCGTCGATGCCTTTGTAGAAAGTGGGCAGGTGGATCTTTTCGTTGGGCGCGTGGAGGTTGTCGTCCGGCAGGCCGAAACCGGTGAGGGCCGACTCGACCCCCAACAGCTTCTGCATTTCGGCGACCACGGGGACACTGCCGCCCTCTCGGCGGAACACCGGGGGTACGCCCCAGACCTGTTCCAGGGCCTGTTGCAGCGCCTTCACGGCGGGGATATCCAGGTTGGTGATTGAAGCGGGGTTGCCGGCATGCTCGATCACCTCCCATTGGACGGTGGGCGGGGCTTTGGCCTCTAGATAGGCGATCAGTTGGGCGCGCACCTCTGCCGGGTCCTGGTCGGGGACCAGGCGCATGGAGATCTTGGCCATGGCTTTGGCCGGCAAAACGGTCTTGGATCCCTCGCCGGTGAAACCGGAGAGGAAGCCGTTGACTTCCAGGGTGGGGCGGGCGCCCACCCGCTCCACCGGCGTGTAGCCCGCCTCGCCGAACAGGGCCGGGACGCCGGTTTGCTGGCAGTAGTAGTCCTCATCCATGGGCAGGCGGGCCAGTTCTTCCCGCTCCTTGGGGCTCAACGGGCGCACGCTGTCGTAAAAGCCCGGCAGGGTGATGCGGCCCTGCTCGTCGTGCATCCCGGCGATGAGCTCGCACAAGACCTGGGCCGGGTTGTGGACCACACCGCCGTAGAGGCCGGAGTGCAGATCACTCTGCGGGCCGGAGAGGCGGATCTCGAAATAGGCCAGGCCGCGCAGGCCATAGGTGATGGTGGGTGTATCGGCGGCGATCATGCCGGTATCCGGGTTGACGGCGAAGTCGCAGGCCAGCAGATCTTTATGGGCGGCCATGAACGCCCCCAGGTTGGGGGAACCGATCTCTTCTTCTCCCTCGAGCAGGAACTTCACATTGACCGGGAGTCCATCGGTGCGCACCAGGGCCTCGATTGCTTTTAGTGTGGCGATTACCTGGCCTTTCATGTCGGAAGCGCCGCGCCCGTAGAGATGTTCGCCCCGTTCGGTAGGATCGAAAGGCGGTGTGTCCCATAACTCCAGCGGCTCCGCCGGCTGGACGTCGTAATGCCCGTAGATCAGCGCGGTAGGGCGGTCCGCGCCGGCTTTGAGCCACTCCCCGTAGACCACCGGATGCCCGGCGGTGGGGAGGATTTGCACGTTATCCATCCCCAGATCGCGCAGTTGGACGGCCAGCCATTCGGCGGCTCGCTGCATTTCCCCTTTTGCTTCGGGGTCGGTGGAGACGGACGGGATGCAGACCAGGGCTTTCAATTCCTCCAGGAAGCGCTGGCGGTTGGCGTGGGCGTATTCCAGAGCCGCAGAAGGTGGATGAGTCATAACTTCTCCTTATACTTGGGTTTATTCGTCACGCCGGGGCACGCGGTGCACGGCCACAAACGTGAGGTAGCAGACGAGCAGGAAGGCGGTGAACAGCAGGGTAAAGCCGACGAAGCGCAGGTTCTCCAGCGGGTTGGCCATGCGGATTACGATATCCGCCAGGATGCGCCGGGGCTGCAAGAGCAGATCCCAACTGTTCCAGCGGTCGAACCGCCCCAGATAGATCCCCAATCCGCTCAAGCCGAGGGCGACGGCGACGAAAAACCAGCTTGCAATCTTCCCCAGATAACCGTTGATCAGCACCTGCATCGTGCGCAGCGAGGCAATCGCCAGGAAGATGCCGGTCCAGGCGAAGGTGGTCAACAGGAGGATATCGTACCACAGGGGTATATACGGGCGGTTTTCGAGGTGGAGGAAATCGGTCACCAGGTAGGGCGCGTTGGGGAAGAAGATCAGCCAGAGCAGCCCGGGGATCAACAGCATCCACCACTGGCGCGGGAACAGGCGGTTGAGCCCGGACGCCCACAGGCTGAACAGATATGGCAGCCAGGCGAGGAAAAGGTTCCAGATCAGGTTGGCGTAGATGCGCCAGTTATCGCTGATGATTACCCGGGCGACGTACATTAACACCGCCAGCCCGGTAGATAGCAGGATCGGATAGAAAAGGTGGAATGCGAGGAAATGGTGGAATCGAAGCAGTGTGTTCATCTGCGGTTCTCCACCGCCCATTATATGCTAATTTTGGTGTCTATACGGGAGATGATGCGCGGGAGAGCGACATAGCACGCCAGAAGGATAGGGTATTTGCGCCAGGCCGGAAACCCCGGCCTGGTGCAAATATCCCTCGCTTTTGGTCAGCGTTTCAACAGCCCGGCCGTCCAGCGGAACGGAGCGGCCAGGTTGTAGAAGAAAGTGCGGATGCTGGCGTTGTGGACGACGTTCTTCGCATAGCGCCACTGCACCTGGGGATCCAGGATGCTGGTGGTGACTTGCACGTAGCCTTCGATGCCGTAGTGCTTCGCCAGGTTGGAGAGCACGGTGATCCAGTCGTTTTCTTGTTTTTTCGCCCCGCCCAGGAAACGCATGCCGAACTCATAGACCGGGTCGGTGGCCCGCAGCAGGGACTGCACCGCGGCGGTCACCGTGCCATCCTCCTCGTAAACGGCGAAGGTGTTCCAGCCGCTGATGGGAAAGCCTTCCGGGGTCATCACGGTGAAGCACAGGGCGTCGGAATAGACGATGCTCACCCCGCTGTCGGTGGGGACGAACTCGGGCAGGCCAGGGACGAGGGGAAGCATGAAATCGATGGGCATGAACTCGCCCGGACGGATGCCTTTCGCCGGGGGGTGGAAGTGGATCTCGGGAGGCTGGAACCTGGCGAAGTTTTCTTTCCAGGTTTGCAGCACTTCCTCGGGGGTGGCCTGGATGCCGCTCAGCCGCACCCGGTAGATCTTCCGCCATAGCTGGCCGAAGCCCTGCAGCGGGCTGACCAACTGCCGTCCCTCCACATTGAGGTGAAAAGCCCCGGCGGGCAGGTCGTCCACGGTGATCCGTTCTACCGGCTGCGCCCAACCCCCTTCCCGGCCCTGGGTGGGGTACTCCTGATCCTCCTCGCCTCGCCTATTCATTTCCGTGCTGTTCATCCCATACCTCCTGAACTTGAACTGTGGCAATTTACACCGGCAGACTGAGGTGGATAACGACTGAAAGGCTGCCGCGTGCCCATTTTCTGAGCTTTTTCATTCGTATGGCAGGATGATCCCCGCCGCCCCGCCTGCTGCAGGATGATGTGGGGATATTAAACAGCCAATTAAGCTCTTATTGGTACAATTAATACAGACAAAAAGGCTGACAAAAAAGGAGACTCTATGACGAACGGTCGGTTATTTCGTTATTTTCAGCATGGGTGGAACCGCGCCCGACTCGCAGGAAAGCAGTTATAATTAGGCTACCTGGATCGGTGGTCGCCGCTGGCAATAAGCCGGCGTCGGCGTCGGGACTCTCCCGTCGAAAAGTGCCGCCGTTCAAAATCTCTTTTTCGAGGTCACCGATCCATGCCCCATTGGAATACCTATCATCTCGCTCATACTTTGGAAGATGCCGTTAAGGCTCTGGCAAACGCGCCAGGGCCGGCTCGGGTCATCGCCGGAGGCACGGATCTGCTGCTCGACTTGCAGCAGGGCCGTCACCCCGACGTCCACACCCTGGTGGATATCACCGAAATCCCCGAGCTGACCATGCTGGGACTGCGCCAGAATTTCCTGTACGTTGGCGCAGCCGTCCCGCTGAACCGGATCGTGGCTGCGCCGGAAGTAGCCGGCTGCGCCCAGGCGCTGATCGAGGCCTGCGGCCTGATCGCCGGGCCGCAGGTGCGAAACACGGCGACACTGGGCGGTAACGTGGCCCACGGGCTGCCCGCCGCCGATGGAACGATCGCCCTGATGGCCCTGGACGCACGGGCCGAGATCGCCGGTCCGGATGGTTGCCGCCGGGTTCCGCTGGAAAACATCTTCCTCGGGCCCGGGAAAACGGCGCTGAAACCGGTAGAAATCCTGACCGGTTTTTACATCCCCGTCGCCGCAGCCGGCCAACCTGCCGCTTCCGCTTTCAAGCGGATCATGCGCCCGCAAGGCGTGGCCTTGCCCATCCTGAACTGCGCCGTGTGGGTGAGCCGCCGCGACGACCGGGTCGGGGCGATACACATCGCCGTAGGCCCCGGTGGTCCGGTCCCGTTCCGGGCTCGCCGGGCCGAAGCCGCGCTGCAAGACCAGCGGATCGAAGCTGCCACGGTGGAGGCAGCCGTAGCGGCGCTGCTCGAAGAAGCCCGCTTCCGCAGCAGCCCGCAGCGCGCCAGCGCCGAATACCGCCGTCATCTGGCTGCCGGTCTCTTCGAAGATACCCTGCGCGCGGCCTGGACGAGAACCGGCGCAACGAGCTGAACGATAGGTGTTGATACTATGGAATTCTACGTAAACGGTAAAACTGTTGTGATCGAGCCCCTTCCCGGGGAGATGCTCGCCGACCTGCTGCGCGAGCGCCTGGGCCTGATCGGCACCAAGATCGGCTGCAACGAAGCCGAGTGCGGGGCGTGCACGGTCATGATCGAGGGCGAACCGGTGCTCTCCTGCACCTACCCGGCGGCAAAGGCGGCCGGCAAACACATCGTCACCATCGAAGGGTTGGCGGAGACCACCGCCCCCAAACCGAAAAACGGCCGGGAAGCCGAGGACCCCTACCTGCATCCCCTGCAAACTGCCTTCATCACCCATGGCGCGGTGCAGTGCGGCTTCTGTATCCCCGGCCAAATCATGACCGCGGCGGCGCTGCTGAAGCGCAACCCGGACCCGAGCGAAGAAGATATCCGGCACGCGCTGAAAGATACCCTGTGTCGCTGCGCCGGATACCCGACCATCACCCGCGCTATCCAGGCCGCAGCCAAGGCGATCCGCACCGGAGAGCCGGTAGAGCCGCCGGCCCTGCCGGGCTCCAAGGAGCCGCTGGAAGTGATCGGCAGGCTCCAGCAGCGCCCGGATTCCGTAGCCAAGGTGACCGGCACGGCGATCTATTCGGACGATTTGAAGTTCCCCGGCATGCTCCATGCCCGGGTGAAGCGGGCGATGGTGCCCCATGCCATCCTGAAGCGGTTGGATGTGGAAAAGGCGCGCCAGCTCCCCGGCGTGCAGGCGGTGCTCACGGCCGAGGATATCCCCGGGGAGAACAGCCACGGGGTGGTGATCTACGACTGGCCGGTGCTGGTGGGCGTGGGCGAGCGGGTGCGCTATGTGGGAGATGCGGTGGCTATTGTCGCCGCCGACACCCGAGAAATTGCGACCCAGGCGCTGGACTTAATCGAGGTGGAGTTCGAGGTGCTCGAGCCCATCACCGACCCCGTGCGCGCCCACCAACCCGATGCCCCGGCCCTGCACGAGAACGGCAACCTGCTCAAGCACATCAAGGTGCGCAAAGGGGACCTGGAAGCCGGCTTCGAGGAAGCGGAAGTCATCCTCGAGCACGTGTTCCACACGCCGATCGTGGACCATGCCTTCCTGGAGCCGGAGTGCAGCGTCGCCCGGCTGACCGAGGACGGGCGGATGGAGATCTACGTCGGTTCACAGATCCCGTATGGCGACCGCAACCAGGTGGCGCGGGCGCTGGGCTGGCCGGAGGACCGGGTGCGGATAGTCGGCCAGTTGATGGGCGGCGGCTTCGGCGGGAAGGAAGACATCACCGGGCAGATCCACGCCGCTCTGCTGACCCACGCCACCGGCCGCCCGGTCAAGCTGCTGTTCGATCGCCAGGAGAGCCTGATCGTTCATCCCAAGCGGCACGCCACCCAAATTCGGGTGAAGATGGGCGCCCGGCGGGACGGATGCCTGACGGCGGTGGAGACCGAGCTGTATGGGGATACCGGGGCGTATGCTTCCCTGGGCGAGAAGGTGATGACCCGGGCGACGACCCATTCCTCCGGCCCATACGAAGTGCCGCACGTCAAGGCCGATTGCTACGCCATGTACACCAACAACCCGCCGGCCGGCGCTTTCCGCGGGTTTGGGGTGACCCAATCGGCGTTCGCGGTGGAGACCATGATGGATATGCTGGCCGAGACTCTGGGCATGGATCCGGTGGAACTGCGCCGTAAGAACGCCCTGCGCCGGGGCAGCGTGACGAACACCGGGCAGGTGCTCACCGAGAGCGCCGGTCTGATGGAGTGCATCGACCGGGTGTCGGCCGAGTTGGAGCGCCTGTCGGATGGGCGCCCCTTCGAGGCGAAGATTGACCCCGAGAAGCCCTATCTGCGGCGGGCCTGGGGGTTTGCCGTAGCGTATAAGAACACCGGGCTGGGCGGCGGCGCGCCGGATAAGGCCGGGGCAGAAGTGGAACTCTACCCAGATGGCACCCTGGAGGTGCGGACTTCCTCGGCCGAGCTGGGGCAGGGGCTGGTGACCGTGCTGCAGATGATCGTCGCCCAGGAATTCAACCAGCCGCCTTCCCGGGTGCGGGTGCTGGTGATGGACACGGATCTGACCCCCGACGGCGGCCCGACAACGGCTTCCCGGCAGACCTATGTCTCCGGTAACGCCGCCCGCCATGCCGCCATCACCCTGCGCGAAGCGGTCAGCGCCACCCTGGCCGAGAAATACGACTGCCCGCCGGAGAAAATCCGTTACGTGGAAGGGCTGGCTCAGGTCAACGGGCACTCGATCCCCTTGGGAGAGGTGGTCGAGCTGCTGCGACAGGAAAACCGCCAGCCCAAGGCGCTGTACGAGTACTGGGCGCCTACCACACAGCCGTTGGGCACCGGTGGAAACATGCACTTTGCCTACTCCTTCGCCGCCCAGGCGGCCGAAGTGGAGGTCAATACCCGCACGGGCGAAGTGCGCGTGCTGCGCGTGATCGCCGCCAACGATGTGGGCAAGGCCCTCAACCCCCTGGGCTTACAGGGACAGGTGGAAGGCGGGATTATGATGGGCATCGGGAACTGCCTGACCGAGCGCTTCATCGTCGATCAGGGGCAGGTGGTCACAGACCGCCTGGCCCGCTACCGCATCCCGTCGATCAGCCACACGCCGGAGATCATCTCGATCGTGGTGGAAGACCCGACCGCCGATGGGCCATACGGGGCCAAGGGCGTGGGCGAGATCGTGCTCATTCCCACCTCGCCGGCCATCACCAACGCGGTTTACAACGCCACCGGCGTGCGCGTCGATTCGCTTCCCATCGATCAGGAGCAGATCGCGGCGGCGCTGAACAAAGGCAGCTAGTCTGTTCACAATGCGGACCGAGGGATGGGCATTCCCCTGCCCATCCCCCGGCCCCGCGTTCAGAGCATCTATGACTCACCCCTTTCCCCCCCAGTGGCTGATCTGGGCCAGGGAGATTCAAGCCCTGGCTCAGACCGGCAACCACTTCGCGGTCAACGATTACCAGCGTGAACGCTACCAGCGCCTGGAAGAGATCTCGGCCGAGATCATCAACGCCTGTTCGGACCTGGAGTTCGAACCCCTGAAAAACGCCTTTCACGAACAGATCGGCTATGCCACGCCGCGGGTGGACGTACGCGGGGCCGTCTTCCAGGAGGGGAAGCTGCTCATGGTGCGGGAGCGCTCCGATGGGGGCTGGACTATGCCGGGCGGTTGGGCCGATGTGGGGGATGTGCCTTCCCAGGCGGCCGAACGCGAGGTGTGGGAGGAGGCCGGTTTCCGGGTGAAGGCAACCAAACTGGTGGGGGTGTACGACGCCAACCGCCTGGGCCCGCTGACCGTGTTCCACGCCTTCAAGCTCGTCTTCCTGTGCGAGCTGCTGGAGGGCGAGGCCACCCCTTCGAATGAGACATCGGAAGTCGCCTTCTTTGGCCCGGATGAACTGCCGCTCCAGCTTTCGGGGGAGCGCACCGGCCTCCGGCATATCGAGGATGCCTTCCGAGCCTTACGCGACCCGGACGCGCCGGCCGTCTTCGATTGATCTGGGGCCGGGGGGAAAGCCATTCATAAATCCGTTCCGCCTCTCAGGTTTTGTTTGATACAAATCAGGAGTTTTTCATGCTAATTACGAATGCCACTTTGATCACATGGGAGGAGCACAATCGGATCCTCGAAGATCACGCCATATACATCGAGAAGGACCGGATCGCCGAGATCGGACCGGCCGCCGAACTGCTCGCCCGCTACCCGCTTGAAGAGCGCCTGGATGCCCGGGGGCAGTATGTGATGCCGGGGAATATCTGCGCTCACACCCATTTCTACGGCGCGTTCGCCCGGGGTTTGGGGATCCCTGGCCCGGCGCCCAAAGACTTCCCCGAAATCCTTAACAAGCTGTGGTGGCCGCTGGATAAGTCGCTGCGGGAGGAAGACGTGCGCGCCTCGGCCGAAGTGATGCTGGTGGACGCCATCCGGCATGGGACGACCACCCTGATCGACCATCACGCCTCGCCCAACGCCATCGACGGTTCGCTGGACGTGATTGCCGAGGCGGTGGAAGAGTCAGGGCTGCGGGCGGTGCTGTGCTATGAGGTGACCGACCGAGACGGAGAGGCCAAGGCGAAGGCCGGCATCGCCGAGAATGTGCGCTTCATCGAGCGCACCCGCCGGGAAAAGGTCGCAGATGGCCGGGTGGCGGCGACCTTTGGGCTGCACGCCTCGCTTACCCTCTCGGATGCGACCCTGGATGCCTGCCGCGCGGCCGCCCCGGAGGGGGTTGGGTTCCACATCCACGTCGCCGAACACGAAGCCGACGAGTACGACAGCCTGGCCAAATCCGGCCTGCGGATCGTCGACCGGCTGGAGAAGCATGGCATCCTCGGGCCGAACTCCATCGTGGCCCACGCGGTCCACGTGGACGCCCGGGAAATGGCCCTCCTGGCGGAGAGCGGGACCACGGTGACGCACCAGCCGCGCTCGAACATGAACAACGGCGTGGGCGTCGCGCAGGTGGAGGCCCTGATGCGCATGGGGGTGAACGTCGGCCTGGGGACGGACGGCTTCTCGCATACGATGTGGACCGAATGGAAAACAGCCTATTTGCTGCACAAGGTGTGGCACCGCGATCCGCGGCGGATGAACGGAATAGACGTGGCGCGCATGGGGGTGTACAATAATGCCAGTCTGGCGGGAAAATTCTTCCCGGAGGCGCCTTTGGGCGTGCTGGCTCCGGGAGCCTATGCAGATCTCATTTTTGTGGATTACCAGCCGATCACGCCGCTGACCGCCGGCAACCTGCCGTGGCAGATCCTCTTCGGCTTCCACGAAAGCATGGTCACCGCGACGATCGTGGCAGGGAAGGTGTTGATGTGCGACCGGCAGCTCACCACCCTGGACGAGGCGGCCATCGCCGCCCGCGCCCGCAGCCTGGCCCCGGCCGTCTGGGACCGCTACAACCAACAATTTTAGGATATTGGTTCTAAGAACGGTTCTTAGAACATGATAATGGAGACACATGACTGACAGCACTTCTCTCCTCCCCACACTGGCGATCCTGGGGGGCACCGGCAAGGAAGGCCCCGGGCTGGCGATGCGCTGGCTGCACGCCGGATATAAAGTGATCATCGGCTCTCGCCAGGCCGAAAAGGCAGAGGCGACCGCCGCCGAGCTTCGACAAAAGCTCGGCGACCAGGTGGACGTCAGCGGCCTGGAGAACAGCGCCGCGGCCCGCCAGGCGGATATCTGCATCCTCACCGTGGTCCAATCTGCTCACCAGGCCGCATTGGAGGGCCTGAAAGACGATTTGCAGGGGAAGATACTGGTAGACGCCACCGCCCGGGTCGATTTCCGCGACCCGCGGCCGCCCGGCCCGCCGGCTGCGGCGCAAATGGCCCAGGAACTGCTCGGGCCGGGCGTGCGTGTCGTCGCCGCTTTCCAGAACGTTCCGGCGAGCGCCCTCAAGAAGAACCTGGGCGAGCCGCTGGATATGGACGTGCTGGTATGTTCCGATGACGTTCAGGCTGCGGATGAGGTCATCCGCCTGGCCGAGCTGGCAGGGATGCGCGGCTGCTACGCCGGGCGCCTGGAAAATGCCATCGTGGTCGAAGGCCTGACCTCCCTGCTGATTGCCCTCAACAAACACTATGGCGGCCACGCTTCGATCCGCGTGTCCGGCCTGAAATGAAATCCGGCCGGCCCGGTCTGCGGTCGATTCCGGCCGGCAGACCAGGCCGGCCCAACCCATCCATGACATTAGTCCTGACCCCACTCCCCGGCCTGCCCATGATCCAACCCGGCGACGACCTCGCGGCGCTGATTCTGGAGGCGCTTGGGCGGGCCCAAATCACCCTCGAGGATGGAGATATCCTCGTGCTGGCCCAAAAGATCGTCTCCAAATCCGAAGGCCGCCTGGTCGATCTGGCCACCGTCAACCCATCCAGGCGGGCGGTTGAGTTGGCCGGGGAGGTGAACAAAGATCCAAGGCTGGTGGAGGTGATTCTGAGCGAAAGCCGGGAGGTGCTGCGGACTCGCCCCGGCAGCCTGATCGTGGAGCATCGCTGCGGGTTCGTTTGCGCCAGCGCCGGGGTGGACCATTCCAATGTAAGCGGGACAGGCGGGCAGGCGGGAGAGTGGGTGCTGCTCTTGCCGGAAGACCCGGACGCTTCCGCCCAGGCGCTGCGCAGCCGGTTGGAAGCCGCCAGCGGAGCCCGCCTGGGGGTGCTGATCATCGATTCGCACGGCCGCGCCTGGCGGCTGGGCACTGTGGGGGTGGCCATCGGCCTGGCGGGCCTCCCGGGGCTGGTTGACCTGCGCGGCGATCCCGACCTGTTCGGCTACCGCCTGCAGATCACCCAGGTGGGGGCGGCCGACGAACTGGCCGCGGCGGCCTCGCTGGTGATGGGCCAGGCTGCTGAAGGCACGCCCGTAGTCCACGCCCGCGGCTTCCCCTATGCCCTGCGGGAGGGGAACCTGAAAGAACTGATCCGTCCCCGAGAGCAGGATCTTTTCCGCTGAACGATTTTGGATCCGGCCGATGCACGCAATTGTCTCCCTGATGGACGAGCACCATTACGCCCTGATCGAGGATCTGTGGCGCGAGCTCGAGCATGAATGTGGGCTGACCGGGATTGCCTTCACCCCGATCCCCCACTTTTCCTGGCATATCAGCTCGGAATACGATTTCAAGCGCCTGGAGCCGGCCCTGGAAGCGCTGGCCGAGAGCGCAACCCGGTTCACGGTGCGGACCAGCGGGCTGGGGCTTTTCACGGGGGCCAGCCCGGTGATCTACATCCCGGTGATTAAAGACCTGCAGTTGGCCAGGTTCCACCAGCGGGTTTGGGACCAGGTGCACCCATTCGCCGTGGGCGAATCCTCCCATTACGCGCCTGAGGTGTGGATCCCTCACATCACCATCGCCCACGGCGACGTCGACCGGCCCAAGCTGGGCTGCGCCATGCAAAAGCTGGCCTTTCAGGCGATCGACTGGGAGATTCAAGTGGACCACCTGGCGATTGTGTACCAATACAGCGGGCAGGTGGGGAAGATACAGAACAAGTTTCCGTTCAAACGCCGTGAATAACTACCACCAATATCTGCGTACGCGCCAATCGGTGCGGCGGTTCGAAGCCCGACCGGTGGCCCGGGAGACTCTGGAGGGGATCCTCGAGACCGCCACCTACGCCCCATCGGCCCATAACCGGCAGCCGTGGCGCTTCGCGGTGCTCACCACAGATGAGGCGAAAAACCGCCTGGCGGAGGCGATGGGGGCGGAGTTCCGCCGCGACCTGGCGGCGGATGGCCTGCCGCCCGAAGAGGTGGAAGCCCAGGTGAACCGCTCTGAAGCGCGCATCCGCCAGGCGCCCGTTTCCGTGCTGCTGTGTATGGACCCGACGGTGGGCGACGAGTACCCCGACCCCGCCCGGCGCCAGGCGGAACTGACCATGGCTATGCAGTCCACGGCCATGGCCGGGTATGCCCTGCTGTTGGCGGCCTATGCCGAGGGCTTGGGCGGGGTGTGGATGTGCGCGCCGCTGTTCGCCCCCGATGCGGCCAGGCGAGCGCTCGACCTGCCCGCCGCCTGGCAGCCGCAAGGGTTGATCTTGCTCGGGTATCCTGCTAAAATTCCCAGGCCGCGAGGCCGCCGCCCA
The DNA here is from genome assembly GCA_964391195.1 of uncultured Anaerolineaceae bacterium. Classification (GTDB taxonomy): domain Bacteria; phylum Chloroflexota; class Anaerolineae; order Anaerolineales; family UBA4823; genus JAAYXE01. Next base: position 5,931 of record CAYMLG010000049.1, on the reverse strand, counting down.
TTTGGCGAAGTCACTCTGTTCTTCTGAGCGCTACGGAGCAAAACGCGGAGAATCTATGCCAAAAATTGTCGCCCTGGCAGGCGGGGTCGGTGGGGCAAAACTCGCCGATGGCCTGGCTCAATCCCTCCCCCCGGAAGACCTGACGATCATCGTGAATACCGGTGACGATTTTGAGCACCTTGGGCTGACGATCTGCCCGGACCTGGACACCGTGTGCTACACGCTGAGCGGGATCGCCAACCCGGCCACGGGTTGGGGCCGGGCGGATGAGACCTGGATGGCTTTCGAGACCTTGGGAGAGCTGGGCGGGCCGACCTGGTTTCGCCTCGGCGACCGGGACCTGGGCCTGCACCTGGAGCGGACGCGCCGCCTGCGCCAGGGCCAGACTCTCAGCCAGGTTACTCGTCACTTTTGTCAGGTGTGGGGCATCGGAGCGACGATTTTGCCGATGAGCGATGACGCTGTGCCGACTTGGGTGTATACTAATGAGGGAGAATTAACCTTTCAGGAATACTTTGTCCACCGCCAATGTCACCCTGAGGTGACGGGATTTCGTTTCGCCGAGGCGGATCAGGCCCAACCTGCGCCCGGCGTTTTACAGTCTCTCCAGCAGGCGGATCTCGTCATCATCTGCCCTTCGAACCCATGGGTGAGCATTGGCCCGATCCTGGCGGTGCCCGGGATCCGGCGGGCGCTTGAGCGCCCTACCTTGCCCGTAGTGGCAGTGTCACCGATCATCGGCGGGCAGGCGCTGAAGGGCCCGGCAGCAAAGATGTACAGGGAGTTGGGGATCGACCCCCAGGCTGTGGCTGTCGCCCGCCACTATGGATCTCTGCTCGCCGGGTTCGTGATGGACGAAATCGACGCGGAGCAGGCGTCCGAAGTAGAGGCGCTGGGGATCCGCACGCTGGTGACCGGCGCCATTATGCGCTCACGCCAGGACCGCCGCCGGCTGGCGGGCGAGGTGCTGAGGTTCGCCGGCAGTTTGTAAGGCTCATCCCGGGCGGCCTGGGGCGAGGCGATAGATCCCCGCGGTTAGCAAGTGAGCAGGGTGAGAAGCCCCCGCCAGCTTCCACCGCCATTGAACTTTGAAAGCAGAGGGACCGTATTACGAGGGGAGATATCCGCTCGATGGGCCAGAATCAGGAAGGAGGATCCATCCCCGGCGCCGTTCTTGGAGAAGGGAACAGCCTGTCCGGGGAGAAGGGAAATCGTCCAGGCGCAAGCCGCTATCCGCACGCCGCGTGATTTGCACACGAACGAGGAAAGGGAGACATAACCAATGACGCTGTGGGCAATCGTCCCGGTAAAACCTCTTCGCAGAGGAAAGTCGCGCTTGGCAGATGTGCTCACCCCCGATGAGCGCGCTGATCTCAACCGCCGTCTCCTGGCGCACACCCTGGAAACATTGACGGCGATCCCCGAAATCGAGCATGTGTTAGTAGTAAGCCGTGATCCCGGAGCTTTGGCTTTAGCCCGCGATCATGGGGCGCGCACGGTTCAAGAGAAAGGCGCCCCGCAACTGAACGTCGCCCTGACGCGGGCGACCGTGGTGGCGAAGAACTACGCCACCCGCGGGGTCCTGATCGTCCCGGCCGACCTGCCATTGATCACCCCTGAGGATGTGCGCTCCATACTGCGCCGGGTGCAAGAGCCGCCGGTGGTGGTCGTGGCGCCCGACCGGCACCGCCAGGGCACCAATGCGCTGCTGGTGTGTCCGGCGGGGCTGATCGAGTATGACTTCGGCCCGGGTTCCTTCCAGCGCCACTGTGAGCGCGCGATCCAGGCGGGGGCCCGTTTAGAAATCTTCGACTTGCCCTCCCTGGCCCTGGACGTTGACCTGCCAGAGGACCTGGACATGGTCACAGAGGAACTGGCGGATTTTGACCCCGCCGACCTGGAAGCCCTGGAACTGGAGCTGTAGTAGTAATGATGGGGGAAGGAGCGATGGCTGCTCTCTCCCCCATCAATTTTATATAATCCCTGGAGGTATAATGCCTGAACGAGTTGCCCTTTATCTTCAAGACGCCCATGACTTGCGAGATGGTCTGGACTACGTGCGCTATGCAGAGGAGCGCGGCTTCGAGGCCGTGTGGCAGGCCGAATCCAGGTTGGTGCGAGATGCCATCGTCCCGATGGCGGCTTACGCGGCGGTGACCGAACGGATCAAGGTCGGTTCAGGGGTAATCAACAACTGGACGCGCAACATCGGTTTGTTGGCGTCCACCTTCCTCACCCTGGACGACCTGGCCCCGAACCGGGTGATCTGCGGTATCGGCGCCTGGTGGGACCCGCTGGCCCGCAACGTGGGCATCGACCGGCGCAAACCCCTGACCGCCATGCGGGAGACGGTGGAAGTCCTCCGCCGCTTGCTGAACATGGAGCGGGTGACGTATCACGGGGAGTTCGTGCACGTGGATGGGATCGAGCTGGACGTGGTCCACGGGCGGCGCGAGCCCCGCAATGTGCCGATCATGATCGGCGCCACCGGCGACAAGATGATGGAGATGACCGGGGAGATCGCCGATGGGGTGGTGCTCAATTACTGTGTGCCGCCCGAGTACAACGACCAGGCCATGGAGTGCCTGGAAGCGGGGGCGAAGCGCGCCGGGCGCAGCGTGGATGATCTCGACCGGCCGCAGCTCGTGGTCTGTTCGGTGGATGAGGATCACGACCGGGCGATCGACACCACCCGCGAACTGCTGACCCAGTACCTGGCCCAGCAGCCCCACATCGCCAAGGCCTCGGGCGTCTCGCAAGATGTGGTGGCCGAAATCCAGTCGATCCTGGGCTGGCCGGCGACCAAGGAGCAGATCCGCAAGGCCAAGCACCTGGTGCCGGAAGAACTCATCCTGCGTATCTCTGCCTCAGGCACCCCCGAGGAAGCGCGGGCCAAGGTGGATGAGTACCGCAAGCACGGGGCGACCTGCCCCATCTTGTACCCGGTCGGCGGCGACGTCAAGCTGCTGATCGACACCTTTGCTCAGTAGTAGATTATCGATAATCCAAATAATCCTGCAGCCGGACCCCAAGCCCGCTGCAGGATTTTTGTTTTAACCGGCCGGTGGAAGCGCTGACCGGTGTGAGAAGCGGCAATCAGGACGAACGTTTCTTTTCCAACTGATGATGGTCACTGGCTCGCGCAGCAGGTTGCTCCTATAATGCACGATGCAAGAATGCAATCCAACCGATTCGCCGGTCTGCAGGCTCGCTTGAGTTGAGCGAACGAGCCTGTAGACCAATCATCACCAGGAGGATTTTTATATGCTGGCTGTATCCCCCCAGGAACTGCGTGCGGCTCACCGCGTTCTGGCCGAATATGAGTACGAACTGCGCCCGGTGGTCCGCGGGTATGCCGGGAGGACGCTTTACGTCAACCTGTCTGAAAACAAGGTGGTCGAAAAACCGGTGACGCAAGAGATGAAAGAGCTCTTCACCGGCGGCCGCGGCTTCTGCCTGTGGCTGCTGTGGAACGCGATCACCGGGGAGACGCGCTGGGACGACCCCGAAAACGAGCTGGTGCTGGCCGGCGGACCGATCGGCGGCATCACCAGTTATCCGGGCAGCGGCAAGACGACCGCAGTCACCATTTCGCCTCAGACCCATTCGGTGATGGACAGCAACGGCGGAGGGCACTTCGGGCCGTACTTGAAATTCGCCGGTTGGGACGCCCTCGAAATCCAGGGGAAGGCGGAGAAGGACGTCGTGATTTATATCGACGGGGACCTCGGGCGGGTGACGATCGAAGAAGCGCCGCTCGAAGCGGTGGACACGCACCTGCTGGCGCCTCAGATGCACGAGTTGTTCGCCGGGGATGACGGCGATCTGCGCTCCATCTCGGTGGTCTCCGCCGGGCAGGCGGCCGATCACATCCCGATGTGCGGCCTCAACCTGAGCTACTACGACTCGCGGCGCAAGGAAATCCGTATCAAGCAGGCGGCCCGCGGCGGCTGCGGCTCCGTGCTGCGGAATAAGAAGATCAAAGCGGTCGTGGTGCGCTACAGCCGGATCGGCGGCGATAGCAACGGCCCGGCGGACCCCGGGCTGCTGCGGAAGGCCGGGCAGCGGATCAACAAAGAGATCATCGCCTTCGACGCCTCGCAGAACGATATGCGCCGCACCGGCACCCCCTACCTGGTGGAAATCATGAACCGCTTCGACCTGCTGCCGGTGGAGAACTTCCGCTTTGGCGCTCACGAAGACGCCCACAAGATCTACGGCGAGAAGTGGAAGGCGCTGTTCGACCATTCCGGGCCCGATGGCTGCTGGTACGGCTGCACGATGAGCTGCGCCCATGGGGTGCCGCACTTCCACCTGCGCACCGGGCCGTACGCGGGGCAGGCGGTTTTTGTGGACGGGCCCGAATATGAGACCCTGGGCTCAGTGGGATCGAACTGCGGTATCTTCAATCCCGATGAAGTCCTGGAACTGAACTTTTACGCCGATACCTATGGGATCGACACCATTTCGGTGGGCAACTCCATCGCCTACGCCATGGAGTGTTGGGAGTATGGGATTTTGAACGAGGAGCGGACCGGCGGCCTGAAGCTGACCTGGGGCAACGCCGAGGCGGCGCTCGAACTGCTGCACCAGATGGCGCGCGGCGAAGGCTTCGGGATGATTGTCGGGCAGGGCATCCGGTTCATGAAGCGCTACTTTGCCGAGGAGTACGGGGCCGACCCGGCCCTGCTCCACGATATCGGGGCGGAGGTCAAGGGCCTGGAGTTCTCCAACTATATGACCAAAGAGTCGTTGGCCCAGCAGGGTGGCTACGCCCTGGCGTCCAAAGGCCCACAGCACGACGAAGCCTGGCTGATCTTCATGGAGTTGGTGCACAAGCAACTGCCCACCTTCGAAGCCAAGGCCGAAGCCCTGCATTTCTTCCCGGTGTTCCGCACCTGGTTTAGCCTGCATGGTCTGTGTAAGCTGCCGTGGAACGACATCATCCCGGAGAGCAACAAGACCGCCGCCGAGCCGCAGAAGGTGCCCGAGCATATCGAGAATTACACCTGGCTGTATGAGGGAGTCACCGGGGAGAAGATCGATCTGGACGGGATCATCCTGCAGTCGGAGCGGGTGTACACCTTCCAACGCCTGTTCAACCTGCGCATGGGCTTCGGCACCCGCAAGGATGATATCCCGCCCTACCGGTCGGTCGGCCCGGTGACGGCCAAAGAGTACCTGTCGCGGCAGGAGCGCTACGACCAATCTCTGCGTGAGGACGCCGGGGTGGACCCGGAGGGGATGAGCACAGAAGAGAAGATCGCCGCCCTGCGCAAGTACCGCATGGAGCGCTACGATAAGCTGGTCGATGCGGTGTACAAGCGCCGGGGTTGGAATAGGGATGGCATTCCGACCCTGGAGACGCTGCAGCGGTTGGGGCTCGACCGCATCGCGGAACTGGTGGCCCTCGTGCAGGCGCACAGCGCCTGATTTCACCCGAACAATGACCGTCAGCGATGGGGAGTGGGACCCGGTGTAGACCGGGCGACGCTCCCCATCGCCTTTTTTTCGGGCGGAGCGTTTCCGCCGTGTCGTTATTGTTGTTTGGGGGTGTGTGCTTCGCATCTGTTCCAACTTGATCGATAACCCTGACCCGCCCAGCACGCGCAACTCATCACCCGCCCGGCCAACACCATCCCCGCCCCACCTTTAGGGTGAACGATCCACAAATAGAATGCACTGTCCGCTTTCGGCGGATCCCCCCCAATCCACGTAGGGGCGGGACATTGAGTCAGGCGAGAGACCGCTGAGCGGAAAGCCAGCTTGCCAGGCCAGCCCCGCCTGGTTACCAACCCAGACCCGCCCCCGTGCGACCGGCAACCCGCCCAACCAGGGACAGGCTGCCTGGCGCACAACCGGTACCACCTACAGGGTGGGATGGCGGGACGGGCCGGTCTGTAGCCGGCGAGCTTGCTGGCAGTGGGGGGC
>CAYMLG010000048.1:0-40029 GCA_964391195.1 uncultured Anaerolineaceae bacterium | reverse complement strand
AAGGTGATCACATGCCCCTCGAGCGTTTCCACGTACTCCCCGGAGACGGCGCTGTCGAACACATCCACCCACGTCGCCCCATCGGCCGAGACCTGGGTGCGGGTGTTGTGATATGTACGACCACTGCGGAAGTGCCAGACGACAATCCGGTCCACTGAGTAAACTGCCCCCAGGTCGAGCTGCACATACTGCAATCCACTGCCGGTGCTGTTATAAGCATACTCTCGACCGGTCCCGTACCCGCTGGTGGAGTAGATATCCCCATTGGTAATCACATCCGGGTTATTCAGCTTGGCGCTGCCAGTGGCTACGATCCCCGCCGCCAGGTTGATGTAAGCGCCCGTCTCCCGCACCAGGTTACCGTTGCCGTCGTACACGAAGGAAGCAGTGGTAGCTCCGCTGGCGCCGGTCAGGCGGTTCTCGTAATCGTAGCTCAGGGTTGTCGTGCTTCCGCCGATCGTGCGGCGCACCATGTTGCCGTTCTTGTCGTAGCAGTACGTGTTCGTCCCGGCTTTGACCACGGCGTGGGGTTTGCTCAGTGCCCCATCCGGGCATCCGCTACTTTGGGCGCCATAGGTCAGGATCGTTCCTCCAATAGAGATCAGATTGCCAGTGTTCGGATCGTAGCGATAGTCCTCACTGTAATTGCCGCTTGATCCCTGGGTGGCATCGGCATCGGTCAGGCGATTGAGTGCATCGTAAGTAAAAGCCAATGACTGGTAGCTGTAGCCGGCGGCCGGCAGCTTATAATCCCGGATCTGCCGGATATTCCCAACCGGATCATACACGTATTTCAGGTACTGCATACTGATAGGGCTCGCAGATAGTCCGGCTTTGATCGTATTAAGCCGCCCGCCCGAGCTGGTCCAGGCGTAGTAATCATGGTCTACGATCACATCGTTCCCCGACTTGCGTTGGTCCACCCGGCCGGCGGCATCATATGTAATGGACTGCACGTACTGGCTGGTCCCCTGGACGGATTTCAGGGTTTGCTGAGGGTGGTAAGTAAAATTAACCTGCTCTCCCCCCTCTCCGGCCTTACCGCCCGGATAGATCATCCAGGCCAACTGATCGGCGGCAGTATAGCCCCACTCCGTGACGAATGTCCCGGCGTTGGTCACGACTTTCGTCTCCTTGGTCAGCCGGCCGCGATCATCGTACGCCCAGGTAGTTGATCCAGAACTGTCAACCATCCTGGTTCGCTGGCCTATGCCATTATCTCCCTCGTCGTAGAAATAGCTGACATTCAGATTAGGGGAGGTCGTGGGACAAGAATCATTGGTACGGTAATGCTTCCCGACCAGGCGGTTGAGCCGGTCATAGTAAAAACAGATGCGCCGCCCTCTGGCATCCCGCTGGCGAGTCAGGTTGCCGGCCCCGTCATAGGTGTAATACCAGGTTCCCATATCCGGGTCGGTCTGTTGGACCTTTCTTCCTGCCAGGTCGTACTTGATGGCGGTATGGGCCGGTCCATAATTCACATCAGTCAGAAGGTCCGCCTGATCATACACATAGCTCACAGTAGGACCGTCGGGTGGGTAGACCTTTATGGTCCTTCCCCAATTGTCTTGCTCGATGATGGTGTTCTTTCCGTTCGCATCCGTGATGGTGATGCTTAGATCGTCGTACCGGTACTTGGTCGTGGTTGTATCCGGGTTCGTCACCTGGATCTGCCGCCCGAGGATGTCGTAAGCAAATTGGGTTTTCGCCGGCGCCAACGGAGTCCGGTATCCCGATCCTGGGGCGACGTCATAGGGGACCGACTGGCTGAGCAGGCGCCCGTGAGCATCATAGCTGAAGTCAACCAGAATATCACGGGAACCATTGCTCAAGCTTGCCGACAGAACCTGGCTTTGAATCAAATGCCCCAGACCGTTATAGAACTTCCGCTGGGTCATCCCCCCCTTCTGCGAAATCTGGACGGAGAAGGGTAGGACCGTGTCGTAATAACTCATGGCCAAAGTTGGCGCAGCCAGGGTATCTCCCGGGCGCGCCAGGGCAGTGATCCGCCCCAGGGGGTCATAATCCGCCTCGGTGACGTCGCCGTTCGGGTCGACCTCCTTCGTCGGGACGCCAAGATCCATGTTGTACTCGATGGCCACGATATGCCCGGCGGCGTTTTTGACCTGGGTGGCATAAGTGTTATAAGTCGATTCGTAAGTGGTTATCGTCGTCTGCGCAGTCCCGACGCCAAACGCTGTGAGAGTCCCTTCACCGGTATAGGTGGTGACCGATTTCAGGTTGCCCCAGGTCATGTCGTAACCATAGCTGACATCGCTGTAATAATTCGTGGTTCCAACGACCTGTAGCAAGGTGCGCTGCCCGGTCAGGATCCCCTGGGTGGGCGCCTGATCGAATGCGGTGCGGTTGTCGTAGAGGTAGATCAGTGAAGATAAGGGCTCCGCTACTCCCCCGGGAGCACAGCTGCCATTGTAGCTCGTATCTGGGCACTTAAATAGGTTTTGATAAGCGGGCAGTCCAACCAGATATACGCCGTTTGGTTCGTTGCGATGATAAAATTTCCAATAGGTCAGCCGGTAATCAACGTAGTGTTGTCCAGCGCCATCCCATTTGGAATCGACCTGCTGGATCTTGTTCCCGTACGCATCATACGTGTATTTCTGCTGGGTAGCCACCCAGGTGGCGTCACCCTCGTAGGTAAGGTGCACACGCCGGTCCGTATCTATCCAATAGATTTCGAGGCCGGTGTAAGGGGTGTGGTAGATATCAGGCGCGGTTGGAGGGAGGAAAGTCTTACCCAGGGCAGCACTGTTTTTGACAGTGTCAAATAAAAACGTCTGCGTATAGATCGTACCTTCACGATAGGTATCTAACCACACTGTCCCCGTGGCAACGTACTGCCGGAAGAGCCAGGTTCTACCGCTCATACCGTTCTTGGAAGGATCGAGTTCGAAATAGCCGTTCTTCTCGGGGTTATTGCGCTGCCAGACCTGGATGATCATCTTCTGTGCGTCTATCGCCATCTGCAAGACATACCACTGATCCAAGGCAATCCCGCCTAAAACCTTCGCGTCCGACCAACTAGAACCGTTGTAATACTGGTAATGAATAACGTGCTCATTGCCATCTTTTTTCAGCCAGATACCGAAACGGCGGTAATCGAGGTTCGGATAGGTCCCCCCATCTTCAAGGGCGAGCACTGCCGCCACATTAGACCCGCTGGGTCGGAACTGCACGGTGATCGAATTGGTCGCTCCGCTTGGGGAAATACTCTCAGTCTTGCGATAGAGTTGGACTCCATAGTCCCCCAGTGGATTTTCGCTCTTCACAGCCAGGTCGCCGTTGATTCGTTCGATCTTGATGCTCCCAGATGCGGTGATCGTGCCCCAAGTTGTGCTGCTGATTGAATCCAGAGGGTCATAGAGGGTGTCTTTGCTAATCTGGGAAAAGGTCTCCCGCCCCATTCCTGCATCGTCCTGTTTGAACCAGGTGGTGGTCACTCGCCCATATGGGTCCAGTTCGCGCACCATCCCATGCCCGCGGAACTGTGTGTGTTTCGGCGCGTATGGGACGCTGGTATTGACGGCCGCCGAGTGCTCGCTGTCATTCGTTGCGCCTTCATCGTACTGATATTTGAAGGTATAAGTAGTAGCCGGTGAAACGCTGCTGTCCACAAGCTTGCGCTGGGTGACCCGGGCGCGGGTAGGTAAAGCGCGAATGATAATCGACTCGATGTAACAGGTTGCGGAACAATAAACCCTGGCCTCCATGTTCTTGGCTTCTGGTAATACCCGAAAGTCATATCGCACGTTAACGAAGGATGTGCCAACCGAGACCGGGGACGAATAGTTCTCGCTCCTCCAACCCTTGTCATTGTAGGCCACCCCGCCGACTTTTACGCTGACCGGGCTGCCGGGGCTGCGGACCCTGGCTTCAACTGAGTACTCTCCGCCCAGCCACAGCACCCATTCGGGGATCTTGCGCGCCGCTTCGGCCTGGCCTCCTGCGTGTCCCGAGATGGCCAGGGCGTAGCGATTGGATCCCGTCAGAGCGCAGCTAAAACTGGTATCATCAAAAACCTTCACCCAGTTGGTATGGGCAGAGCAGGTGGCGTAAGGTATGAAATCATCCCAATCTTTATTCCCGGTCGAGGCCTCTGTGTCGTACCAGATGTCGTAGGTAAAAATGGATTTGCCCCCATACCCGTTGCGCACCTCAGTCAGGTGCATCATATCCCCGTAAATAAATTCGGTTTTGGGGAGAGAGAGCGATACCGGTGGGTTTTTTTCGGTATTGATCCCCGTTTCCAGGATGGAAACTAGAGTCAGCGTCGTTCCCCCCTTGCTCCAGGTGTAGTTGGGGAATATCCCGGCGCCATTTGCAGCGTAGGTAAAATCGTACTTGCGCACGATGTTAGAGCCATTGTAAATTTCAACCCTTTCCAGGCGCGAACGGTTGAAAAACGTTCGCTTGAATTGGTCTTCCGCCCACTCACTTTTGTAATCCGTGCGGCTCCCGAGCCCGAGGACGAAATGGATGCTGTACTTCCCATTTGGATAGCTGATATCCTTAGGATAGACAGCCACCTTCAGGCGGTGGATGGTATCTGCCGAAGTTCGTTTGTAATCTTTTTCCTCAAAGTAATAGGTATAGGTGATTGCTTTGCCGAAGGGGTTGATGAGCTTGGCCAGGGGCCACTGCCAGGTACGATCGCCCAGATATACGTTGGTGGTAGTGTTGTAATAGGGATATCGGGCGCGCAGTCCTACGCCGTCTACCTCGCCGAATAAATATCTGTTGCCTGTCTTGTCCCACACGGTCCAGACATCGGTCGTCTTGTTGTAGCGGATACGGTAGAAGCTCTCGTTGGTCATCGCATAGTCGGTCGTATTGACATTGCCATCGATATCGGCCGCTAAGGGCAACAGCAGACTGCTGACGCCGTTCATCACCAGAGTAAACGTATCATCCCCGTCGTAGTCATCCGAGCCATTCATGTTGCGCAGGATATAACCGGTATCCAGGGACCAGCCCATTCCCACCCAGGATGCCTGATTACGTTCCGTGGCTGCATCAACGATCTGGCTGTTGTAAGTCAGGGTCAGTTGGGGCTGCAGCCCGCCCGGGCCAGGCGGCGTCCAGAGGGGGAAAGAATAGGTAGCTGCACCGGTAAACGCTGAGACTTGAGAGCTGTCGATGGTCGGAAGCCGGGAGGCTTCCCAGGTTTCGACATCGATATCGAAGTTCGTAAAGTGGTCGGTCCAGGCGGTGAGGATATTGTTTTCCGTATCCACCTCAGTGGGAAGTGGATACCAGGCTTGCGCATCTTCGTCGAAGTAGAAGAGGGTCAAGGCTTGTTCCTGGGCAATAAAGTCATACTCCTCATACGAATATTGAATAGTTATCGGTTCCTCAAATTTCCGCTGCTCTTCCCCGGTAAATTGATCCTGGGCGACAATTTCAAATGTATGGCCGCTAAGCGAGAAGGGGACGTCTTTTGCCGGGTGAATACGCACAATCCAGGAGTTACCGCCTTTACGTTGTGGAAAATGAGTTTGTACTTTGCCGTTCAAACCCAGCGCGATCCCTCCACCTGGTTGGATCTTATTAAAGCCGTCCTCGGTGACCGTAAGCGAGGTGGAGGCAATCAGACCACGGTTGTCGACCAACTTGACCTGGATCTCGAATTGCTCTTTTAAGGTAGGCGCGACCGAAATTTGTAGCCTCCCTTTTTGCTCCGTGACTGGCAGACGCAGAGTGCGGGCCTGAGAATCATAATCTGCGGCATCCTTCTCCGGTTCGATTCCTTCCGGAAGGGAGATGGAGAGTTGAGGCTCAGCCAATGAACGGATCGAGCCGGTAATTTTCCAGAAAATATTGAGCTTGTGACCGGGGGTGAAAAACCGGGGTGCAGTAGAGAGCGACAGCGTGACTACAGAGGTCGGTGTGATGGTCACCGTAGGGGTGATCGTTGGCGTAACCGTTGGTGTGAATGGGATCGAAACCGGCGGGGTGGGGGAAGACCTGGGGTTTGTGATGATTGCCGTGGAGGTGATTGTCGGGGTGGGTGAGGTAATGGTGGGCAAGGTTGCAGTCAGCGTTAGCGTAGGTTCTGAAGTAGGCGTAGGGGTTGCAGTCAGCGTTGGCTCAGGGCTTGAGGTAGGCGTCCGGGTTGCAGTTGGCGGGACAGGGGTATAGGTCTCTTCCGGTTCCGGAGTAACGGATAAAGTGGCCTCTGGAGGGGGAGCGCTCGTCAAGACAGGAGTAGCGGAGAGGGTAGGAGAATAGGGTAACGTGACCGAAAGGGTGGGAGTAGCAGTAATCACCGGCGTTGGAGTCACCTGCAGTGAGTTGTCCGTGATTGGCTGTAGAGAAGCGGAAGAAATAGGTAAATGGTTAAATACAGAATGCTTTTCTTGAACGTCCTCTGCGGATGCTGAAACAGGTTGGATCAGGGCCGCATCGGGAAAAACCATGGAAACGATGAGAGTGATATGCAAAACGAAAAGTGCGAAACGACGCGGGAGCCGGATGCGGGGAGTCGCCGGGGCATTAAGCGCAGCCATGTCATTTCCCTCCAGATGAAGGTGTTGTGGAGTGAGGGCACATGAGCGCCCTGGTGGTCAAGAAGGAAATTAGTAAGGTGATGCAGTTGGGCGTCAAAAGAATGAAATGGATGGGAATTGTCGTGCACAACCATTGCGTGCGACAATGTAATTATATTCATCAATTCGTGACGCACGTATGATATATGTCACAAATTTTATAGGAAAAACTGCACAGGTGTTTGTTGCTGTATTGAAATGCCTGCTTTGAAAATGCCATACCGAATGCCAAATATGTTTGCCCTGGATGAAAGGCGTGCACCCACAACCTGCCGGCAGAAAAGGATCGGTGAGTGGGTTGGGTGGGGTGGCTTCGTCACCCCACCCAACCCACTCACCATTTCCTTCTGACACAATTTGCCTGTGTGCAGGCAATCGTCGCTTATTCCCCCGCCTGGCCGCCGCCGCAGGCGCCCGAAGACGATATATTGGATCTTCATTATTGACAAACCCCCCGCCTGCCTTTATAGTACGGGGAAAGGTGGGACTGTTACAACTGAATCCGTCGTTCTTCCCGGTCCCTCCCTCGCTATCCCATTTGTAGAAGGAGGAAACCATGATCACCTCAGACGTTGTCAACCCGATGACTTATGCGGGGAAAAATGTCGTGTTGGATGTCGTCCGGAAGGAACGGCAGAAGTTCTACGATCTGATCGATGACCCCAAGAATTGGAACGTCCCCACCCGGTGCGAGGGCTGGGAAGTGCGCGACCTGGTCGGCCACATGATCGATGTCACCGAGGGCTACCTGGGGCGCTGGGAAAAGGCGCGCAAAGGGGAGCCGGCCGAGGCGGTGGGGCTGCCGGTGATGGGCGCCACCCTAAACAATAACGCCCTGGCGTTTCGCTCCCTCTCTCGCGAGGAGGCCATCCAGCGCCTGAAAACGGCCTCCGACAAAATGCTCGCCATCTTCGAGGGCCTCACCGAGGACGAGTGGACCAACTTCAATATCACCCATGCCTTCATGGGCCCCCTGCCGACTTTCTTCTACCCGGCCTTCCACGTCATGGATTATGGGGTGCACACCTGGGATATCAAGTACGGCCTGGGCGATAAGCTGGGCGAACTGGACGAGGACACCGCCGGCGTGCTGGTGCCGTATATGTTCATCCTCATGCAGTACACCGTGGACCCCAAGTCGGCCGAGGGGCTGGAGGCCGTTTACGGCATCCAGGTGAGCGGCGACTGGGGCGGCAAATGGCGGGTGACGGTGAAGGATGGGGGGTGGCAGGCCGAGCCGGAGACGGGTAATTTCGAAGGCTGCGAGGCGGTGTTCAACTATACCCCCTCTGAGTTCGTGCTCTCCGCCTTCCAGCGCTACCCGGGCGGCAGCGCCCGCGGCGACGCCGGGGTGATCAACCGCATCCGCAGCCTGTTTTTCACCATCTAGGAGCGCCTATGTCCACCCTTCAAACGCAGGGGGTGCATCATATCACCCTCGTTGGCTCCAACCGGGAGGCGACGATCGACTTTTACCAGGGCGTGTTGGGCATGCCCCTGGTTTTCAGCCAGCCCAACCTGGACGTCCCCGATGAGGAGCACCTGTACTTCGACGCCGGAGACGGGCGCCTGATCACTTTCTTCGTGCGCCCTACCCGGAGCAACGACCCCACGCCCAACCCGGAGGGCATCGGCAACCTGCACCACATTGCCTTCACCGTATCCCGAGCCGTCTATACCCAGGTGGTCGAGCGCCTGCGGGAAAGGGGGATCGAAAACACCGGCCCGATCGACCGCGGCTTCATGGACTCGATTTACTTCCGCGACCCCAACGGGCAGCTCCTGGAACTGGCCTGTTACAAGTTCACCCCGCCGGAGGGCTGCCGCTACGCGGACGTCCTCGAACTGGCCCACCAGTTGCGCATCAAAGCCGGGGACTACGCCATCGAAGACCGGCACCTGGCGGATGCGATCGCCGAACTGACCCGGCAGCGCACAGTCTCGGCGAGAGCTGCCGCCCAGCTTTCTGAATGACGAAAGCCTGGACCTTCCAGAAAGGCGCCATGTGGGCCCTGGATCTGAAGGGCGACCGCCTTCCCCCCGCGGTCGCCCCGCAAATCCCGGTCGCCTTCGAAGAATTGGACCAGGCAGCCGCCGGTCCCCTGGCCGAGGCGATGGGCCTGGATTCCCAGGACCGGGTCCTGCAGCGCCTGGAGAGCGGCCGGCGCTGTTTTGCCTTACGGGAAGGGGAGAGGGTGGTCTCCTACTGCTGGATCTCTCAGGGGGCCGAGTGGATCGGCGAAATGCAGCTCGATTTCCGCATGCCGCCCGGGGGGGTGTATATCTGGGACTGCCGGACCCGCCCCGATTACCGCCGCCAGGGCCTGTACGCCGCCCTGCTCAACCGTATGATCCACAGCTTGCAGCAAGACGGCAAGAGTCAGGTGTGGATCGGATCGAACCTGGAGAACCGGCCCTCGATCAAAGGCTTCGCGCGGGCCGGTTTCCACCCGGTCATCCAGGTCTGGTTCCTGCGTTTCTTCTCCTGGCTGTGCTTCTGGGTCCGGCCTTATCCCGCCGCCCCCCCGGCCCTGGCCTCCCACGCCCGGGAAGTCTACTCGGCGGACCGCGTTCTCCAACTCAATTCCTTCATCCTGCGCCGCGCAACAGAAAGGGGGAACGCCACACAGCGTTCCCCCGAACCAGCCGGCGCGGCGGAGAAGCAGCGCTAGCCTTCCTTTGCAAAATAGGCCATCAATGGCTCCAGGTGGAGCACCCCATCGTAGCCGCTGAGGTCCCCCCTGGTCATCACGCCCTTTTCACCCTGCGGGTCGCCCAGGCAGGTGACGATCAAATCGGCGTCGCTCAAATCCTCGTTCTCGGTGTAATGGTTGGTCGTGGCGACCACATGCATGCCGGCGGCTTTGGCCGCCAGCACCCCGTTGCGCGAATCCTCGATCACCAGGCATTCTTCCGGCTTGAGGCCCGTTTTCGACAGGGCCAGGTGGTAGATCTCGGGATCGGGCTTTTTCTTGCTGACGATGTCGCCGGCCAGGACAAAGTCGAAGTGAATATCCTTCAGGATGCGATAGGCGATCGCCTGGGCGGCGCGCTCGTTCGAGGTGGTGCAGATGCCCAGGATCAACCCGGCCTGCATCACTTCCTGCATAAACCGGTGGACGCCGGGGCGCAGCGGCAGTTTCCCGCTCTCGATCAACTCGACGAACCGGCTGGTCTTCCGCTTATGCATCTCCCGGATAAGTTGGTCTTCCTCTTCGGGTTTCACCTCTTTGCCGAAGCCGCGGGTGTGCAGGTGGTGCTTCATCCGTTCCTTGCCGCCGCCCACCTGGAGCAGTTCGTGGTAGTACTCCACATCCCACTCCACGTCGAAACCCATCTCTTTGAAGGTCTCGTTGAACGCCACGCGGTGCCCGTCGCGCTCGGTATCGATGATGACCCCGTCCTGATCGAAGAAAACCGCTTTGATTTCAGCCATGGATGCGCCTCCTGAACTATGCCTTTCCTGCACTACCGAGGATTTCGATCCAACGCCCAACCACCAGGCGGGTGGCGTCTTTTACGGCGGCATCGACTTTCCCCGGGTCATACTCGTCGCGTTTGGCAGTGATATAGTCGTAGGTCGTGTCGATCAGGGTGTGTTTCAGCTCGGTTGAAACATTGAACTTGGCGCCGCCCATTTCCAGCAGGCGCTTGATATAGTCTTCGGGCAGCCCGGTGCCGCCATGCACCACCAGGGGCGTCTTGACCCCGTTCCCGTTGAGGATCTGGTTGATTTTACCCAGGCGCTCGAAATCGATCTTGGGGTTCTTGGTCTTGTACACTCCATGCGCGGTGCCAATCGCCGGGGCGAAAATATCCACCCCCGTCCGTTCCACGAACTCGATCACCTGATCCACGTTTGCCAGGGCGGCCTCATCTTCGGCGATCTTGATCTGGTCCTCCACCCCGCCAACCGTGCCCAACTCGCCTTCGACCGAGATATTCCCCACAGAGTGGCAGTATTCGACCACCTGTTGGGTCTGGCAGATGTTCTCTTCGAACGGCTGCTTGGAGGCGTCGATCATGATATTGGTGTACCCGGAATCGGCGCACTTCTTACAGTAGTCGATGTCTGTGCAGTGATCCAGGTGCAGGCAGATGGGGACGGGGGCCGATTCGGCCAGGGTGCGGTAGATGGCGACGAGCACATGCCGGTCCAGGAACTTGGAAGGTTTCACCGAGGTCTGGATGATCACCGGCGCGCGCTTTTCGACCGCCGCTTCCACCACAGCCTCCATTTGAACCAGGCTGGTGATATTGAACGCCCCCACAGCGTACTTTTCTGCGGCAGCTTCCAGCATGATTTCCCGGGCGTTGACAATGGACATACCCACCTCCACGGATGTTCGATACGAATGGATCAAGGATGTGAGTACGGCTGCGAGCCGCACTCACATCCTTTCAATTTCGGGATCGACCCTCGAACGAGCGGCGCTCACCTGGAGCGGAGGATCGAGGTGTCATCCCGAGGCGTGCTACGCGCGGCCGGATTAGAAAATGCGCACGGCGATCTCGGCCGGGGCCGCCAGCAGCTCTTCCAACTCGGGGTCCAGCCGGACCAGGGTGAGGGAGAAGCCGGCCATCTCCAGCGAGGTGCAGTACTCGCCCACGTAATTGCGCTTCACCTTCATCCCGCACTTCTCAACCAGCTCATGGGCGTGACCATAGAGCAGGTACAGTTCCGAGATGGGGGTGCCGCCCATGCCGTTGATCATCAACGCCACTTCGTCGCCCGATTTGTAGGGCAGGTCGGTGTAAACGGCGTCGAACAGCTCTTCGACGATCTCCTTAGCCGGTGCGAGCTTCACCCGCTTCCGTCCCGGTTCGCCGTGGATGCCGATGCCCATCTCCATCTCGTCCTCTGCCAGGGTGAAGATCGGGGTACCCTTGGCGGGAGGGGTGCAGCCGGTCAGGGCCATGCCCATGGTGCGGGTGACGGAAACGACCCGGTTGCCCAGCGCTTCAAGTTCTTCCAGGCTGGCGCCTCGTTCGGCGGCCGCGCCGCAGGCCTTCATCACGAAGAAGTTGCCGGCCACGCCGCGGCGGCCCACCGTGTACAGGGAATCTTTCACCGCCACATCGTCGTTGATCACCACCGTGCGCACCTCGATGCCCTCCGCCTCGGCCATCTCCCGGCCCATCTCGAAGGACATGGTGTCGCCGGTGTAGTTGTTCAGCAGGTGCAAGACGCCTTTCGGTGAGGCGACCAGCTTGGTGGTCTGGTAGACGAAATCGGCGGGGGGCGCGGCGAACACATTGCCCGGGCAGGCCGCGTCCAGCATACCCCGGCCGACCGTCATCACGTGGGCAGGTTCGTGCCCCGACCCAGAGCCCTGCATGATCGAGACCTTGTCAGCCTTGGGGATATCAGCTCGCATGATCAGGTTGTATTCAGGGATATACTTCAGCGTCGTCGGGTTGGCCAGGGCGATGCCCTTCAGCATCTCGGGGACAAAATCCTTGGGATCATTCACAAACTTCTTCATTTCGAGCTCCTTTCACAGGTCACACAAGAAGGTTATTCTTTCCAGGCCTTGCTGACGGCCTCGAAGATCACCGCCACGGCAATGGCGCCGGCATCCAACGTTCCAATACTGCGCTCGCCGGTATAGGCTGCCCGGCCGCGCTTCGCAATCATCGAGCGCGTGGCCTCCGCACACTCTCGGGCGACCACAGCGGCCTCTTCCAGGGCAGTCTGGGTGTCCTTGCCGTCCTGGAAGGCCTTCTCCAGGGCGTCCACCGCCGGAACCAGCGCATCCAGGTAAGTCTTGTCACCCATGTCGCAGTTGCCCCGTTTCTTAATGCCTTCGATCGCGGCGCGGAACACGGCGATCACATCCTCACGGCTGATCTCGGCCTCGGTCTTTGTCCCCAGGGTCATGCCCGCGCGCAGGAAAGAGGTTCCCCAGATGGTCCCCGAAACGCCACCCACTGCGCTGACAATGGTCGAGGAAACCCGTTTAAGAAAATTGCCCGGCAGGCTGTGGTCCAGGTTATCCCATTCTTGCAGGACCTTTTCGAAGCCTCGGGCAATTGAATAACCGAAATCGCCGTCGCCGACTACTCCGTCTAACTCGCTGAAGTAGGCCTCGTTGGCGAGCACCGTATCAGCGATCACCCGTACGACAAATTCTGTATCTTTACTCATGGCGTATTCCCTTTTCAATTGAAATAGGCTCTACGGGATCTGCCAGGGTGGGCATGTGAGACCGTTCCACGGGGGCGGCCGTAATACACCTCAAACATTCCTCGTCCCCGGCAAAACCCCATTCATCGTAGAGGTCGCAACGAAAGACCTCGTACGGATCTCCACCGGGTCAAGCGTGAGAAGGTGGCGCGCGTGTAAGCATAGTCTTTACCGCCATGGTGGAAGCCTCATGAATCACTGGCAATACGATCCTCCCCCGCGCGGCTGCGCGCAGGACTGAACCAAGAATGGAAAGGACTATGACTCTCCGTACTCTAACGGGCTAGGCTTCTATCTGAGCGTGCCTGGTGAGAAGCACCGGAGGACACCCCATCAGACCGCTCACCCGCTGAAAGCGGAAGAACCACCAGCTTTATATCGGCGATGTAGACGAATGATTGGCAACGATGAATACGGAAATGGATAAGAGTAGGGTTATGTTGGAGCTAACGATCGAGTGCAACGGTAAGGCGATAACGATCTCCCCGGTTGAAGCAATAGGTGAACTCGACCGGCGTGCCATCATCCAGAAAAACGGTACGCTCTTTATAGAGGATCGGGACGCCTTCCTCAACTTCCAGCAGCCCGGCGACCTCTCCCTCGGCTTCTCGGGCTTCTACGGTCTGGATAGCGCGTTTGACCCGGTGCCCGTAGGATTCAAAGATATCCCACAGGTGGTTCGTCTCGAGGTTCTCCTGGAGCAGTTGGGGGAAGAGCTTATAGGGAACGTAGGTGTCGTGGAGGGTGATCGGCAGCCCATCGGTAAAGCGCAAGGTCTCGACCCGGATGGTCAGGTCTCCCTCCTGCAGAGAAAGCGATTGGGCCACTTTTAAGGTAGCCGGTTTGACCTCGGCGGCCAGCAGGCGGACGGTCAGGTCGATCCCCTCCTGCTTGGCAATCTCGACAAAGTTCGTCAGGTGGGTATGGTCCCGGTCGATGTGAGGTTGAGCGACGAAGGTGCCCACCCCGTGCCGGCGGTAGATCAACCCGGCATCGATCAGATCGGCAATGCCCTGGCGGACGGTCATCCGGCTGACCCCAAACCGCGCCGCCAGATCATCCTCCGAGGGCAGCTTCTGCCCGGGGAGGAGCACTTTGTTCACGATATCATCGTGAAGGGCTTTACGGATTTGGATGTAGAGGGGAATCCCCTCCTCTTTCGTAAAAGCAGCCACGATGCACCAGGTCTCTTTTCAATAGTTACCCCATCAAGCGCATACGGCCAAGCAGGTCGTATATACATCTTGGTGGAGAGGTGTAGACACCTAACATCTTATACGAAAAACAACCCGCTGTCAAGTCTCTAACGGCTTATGTGCGTACACAACTTATCAGCAGGCGTCCGGCATTGCCGGCCAAAAAGATTGTTGGGGGATTCCGGACTGGCAGGTTGCCCGCACACAACTGCTTGACTTACGTAGAAATTATGCTAAGATGTATATACGTCTAGAACTCATCGATCTATATCTCTACCTCTGCAATACTGCCTTCGAACTTATCCTAAAGACATTTATCAGCACGTCCGGCCCGGCAAGGTGGAACTGTACCGGGATCGCTTTCCGGATAGGTTACAGTGGTTGCGGCATTTACTTAGCAAACCAACCTGGTTGAAAGGCAGAAAATCATGTCCCCAGAAGAATCGACAATCGAAAAAACGGTCTTGGACCGGCTCTTGCAGACCGCCCCGGGATTGGAAATCTGGTGGGATTCGTCCCCCCTGGTTTACAACTCGTGGTCAGAATCGCTGCTCGATCGCTTCCCCGCCGGCCAGCGCGCCCTCCTGGCCGGCCAGCTCCGCCGCCTGTACGACCCGCAGAATCCGGCGGCTACCCTGTTCACCGGCGTGACCACCAATCCGCCGCTCTCCTACCAGGCGATCCAGGATGACCCGCAGCGCTGGACTGCCTGGGTAGAAGCCTTCGCCCGCGATCACCCCGGGCTGGATGCCCCAGGCATCGCCTGGGAGCTGTACAAGGAGATCGTCCGGCTGGGAGCGCAGGCATACCTTCCGGTCTTCGAAAAGACGGACCGCGCCTACGGGCACCTGTCGGCGCAGGTCAATCCCTACGACTGCTTCTCGGCCGAAGAGATGCTCCGCCAGGCCTTGGAACTGAGCAGCCTGGAGCCGAACATCGCCATCAAGATCCCCGGCTCTTACGAAGGCGTGGAGGTCGTCCGCCAGCTAACGGCTCGCGGCGTGCCCACGAACCTCACCTCGGGATACACCGTGCCCCAGTTCATCGCCGTCGCCGAAGCGGTCCAGGACGGCCTGCTCGAAGCGCGCCGCCAGGGGGTAGACCTGAGCGGGTGGCGCTCTGTGATCACGTATATGAGCTCCCGCTGGGAGAGCGAACCTGCTTTCGTCGAACAGGCGCAGCAGGCCGGGGTCGAATTGAGCCAGGATGATATCCGCTGGGCGGGCGTGGCAATCTTCAAGCAGGCTTACCGGATCTTCCGCCAGCGAGCTTACCCCAGCAAGCTGTTGATCTGCTCGCTGCGCCTGGGCCCGCAGATCGGCGATGAGATGCGCTGCCGGCACATCGAAGAGACCGCCGGCGGGCGGGTCATTTTCACCCTCCCGCCGTCCTTCCTGACCGAAATGTTCACTCGCACTGCGGACCTGGAATTCGAGCCGCGCATCCGGAAAGGAATCCCACCCGAGGTGATGGCCCGGCTGCAGAAGGTGCCGTACTTCACCGCGGCTTATGAACCGGACGGGATTGCGCCCCAGGACTTTAACCAGATCCCGGCCCTGCTCACCACGATGAAACAGTTCCGGGGGGCAATGGACAAAATCGTCCATTTCGCCGAGGAGGCCCTCAGCGCCTCGAAGGTGGAAGCGGCACAGACCTGAGATCGGAGGCATCGCTACTCCCGTACGCGGGGGTGCAGGGTAAACTGCCCCGCGCACGTTCTGCGCCGGAAGAATCCTCGCGCCGGTTATCTAAATAGCGAGCGCATCGAGCGGTTTGGACTCCATCTAGGTCCAGGCCGCTCTTTCGCGCATTAATTTCCCCCAACTCTCCCCTGCAACCAATCCAAAAGCAATACGTAGACCAATTTGAGGCATTAAGTCTAGATTATTCCGCCGGAGCGAGGCTTATGGATTTGCGCGAACCGAAGACGACTCAAATCGAACTCCTGAACACCAAATTGACCCTGCCGCCGCTGCGCCGCCCGCGCCTGAGGCGGGAGGCGCTGATCGAACGCCTGCACCTGGGCTCTCAGCGCAAGCTGACCCTGATCTCAGCCGGGGTCGGGTTCGGAAAGACAACCCTGGCCTGCGACTGGCTCCACAGTTTAAACGAGCGAGAGCCTGCCGCGGCCGCGGCCTGGGTCTCCCTGGACGCGGGCGAGAACGACCCGCTGCGCTTCTGGCGCTATGTGCTCACCGCCCTGCAAGCGGTGGACCCTGAGGCCGGCGGGCTGGGTCTGCAGCGGCTGGAGGCGGTACAGGGGCGTTCGGTCGAGGGCATGCTCACCGCGCTGATCAATCTCCTGGCCGCCCACCCCGGGCGCATCCTCCTCGTCCTGGAAGACTATCATGCCATCACCAACCCCGAGATCCACGCCGGGATCACATTCCTGGTGGAAAACCTGCCGCCGCCGCTGCACCTGGCGCTGCTGACCCGCAGCGACCCTCCGCTGCCCCTGGCTTATCTGCGGGCCACCAGCGAGATCAACGAACTGCGGGCTCTCGATCTGCGCTTTTCTGTGGACGAAACCCGGGAGTTCCTCCAGCAGTCGGTCCCCTCCCCCCTGACGCCGGAGCAGGTGGAAAAGCTGGCCGCCCGCACCGAGGGCTGGCCGGCCGGCCTGCGCCTGGCCGCCCTGGCCCTGCAGAGCCGGCCGGACCCGGGGGCGCGGGCGCAGTTCATCGAAACCTTCACCGGCAGCCATCGCCCGATCCTGGAATACCTGGCGGAGGACGTGCTCGCGGCGCAGCCGCCGTCCATCCAGGACTTCTTGCTGCAAACCAGCTTCCTTCCCCGCCTGACCGGCCCCCTGTGCGATGCGGTAACCGGGCGCAGCGATGGCGCCGAGACCCTGGGCGAGCTGGAGCGCCTCAACCTGTTCCTCGAGCCGTTGGACGGCTCGGGCGAGTGGTATCGCTACCACACCCTCTTCGCCGAGGCGATGCAGCACACCGCCCGCCTGCGCCTGGGGGAGAAGCGCCTGGACGAGATCGCAGAGGCCGCCAGCCGCTGGTACGAAGCGCACGCCCTCCGGCACCACGCTTCCCTGGCCGAGGCGGTGGAGGCGGCGCTTTTCGCCCGGGCTTTCGAACGGGCAGCCGGCCTGATCGAGCGCAGCCTGAAGCCGCATCTGGCGGGGAACGAATACCACACCCTGCTCCGCTGGCTGGGGCAGTTCCCGGAGCCGGTCCTCTCGGCCCACCCGGCCCTGGCCATGATCTACGCCCTGTCGATCTTGTTCACCGCCGAGCCCGGGGCGGCGGATCTGGAGAGGCGGGTCGCGGGGCCGCTGGCCCTGGCCGAGGACCGCTGGGAGGCCGAAGGGGACGAGCCCCGGCTGGGGGAGGCGCTGGCCTTGCGCGCCCTGATGGCCGTGCGCCAGAGCGACTATCCCCGGGGGTTTGCCCTGGCCCGCCAGGCCCTGGCGAAGCTGCCCCAGGCGGCGGACGTCTCCGCCGGTCACTCGCAGTGCCAGGCTGAATGGCGGGGGATGAGCCTGAACCTGGTCGGGTGGGAGCAGTTCTTCGCCGGGCAAATGAACGAGGCCCAGCGCACCATCACCACCGCGCGCAGCATCTTCCAATCGGTGCGCAATATTTTCGGGCTGCTGGATACCACCGTCGCCCTGGGGGAAATCCACTTGCTGAGGGCCGAGGCGCGCCAGGCGGAAGAATTCTACCGGCAGGCGCTGGCGGAGATCGAGGCGGCCCCGATCGGAAGGAAAGACCGGCTGCGACGCCAGGGGCGCGCCCTGGCCGGCCTGGCCCGCCTGGCCTACGAGCAAGATCACCTGGCCTCTGCTGTGAGGTACGCCGCTCAGGCGTTGGAAATCGCCGAGGAGATCTCCAGCGAGGAGCTGCTGGCCGGCAACGAGCTGCTCCTGGCCCGGGTGGAGTGGGCCCGGGACGATCTCGAAGCGGCGCGCCTGCGGCTGAGCTCCGTGGCCGCCCGCATCAAGCGCCCGGCCCTGCTGCGCGAGCTGCAGGCCTGGCAGGCATGGCTGGCCCTCTCCGCAGGCGACCTGGCCGCCGCCCGGCGCTGGCTGGCCCGCACGGGCGAAGCGGACGAAGGGCTGCCGGAGCTGCTGCGGGAGCGCGAGGGGCTGGTGCAGGCCCGGGTGCGGCTCGCCGCAGGAGAACCCAAGGCGGGGCTGGACCTGCTGGAGGCCTGGCTGGAGCGCGCCCGCCTCCAGGGCCGGGGGCGCAGCGAACTGGAAATTCAGATCCTGATGGCCGAGGCGTTGGGAGCTCTCGGACAGGCGCCCGCAGCCGCCGAGGCCCTGGCCCGCGCCCAGGCCCTGGCTCAGCCTCAGGGCTTTCAGCGGGTGTTCCTGGATGAGGGAGAAGCCCTGGCCCGGCTGCTGCGCGAGCCGCCCGACCCTACCGCCCTGTCCCTGTACTGGGTCCGGCGGCTGTTCTCCCCGGCCAACGGACCGGCCCGGTCGCTTTCGAGGGAGTGCCCTTTCGAGCCGTGCGAAGCCCTCAGCCGCCAGGAGGAACGGGTGCTGCGCCTGCTGGCCGGCGGCCTGTCGAACCCGGAGATCGCCGAGGAACTGGTGATCTCGGTGAACACGGTGAAGACCCATTTGAAAAACGCTTACCGCAAGCTGAACATCAACAGCCGGCGGGAAGCGCGAGAAGCGGTGCGCCACCTGACGCAGGCCGCCTGATCCCCCTCGCCCCGCACCTACTCGCCCAGAAATCACCCCATCCGGGTGATCTCCCCTCACCCCGCCCGGATGTAAACTGGGGGGACATTGCAAACCAGGGGAGCACGAAAGGAAGGAAAATGTTTTCTCGTTATGCGTTCGCCATTTTAGGGACGGTGTTTCTGATCTGTGTGTTGATCCAGGTCTTTCTGGCCGGGATGGCTGTGTTCGTCAACCCGGCGAACTGGGGCTGGCACATCACCTTTATCCACTTCTTCGAGCTTATCCCCTTGTTCATGCTGTTGGCCGGCTGGCTGGGACGTGTGGGCAAGAAAATGATGTGGCAGACTGTAGGCGTCTTTGGGCTGATCTTCGTCCAATACCTGACCGCCAACCTGCGCCCGGCGCTGCCGGCCCTGGCCGCGCTGCACCCCGTCACCGCTATCCCCCTGGCCGCGCTGGCCTATACCTTGATGGTGAACTCGTGGAAATCGATCTCGAGCGCCGGGCCGGCGGAGACCCCGGTGAAAGACCACAGCCTGGGCTGATGTCCGCTCCCCGGTGTGGGTGTCAGGGGGAAAGCAGGCCGCGCCGGTAGGCCTCGCCAACGGCTGCGGCGCGGTCGCTCACGCCCAGCTTCTTGTAAATATGCAGCAGGTGGGTCTTGATCGTCGCTTCGCTGACGAACAGAGTTTGGGCGATCTCCCGGTTGGTGGCGCCTTTCGCGACCAGGGAGATAATCTCCATTTCCCGCCCGCTCAGGGTGCTCTGCCCTGGGCGGCCTTCTGGGCGGCGAACCTGGCGCATCAGGCGGCTGGCCACCGAAGGTGAGAGCACCGGCTCGCCGTTGGCCACCGCCCGCACCGCCCGCAGCAGTTCCTCGCCGGGGACATCCTTGAGCAAATAGCCCGTCGCCCCGGCTTCGATGGCCGGCAGCACGTCGCTGTCCATATCGTAGGTGGTCAGCACCAGCACGCGGGCCGGGTTGCCTCGCCTCGCCAGCTCGCGGATGGCGCTCACCCCATCCCCTCCCGGCATGTGCAGGTCCATCAGGATCACGTCGGGGAGGACCGCCTCCGCCAGGGCCACCGCCTCCTCCCCCTGCGCCGCCTCGCCCACCACCTCGAACCCGGCCTCACCGGCGAACATCCCCCGCAGGCCATCGCGCACCACGGGGTGATCGTCCACGATCAGCAGCCGCACCGGCTTCATCCCTGGCCGCCCTCCCGGACCGGCGGCAGAGCGGGCACCCGGGCGGAGACCGCCGTGCCGCTGCCCGGCTCCGATTCGACGGCCAGGTCGCCGCCCACCCGGCTCACCCGCTGGCGCATGGCAGTCAGCCCGAACCCCGGGCCATCGTCCTCCACGCGCTCGCCGGTAGCGAAGCCAACCCCGTCATCGCGGATATCCAACAACACCTCCTCTCCGGTGTACGACAGGGTCAACCCCACGCGAGAAGCGCGGGCATGCTTTGCGGTGTTGGCCAGCGCCTCCTGCGCCACCCGCAGCAGCGCTGCCTCCACTTCCGCATGCAGGGGGACCGGGTCCCCGGTCGTCCGGACCTCCACCGTCACACCGTTCAGTTCCGACCACTGCCCCGCCACATCCGCGAGCGCCTGGGGCAGCTGCGCCTCTTCCAGCGCTTCAGGCCGCAGCGCGTTCACCGAGCGGCGGGCTTCCGTCAGGCTCTCCCGGGCCAGGGCCAGGGCGTGGTCGAGGTGCTTTTGCATCTCTGCCGGGCGGCCCTGCGCCTGCCGCGCCGCCCCCAACTGGGTGATGATCCCGATCAGCCCCTGGGCCAGCGTGTCGTGGATCTCACGCGCCATGCGCTGGCGCTCCTCCAGGATGCCCGCCTCCCGCGCCTGCGCCATGAGCTGCGCTTGCAGCCCGCGGTTCTCCTCCAGGGCCGCCTCCAACCGGGCGACGGCCTGCCGGCGCTGCTCGCTCACCTGGCTCAGCCTCTCGCTGAAGTAAGCGCCGAAACCGAAGGCGAAGGTCTGGAATACGATGATCGTACCAAAGATGAACCAACTCTCCACCGTCTGCCAGGGAAAGCCGGTGATCAACGTGTTGATCAAAACCGAAGTCACCCCCACGCCCAGGAAGACCAGCGGCCAGGGTCTCAGCTCGGAGGCGTGGAAGAACCCGGTGATGGCGAAGATGAAGAAGATGGGCTGGCGGGCCATCAGCGCCGCAGCCAGGGCCATCAGGCCGGCGTAATAAACGAGCAGCCGGGCCGGCTGTTGGCGTTTATCCCCGGGGATGCGGGTGTACAGAACGTACACCCACACCCCCGCCAGGGCCGCCAGGATCACCGTCCCGCCGAGTTCTTCCCGGTTGCTGCCGGGCTGAAGCAGGCTGAGCAGGGTTGCAGCGGCGAGCGTAAAATACGGTAGGAAAAGCCCGATCAGGCGCCCTACACGCTCCCAGCCTGGCATGGCCGGTCGTCCTTCACCCGGAGCGAGTGGTCCGGGCCCTGCCGTTTGACCGTTCATAGTGGTTATATTTTACCCGAATGGTCTTCATTGATTATTCCCAGCGGAAGAACCGGGCGGCGATCCCGCCGGCCGCCAACGTGACGAGGGCCAGCACGACCAGCGGCAGCGCCTGGGGGGCGGCCCCATTCCAGGCGTCCAGCAGGCCCTGCACACCGGGCGGGGCGTATTCGCCCAAGGCCACCAGGAAGTCGGGTAAGAATACTCGCGGCAGGTAGGCGCCGCCCAGGAACATCACCACGAAGTACAGCGGCAGAGAGATCCCCGAACTGGCCTGCGCGTCCGGCGCCAGCGCTGCCACCAGCAGCCCCAGGGCGAACACCGAGGCCATCCCCAGCAGGTAGGCCGCTGCAAAGCCGGGCAGGTTGGCGGGGATGGGCACGTTGAAAACCAGGTTTCCGGCCAGGACCAGCAGGACCACCGAACCAGTAGCCAGGATGATATTGATCCCCAATTGCACAGCCAGCAGCCACACCGGAGAAACGGGGGTAGTGGACAGGCGGCGGAGCACACCCCGGTGGCGGTAGTTCGCCAGGCGGATCGGCAGGGCGTTCACGCCCAGGGTCGCCAGGGTCACCACCAGCAACGAGGGGACGAACAGGTCGATAAAGCGGCTCCCGCCGAAGATCTCCTGCGGCCGGTTCAGGTCGGGGATGGACCCCAGGATGAGCAGGATGACGGTGGGCAGCAGCAAGGCCACCGTCCAGGTGACCGGATCACGAAAGATGAGTTTGGTCTCGATCACCGTGATTTTGAGCAGATTCTTCATCTTTGGCCTCCTTTGGTCTATTGTTCTTGCAGGCTCCCGGTCAGGGCGAGGAAGGCATCGTCCAGGCTGGCCTGTTCCAGGCGCAGCTCGTAGGCTACGACCCGGCTGCGGGCCAGGGCGGCGGTGACCGCCGGGACCAGCTCGCCTGTGCCTGTGACGGTGACGGTCTCTCCGCTGCGGGACACCTGTTTCACTTCCGGAAGCCCGGCCAGCACCCGCTCATCGAATGGGGCGGACGGTCGGAAACGCAGGCGTTGTTCCACCCTCGCCCGCGAGACGATCCTCGCCGGAGTGTCGAGGGCCACAATCCGCCCTCCGGCAAACATGGCCAGGCGGTCACACAGCCGTTCCGCTTCCTCCATGAAGTGGGTGACCAGCAGCACCGTCACCCCCCGCCTGCGGATGTCTTCGATCAACTGCCAGATCTCCCGGCGCGCTTGTGGATCGAGGCCGGTGGTGAGCTCGTCGAGGATCAGCACCTCGGGGTTGCCGGCCAGGGCCAGCGCAGTGGAAAGGCGCTGCTTCTGCCCGCCGGAGAGCTGCTCGAAGGTCGCGTCCCGCTTGCCGGTCAGGCCGAGCAGTTCGAGCAACTGCTCCCAGTCCGCCGGGTCACGGTAGAAGGAGCTGTACAGGTCCAGCGCCTCCCACACTTTGATCTTTTCCGGAAGCTGGCTGGATTGAAGCTGGACGCCCAGGCGCTGGCGCAGCTCGCTCCGGTCTCGCTGCGGGTCGAGGCCCAGGAGGCGCACACTGCCCCGGTCGGGTTTGCGCAATCCCTCGATGATTTCCACCGTGGTCGTCTTCCCCGCCCCGTTCGGGCCGATAATGCCGAATATTTCACCTCGCTCTACGCTAAAAGAAACATCGTTCACGGCGAGGTGGGAACCGTAACGTTTCTCCAGGTTTTGAACTTCAATGACTGACATTTTCGAACTCCTTTCCATACTCGATGCGCCTCAGTATAGGTCCGGAGGGGTTTCCTGCCAATCGGTATATCGGATATTTCGGGTGGAAAACTAGTGGATTTTGCCTATCCACCAAATGGTGGATAGGCAAAATCCTGGGAGACTAGAAATAACTCATTTCGCCCGGCAGTGCCGGCCGGCAGTGCCGGGCGCCTGCTGCCACGTGTGCTGCATGCACACCGTTGTGTGTGCACACAATCATTTCGGACTAATATTGTATAATTAGGCCAATGGGGAGAATGAACACCCAGGGCAAGGAGTAGTCTTTTGCAAGCCCTTGAAAGCGAACAATTCGAGCTGCTCAGCACAAAGCTGACCCCGCCGGCTTTATACCCGCCCTACGTGCCCCGGGAGGCGCTGCTTCCCCGGCTGGATAAAACGCTGGAGTGCAAGCTCACCTTGATCTCGGCTCCGGCCGGTTTCGGCAAGACGACCCTGGTGAGCCAGTGGATCCTCGCTCACCGGAATGCCTCCAGGGAGCTCAACGTGGGCTGGGTGTCTCTCGATTCCGGCGACAGCGACCCGGTGCGCTTCTGGCGCTACGTGCTCTCCGCCTGCCGGTCCTTCGACTCCCGCCTGGGCGAACCGGCGCTGAACGTGCTCGGCAGCGCGCCGCAGCCCCCATTCGAAACCCTGCTGACATTGTTCATCAACCAGGCCAGCCGGCTCGAACACCCGTCCGTGCTCATCCTGGACGATTATCACCTCATCAACTCCCAAACCGTTCACGATACGCTGACCTTCCTGATCGACCATCTCCCCCCCACCCTGCACCTGATCCTGCTCACCCGCCAGGACCCTGCCCTGCCGCTGGCCCGCCTGCGGGCGCAGAACCAGCTCAACGAGCTGCAGGCCGCCGATCTGCGTTTTTCGGAAGCCGAGGTGCAGACCTTCTTCGCCCAGAACCTCCCCTTCCCCCTGCCGGCGGGGATGATCTCCCGCCTGGCCAGGCGCACGGAGGGCTGGGGGGCGGGCCTGCGCCTCGTCCTGCTCGCCCTGCAGCGCAGAGGGGAGGCCGGCAATATCGACCAGTTCCTCGCCACCTTTACCGGCAGCCACCGGGCGGTGATGGATTACTTGATCGAGGATGTCTTCAACGCACAGCCGGAAGCGATCCAGGATTTTCTGCTCAAAACCAGCATCCTGAGGACGCTGTCCGGGTCGCTGTGCGATGCGATCACCGGCCGGGAGCACAGCGACCTGATCCTCAGGCAGTTGGAGCGCCTCAACCTGTTCCTCACCCCGGTCGACAGCGCCGGCACCTGGTACCGGTTCCACGCCCTGTTCGCCGAGGCGATGCAGAACTATGCCCGGCAGCGGCTCGGCGAGGCCAGCCAGCGCCAACTGGCGCAGCGGGCCAGCCAATGGTATGAAAGCCACGGCATGCTGCCGGACGCCATCGAGACCTCGCTCTTCGCCCAGGATTACGACCGCGCCGCAGACCTGATCCAGCGGGTGATCGCCCCCCGGCTGGTCCAAAACGAGTACCACACGCTGCGGCGCTGGATGGAACAGCTCCCCGAGGCGGTGCTGCGCTCTCACCCGGAAATCTGCATGCCCTTCGCCACGGCCATCCTCTTCAAGTCCGACCGGCACGCGCCGGAAACCAAGGCCCGCCTGCTGCTGCCGCTGCAGATCTCTGAGGAGCACTGGAAGAAAGAGAAGAACGAACACAGGCTCGGCGAAGTGTACGCTTTCCACTCCCTGGTGGACTGGCTGCAGCGGGAATTCCAGTCTTCGTTCGACTATGCCCGGCTGGCGCTCGAGCGCCTGCCCGAGCAGGACCGGCAGTGGCGCGGTATCAGCCTGATCATGCTCGCGGTGGAGGCACTGCTGGACGGCAAGCTGCACGCCGCCCGGCAAACCACAACTGAAGCGCTCAAGCACTGCGAGGCGTCCGAGAACATCTACGGCACCCTCGACTCCATGCTCCTCCTGGGCGAAGTGCTCTACCAACAGGGAGAGCTGCAGACGGCGGTGCAGTGCTTCAACCAGGTGATGGCCAGGACCGAGAATCCGCCCATGGATCAGGACCAGGCCAACATCCGCAGGGGGCGGGCGCTCCTCGGGCTGGGGATGGCTGCCCTGGCCTGGAATAACCTGGAAGAGGCCGAAGAGAAAGTGGCGCAGGCGGCGGACGCCAGCCAGCAGTTCCCCGAAGAGGATTTGTTGGCCGACGCGCCGGTCGTCCTGGCTCAGGTGAAGTTCGCTCGCGGTGAGGTCGCCCCGGCCCGGCAACTGCTGGAAGCCATAATCGCCCAACCCGCCCGGCCGTATCTGTTCCGCTACCCCCGGCTTACCCTGGCCCGCCTGGCGATCGAAAGCGGTGACCTGGCCTCGGCCCAGCGCTGGTTGGCCGGGGAGGTCTTCTCCGAAGACGAGATCCCGCCATTGGAGCGCGAGCAGGAGGCGCTAGTCATCGCCCGGCTGCGCCTGGCGCAGGGCGAACCCCGGGAGGCGATGCGCCAACTGGAGAAATGGCTTCCCGGAGCGCAAGAAGAAGGCCGGGCCAGGAGCGAGCTCGAGATCAGGATTCTCCTCGCCCAGGCGCAAGCCGCCCTGGACGAGCGGGAAGCGGCGAAAGAGATGCTGCGCCAGGCCCTGGCCCTGGCACACCCGCCCGGGTTCGTCCGGCCTTTCCTGGATGAAGGCGAAGGGATCTCCGCCTTGCTGCGCGAGACCCTGCAGCGCATCGACGACCCGTCCCTGGCGGGGTTCGGGCGCTCCCTGCTGTACACCCTGGCCCAGGAACAGGCGCAGAAGGCGGCCCTCGAAAGCCAGAGCCCGGACCTGCCCGGGGAGCTGCCGGGCCGGGCGGCCCCCGAACCGCTGATCGAACCGCTCAGCGAGCAAGAGCAGCGCGTCCTGCGCCTGCTCGTCGCCGGGCTCTCCAACCCGGAGATCGCCCGCGAACTGGTCATCTCCATTAATACGGTGAAGACCCACGTCAAGAATATCTATGCCAAGCTGGCGGTAAACAGCCGCCAGGAAGCGCGCCAGGCAGCCCACGACTTGAGACTGCTCTGAAGGGCGCGGCCCGTTTATCCCCCCTGTTCCCATCGCCAATCGAATCACCCCAGGCCTCACCCGCGGCGGGTGATCCCTGCTCACCCCATTTTTCGCTACATTAAGCGCAATACGGGATAAGTTTTCTGGGCCACCTGTCTGGCCAGCCGGCACTGTGGGTCCCGGAAACAGCTCCCTAACGTTCAAACTAAAGGAGGATCAGATGGACCTTTATCTATTAATTCTGCGCATCGTCCATATCTTCGGCGGCGTATTTTGGGTCGGAGCGACGGCGATCAACCTGGTATTCCTGATTCCGGCGGTGCGAGACAGCGGAGCGGAGGGCATGAAATTCATGCAGACCCTGATGGGCCACCACCGCTTCCCGGTCGCCATCGCCACGTCCGCCTGGCTCACGATCCTGGCCGGCTTCCTGCTCTACTGGCGCGATTCCGCCGGCTTGCAACTGAGCTGGATCACCTCGGCTGTGGGGCTGGGCTTCACGGTCGGCGCTTTGGCCGCTCTGGGCGGATTTCTCCTGGGCGGGTTCATGCTGGGGCCCACGGCCCGTAAGCTCGGCATGCTGAGCGCTGAGCTTCAGGCCCAGGGCGCCCCGCCTACCGGCGAGCAGCAGGCCGAGATGGGCAGGCTCGCCGCCCGGATGGACTCGCTGGGGCGCCTCGAAATGATCCTGCTGGTTATCGCCCTGTTGAGTATGGCGACAGCCCGCTACTGGTGGTTTTAAATCATGCCGCTGCCTATCTGGACCAACCCTTTCTCTGCCCCGCTCGGCAGACTACCCAGGGGACGCCTGGTTTTCCTCTCCCAGGCGAACCAGGTCTCCCTGGGAGATTTGCCGCCCTCGGGCGACCTGTACCGGGCGCGCTTTAAAAACCGTACCCCAAGCATAAAGCTGCGCGAGGGAACGGTGATGATCCAGTATCCATGTTTCACCCTGCTGGATTGGCCCCTGGGCCGTCCGGTCGCCGAGATCCAACTCAACCGTTCGATCCCCTGGGAGGTCGAGTTCCGCGGCGGTGTATCAGGGCTCAAAGCCGATCTGAGCGCGCTCCAGCTCCAGTCGATCGACATCTTGGGCGGGGCCAGCCAGATCGAGATGCGCCTGCCCGAGCCGAGCGAGGCGGTCTTCATCTACATCGCCGGGGGCGTCAGCAACGCCCTCATCCGCCGGCCGCCGGGCGCCGAGCTGCGTCTGCGCCTGCACGGCGGGGCGGCCCGGCTTCAGTTCGATGACCAGCGTTACAACGCCCTCGGCGGCGACACGAACCTGGAAAGCCCGCGCTTCTCCCAGGCCGCCGGACGGTATGAAATCTATATCGCCGGTGGAGCCAGCCGCCTGACCATCGCCCAGGGCTGAAACAAGCCGCGGCCGGCGCAGGGGGCGGTTGGAGCCCCCCAACGGCCACGGAAACCGATACCCAAGGGCCGGGACGAGAGTGCTCTCATCCCACCCTTGCGATTCCGGCGCTGTGGACCCGCCCGGGCGGAGGGTGCGCAGGCAAACTGTCAGTAGTAAATAGTGTAGTGTTTGAGGGTTGGGGGTGGCAAAGCACCCCCAACCTTCAAACACTAATTCTTGTACCAGGCAATGCCGGCCGCCTGCTGCCACGTGTGCGTGCACACCGTTGTGCATCCATACAGGCGGAGGGCGTGCAGGCAACCTGTCAGTTGTGAATGGTGTTTTGGGGGTGGGGGCGACGAAGTCGCTCGCACCCCCTAACACAAGTTCCTTTCTGCTGAGAAGTTCTTGCACACAGGCAGAGGGTATAATTTGACATTCAGGGTAGAAAATGATACATTTGGAATAGCGAACAACTGTTCTGGTGTCCTATAATCGACTTATGCTGGCAGAGACTGAACTTACCCCCACCTATTACGAACGCATCCAGGCCGTCGAGCGCTACATCCGGGAGCACTTCGACGAGCCGCTTACACGCGAGGCGCTGGCCGCTGTCGCCGGTTTCTCGGTGCCGCACTTCCACCGCATTTTTCGGGCCTGCACCGGTGAGAACATCGCCGCTTACGTCCGCCGGGCGCGGCTGGAGCGCGCCGGGCGCAAACTGCGGATGGGCGCGGTGGATATCACCGAGGTGGCCCTGGCGGCCGGCTACGACACCCATTCCGCGTTCAGCAAGGCGTTCAAACAAGAGTTCGGTCTGAGTCCGTCCGAGTTCCGCCAACTCAATTGCCAGGCCGCCACACAAATACTAATGAAAGGAGCCGTCCGGTGAGAATTGAACTGAGCAGTGTCTTTGTGGATGACCAGGAAAAAGCCCTTCGCTTTTACACGGAGGTGCTGGGCTTTGTCAAGAAAAGAGATATCCCGATCGGCGATGCCCGCTGGCTGACCGTGGTCTCGGCTGATCATCCAAACGGGGTCGAACTGGTGCTCGAGCCCAACAGCAACCCCGTCGCCCAGACTTATCAGCAGGGCCTTGTCGAGCAAGGGATCCCGATCAACGCCTTTGCCGTGGACGATATCCAGGGGGAGTACGCCCGGCTGAAAGCGCAGGGCGTGGAGTTCACCATGGAGCCTACCAACATGGGGCAGACGATCGTGGCCATGCTCGATGACACCTGTGGCAACCTGATCCAACTCTACCAGATCACCTGAACAGTGTGCCACACGTGGTAGCAGGCGGCCGGCATTGCCGGCAAAAGGATTGTTGTTGGGGGTGGGGCGGCGAAGCCACCACCCCCAACAACAATGGTGACTGACAGGTTGACTGTATACACCTGAATAATTGAAACGTTCTATCGAGCGCCGGTGAGACAAGGGGGCGGCGCTCACTGTGAGCGGAGGACCTCGGCCAGTATCGAAGCGAGGTCCTCCGCTCGCTGTTTTTGTACGGATGGGAGTTCCCCCGCCCACCCGGCCGGGTGAGCGGGGGAACTCCCATTCTCATTGTGTAAACCGCCTCACCCGGGAGGATCACCCAATACTTCACCCCGGGTGGGTGAAGCGCGATCACCCACTTGACCGGTAAACTCCCAACACAAGATTGAAAATGGAAAGGAGTTCACCATGAACCAGAAAAATACACGTTGGTTATTGGCGTTGAGTGTTGTGTTGTTGGTCGTCGCGCTGGCTTGCCGCTTCGGGGCGCCCGCCGAGAGCGGTTCGCAGCCCCAGGCAAGGGAAGTGGAGAGCAGGCAAGTGGATAGCAGCGATGCGATCCAGGTCTCGGCCCAGGAATTCTCCTTCACGCTGGACGCTTCCCAGGCGCAGGCCGGCGAGGTGACCTTCATCGTGACCAACAATGGCACCATGCCGCACGACTTCGCCATCCAGGGTGAAGGGGTAGACGAGAAAACCCCGATGATCGACCCGGGCGAGAGCGCCACTCTCACCGTTGAGCTCGAACCCGGCAGCTACACCTATATCTGCACCCTCCCCGGCCACGCCATGCTGGGGATGAAAGGGACTTTCACAGTCACCTCGGATTAATCGAGGTAAGGAGGAAACCATGGTAAGCAGCGATTTCCGCAGCCGATTGGACCAGTTAGACCAAAGGATCGTCCGTTGGCTGGCGCGCTACAGCCTGCCGTTCCTACGCTTCGGGATGGGGGTTGTGTTCCTGTGGTTCGGGGCGCTGAAGTTCTTCCCCGGCCTGAGCCCGGCCACCGACCTGGCAGTGCGCACCATCGACGCGCTCACCCTGGGGCTGATGCCCGCCAACCTGAGCCTGATCCTGCTGGCAAGCCTGGAGACGGCCATCGGCCTGGGGTTCCTGACCGGCAAATACATGCGCCTGACCCTGGGCCTGTTGATCTTCCAGATGGCCGGCACCCTGACTCCGCTGGCGCTGTTCCCCGGTGAGGCGTTCACCCAGTTCCCGATCGCGCCTACACTCGAAGGCCAGTACATCATCAAGAACCTGGTGCTGATCGGCGCCGGGCTGGTGATCGGCGCTACGGTGCGCGGCGGGCAGATCGTCGCCGAACCACAGGAGCCGGCCCGCCAGAGGACGTCCCTGACCCCTCAACCGGTGCGGATCGACCGGTCCTGATGGCTAAAATCATCATCATAAAGAAGCGCCGGCTGCGGTCGAATACCGCAGCCGGCGCAGTGTTTTAATCGAAATCCTTCGTCGATTTAGAAGTAAGTTACAATATTCTGTACAGGATCCACGAGTTACATCTGAATCGAGGGAATATGGTTAACACCCCTATCCAACCAAGTGCCAGGTCAGGGGCGCAGCATGAGGAGAGGTCTCCCTTCATCAACTGGCTGCGCTTTTTCAATAAGCGCATCACCAACCGGCTGACCATGCGCTTTGCCGGCAAGCGCATCTATGCCGTCCTCCATCACCGGGGCCGGCGTTCCGGTAAACCCTACCAAACGCCGGTGGTTGCCGTGCCGGACGGGGGAAGTTTTGTTTTTCCCCTGCCCTACGGGGCGAATGCCGACTGGTGCCAGAACCTGATGGCCGCCGGGGAAGCCCGCATGGAATGGCGGGGGGGCGTTTATCACCTGGTTGCCCCCAGGCTGATCGAACCTCAGGAGGCCGTCCCGGCCTTCCCGAAATGGCTGCACCCTCTGCTGCGTAACACGAAAATATATCTCAAGCTGGACCGCGGCGGGCCGCCCGAACTGCCCGGCGGGAAGATGATCCGCAAGATCCTGGTGTACGGCGCGGGGGTGCTGGGCAGCCTGTATGCCGGCAAGCTTGCCCAGGCCGGGTATGAGGTCACCCTGCTGGCGCGCGGGCCGCGCCTGGAAGAATTGCAGCGGGATGGCCTGGTCCTGGTCGATGACGCTACCGGCATTCGGGAGCAAATCCCTATCCAGGTCACCGCCCGCCTCGCCCCCGATGACAGCTATGACCTCGTGCTGGTCGTCGTACGTAAGGACCAACTCCCATCCATCCTACCCTCCCTGGCCGCCAACACCTGCACCCCGAACGTGCTCTTCCTGGTCAACAATGCGGCCGGGCCAGAAGAACTGGTCGAAGCCCTGGGAGGCGAACGGGTGCTGCTGGGGTTCCCCGGGGCGGGCGGGCAGCGATCGGATGGCGTTGTCCGCTACCGCCTGATACCAGGCAGCTTCCAGCCAACCACGATCGGTGAACTGGATGGCCGCAAGACACAGCGGCTCGATCAAATCGCCCGCATCCTCGCCGGCGCCGGATTCCCGGTGGCAATTTCGCCAAACATGGACGCCTGGCTGAAGACTCACGTAGCCCTGGTCAGCCCCATCGCCAACGCCCTCTACCTGGCGGGCGGGAGCAGCTACCGCCTGGCCCACACCCCAGACGGGCTGCTGCTGCTGGTGCGGGCGGTGAAGGAAGGCCATCGGGTGCTGCAGACTCTCGGCATTCCGATCACCCCGGGTTCCCACCGGCTTCTGGCATGGATTCCCGAGCCGCTGATCGTGGCGGTTCTCCGCCGCGGGCTGATGGCGCCGCAGAATGAACTGCAAATGGCGCAGCACGCCATCGCCGCCCGTGACGAAATGCGGCTTCTGGCCGAGGAATTCCGCCGGCTGAAAGACCGGGCAGGCATCCCCACTCCGGCGATCGATGCCCTGGCCTGCTATCTCGACCCGGCCCATCCGGCCCTCCCGGAAGGACAGGCGGAGCTGGAGATGGACTGGCGTTCGACGATTGCCGCCCTGGTCGCACTGCTATCCGCCGCCGTGCTGGCCGGTTGGCTGCTCTCCCGGCGGCGGAAATGAATTAAAAGAACCAGCGCCCGGGTGAGGGGGGCACCCGGACGCTGGTTGATGATATGTTACCACGGTTTAAAAATAATGCAAGAGATTTAAGATAACAAAACCAGTTACAAAGCCTGCAAAACGACAATATCGGTCTTATTGAGGCGGCAGGCGAGATCATTAATTCAAACACGCCGGGTATGCCCGGCGTGTTCGCTATCGCTGGTTTGACTTACCGGGTCACCCGGAACTGCAGCCCAGCGCAAAATCTGCAGTTCCATTAAAAGAGCGCCTGTGGGATGACCCTTGCGAATATAATAGAATGGTCCGTCCACCGGTGCCTGCCTCAGCGCCCATCTACTGGGCCCTTCAGCAATTGGAGGCGCAGGACCCAACCTGCTTATTCCAATCTTACTGGAGCGGGGGGGCTGAGACAAGTGGGGAATTTCCCCCCGAGCCGGTAGGAGAATCCCTAGCCGGGAATACCCATGGAGTAGAACTTGCCACAAGAAGACGCTGAGCGCTGGGATGAGCGCTACCGTGACGACCAGCGTTACGCCACATTCGAATCGCCTCGCCCGCTGCTGGTCGAACATTCCGGCCTACTACCGGCGGAAGGCCTGGCGATCGATGCCGCGATGGGCCTGGGGGGCAATGCCGGATTCCTGCTCGAGCGCGGTATCCGGGTCATCGGCGTCGATATCTCCGGCGTGGCCGTGCGCCGGGCCAAAGCTCGCCTGCCGGGACTGATGGCCGTACAGGCGGACCTGACCCGCTTCTGGTTCCCCCCCAACACGTTCGACCTGATCCTGAACTTTTACTACTTGCAGCGCGATCTGTGGCCCACATACCTGCAGGGACTGCGCCCGGGCGGCCTGCTGTTCTTCGAAACCCTCACCCTCAAGATGCTGGAGCTCCTGCCCGAAACCGATCCGGCCTACCTGCTCGCCCCTGGTGAGCTGCGCCAGGCGTTCGAACGGCTGGAGATCCTGCACTACGAGGAGAAGTGGACCGCCGGCCGCAGCGGGCACCAACGGGCGGTGGCCAGCCTGGTCGCCCGAAAACCGGCGGCAGGCTGATTCTCCCACTTATACGGTGCGCCAGATCTGCACCCCCGGCGCGACAGCGGGCAGTGGCAGCCGGCCCTCCTCCACGGCCCTCCGTTCCCCGGAGAGCACTTCTTCCATGACTGTGCCATCGGCGATCGCCGCGCCCGCCACATCCAGAGAACCGCCCTGCCAGGCGCCCGGCCCGCGGTTGGCGATCACCACGATCTGCTCCTGGTCGGCGTCCCGCAGGTAAGCGAACGCGTTCTCCTCCACCAGCAGCGCCTGGAAGCCCCCATCGATCAGGGCCGGAGAGGTGCGCCGCAGGTGGATCAGCTTCTGGTAATAACCGCGCAGTTCATCGTCCCAGGCCTGCGGGTCCCAGATCATGCAGGCCCGGGTATCCTCGCCGCCCCTGCCAAGCCC
Organism: uncultured Anaerolineaceae bacterium; assembly: GCA_964391195.1. Classification (GTDB taxonomy): domain Bacteria; phylum Chloroflexota; class Anaerolineae; order Anaerolineales; family UBA4823; genus JAAYXE01. The sequence continues at coordinate 7,048 of CAYMLG010000048.1, read as the reverse complement.
GATCTCATCCCCGTAGTAAACCGACGGCACGCCGGGATAAGTCATCAGCACCCCAACCGCCAGGCGGTTCAGGGCCTCATCCCCCTGCACAAGGGACAGGATGCGCGGCGTATCGTGGCTGCCCAGCAGGTTGAACTGCTGGCGGGCGATCGCCCAGGGGATGGCCGCCCGGAACGCCTGCCAGGAGTCCACCAGCGCCCCGGCCGGCCAGGGCTGTTTGGCGACCACTTGCCTGGGCTCGGTGTGCTGGTTGATGTGGAAGCGGCTGAGCCAGTACCACAATGGCTTGGCAAAGCCCGAGTAATTCATGGCCGCGTCCCACAGGTCTCCCTGGAGCTGTGGACTGGCATCGAAGAAGTTTTCCCCCAACACATAGGCTTGCGGATTCTCCGCTTTGATCGCCTGGCGGATACCGCGGCCCACCTCGACCCCCAACTGGTCGGCCCCCTGGCGGGCGAGCATGTTGGCGACATCCAAACGCCAGGCATCGATGGCATAGGGCGGGCGCAGCCAATGGCGGAGGACCGCATCGTGCCCGGCGTACATCACCTCGCGCAGCGCCTGGCTGCGGTAGTTGAGCTTGGGCAGGCTGCGCACCCCCAGCCAGCAGGCGTAATCGTCCGGATGGTTGAAAAAGGTGAAAAACTCTCCCACCGGCGCATCCGGGTCGGCCAGGGCGCGCTGGAACCAGGGGTGGAGGAAGCCGCAGTGATTGGGGACGATGTCCAGCATCAGGCGCATGCCCCGCCGGGCGGTGGCCTCCCGCAGGGAGACCAGGGCCTCGTTCCCACCCAGGTGAGGGTCCACGTTGAAATAATCGACCACATCGTAGCGGTGGTTGCTGAAGGCGGTGAAGATGGGGTTCAGGTACAGTGCGTTCACCCCGAGGTCCTGCAGGTAAACGAGGCGCCTCTCGATCCCGGCCAGATCGCCCCCGAAAAACTCCAGCATGGCATCCGGCGAACCCCTGCGCGGCGGTTCGCCCCAGCGCCCGGCGATCGACTTGAACTCCCGGTAGACGAACTCTCCGTTGCGGACGTTGTTGCCCGGGTCACCGTCGGCGAACCGGTCGGGGAAGATCTGGTAGAAGACGCTGTCCTTCACCCAGGCCGGCGGGGTATACCCGGCGAGCAGGCGGAAGTCTTCGTGGTCGGTCACCAGGTTGCGGTGGGCTCCAGAGCCGTTGTACCACCAGGCGCCATCCTCGGAGAAAATCAAAAAGCGGTAGGTGGTCAACGGCATATGCAGCGGCAGGGAGGCCTGCCACCAGGCGCAGGCTTCGCCCGGCCGCCCCGGCTCGGGGTGCATCTCGGTGAACTGCTGTTCGCCATCCGGCGCGGTGCGCAGGAACACCCGCTCCAGCGGCAGGTCCAGGCCGGCCCGCAGGCGGATGGTGACGATATCGCCCAGTTGAAAACCGCCCCCTGCGCCCCCGCGCACATAGCGCGGCGACCCATCGTGGTGGATCGAAGCCATTGGTGATTGTGCCTCTCGGTTCGTCATGGTTCGTCCTTCTTCCCTGGCAAGATCAACGCAGGCAAGGATCATAACACAGAAGCACCCTGGTTTTGCCCCGGAGTGCGCAGGAATAGAGATTGTTGTGTGATGTGTGGGCGACGAAACCGCCCACACATCACACAACAATTCATTACAAGGATAGTGGGGATGTGGACGGGCTGTGCAGCCCGCCCACATCCCCACTCCTATTCTCGAGAAAACCATGGACTCAACATCGTTGAGTCTTCAGTTTTTGTGTATAATTGGATTGGGGAGTCCTGGAGAGGGACGAACCGCAAGGACAGCACAAAGCCACTAACAGAGAACACTCCACTTCTCTCGGAGGAGAAGGATGTAATACGGGCGGGTGCCTGCCTCAGCGTCAGGACACTCGCCCGTATCGGTTTAAAACAGCTCCAGCAGCCGGGAAGTACCCCCGGAGCGATGGTATTCCTATGCAAACCAGGATGTGCGGTCTTCTACCGCACATCCTGGTTTTAATACAAGCCGTTTACTCCACCGGGGCGGGGGCGCCGGTCAGAGCGTACTCAGCGCCCACTTTCAGCGCTTCGAAGTTCTTCGGCAGCAGGCGTTTGTGCCGCTCCGGCAGGTGATCTTCCAGCGCTTTTTTCACCGCCTCCACCGGCAGCACCGGCAGTTTGGCGAGCAGCGCGCCCAGCATGACCATATTCGCCAGGCGCTTGTCTCCCAATGATTCGGCGATCTCGTTGGCCGGGATCATCACGGCCTGGAGGTCGGTCCGTTGGAAATCGCGGTTGATCAGCGAAGCGTTGGCGATCAAGACACCGCCGGGCGCTACCAATGGCTCGTATTTGTCGAACGAGGGCAGGTTGAGCACCAGGGCTGCCTTGGGGTTGCGCACGTTAGGCGAGCCGATCTCTTCATCGGCGATGACCACGGTGCAGTTGGCCGTGCCGCCGCGCATCTCCGGTCCATACGAGGGGATCCAGGTGACTTCCCGCCCGGAGTCCATGGCGGCATACGCCAGAAGCTGCCCGGCGAACAGCACACCCTGGCCCCCGAAACCTGCGATGATGATTTCTGTCTGCATCTTTACTCCTCCGCTGCCTACGCCCGCACACCGGCCAGGGCCGGCGATACTTTGAAGTCGTCCAGGGGGTACACCGGCACCATGTGCTCTTCGAGCCATTTCAAGGCTTCCATGGGTGGGACTCCCCAGTTGGTCGGGCAGGTGGAGAGCAGCTCGATCAGTGAGAAACCCAGCCCGCGCACCTGGGCTTCGAACCCCATGCGGATGGCTTTCTTCGCCAGGCGAATATTCTTCGGGTTGTGCAGGCTGCGGCGGACGACGTAACCCGCCCCGTCCAGGGTGGCCAGCGCTTCGGCCATGCGGATGGGGAAGCCGGCCGCCTCGACATCACGCCCGTGCGGGGACGAGGTGGTCTTCTGCCCGGGCAGGGTGGTTGGGGCCATCTGCCCGCCGGTCATCCCGTAAATGGCATTGTTGATGAAGATCACCGTGATGTTTTCACCCCGAGCGGCAGCGTGCATAATCTCGGCCATGCCGATGGAGGCCAGGTCGCCGTCGCCCTGATAGGTGAAGACGACCCGGTTGGGGAGCACGCGCTTGATCCCCGTGGCCATCGCCGGAGCCCGGCCATGGGCGGCCTCGACGAAGTCCAAATTGAAGAAATTGTAGGCGAACACCGCGCAGCCCACCGGAGCGACGCCGATGGTATTCTCGCGCAGGCCCATCTCATCGATCACCTCGGCGATCAGCCGGTGAGCAACGCCGTGGGTGCAGCCGGGACAGTAGGTGTTAGGGGTTTCCGTGAGGGACTCGGGCCGTTGGTAAACGACCTGAGTGGGAGCACTTGTTACCATTCGAAGTTCCTCCTTACCATCACCGGGGCGACGGCAGGGAACGCCGCCGCCGGCCGGCCAATCGTCTAGTTCAGGGTTGCTTTCAGGCGCTTCAGCCAACTCTGGCGCGGGTCGCTGCCGTTCAGCGCAATGGGGCCATGCGCTATCCTTCGGATCTCGCTCAGGATCTCCTCCGGGTAAGGCACCACCCCGCCCATGCGGCCGTAGAACTCCACCGGAGTTCGCCCGGCAACGGCTCTCTGAACGTCGTTCAACATCTGGCCGGTATTCATCTCAGTCACCAGGATCGCCTGGGCGCGAGACGCCAGTTCGGCGACCTGCGCGGCGGGGAAGGGGCTGAGGGTGATGGGGCGCAGCAGGCCGACCTTGATCCCCTCGGCCCGGGCCGCGCGCACCGCCGAGAACGCCACCCGCCCGGCTGTCCCATAACCGATGACCACGAACTCGGCATCGTCCAGGTAATATTCCTTATAGCGGATTTCGTTGGCCTCGATCCGCATCCAGGTTTCCAGCATGCGGATATTTGCCCGCTCTTCGTCATCGGGATTAATATAAATGGACGAGAGGAACCGCCGCTCTCGCCCTTCGGCCCCGCGCACCGCCCAATCGGGATAAGTGGTCTTGACCGGGCGCATCTCGGGCAGTTCGGCCGGTTCCATCATCTGGCCAATGTTGCCGTCCGCCAGCACCACCGCAATAGTGCGGTACTGCTCGGCAAGGTCGAAGGACATCACCGTCAGGTCGATGGCTTCCTGAACGCTGGCCGGGGCCAGGACGATCGAACGATAATCACCGTGCCCGCCGCCGTGGACGATCTGGTTGTAGTCGCCCTGGCTGGGGGCGATATTCCCCAGGCCCGGCCCGCCGCGCACCACGTCGATGAGCACCACCGGGATCTCTGTCCCGGCAATATAGGAGATGCCTTCCATCATCAGGCTGACCCCCGGGCTGGAGGAAGAACTCATCACCCGCGCCCCGGTGCAGGCAGCGCCGTATACCATGTTGATCGCCGCGACTTCGCTTTCTGCCTGCAAGAACGCCCTGCCCAGTTCGGGCATCCGGTGCGACATCCATTCCAAGAGCTCGGTTTGAGGGGTGATCGGGTATCCGAAATAGGCTTCCAGCCCGGCCCGGATTGCGGCCTCGGCCATTGCTATGTTGCCTTTTAAGAGTTCGCGCGCCATATGCTTGCCTCCTAAGCCGCTGCCCGCGCTGCCCGGACGGGGGCTTCCCGGTAGACCGTCAGGGCCGCTTCAGGACAAACGATGCTGCAAATCGCACACCCGGTACAGCCGTCCCCCGTCAAATACGCCGGATGGTAGCCTTTGGGAGTCAGCCGTTCGTGGCTGAGCGCCAACACGTTCTGCGGGCAGGCCTCAACACATAGCTCGCATCCCTTACAGTACAACTCGTTAACTTCGATCCATCCCTTAACGGGCATTCCACGCCTCCTTTGAATAGAATCTGCCGAGGGTATAATACAACCTTTATTATCGAATTCATGGCCCCGTTTGAACAGTGCCAACTGTCATATCTCCAGAATACAAAATATCCTGAAAAAGCAATGATTCTCCAGTTCTGTGGGGATTACACAGCGAAAGCGTGGTGTGCGGGCGCAGCCCGTGCACACTTACCCTCAGCTTTGCCCGGGGAACGCTCACCAGGTGAAGAATATGAGGCTAGCAGCGCGCAAATAAGGGGGCTATCATCCAAGTACGCGAATCAGGGGTATGGCCCGGGCTCCGGGCCATACCCCTGTCTGGGATAAAGGCAAGTGAAATTATTCTTATCGGGCTAAGGAACGGACCGGGAAGCGGATGTCTAGTGCGTCCCACCCTCCACCGGCACCGGATTGACCCCGGTAAGCTGAGAGGTGCAGAATGGGCAGCGCTTTGCCTGGATCGGGATCTCCTGGTAGCAGTACGGGCATTCCTTGATCACCGGTTCCTCTTTCTCCTCTGGGGTCTCCCCGCGCCGGACGACATACAGCCGGTTGATGGCCCGTATGACCAGGAACACGGCCAGGGCGGTGATGAGGAAGGCGATCAGGGTATTGATGAACATCCCATAGCGGATGGCGACCAGCCCGTCGGGAGTCTCGCGCAGCGGGATGGCCAGATCGGAAAAATCCAGCCCGCCGATGAGCAGTCCGATGGGCGGCATGATCACATCGTCAACCAGGGACTGGACAACCCCGTTGAAAGCAGCGCCGATGATCACACCAACGGCCAGGTCGATGACGTTGCCGCGCATCACAAATTCTTTGAACTCGTTTACGATACCCATTTCAGATTTCCTCCTGTAGGTGATAACCCGGCGATTGCGATGAGGTTGCGGCCGCATTGCCGCTTCGCTGCCGGTTGATCATCCCGCTGCGGGGGCCGCTTCGACACAAGCCTGCCTACCCCCTGACATTTTTTGACCGGTCAAAGCTTCTGCCGGTCGAACCTCACTTCCTGGTCCCGACGCGCTTCACAGCCCAGCCGCCTACAAATCCCGCCAGGGCCGCCACCACCGCCGAAATGGCCAGGATCGATGGCCGGGCTTCCGGCAGCAGAACTTGATCCCGGCGCCGGATCTGTGCGCCGGAAGGCAAGTGCCGGATGCGGGTGGGCGTCGCCGTCACCGGGACAGGCGCTGCCGCCTCGGGCGAGGCCGCCGGAGAGGCGACCCGCTGTGCTTTGGTGGCCCCCGGCAAGCGCACCGCTCCCTCTTCCGGCACGATCTCCTTCCCAAAGCGCCGGGCGTAGACCTGCGTAAACTCCGCCCCGATGAGCAAGATCTGGGCTGAATAGTAGACCCACAACAGGATCACGATCAGCGAGCCCGCCGCCCCGTAGGCGCTGCTCACGCCGCTGGTCCCCAGGTACAGCCCGATCGCCCATTTCCCGATGGTGAACAGCAGGGCGGTGACCGCCGCCCCCAGCCAGACGTCGCTCCAGGCGATCTTCACATCCGGTAGGACTTTAAAAATCATGGCGAACAACAGCGTGATGACGCCGAACGAAATCGCCAGGTTGACGATTTGCCACAGGATCCCCCCGCCCGGGAGGGTCTCGGAGAGGGCTTCCCCCAACCCGGAGAGAGCCGCCGAGACCACCAAGGATACCAGCAGCAGAAAACCGATGCCCAGGATCATGGTAAAAGACAGGAACCGGTCTTTGATCACGGCCATAATCCCCCGGCCCGGCGCTTCTTTCACTTCCCAGATGGTGTTGAGGGCGTCTTCGAGCTGGACGAAGACGCCGGTAGCGCCGAAAATCAGGGTGGCGATACCGATAACGGTGGCGACGATGCCCGTACCGTTCACCTGGGCCCCGGCAATCATCTCGGTGATCGCCTGCGCGGCCGCCTGGCTGCCGGTAAGCTGCTCAATTTGGGCCACGATCTGCTCCTGCGCGCTCTGCTGGCTGAACCACAGTCCGGCAATGAAGATCACAATCACCAGCAAGGGTGCGATGGAGAAGATCGTGTAGTACGACAGGGCAGCTGCCAGGCGGGCGACGTTATCCTCGCTGTATTCCTTGACAGTCTGCCTGATAATCTCCCAGATGTCTTTCAGATTCATGGATAACCACCTTTCATCTCCCCCAATAACGGCAGATAATCCCCTATAAACATCTTATCATAATCCCCCGGCTTGATCAACAACCCGGGGATTATGGCTTCTTCGAGATTTGAGAGT
>CAYMLG010000047.1:0-41176 GCA_964391195.1 uncultured Anaerolineaceae bacterium | reverse complement strand
CCCCCAAACAACAATCACTACTGGCACGTTGCCTGTACACGAGAAGAAAAGAGGGACACTTCGCCGGGAGACGAGCAGAGGGCGTCCTGGCAGGGCGCTAGGAGTGAAAACCGCGGGCCTGCCAGGCCAGGTACAGGGCGACGGAGCCGGCCACGGCTGCGTTCAGCGATTCGATCTGCCCGCGCATGGGCAGGCGCAGGAGCAGGTCGCAGGAGTTGCGCACCAGGGTGCGCATGCCCTCTCCTTCGTTGCCCACCACCAGGGCCAGCGGGCCGTCCAGGCGCACTTCCTGGGGATAGCTAGCCAGTGGAGAGCCCTCCAGGCCGGCGACCCACACGCCCGCCGCTTTCAATTCGCCGATCGCCTGGGCCAGGTTCGTCTGGGCGATCAGCAGGTGCTCGCTGGCCCCCGAGGAGGCGCTCACCACGGCCGGGGTCACCGTCGCCGTGCGCCGGTAGGGCAGCAGCACCCCGTGCACGCCCACGATTTCCGCCGTGCGCAGCAGCGTGCCCAGGTTCTGCGGGTCTTGCAACGTGTCCAGCAGCAGCAGGAAGGGGGGCTCCTCCTTGCGGACGGCCAGCTCGAGGATATCGGCCAGGGTGCTGTAAGGATAGCCGCTCACCTCCAGCGCTACCCCCTGATGCCCCTCACCCAACGAGTCCAGATGCCGGCGCGGGCTGCGAAGGATCTCGGATTTCCTCGCTTTGGCCAGCTTGAGGCTTTCGGCCAGGCGGCCTTTCTCCTGCACGCCTTCGGCGATTTGCAGGCGGAATACATGCCGCCTGCCGGCGCGCAGCGTTTCATATACCGGGTTGCGGCCCACAATCCATTCTTTCATATCGCTCTTCCGGGGGTAAAGGATGGGTGATGGCGGCGGCCACACATGGGGACGCCGGCCGCCTATTTCCAGCGCCAGGTCGTCCCTTCGCGGCTGTCTTCGATGACCACGCCCAACTCGGAGAGGCGGTCACGGATCTGGTCCGAGAGGGCCCACAGCTTCTGCCGCCTCAGCTCGCTGCGAATCTCCAACAGCAGGTCCACGAAGGGGCCGGCGGGGCTGGAGCCAGTCTCCTGGCGCTCCAGGCGCAGCCCCAACACGCCGGTCAACTCGGCCAACAGGGCCTTGGCCGGATTCAAATCGTCCGTCCCGGCGCCCGCGTCGCGAGCCTGGTTGATCGCCCGCACCAGGTCGAAAAGCTGCCCCAGGGCGCCCGCGGTGTTGAAATCATCGTCCATCGCCGTGGTAAAGCCCTGCCGGGTGGCCTCGATCTGCGCCTGCAGCGCTTGCCGGTCCTGGTCCGCCAGATTTCCACCCGCTGCGGTTGCCGGGCGCAGCCCGGAGCGCAACCGCTCGAGCGCTTTTTCCGCCTGGCCAACCACCTCCTCGCTGAAGGTCAGCGGGCTGCGGTAGCTGGAGTTCAGGATCATCATGCGCAGCACATCCGGCTCGTGCGCATCCAGGAACTCTTCGATGGTGACCAGGTTGCCGAGGGACTTGGACATCTTCTCCCCGGCGAGCTGCAGCATCCCGTTGTGAACCCAGTAGCGGGCGAACTCCTTTCCGGTGTAGCTCTCCGATTGGGCGATCTCGTTCTCGTGGTGGGGGAAGATGAGGTCGTTTCCGCCGCCGTGGATATCGATCTGCTCGCCAAGATGCTTGAGGTTCATGGCCGAACATTCGATATGCCAACCCGGGCGCCCTCGCCCCCAGGGGCTGTCCCAGGCCGGTTCGCCGGGTTTCGCCGCCTTCCACAAGGCGAAATCCATGGGGTGTTCCTTGCGTTCGCCCAGCTCCACCCGCGCTCCGGCCTGCATCTCATCTAGCCGTCTGCCGGACAGGCGCCCGTAATCTTCGTCACGCCTGACCCGGAAATACACGTCGCCGCCTGCCGGGTATGCCATGCCCCTGGCGATCAGGCCTTCGATCATGCGGATGATCGTGTCCATTTCGTGCGTCGCCCGCGGGTTGACCGTGGCGGGGAGGACATTCAAAGCCGCCAGATGCGCCTCGAACGCCTGGATGTACCCCTCCGCCAGCGCGAACGGGTCGACCCCCAGTTCGTTTGCCCGCACGATGATCTTATCGTCAACGTCGGTGTAGTTCATCACATGGCGGACCGTGTAGCCGCGGAACTGCAGATAGCGCCGGATGATGTCGAAGACCAGGACAGACATGGCATGCCCGACATGGGCGGCGGCGTACACGGTGGGCCCGCAGACGTACATTTTCACCACTCCGGGTTCAAGCGTCTGCAGCGGCTCTTTTCGACGGGTCAGCGTATTGTAAATACGAATGGACATATCCCCCCGAGGGCATTGGGGTCCGTCCGGGGCCGGGCGCCCGGCCCCGGACGAGGGTTTCAATTCTTACTTGCCGTTGCCGCTCTCCTGCAGGCGGGCGAATATCATCCGCCCGGCCGCGGTTTGCAGCACCTTGGTCACCAGGACTTCGGTCTGGCTGTTCAGGCGGACGCGGCCATCTTCCACGACAACCATGGTGCCGTCGTCGAGATAGCCAACGCCCTGCCCGGCCTCCCGGCCTTCTTGAATAATGTTGACCGACAGGGATTCTCCCGGCAGGACGACCGATTTCACCGCATTGGCCAGCTCGTTCACATTCAAAACGGCTACGCCCTGTAGTTCGGCGACCCGGTTCAGGTTATAGTCATTGGTCAAAATCGGGCAGCGCAGTTGGCGGGCCAGGACAACCAGCTTATCGTCCACCTCGCGCACGCCATCCACATCGATATCACTAATGCGCACCGGCACGGTTGATTCTTTCTGCAGTTGGGAGAGGACTTCCATCCCCCGGCGGCCGCGCTGGCGTCGCAGGCTGTCGGGCGAATCGGCGATGTACTGCAGCTCATTGAGCACAAATCGCGGGATGAGCAGGGTACCCGCCAGGAAGCCGGTGCGGGCGATGTCAGCGATACGCCCATCGATAATCACACTAGTGTCCAGCAGGATGGTGCGCGCCGCTGAAGGGTTCTGCACCCCGCCGCCAGACTCGACGGCCTCGTGGGAGCTGCGCCCGGGCAAATGCACCTTCAGCACGCTGAAGATGTCATTTTGGCGCATGACAAAGACGACCACCCCAAAATAACCGAACAAAAGCACGCCAATGAAGGGGAAAAGCTTGCCAAAGGGGTCGGGCAAAAGCGAGAGCGGGAATGCCAGCAGGGTCGCGATCAGCAGCCCGGTGATCAACCCGATCAGCCCGGCGACCAGGGTTTGGGCCGATACCCGCCCCAGAACTGAGCGCAGGGCGCGGGCCGGGCGGGTGGTGACATAAGGAGTGAGCACCAGGCCGACCAGCGCGCCAACCAACCCTAACACAACCGCATACATATCCTGTGAACCGGCTGTGAACCGTCCAAGCGATACCCCCCAATACACGCCTACAACGGCCAGGGTGACCATTCCAATCAGACGAAAAACAAACTCTATGCTCATGTTAAACTACTCCAAATAAATGCATTAGAATAAATCCGAACATGCCGATCAAGCCGGTTGAATAATACCTGGAGACGGTGCGGGATCGGAAGAAACAGAAAACGCAGCCGACTCCTTAGAGGTTCGTACTGCGCCGTTCTTTTGCCAGGCAACTTCGGGGGCAAGATGTCCTGGTCGTGAACGGACCAGGAAGGCAAGAATAAATCCAGAATAAGTGCAAGAGGGCGCCCTGTAATAACAGGGCAATAAATGCAAAACGGTTAGCAGAACGAACGACCTGGCTCAACGGCGAGTTGAACTATACTGGCAATCATTCCATTCGTATTATAAAGCATTCCGCGGCTAATCTGAACTATAATTAGCCGGGCATTTTCCATTTCTCACCGGATTCGGCATTTTTACGGGGATAATCATGGCAGCCACCCTACCCAAACTCGCTCAAGAAGACCCGAAAGAATACAACCGCCGCATATGGGCCTGGACGATGTACGACTGGGCCAATTCGGCGTTTGCCACCACCATCCTGGCGGCCGTCCTCCCCGTCTACTTCAGCCAGGTGGCCGGATCGACACTGCCCAGCGCCACCCGGGCTACCACGTACTGGAGCCTGGGGTTAAGTATCTCCCTTTTCCTGGTCGCCATCCTGTCACCGATTCTGGGCACCATCTCAGATGTGATGCGGGGGAAGAAGCCCTTTCTGGCCGTGTTTGCCGGCCTGGGGATCGTCGCCACAGGGCTGCTGGTATTGGTGGAGAGCGGGGATTGGGTGTTGGCCTCTATCCTGGCGATCATCGGGCGCATCGGCTTCAACGGGGCCAATATCTTCTACGATGCCCTGCTGCCGCACATCGCCCACGAGGAAGACCGCGACCGGGTATCCGCCCGCGGCTACGCGACCGGCTACCTGGGGGGCGGGCTGCTGCTGGCCATCAACATCCTCATGATCCAACTCCTCCCCGGCACCTGGGGGCCGCGCCTGTCGTTCCTGAGTGTAGCCATCTGGTGGGCGGTCTTCTCCATCCCCCTGTTCTTAAGGGTCCCGGAACCCCCGGCTGACGGCGAGCGCCTGGCCCCCGGCGAGACCGTGATCACCGCCAGTATTCGCCGCTTGGGGAAGCGGATGGCAGACATACGCCGCTACCGGGAGTTGTTCAAGTATCTGATCGCTTTTCTGATCTACAATGATGGCATCGGCACGATCATCGGCATCGCCGCCATCTACGGGGCAGAGCTGGGTTTCGGAAGCGTGGAGTTGATCCTGGCCCTGCTGCTGGTGCAGTTCGTTGGCATCCCCTACAGCCTGATCTTCGGGCGGCTGCCGAGCCAGAACGAACCGCGCCGCCCGGTGTTCCTGGCCTTTGTGCTCTTCAATCTGGCGGTCCTGCCCGTCCTGGGCATCCTGGGGGCGCGTGTCCTCCCCAGGGAGGTGATCGGCGCCCCACCGCCGCCCTTCGAGGGCTCGGCGACCTTCCGCGGCGAGGGGGTCTACCCGGTCACCGATGCGTTGATCACGTATCAGGGACGCTGGAGCGAGTTCCGCGTGCCGGCCCAGGCGCTGGGCGGTGAAGTGGACGTGAATTACCGGCAGACCGGCGAGCCCGGCGCCCGCTTCGACTTCCCCTTCAACGGGCAAATGGTGGAACTGGTTTACAGCACCGGGCCAGACGGGGGAATCTGGGCGGTGGAACTGGACAGCGAGCCCCTGCTCGGCGATGGGGAGCCGGTGCTGATCGACGGCTACAGCCCCACCCTGCGCTACGAGGTCAGGGAGAGGTTCACCACCCCGGAGCCCGGGCAGCACACGCTCAGCCTGGTCAACACCACCGGACGCAACCCGGCGAGCAGCGGCCAGGTGATGAGCATCGGCGGGATCGAAGTCCTGCCCGGCGCCCGCCAAAGCAACCTGGGCCTGGTCATCGGCTCGATCGTGGTCATCGAACTGGTCGGCCTAGGTTTGGCTTTCCTGCTCGGCCCACTGCTGCTCACCCGGGCCGTCCGTCTCCTGGATACCCGGCGCAGTATCCTGCTGGCCCTGGTAATCTACGGAGTTATCGCAGTATGGGGCTACTTCTTGATCTCGGTCATCGAATTCTGGTACCTGGCATGGATGGTTGCTATTGTCCAGGGGGGCAGCCAGGCGCTCAGCCGCAGCCTGTACGCCGCCATGTCGCCGTCGGCGAAGAGCGGCGAATTCTTCGGCCTGTTCGCGGTAATGGAAAAGTTTTCGGCCATCATCGGCCCGCTGCTGTTCGCCGCCGCCGGAGCCATCTTCGGTTCCAGCCGCCCGGCCGTCCTGAGTATCATCGTCCTGTTTATCATTGGCGGCTACCTGCTCTCGCGGGTGGATGTGGACGAAGGGAAACGCGTCGCCCGGCTCGAAGACGCCGGGCTGATAGGATAGGAGCGCTATGGCTCATCTGACTGGCAACGAACGCGCCCGCTACGTACAGGCGATGTTCACCGACATCGCCCCTCGCTACGATTTGATGAACCGGCTGATGACCGCCGGACAGGATGTCCACTGGCGGAAAGAGGTCATCCGCCGCGCTGAGCTCCGCCCCGGCAGGGTGCTGCTGGATCTCGGGGCGGGGACGGGCGATCTGGCCTTCGAGGCTCTGCGCCAGCAGCCCGGGGCGCGGGTGATCGCCGCCGATTTCACCCTGGAGATGATGCGCCAGGGCCGGGACCGGGATGCAGGCGGCCCTACCCCGGCCTGGCCCGAATGGTCCGCCGCCGATGCCCTGCGCCTGCCCTTCCCCGATGCGACTTTCCACGCCGTGGTGTCGGGTTTCCTGATGCGCAACGTGGCCGATGTGATGGGCAGCCTGCGCGAGCAGCACCGGGTGCTCCGCCCCGGCGGCAGGATCGTCATCCTGGACACCACCCCGCCCCCGCAGAACTTCCTGGCGCCTTTCATCCGCTTTCACCTGCACACGGTCATCCCCAATCTGGGCAGGCTGATCACCGGCAGCGCCGAGGCGTACCGCTATCTGCCCGAATCGACCGAACATTTCCTGCCGGCGGAGAAGATGGCCGCCCGGCTGATCGCCGCCGGCTTCCGTGGGGTGGGTTTCCAGCGGCACATGTTTGGCACGGTGGCCATTTTGTGGGGGACCAAACCATGAACGCCGCACCGAAACGCCTGGTGGTCGGCATCAGCGGGGCCTCGGGGGTTGTCCTGGGCATCCGCCTGTTGGAAGTCCTCCGCACATTACAGATTCAAACCCACCTGATCGTCTCCCCGGCGGCGCGCCTGACCATAATCGAGGAAACGGACCACAAGGTGAGCGAGGTGCTGGCCCTGGCCGATGTGAACTACTCGCCGCAGGATGTGGGGGCCGCCATCGCTTCCGGCTCTTTTTCCACCCTGGGTATGGTCATCATCCCCTGTTCGATCAAAACCCTGTCCGCCGTGGCCAACGCTTATTCCGACGACCTGCTCTCGCGGGCGGCGGACGTGACATTAAAAGAAGGCCGGCCGCTGATTCTGGTCGTGCGTGAGACGCCCCTGCACCGCGGCCACCTGAGGCTGATGAGCCAGGCGGCCGAGTCGGGGGCCATCATCTTCCCCCCCGTCCCCGCATATTATGCCCGGCCCCAATCGGTTGAGGAGATCGTGGATAACACCGTTGGGCGGGTGCTGCAGCGGTTGGGGATCGCCAACGAATTCTTCTATAAGTGGAAGGAAGACCCGGGTGAGCGAACTGCCGGCCAGTGACCCCCGGATCGAGGAACTGCTGCAGGTGCACACCCTGACCCTGGCGACTTGCAGCGCGGAAGGGCGCCCCCATGCCGCCCCGGTGTATTTCGCCGCCAGCGCCAGGAGCCTGCAGCCCGGGATGCGCCTGTATTTCTTCTCCGGGCAGGACAGCCGCCACGTCCAGGACCTGCGGCGGCAGCCGGCAGCAGCCGGGGCCATTTATCCCGAGTGCGAGGGGTGGAAGGATATTCGCGGCCTGCAGTTGGAGGGCGAAGTCCTCCCTGTGGCGCGCGGGCCAGAGTGGGATGCCGCCTGGGAACAGTACCGGACAAAGTTCCCCTTCGTCTCGGCCCTAAAACCCGTGGTCGCCCGCAACGAGCTGTTCGCTTTCGTCCCCCATTGGATCCGCCTGGTCGATAACCGGCGGGGTTTCGGCTTCAAACAGGAGTGGCATTTCACTTGATGACGACCGGCACACAGCGGAATCTGGAAAAAGCAGCCCTGCGCGGTGAGCCTTCATACGTCTGGCGCGCCGGCCAGGAGCGGCGCCTGAAGATGATCCAGGTCGGGGCCGGGGAGCGCCTGTCCGGCCGGGTGCTGGAAAACGGCTGCGGGGTGGGCATGTACGTGGAGCGGCTGGCCGAGGGCGGCGGTGAGGTGATTGGGCTGGAGTACGACTTCGAACGGGCGCAGGAAGCCCGCCAGAACACGGCCCACCTGGATAACGCCCACATCCTCAACGCGGCGGGGGAATCACTGCCCTTCCCCACGGCGAGTTTCGACCTTATCCTCAGCCACGAAGTGCTGGAGCACGTCCAGGACGACCGACAGGCAGCGATGGAGATGGTGCGGGTGCTGCGCCCCGGCGGGCGAATCGTGCTCTTCGTCCCCAACCGTGGCTACCCGTTCGAAACCCACGGCATTTACTGGCGTGGGCGCTACCGCTTCGGCAACATCCCCCTGGTCAACTACCTGCCCCGCCGCTGGCGCGACCGCCTGGCGCCCCACGTGCGCGTGTACTCCGGCAAGGATCTACAGCGCCTGTTCGCCGGGCTGCCGGTGTCCATCGTACACCGCCGGGTGATCTTCGGCGCTTACGACAATATTATCGCCCGCCGGCCGGCGCTGGGCCGTCTCCTGAGGGGCGTCCTCCATCTGCTGGAGAACACCCCGCTGCAGGGCCTGGGCCTCTCTCACTTTTGGGTGATCGAGAGGGAATAAGCGCCCCCTCCCCGTTTACCAGCCGAAAATAACCGCTACGGCTTTCCGGTGAAATCGTAAATGCCTTCCCGGATCGGATAACGCTGCCCACAGGCCGGGCAAACCACCGCTTCCACCTGCTCGACGGCCGGGTAAAGCCCGCAGGCCGGGCAGCGGAAGAATGTCCCCGAGGCCGCGGTGGGACTTTCCCCGGCGGCGGAGGAACGCACGAACACCGATGGCGTGAGCTGCCACCAATCCCCGGTGAGTTGGGCGAGGGAGTCGAGGGCCACCAACCAGCGGAGGGGCACGACCCGCTTGAGCAAATCCAGGCGGAAGTGGGAGACTGTCAACTGCCGCTCAATGGAAAAGCCGGATTCCTGCAACCAGGTGCGCATCGTACGCGGGTGGAAGTCAAAGTTGAGGGCGATAAATTCCACAGGCTCAGGTGAAAAGGGGCTCCAGTCCTGCCGGCGTAAGAGGTAGCGGGCAATGGCCTTCAGATTGTGCTTGTTGGCAAATTCGAGGATAAAGACGCCCCGCGGCTGGAGGACCTGGCGGACCTGGCGCAGCGCCAGGGGAGCATCGGCCATGTGATGGATGACCCGGATCATCGTCGCCGCATCGAACAGGCCGGGCACGAACGGTAAGCGGTACACATCTGCCGCCACGTACAGGTAGCGGGGGCTGTCCCCCAGGCGCTGCCGGGCCTGCTGTAGTTGGGTGCGCGAATAATCCAGGAGGACAACGCGCTCGTAGCCCTGGTAGCGGGGCGTGTTGCGCCCGGCGCCGGCGCCCAACTCGAGCAGCAATTGCCCGCCGGGGGGCAGCAGGCGTTTCAGCGCTACTGCTTCGACCTGATCTTCATACGCTCGGGCTCCCTGATCCCAGAATGAGGCCTGGTAATCGGAGCCTTCATAATCGCAGACAGGGGGGTGAGAGGTGGAGGAATTCATAGCCCCCGGATTAAATCACGAACCGGGGGCTTTGACAATAGCCGAGATTGGGCCCGAGACGCCGGGCTTGCAGGCTTACAGGGCGGCCTGGCTGATGAGTTTGGTGGTCACTTCACCGTTTGTGGCTATGTAGCCGCGCCCGAAGCCGCGATAGTTGAAGCCCAGCCGCTTCATCCCCTGCGGGTCGTAGATATTGCGCCCGTCGAAGATCACCGGCGCGTTCATGCTATCCCGGATGCGCTCCAGGTCGAGCTGTTTGAACTCATTCCATTCGGTGACGACCATCAGCGCGTCGGCGCCATCGGCCATCTGGTACGGGTCGGGACACATTTCTACCTGCGGAAGCAGCGAGCTTGCGATGTCCATCGCCACCGGATCGTAAGCGCGCACCTTGGCCCCTCGCTCCGCCAACCCCTGGGCGATGTCGATCGCGGGGGCATCGCGCATATCGTCCGTGTTGGGCTTGAAGGACAGACCCAGCAGGCCGATCGTCTTCCCGCGCAGATCGCCGACCATCTCACTCAGGCGGGAGATCGCCATCGGGCGGCGGTCGTTGTTGATTTCCATCACTGCGTTGAGCAGTTGGGGGTGCCGTCCCTTGTCGGCTGCCATGTATGCCAGGGCTTTCACGTCCTTGGGGAAGCACGACCCACCGTAGCCCAACCCGGCATCCAGGAACATGGGACCGATCCGCTGGTCGTAGCCCATGCCCACCGCCACTTCCTTCACGTCCGCGCCCAGGGCCTCGCAGATGTTGGCGATCTCGTTGATGAATGAGATCTTGGTGGCCAGGAAGGCGTTCGAAGCGTATTTGATCATCTCCGCCGTGCGCAGGTCGGTGATCATGATCGGAGCGCGCAGGGGAAGATGGAGCTGGGCCACCCGGCTGGCAGCCTCGTGATCCAGCGAGCCCAGGACGGTGCGATGCGGGCGCATAAAATCGCTGATGGCCGAGCCCTCGCGCAGGAACTCGGGGCAGGAGACGACGGAGAAGGGGACCGGCTGCTTCTGGTGGCGGCGGACGATATCCGCCACCCAGTCGCCGGTGCCGACGGGCACGGTGGATTTGTTGATGATGATCAGCGGCCCGGTCATGTGCACGGCCACACTCTTTGCCGCCGCGGCCACATACTGCAGGTCGGCCTCCCCATCCACTCCCGAGGGGGTGCCCACCGCGATGAAGGCGAACTCTGTGCCATCCAGCGCTTGTGGATAAGAAGTGGTGAAGGAGAGCCGGCCGGACTGCAGGTTGCGCTTCACCAGTTCCTCCAGGCCCGGCTCGTAAATGGGCATTTCACCTCGCTTCAGCCCTTCGATCTTGTCCTCGCTGATATCGAGGGCAATCACCCGGTTCCCCAGGTCTGCAAAACAGGCTGCCGTCACCAGGCCCACATATCCGACACCTACCACGCAAATCTGTTTCATTGTAAACATCTCTCCATTCACCAGTTTGATCGTTCTCCTATTGTTGGCTGCTGCTTCCCCCATGTTAACACCCCCTACGAAAAACTAACAAAATAGAAATTTTGCCTATTTAGACCTTATCTATTTTGATTTTCTGTGGTTTAATACGCAACTGCCGACTGTTTGTTACACCAGGGAGGGTTGCGAACGGAGCGATTGAAAATAGGGGTTCTCTTTACCTATTTCATCACGCAAAGGGTTGCATTTTGCCTGGTATGTCATTTGTAAGAGATAGTTGTCATCCTATATTGATGACCGTCATAATAACAGGATGACCTCTGTCACTTGTGAATAGGCTAAGAACAGTCTAAAATAATCGTGATAAATTTTATCCGTAACACCGAATAAGGGAGCCCTATCCATGCAGATCACACGTCAAGCTGACTACGCTGTGCGTGCGGTGTTGTATCTCGCCCGCCTGGGGCCGGAACGACGCGCCGCTACCAGCCAAATTGCGCAGGATCAACAGATCCCGCCCTCCTTCCTGGCAAAGATTGTGTCCCAACTTTCTGTCGCCGGGCTGCTTCAAACTTCCCGCGGCGCCCGCGGCGGCGTTTCGCTGGCCCGCACCCCGGACGAGATCTCGCTCCTGGAAGTCGTCGAAGCCATCGATGGTCCCATCCTTCTCAACGAATGTGTCGCCGCCAACGGTGTTTGCACCTTCGGCGATGACTGCCCGATGCGCCCGGTGTGGTGCGATGCCCAGGCAGAACTGGTTGGCCGCCTGCGTGCGACGAATTTCGCGCAGTTCTTGAACGTCACCCCCAGCCGGGAAGCCGAAGCCGAGCCAGCGACTGCCTAGCAGTTCCTTTCAGGTAGTTCGTTCGAGCATCAGGGGAAAAAACCGAATATATGCGGGCAAGCATCTGCCCTGCGCCGATTGATTGACGAGTGGCGTCCCCTTATTCCGGCGCTCCGCTGGAACATTTTGTCTCATTGCGCCACCCGCCGCGGAGTTGTTCTCCAGCTTAAATTGAAAGACATCCATAGGGTCGAGAAATGTAACTCACCAACATTTCTCGACCTTGTGTTGCGTTAAGTTGATCGGGGCTGCCTTCCATTCCTACTGAGACGGGGGTGTCATATTTCCACGCCAATTCTCCCCAGCCGCCGGGCTAAGCCGGTCATAATCCGCAAAAACAAGGTATACTGGGCCGCATGAAATGGTGGAAAAACGGTCTGTTTTGGTTTGCGCTCACCATCGCTGCGATCGGCGGGCTCACCGCCCTGGGGCCGGCGGAAAAATCTCTGGGCACCAACGTGCGGGTGGTGTATCTGCACGGGGTGTGGGTATGGACTGCGCTGATCACTTTCCTGGCTGCGGCCCTGGCCGGGCTGGCCGGGCTGCTCAGGCGCCGCGCCTCCCTTCACCGTTGGTCGCGGGCACTCGGGCGCGCCGGTCTACTCTTCTGGGTGACTTACCTGCCGATCTCGGTCTGGGCGATGCAGACGAACTGGAACGGGCTGTTCCTGGCCGAACCCCGCTGGCGGTTGGCGGCGGTGTTTGCCACCGGCGGTCTGCTGCTTCAAATCGGCCTGACCCTGATTGAAGACCCAGCCTGGGCCTCTGCTGCGAACCTGTTCTACTTTATCGCCCTGGGGCTGGCGCTGAACAGCACCGCCGACGTGATGCACCCCCCTTCCCCCATTCTAGATTCCGAGGCGGTCGGCATCCAGCTCTTCTTCTTCGGTCTCCTCGGGCTGACGCTTTTGGCCGCCTGGCAGGTGAGCGCCGGCCTGCACCGGCTTGAATCCCCCGAAAAAATCTCCCGAGCTTGATAAACCTCCCGGCCTCCGGGCAGCACAGCAGGCTGTGCCTGAAAGCTGAGTCCGCTTATGTCTCTGCGTTTTCAAATCTCCGCCTTTATCGCGGTTAAGATCATACTCCACACCATCACCCGCATGGTGTATCCCTTCCTTGAAGCGTTCGCCGCCGGGTTGGGAGTAGATGTTGGGGCGGCTGCGCGGGCGGTCGCCCTGCGTTCGGCTGCCGGGGGCATCAGCCCCTTCCTGGCCTCGATCGCCGACAGCCGCGGCCGCCGGGCTGGGATGCTCACCGGCCTGCTGCTCTTCACCGCCGGCGCGGGGCTGCTGTCGTTCTGGCCCACGCTGCCCGGCTTCACCATCACCCTGGCGCTGACCATCATCGGCAGCCTGGTTTTCGTCCCCAGTATGCAAGCCTATCTGGGCGACCGGGTGCCTTATGCCCGGCGCGGCCAGGCCCTGGCGCTGACCGAGTTCGGCTGGTCGCTGACGTTCATCCTCGCCGTCCCCGCTTGCGGGTTTTTGATCGCCCGCTTCGGTTGGCTGGCTCCCTTCCCCGTGCTGGCTGTACTCGGCCTGCTGGGGGTGCTCCTGGTGGTCTGGGTAGTCCCTGCGGACCCCGCGCCGCCGTCCGACCGGCCCAGCATGTGGAGCAACATGCGGACGGTGCTGAGCTATCCCCCGGCGCTGGCCGGCCTGTCCGTGGGACTGCTGTTCAGCGGCGCCAACGAATTGGTGAACCTGGTGTTCGG
Organism: uncultured Anaerolineaceae bacterium; assembly: GCA_964391195.1. Taxonomy (GTDB): domain Bacteria; phylum Chloroflexota; class Anaerolineae; order Anaerolineales; family UBA4823; genus JAAYXE01. Next base: position 27,887 of record CAYMLG010000047.1, on the reverse strand, counting down.
GGTGTGGATGAGCGATGCCTTCGGCCTACAGCTCACCGCCCTCGGCGGCACCGCGGTGCTCATTGGCCTGATCGAACTGGGCGGAGAGGGCCTCTCCAGCCGGTTCACCGATCGCCTGGGGAAACCGCGCGCGGTAGCGCTGGGCCTGGCCCTGAACGCCCTTTCCGCCCTGGCCTTACCGCTGTTTGGCCGTTCGGCGGCCGGGGCTGTCGCCGGTTTGCTGCTGTTCTACCTGACCTTCGAGTTCACAGTGGTGAGCTCCCTGCCGCTGCTGACCGAAATCTTTCCCCCAGCCCGGGCTTCCCTGATGGCTATCAATATCGCCGGGATGCAGCTTGGCCGGGCGTTCGGCGCCATGCTGGCCCACCCCCTGTATGAATACGGGATATGGATGAGCGGGTTGGCCGTGGTGGGATTTAACCTGCTCGCCCTGCTGGCCTTGCGCTTTGTCCGCCTGCCCGATCAGCCTACAGAAACGTTAACGGGTACGGCCGGGGACCAGCCCTAGGAATTGGGTTATAATCTGCGCTGCTATGTCTAGATCGAATGAACCTCGCAATCCTTTCAGCCCGGGGCTGCTGATCCTCAGCCTGCTGGCGCTGGGCGGGCTAGCCCTGATCTGGTCCAGCCTGGCGCTCTCGACCCCGGCCATGGCAGCCCCCGCGGGACAGGTGATGATCTATACTCCTACCCCCCAGCCGGACGGGCGCATCATTTATATCGTTAAAGAGAACGACACCCTGCTGAGCATTTCACTGCTCTCCGGTGTCGATCTGGATACCCTGCGCGGCCTCAACAACCTGACGAACGACATCATCTTCCCCAACCAGGAGCTACTGCTGGGCCTGGCCGGGCCGGAGGAGATTACCCCTACCCCCGGGCCCAGCCCCACCCCCACCCAGGTCTTGCCCACCGCAACGCCGAAACCGGGCAGCGGCAATTTGTGCGTCTTGCTCTACCTGGACGCCAATGGGGATGGCTTCCGCCAGGATGATGAGAACTCGATCCCCGGCGGAGCGATTAGTGTCAGCAACCGGAGCGGCTCCGTTTCCCTCACCACCGATACACTCCCGGGCACGGAACCCGAATGCTTCGAGAAGGTTCCGGAAGGCGATTATAACGTCAGCGTCGCCGTCCCTTCCGGGTACAATCCCACCACCATCACCAGCCTGGCGTTCACCCTGATGCCCGGAGACCAGGCTTACCTGGACTTTGGCGCTCAGGAGAGCTCTGCTACGGTGGCGGAAGCCCCAGCGCCCGCCGCCTCGGGCAAATCCCCTTTGCTTGGATTGATCGGCGGGAGCTTACTGCTGCTGGGTGTCGGACTGGCGGTTTTCGCCGGGAAGCTGATGCGAACCCGATGAACGCACCCGGCGCATAAACCAACCGAATCGAAACCGGCCCTTCGGAAGACGCGCGTCTTCCGAAGGGCCGGTTCTGGTTTAACTCAGGGCCGACCGGTAGGCCTCGAGCAGGGAGGAGGAAAAATCCTCCTGCTGCCAGCCGGCTGCCCGGCGGCGGGCGGCCTGAGACAGGGCCTCGCTTACGCTCTCCTCCACCAGGACGGTCACCAGGGCAGCGCCCAGGAGGCGGCCCTCATCTGTTCCGGAGGTATGGCGTGGTTCCTGCGGGGCCAGATAGCCCGCCGGCCCAACCAGGCGATCGGCGGCCGGGGTATTGAGGGCCACGATGGGTTTCCCGCAGGCTAAGGCCAGCCGCAACGACCCGCCCCAGGGAGCGAGCGGCGCCGGGTGGAAGACCGCCGCGCAGTGGTGGTACAGCCAGGCCAACCCGGAGAGCGGCAGGTCCGGCAGGGGCCGGACGGTATCCCCCACCCCGTACTCACCGGCCAGGCCGGGGAAGATCTGCCGGGCCGTGGCGTCCAGCCCAACCAGGAGTAGGGGGAAGGCATCACCCACCGCTCCGCCGGTCCAGGTCCAGGCATCGAGCAGGCGGTGCAGGTCCTCCGGCCGGCTGGATCCGTGGTAGAGGACGAAGCTCTCCGGGAGTTCGGGCGATTGGGAGAGGTCGTGAGGCGAGGAGGCAACCGGGCGCCCGTTGGCGTCCGGCGGCGAGGCGGCCGCGGCGGACAGAAAACCGGGCGCCGGGCCGGGCGGCAGGCGCAACAGGCGCGTATCAGGGCCCAGGCCGCCGTCCGGGGCGGGGAAATCCTGGGGCCAGAGCACCGCCCGCAGACGGGAGAGGCCTCCGTAGCCCAAGGCGTACTGCGCCCGCCCAACCAGGCCGGGCCAGGCCGGCTCGCTGGGAGGCCAACCGGGCTGGGTTGGGCTCATCACCACCGGCGTGCGCCCGAGCAGAGGCGGGTATCCCCCGCACTGGTGGATCAGCGCGGCCCCGGTCTCCTGCGCCAGCCGAGGGAGCAGGCGCTGTTCCCAGTTCAGGGCCCCACCAGGCCGAGCTAGCGCCGGCCGAGCTAGCGCCGGGCGCAGTTCGGTCTCCACGCCCGGCGGTAAGGGCAGCGCAGCCGGTGCGGGGAGACCCACAACCGCCCTGACCTCCGCCGGACGGCGTTCCAGCAAGTGGATCAGGTGCAGCGCCCCCGAGCTGTTGGGCGCATAGGCCAGGGGCCAGCCATCGTACAAGACTGTGATCATCCGGGCGATGTCTCTTCAGCTTTCGCCATCACCCGCTTCAAGAAACGTTCCTCCTCGATCACGTAGCGCTGGTGTTCACCCGCGCCGATCTGTTCCCTGGCGTCGTAGGCCTCTACATCCAGGATGACCCGATTTGCATCGACTTCACGGACTTCCACATGCACCCGCACGCCGGTCCCTACCGGGGTAGGCGCCAGGTGGCGGAAGTTGATCAGGATACCGACCGTGGAATACCCCTCCGGCAGCCGGCTGGCCAATATCCGGTGAGCGGTGCGCTCGACAAACGCGATCAGCCAGGGGGTCGCCAGCACTCGCGACCCGCCGCTGCCGATGTGAATGGCCGTGTGCTGGTCTTCGACCAGGTAATTCTCTTCTTTGGACAACCCGAGTTCAATGTAATCGGATGCTCTCATTCGATCTCCTCTCTCTAGCTCTAGGCGGCGCAAAAATCAAGCGCTCTGGCTCACTCGTCTACGCCACACCCCACCAATCACAGCCCTCCCGCAGGCCCATAGCATTCAACTGCTGGCGGATCAGCTCTCTGGCCCCCCGGGCGCCCACTGCGGCCAGAACGGCCGGACGCCGGTAACGCCGCCACCAGTCTCCCAGTTCTCGGGGTGAGACAACCGGCAGGCCGCGGCGAATGCTGCCGATCTTGCGCGGATCGACATCGACGAAAGCGACCAGGGGGACCCCTGCGCGCAGCAGGTACTTGCTCAACCGGCGGCCGATCATCCCTGCGCCCCACACGATCACTGCATCCCGTCCCGAGAGCGGGCCCTGGGGCAGGTAGTGGGCCTTGGCCCGCAAGAAGTTCTCCAACGAGTAGCGACTGTCGGTACGGGTGAGACGGTCGGGGCGTTCGCGCCAGTCCAGCAGGACTTCGGGGACCTTGGTAAAGCGCCTCCCTCGCAGGTACAGGCGCAGCCACAGATCGTAGTCCTCGGGCCAGCCGTGTTCCTGGTAGCCGCCTGCATCCAGCACCACCTGCTTGCGGAAGAGGACACTGGGGTGGGCCATTGGGCTTTCGACGAACATCTCCCGGCGGATATCGGCGTCTGAGACCAGAGAATTCAGCCAATCGAGATAAATACTGAACCCCTGGCGCACTTCTCCTTGCGGGAAACCCTGAACCAGGCAGCTCACTACATCCACCTCGGGAAAGGCCTGCAAGTAATCGAACTGACGGCGCAGGCGGGCTGGATGGGCGCGGTCATCGGTGTCCATGCGGGCCACCAGCGGGGCCCTACAGGCGCCCAGCCCACGATTGAGGGCGGCGATGATCCCGAGGTGCTCCTGGCGGATCACCCGCAGCCGGGGGTCGCGCTGCGCCCAGTCCTGCAAGATCAGCGGGGTGGCATCACCAGACCCGTCATCCACCGCCACGATCTCAAAATCCTCCAGTTCCTGGTTCGCCAGGCTTTCCAGCGCTTCAGCCAACGTAGCGGCTGCCTGATAGCAGGGCATTAGCACGGAGAGACTTGGATCCCTGGCAGTCATAGGCTGATTTTAATAGAAAAATCCAGAGTGGAAATACATTCGACGGTTCGATCTATTTGTGATAAAATGCACAATATAAGCTGCACCGGCAGTTTATTTTTTTGCAGCGCCAATCACTCACTTACGGCTTCTACTTGCTTTAGAGTCGTATCTATAACCTGTATAAAGGGTAAGTAAAATGAAGGTGAAATTGCCGATATACAAGAACGATGTACCTGACCAGTTATACGCCATTCCGATCAACCTGGAAGGCGCCCTGCTGCTGGCTCCAGCCGGCTGTGTCGCTCGCGTGGACGAAGAACTATGCCTCGCCTGTGGTGAATGCCTGGATGTCTGCCAGATCGGCGCTTTGCGATACACCACCGAAGAAGAGATGCGCCACCGGCTGTACGGCATGGTGGTCGATGAGGAGAAATGCAACGGCTGCGGTATGTGCGTGGGTGTGTGTGAAAACCAGGGGATTTCGCTGATCCGCGCCTCCCAAAAGATGGAATCGCCGGAGGGGATCAGGCTGCCGGCTCAGGCTGAGTAATCTGGATTTCAGCCTGCGAGTGCCCGGTTCTGGCTGTGCGCCTGTCACAGCCTGGACCGGGCACTTAGATTAACGCAATCCACACAGGGGTGTAAAAATTAGATAAATAACACTGTGAAACTAAATACAAATTAAAAATAGTGGTTGCCAACTGCAGGAAGCGTTGTTATAATACACATAATTATTGTTCCCGAATCTTCTAGAATCAAAAATATTTGATGCTGGTGCTCATTCTGTAATCAACGTTGGTATATAACCAGTCAATTGTTTTCAACGCTTGACCTTGTCCATCTGCTTCAAGTTGTAGCGCGCTTGCGTTTTGCACCTATTAGCAACGAGCAACACCCTGCAGCACTGCGGAATGGCAAATTTGGTTTTGCCAGTTCATCTTGAAAGTAAATGCACACATAGAACATGGCAGCCGAAGATAAAAGCGAGAATTCCACCCTTAGGAAGATGCGCAAGTCAGCACCTATCCTACTCCTGATCATAGGCTGGTTCCTGATCGGGTGGTTTTCTCGCGATGCGTTTAACCGCGTGGGCCAGCCTGAAGTCATGCTGGTGCAGCAGGCAGTGGAAATCCTGCAGGAAAAGTATTATGGCGAGCTGCCGCCCATACAGCAGTTGATATACGGCGCGATCCGTGGTCTTTTGTCTGCCTCCGGCGACCCATATGCGGTATTCAATGAACCCCAGCAGGCCGAGCACACCATCCAGGGGCTGCGCGGCAATGGCGGCGCGATCGGCATCAAAGCCGAGATGCAGGACGGGCAGTTCACAATCACTCGGGTCTCACCGGGCAGTCCGGCAGATAGGGCCGGCGTGCAGGCAGGCGATATCGTCGTCCAGGTGGATGGCTGGCAGGTTAAACCCACTTCGGATTATATGGAAGTGATGACCCTGATCCGCGGTCCGGCCGGTTCAAGCGCGCAACTGGTCATCCAACGCGGCGACCAAACCTTGCAGTTCGCCATCCCCCGAGAGCCGGTGAAAGAAGTGATAGCCCAAACCCTCGACGCAGGCATCGGATACCTGCGTTTCGACCAGTTCACCGATCAGACCCCCGAGGCTGTCGAACAGGCGCTGCAGGAGCTGCTGCCTGCCAGCCCCAAAGGCATCATCATCGATCTGCGCTACAACGGCGGCGGGCTGATGGATGCGACCCAGGCTGTGCTCGACCTGTTCCTCGACGAGGGTGTGGCCTTTTATGCCAGGATGAAAGACGGCCGCTTGATCCCCTACAATACCCGCAGCGGTGACCTGGCGGAGACTGTTCCCCTGGTTGTGCTGATCGGCGCCTCCACGTATTCGGCTCCCGAGACTATGGCGGCCTCAATCGCCGATCGGGGGCGGGGTACGCTGATCGGTGAGACGACTCACGGCAAGGGCGCGATCCGCGAAACGGTCCCGCTGGCCGACGGCTCATCACTGCAGTTCACCGTCGCCCAGTGGCTTTCGCCTGTCCACCAGGAAAATTTCGAAGGCCGGGGCGTAACACCCCACCTGCTCGTTCAGCAAGAATCAGGGAGCGAAGCTGATACCGTTTTGGATTTTGCTGCTGCCTATCTGAGGGAGAACCGGTAGGCAGAGAAAAAGGAACGCCTCTCCTAATGCCGGCTGGGACTCCAACCGGCCAGGAGAGGCGGAATAGATGAAGAAGGAGGTTACTGCCGCGGCTGGATTCGGCAGCGGTTTCACATTGTGACGCCCGGACGAATTACGCGGCAGCCCGACACAAAGGAAGGAAAGGAGGTGAAACCATGAAAAAGCTCTTGGCGCTCACTGCGATCATCCTGGTAGTCGTCATGCTCGCGCCTACCATAGCCACATCGGCAAATGCAGCTATGATAGGCGGTCGCATGATCTGGGATGGCGGTCAGATGGAAGAGAATGACCGAGCCATGATCTGGGACGGCGGCCGAATGATCTGGGACGGCGGCCGGATGATCTGGGACGGCGGTCGCATGATCTGGGATGGCGGCCGGATGATCTGGGACGGCGGTCGAATGATCTGGGATGGCGGCCGAATGATCTGGGACGGCTAATCCATTCACCCGAAAACTCTACTAACCCGCAATCCAGTAGGGCCTCTTATATACGTTTGTAAAGGTCCTGTGGGAACGACGATGGTGTGCGGCCATCGTCGTTTCTTCTTAACGTCACGGCCGGTTCAGACTCGGCCATCCGCCGCTCGATAATCTGGGTCAGCGCCTGGACGCATGCCCGGTCAAACAGCTTGCCGCTCTCCTCGTTAAGGTAGCTGAGCGCGGCCTGAACACTGACCCCTTTGCGATATGGACGGTCGGAGGTGAGCGCATCGAACACATCGGCTACCGCGATCACCCGCCCGGCGATCGAAATCTGATCCCCCATCAGGCCATACGGGTAGCCAGAACCATCCAGGCGTTCGTGGTGCTCGGCGATCCCGGGCAGCGCCGACTGCAAAACGCGCACCTGGCTCATGATCTGCCGGCCATACAGGGGGTGCTTCTTCATGATCTTGAATTCTTCCGGGGTCAGGCGGCCCGGCTTGCTCAGAATTTGATCTGAAATGCCAATTTTGCCCACATCGTGCAGCAAACTACCAATACGAATATCGGAGACGGTGTTCGGGTCGAGCCCCAATTCCTGGGCAATCGCCACGGCCAGATCGAGAACACGAACCGAGTGGCCCTGGGTGGAGCGATCTTTGGCGTCAATCGCCGCCACCAAGGCTTTGATCACATCCAGGAACAGGTCATTGATATTCTCATACAACTCGGCGGCTTGTAAGAAGATGCTCGCCTGGTGCGCCAGGGTTTCGAGGAGTTGAACGTCCTCCTCATCAAAAGCTTCTCCTCGCATCTTCAACACCGTCAAACCGCCGATGGTGGTATCGGTTTGATCCTTACGCTCACTGGGGGCGATGTTGATTTCGTTCAGCGGGACGGTGATGGCAGAGCGGGTGGCGAAACCAAACCCTTCCGGCGACTTTTTGCCCTGCTCCGCCAGCGAAGGGGGGTTCGACTGCCCGGCCTTCAGGCTGAAGATCAACTTATTCAACTGCTGCTGCCGCCCGGCGGGGGAGGCCGCCGAGACCTGGGCCGCCGGCTGGTAGTAAGACGAGTGGAACCCCAGCTCGTTCGTCGTGCTGTCTACCAGGAACAGCGAGCTGCGTTCTGCATTGGTCAACCTCGCCGCCTGTTCGGGCACAATCTGCAATAATTGGCTGCGATCCAGCGTACCGCTCACTTTGCCGATCATATCGATCAGCAGGTTTAGCCGCTGGTTCGACTGCTGGGTCACCACCAGGGTCATCAACCGGTCAGCTTCGTTCACGAACCGGTTTGCCAGGGTTTCCAGCAAACCCAGGTCACAGAAGGTATAGTTGAAGATCTGGATAACCCCAAAGGTCCGTTCCTCGAGCAGCAGAGGGATGATGATCGTGTTATGCAGGCCGCCGGCCTTGACGGGGTTAATGATCCGCAGCAAGGGATCGCTGACGACATCGCCGACAATGATAACTTTCGATCTTGGGTTGATGGGATCAACCAGCCACAGGTGTTTCTTCAGCCGCAGGCCGATCAGACCCTGGCTCTCTTCATCACCCCGCACCGTCGTAAATACCAGTTCGTCGCTCCCCGGGTCGTACAGGAAGAGGATGGCCGATTCAGCCTCAGCCACATCGATCAACAGATCCAGCGTCCGGGAGAACAGCGCCTCCAGATTTTCGGAGCGCGCCACCTCGTTCGCTTTCTCCATGATGGCGATCAAGCGCTCCCGGGAAGTGAACGCCTCGGCCGGCTTCGTTTCGTCTGGAGAGACGAAACCGGTGAGGGGTTCGGCAGTCTGGGGCTCAGGATTGTGTTCCAGGTCTCGTTTCACAGGTTCCTACCTGTCCGGTGTGATCGCTCTGCGACGTTGGCAACAACTGCTCGTTAATGATAAAACGGCGCCTGGTACTGGCTTGCGAACGCAGCCGAGAACAAGCGCCAAAACTGAATCAGGTAAGGCAACCCTCTCCTCGGCTGGGAGCTACTGGCAAAAAAGCGTTTGGTCTTTTTACCGCCCAAACGCTTTTTCTTGAATACCTTTGATGGGCGGCCCGGCGATCATTCAGCAGTAGATCTAAAACCCACTGAGTAGACCCGTGGCTTTGCGCCCCTGCCTTTCGACAGGTTTGCCTTTTTCCGATCGATTTCTTATTCAATTTATTCTGCCTAATTATAGCTTCCATTGCCGGTAAATTTTCCTTACACTTTTCTTAGTTTCTCAACCAATTTTTCTACCGATAGCCCTCCAACCCGATCGCCGTTAATCCACCCCCTTGCGCCACTCCAGGCCGGCCTGGCATCCCCGGCTTTCGATTAGAGAGATCTGGTCCAGCGCAATTCCCGCCCGCGCCAGGTGGTAGTTAGACCCCAATGCGGTGAACAATTCCACGGAGCTGGTCAGGGTCTGCTTCGCTTTCTGCAACTGCTCAGTCCACAAGCCCGGCTCGGCCTGGCTGCGGTACAGGTGCACCTGGCTCAGATCGAACAGCGCCTGCGCTTGAATATAGGAATCGCCCTGGGCTTGAGTGAGCCGGATCACCTCGGTCAGATAGCGTTCGGCCTGCTCGTACTCTCCCAGACCTTCACAGATCGTTCCCAAAGTCCACAGCGCTTCATTGACCTCGTTTATGAACCCGCTCTCGGTTGCCATCTGGTGCGCCTTCTGCGCCAGCTCAGTCGCTTCTGCATAATTCCGCTTCTGGGCATAGATCCGCGCTTGCAGGATCAGCAGCTCCACATACCGCTCATCCAACTCGTTCCGTGCATCCCCCAACAGAGTCTCCGCGTTGTCGAGGTGCGCCTGGGCCTCCTCGAGCTCGTCCTGCAATATTGCCAGCCGGCACAGGCCGATCTCCGAATAGGCGGCGGAGAGGTTCATCCCCTGGCGCTTACTGATCGCCAGGCTGGTTTCAAACTTCTCCCGGGCCAGGTCAAACTCGCCTGTACAAACCAAGGCCTCTCCCAGGTTCTTCAGGCTGGTCGGGCGCTCAGCCAGATAGCCGTTCTGCAGCCGGATCGCATCAGCCTGTTCCAGGTTGGCGATCGCCTCCGCCCATTTGCCCGCCGAATGCTGCAGCACACCCAGGTTGGTGTAAGCGATGGCCATCCCCCAGAAATAGGTCAGCTTCTCATAGACTTCCAGACTGTGTTTCACGCACTCGATCGCTGCGCCGTAATCCGAGTGCATCCAATGAATCCCGCCGACAGTATTGTGCAAGGAGGCCAGGGTGATCGGGTCTTCTTCCCCCCATTCACCGGCGTCATCCAGGGCCTGGGTGGCCACCCGGAATGCTTCCTTGAGCTTGCCCTGCCGGAAATAGGCCCAGGCCAGGCGGTCTGTTAAACGCCGGGCGGGAATCAAGCCCAGGTGCGGGCCGGCGCTCTCCAAAAACTCGAGACCTTCCTGGAGGAGCTGCACGGCGAGTTCCAGCTTCCCCTCCCGGGTCCGCAAGTCGGCCAGCTCGCGTAGACTCTCCAGCAGCAGTCCAGCCCGGGTCTGGTCCTGCCGGATGTCGCCGATCCCTTCCTGCTGGATACGCCTCAGCGCGCCTCCCAGACTCTGCTGAGCGCCTTCATATTCTCCGGCGAACTTCAGCGACCGCCCCAACCCGAGCTGCGCCTGCAGAATCTGCATCTCGTCCGCCTCCACCGAGGCTTCCATGAGCGCCAGCGCCTGGCGGTAGTACTGGGCCGCGCTTTCATTGGCGAACCGCTGCGCGGCCTTCTCCGCCGAGGCGATCAGGTAGGGGATCGCCTTATCCGGCGTGGTGCTCTCCGAATAATGATAAGCCAGGATATCGCTTTGCTCGCCGTGCACTCCGTTGCCCCCCTCCTCGATGGCCCGGGCGATCTTCAGGTGCAGGGGGCGCAAGTCTCGGGTGACCAGGGTGTTGTAAATGGTCTCCTGGAGCAGGGGGTGCTTGATCGAATAGCGGTCCTCATTGCCCACAGGGACCCTCTCCAGAAAACCCCGCTGCTCGAGTTCCCTCAAGTTGTTCACCAGGGCATCCCGGCCGTAATCGGATATCTGGTTGAGCAGGCCCAGGCTGAACACGCCGCGCAGCACGGCCGCGCGCTGCAGCGTATCTTTTAACTCGGGGGAAAGAAGATCGAATCGAGCCAGGATCAGGTCTTGCAGCGTCCCGGGCACTTCTTTCACCAGGTGCGCGGCGGCATCGGTGATCAGCCAGCTCCCCGCCTTGCCCACCAGGCCTCCATTGTCCAGCAGCAGGCGCACCAGTTCCTCGGTGTAATAGGGGTTGCCGTAGGCCCGGCCGATGATCTGTTCTTTGACGATCCTGGCTTTTGTGGTATTGGCCGTCAGCAACCGGTCGATCAACTGCTCCGAGTCGGATGAGGACAGGGGTTCCAGATGGATCTCCAACGTTTCACCGCCGCGCTTGTCAACCGCCGCCACCAGGGGTTTGGTATCGGGCGTCTCGTCGAAGTTCCGGGCGATGAGCAGCAGCATCAGGGGGATATTCTCGAGGGCCTGGATAAAGTAGGCGAGAAAGTCGCGGGAGGCGGGGTCGATCCAGTGCAAATCGTCGAACACAAAGATGACGGGCGACTGGGAAGCGGTCGCCACCAGGAAGGAGCGCAGCGCAGAGTGGATCTGCCGCTGGAGCATGGCCGGATCCAGGAGCTGCAACCGCAGCTCTGCCAGGGGATCGGACTGGCCGATGCCCAACACATAGTTCAAATAAGGCAGTATTTTGTCGCCGTCCAGGTTGAGCTGTTCGACCGAGTAGCTGAGCGCTTCTCTCTGTACGGAGTTGGGATCGACCTCGGAGACGTGGATGATATCTCGCACCAGGTCCGCCACCACCCGGTAGGGCGTGATGCGCATGTAAGAGGCGCAGCTCCCGGAATAGAGCTTCACCGGCTGTCCGGCAAGGGTGGCGAAGAACTCGGAAACCAGCCGGGTCTTGCCGATGCCCCCCTCCCCCGAGAGCAGCACCACCTGGCTGCTTTTCTGTTCTATAACCTGCGCGCAGGCGCTTTGCAGGCGCTGCAAGTCCCGCTCCCGTCCCACCATGGGCGCCTGCAGCCCGGGCAGCCATCTGGCTCTGCCGCCCGCCGTCCGCACGTTGACCGGGCGGAACACCTTCACCGGGATGGGGAAATCTTTGAAGTGGACAGCCGGCAGCGGTTCGTAATGGAAGATCGGGTACGTACGCTGGTAAGTGCGGAAGCTGACGATGGCCGTCCCGGGGCCGGCCATGGTCTCCAAATGAGAGGCCAGATTGACCGTATCTCCGATCACCGTGTATTCCATATGGTGCTGGTCGCCCAGGCCGCCGGCGATCACCAACCCGGTGTTGATGCCGATGCGGAGATTGATCTCCATCCCGTAATCGTGCACGAGCTGTTCTCGCAGCGAACCGGCGACTTTGAGCATTTCCAGGGAGGCGCGCACCGCCCGCTCCGGATCGTTCTCATGGTTGACCGGCAGCCCAAACAGGGCCATCAGGTTATCGCCGAAGAGCTTGTCGATCGTCCCCTCGTACTCATAGATGACATCAGCCAGGGCGTGCATCAGGTTGTCCAGCACGCTGAAGGTCATGCCGGGGTCCACCCGATTCGAGGCGAGGGTGAAATTGTCGATCCTGGCCGCCAGCACGGTTACATCACGCCGCTGGCCCACCATTTTCGACGCCAGGTTTTCGATCTTACGCGCCAGCACGATGGGGATGCTATCCCGCAGATTTCTGAGCATCCGCTCGTGGATCTCCGCTTTCGGCTCGTTTCCCTGGTCGGTTTGCTGAAAAAAGTTGAGATCTTCAAACCGCTGGCCGCACTTCGGACAACGTTCGGCGCCCGGCGGAACTGCGCTCCCGCAGGAGGAACAGAACAAAACAAGAGGTTCGGAGCAGCGAACGCACACCAGAACCTCTCCGGGGTTCAGAAAGCCACATTTTTGACAGATATGCATGACTCACTTTTCGAAGAGGTGATCCATAGATCATAACGCAAAAGTTTAGTTATTGTTTCGATGAATTACAATAAGTTTCCAAAATGCTCGACGAATCCACGCGGGGATGTCCCAAACCAGGGCGAGCACACAGCCATCGTCAGAACCGGCTAGCGAACGAACCGCAGCGGGGGCTCGTTCTGAACGCAATCCGGGTCTGGAGGCATCGCCGGACTCTCCCAAAAAGCGAGCGCCATCGCCCTGGCACAGGCTGACGAGCGAGTAACCCAGTGACCGTTGTATGGGAACTCCACAAAGTAGCTGTTCTCCAGCACGGCGGCCGCCTGGCGGCCCCAATCCGGCGGGGTAATCGGGTCGAATTCCCCGGCCAGGATCAGCGCCGGGACGGGGCTGGCTACGGGCTGATTTTCCCGTGGGTCGGTGGAGGTGAACCCCCACTCCCGGCAGGTGGCGAACAGCGGCTGCACGCTGGCCGGGAAGAAGGCGGCGATTTGCGGCCGCACTTCCGCCGCAGCCGCAAAGGCTTCCTCGGCCTGGTTGAAAGGCAGCTCCTCGGCGCACTGCACGGCCATCTGCATCCCCAACGCGGTGGAGGGATCGAAGTACAAGGCCAACCGCTGGCGCAAGAGGGTGGTATCTCCGCGGCTGAGATCGAAAATCATTTCCGGCATCCTGGCTGCCACCGCGGGGTTGTACAGGCCGCCGAAGAGCACATCGACCAGCAGCCCGCCATCCAACAGGACGCGCTGCTCGCCTCCCCCGGCGCTCAGCGAGACCGACATGGGCTCCTGGTTCAGCCGGTCCACCAGGTCATAGAAGCGGCGCTCCAGGTCGGGATAAGCGGCGGAACATTCTGGGCTGGCCGCGCAGCGCGAGAACAGCGCCGCGAACGCGCGCTGGGCGTTGGGCGCCAGCGTAGTGTACAGGTTCACCTCCAGCGGGTAAACCGAGTCCAGCACTGCGCTGCGCACGGCCTGGGGGTAGTCGCGCAGGGCGGTGAGGGCCAGCCGCGTGCCGTAAGAGACGCCGTACAGGTTGAGCTGTTCGTAGCCCAGGGCCAGCCGCAGGTCGTTGAGGTCCCCGGCGCTGGCCGCGCTGTTGTAGGCGGACAGGTCGATCCCCTCTTCCGTTAGACGGTTGCGGCAGCGGAGGAAGGCGTCCTTCACGATCTGAGCGGCCTCCGATTCGGAGAGCGATCCATCCAGCAAGGCCGGGGCGAGCGCCTGGCGTTCGGGACAATCCAGGCGGGGGATCGAATAGCCTGTGCCCCGCTGGTCGAAAAGGATGAAATCCCGGCGCTCTAGGATGGCGTCCATGCCCTGTGCGAACAGATAACCGGCGACTTCCAGGGAAGACGAGCCCGGGCCGCCCGCCAGGTGAACGACCGGGTCGGGGGCCGGGTCTGGGTTGGCGGTGCGGAAGACGGCGACCGCCAGGCGGACGGCGTTCCCTTCAGGGCGGGAGCGGTTCTCGGGGACGAGCAGGTAACCGCAGTCCGGGCTGTAGCCAGCGGGAACCGGGAAGACGCACGGCCCCGGCTCGAACCTGGGCCGGTAAGCGGCCTGCTCCGCATTCACCGTGTGGGTAGGGGCTGACGCCTGAGCCGTTGGCAAGGCGGTCTGCGCAGGGACAGTCCGCCGTTCCGGGCTCCCTGTAGCCCCCGGCAGCGGCCCCTGAAAATGGGCCGGGGGCGTTGCAGGCGCAGCCGGGCGAAGGAGATTGCAGGCCAGAAACAGGAGCGCTAACCCGGGGATGAGGATTGGCCAGCGACGGAACATGAGCCTCATTATAAAAGCATGCTCTCCACCGGGGAATGGTCCCTTGCATATCAACCTCGGACACAGGCCAGAAGCAAATTTCAGGCTTTCCCCGGGAAAATTAAGAACGCTTGACACATAGCTGAAGACATTCTAAACTGAAGACGGGCTAATCCAGTCCGGATTATCCATTTTGCGAAGCCAAAGCTGAGGTATGTGGGGCAAGAAACGTGCCAATCGGCCGGATGGCGGATGACAGTGTTTGCAGCGGACCAGAACCGGGGGGCATAATTTAGCGCCCGAACTCCCGGTTCGTGATCAAGGGGGCTGAGGAGTGCTGATGAAATACCAGGCCGTTATCCAACAGATACTGGATTCCATCTTCGCCGTTACCAGCGATACCGAATGGCGCCTCTCCGTCGAGCGATATGGCCCCGCCGTCAAACAAGATCGAGACCTGAGCCGGGAATTGATGGAACTGGTCGCTGTCTGGCGGAATGCCGGACATCTGTATGAAGCCTCCTTGGTGGAAGGGTGGATGAATGAGGTCTTCGACCCCCTGGGCTTCAAATTGAAGCGCCTGCTCACCCGGGCTCGCACCGAGGCCGAGATCCTCGAGATCCTGGAAGCGAACCGGGAGGCGGCCCGACCCGAATTGGTAGAAAGCGCCCTGGAGGAAGCCTATGACCTCCTGGATGGGCAATCCCCCTACCCACCCGAGCAAGCGATGGCGCTGGCACATCACATCCTGTCGGTGAACATCATCCTCAGCCGCTTCCTGGAAAACCCGGGACTCGAAGCCGCCTGCTTGAAACTGCGCTCCCACGTATTCGCCAGCAACGCCAATTACACCCAGGCCATCGAGGACCTTTTCCAGGCGGAAGCCCTCTTCCGGGAAGCCGGCAACCAGATCGAGGCCGGGCGCTGCCTGGGGATCGCCGGCAGATTACGCCGCCAGGAAGGCAGGCCGCAGGAAGGCCTCGACCACTTGCTAAAATCGGCCGCTATCCTCGAAGAGCTGGACGACATCCAACACCTGGGGATCACTTACCAGGAGATCGCCCTGACCTACAACGATCTGGGCGAGGAGGAACGCACCTGGGATTCCTTCGAGCGAGCCTTAAATTACCGCCTGGAGAGCGGGCAGTGGGCTCAGGCGGCCATGCTGCTGCCCGGGCTCGCCAGCCACTATTACGTGCTCGAGCAGCCTGACAGATCCTTCCCCTTTTTCCAGAAGCTGGTCGAGCTCTACACCGCTCCCCCGGATGAGGCTGCCCTCCCTCCATTGGAGCCGGACACTATCATCCTACTCACCGATACCGTTTTCCGCATGGCTGTCCGCAAGTATGAGAGCACCCGCCTGGACCAGTCGTTTCGCCCGGCGTCATCCACCGTACGGGAGCCTATGGGGGAAGACCCGGCCGGGTTGGACAGTTTCCCGGCCTGGTTGGATCTCGCCATGCGGGCCAACCGCCTGGCGGATATCCCTTCGGCCCGGGCTTACCTGGCGCTCACCGAAGCGAACCAACGCTTCCGGGAAGACGATCTGGAAGGCTGCCTGGAAAAAGTACTGCCGGCCATAGACTATTTCCGCAAAGGGGAACACCGGGAGCCGCTGGCCACCCTGCATGCTTACAACCTGGCCGTTGAATCGGCGCGCCAGTTGGGCCGCGCTCAGCAGGCCATGGTCTGGGGGGAGGAAGCCCTGGAACTTGCCCGCCAGTTGGACGACCCGCTGCATCCGGCAAACTGGCTGTCCTCCCTGGGATTATGCGCCTACGACACCGGCATGCTCGACCAGGCGCTGGCTTATCTGCAGGAAGGGCTGGAGCTGGCGGAGCAAAGCGAGGCGGAGGAACGTTTTCTGGCTACCGGCGCGATGCAAGGGCTGGTCGGCAAGATTCTGTTGGACCTGGGAGACGCCAAAGCAGCGGCCAGGGCAACGCTGGCGGCCTATGAAGCCGCGCAGCGCTTGGGTTACTTGCCGGGTGAGGGCTCGGAGCTGCAGAACCTGGCCCAACTGCTGGTGCGGATCGAACAGCGCCCACAGCCAGGAGTGCTCGAAGAAGTCATCCCCACCATCCTCAAGGATCTTTCCTTCTCGGCGCTGCCGGTGCTGGACACGGAAATGACCCCAGAAAAAAGGCTGCGTGGGCTGGTCGTGCTGCTCTTCGAGCGTTCGGCGAATCTGCTGCGCCAGGCGGGGGACGAACTGCGGCTGGCTAATGCCTTGCACGGCCTGGCCCTCCAACTCCCCGATGAGGATGAGCGGGTTTTTCCGATCCTGGAGGAGGCGCTGAAGGTGCGGCGCAAGTTGGGCGATCGCCTGGGGGAGGCCTTCACCCTGGGCTCGCTCGGCGCATGGTATGCGAACCACGGGCAAAACGAGCAGGCGCGCCGGGCTTATCTGGCCTGCCTGGAGATCGCCTGGGGAGCGGGCTTCTTCAACCCGGCGTATAAAGCCGCCAAAGACCTGGGCCGGCTGTACGAGGCGGACGGCGACCTGGACTCGGCCCAAAAATACTACCGGGAAGCGATCGAGTGGATCGAATCCACCCGTGAAAAGACGCCCTTCCTGGACCAGTACCGCTCGGGCTTCACAGAGGACAAGCAAGATCCCTACCACCGGCTGCACCGGTTGGCGCTGGCCGGGAAAGACCCGGGGGAGGCGTACGCGATCGTCCAGCGGGCGAAGTCGCGCGCCCTGCTGGAGATCACCGCCACCTGGCCGGCGACGCCGGCCAGGCAGGCAGAGGGCCGCTTCGCCGAGCTGCTGGCGGCCGAAGCGGAGCTGCTTGAGCTGCGGCGCAGGGCGATCAACGCCGCCACGCAGAGCGGCCCGGGCCCCAGGCAGAATACTGCCTCCGCCGGCCCTTCCCCTTTCGAGACGACGCAGAAACTGAAGGCCATTTATCGAGAGATGGAAGCCTACGATCCGGAGTTTGTCGCCCTGCGCCAGGGCCTGCCGGTGACCCTGCCCCGCATGCGGGCCTGGCTGCAGGCCCAGGGACGCCCGGTGCTGTTGGTGGAGTATTTCTTCGATGGCCGGGAATTGGCCGGCTACTGCCTGCGACAGGATTGGGATGAAGCCCGCACCTGGAACCTGCCGCTGAGCAACGAGCAGTTGTGGTCGGCCTACCAGGATTTCCAGCGGGAGGTGGTGCGCTACAAAAGCCGGGGCTCTATGCGCTGGACGCGCCTGGCGCAAACCCTGGTCGATCCGCTGGAGGCGTTTCTCGAGCCGGGTGACCTGGTCTACTTTATTCCCCACCGCCTGCTGCACGCCATGCCGCTCCACGCCCTGCCCTTCCAGGGGGCGCCGCTGATCGCCCAATTCCCTGTGGCCTATGCCCCGGCTGCCGGGCTGCTGCCGCTCTGCCAACTCCCCGGCAAAGGGACCGAGCGCCTGGAGAGCTGCGCGGCCTTCGGGGTCGTGTTCCAGGAGGAGGCCAGGCTGGTGGCCCGGCTATTTGGGGCGGAGCCCGTGCTGGGCGAGCGTTTGAGCGAGCAGGAGATCGCCGGGCACATACAAGGGCGCGATATCTGCCACTTCTCGTGCCACGGGTATTTCAACCGCCTGGACCCGCTGTCCTCCGGCCTGGTGCTAGAGGCCGGCCCGGCCGCCCCGGACTCGCTGCTGACCGCCCGCCAGATTATGGGCATGCAGTTCAAAAACGAGCTTGTGTGCCTGTCGGCCTGCCAGACGGGGGTGCACCGGATCAGCGAAGCCGACGAGCTGCTCGGGCTGGTACGAGCTTTCCTGTACGCGGGGGCCTCTTCCATCCTGGTCAGCCTGTGGGAGGTCGACGCAGCCCTCACCCAGGATTTGATGCTCTCGTTTTACGACCAACTACTCAAAACCTACCGGGAAAGCGGAAAGATCGACAAAGCCGGGGCTTTGCAGTGCGCCCAGACCGAGATCATGCAGCGCGAGGGCGAGCGCAACGCTTATGCCTGGGCGCCTTTCGTATTAGTCGGCGATTGGAGGTGAAGGATGGGGTTTGATAAGAGTGAGACGGCGGAGACCAAGAAGGGGATCATAATCGAGCTGGAGCCGATCGACCTGGAAGAGGTAAAAGGCGCCGGGGAGGACCAGGGGATGGTAGCGACCTTCCTGGGCAAGAAGAACCGCATCCTGCTGGGCGAGCCAAGGCATCGCAGCTACCTGGCCGGCCTGCTCGCCAAAGGCGAACGGCTGCCGGATGAGGTCGAGAACCAGGTGCGCAACGGCTTCGACTACCACCAGGTGACCACCAGCCTGACTCTGCTCCCCGACCGGGGCTGCTCCTTCCTCTCGGTGGATTTCAGCATCGAACTGTTCGCGGTGCAGCCCAACGGGCAGATCACGCCCAAACGCCCGGTGGTGTACCGGGTCCGTCCCGATCCGGTGGTGCGCGAGCTGAAGTACAAGCAGACCAGCAAGCTCGGCGCAGAGTTGGGAGGTGAACTGCAGGGCGGCCTGGGTAAGTTGTTAGCTAAGGTCAGCGAAGAAGAATCCTTCGAGCAGAATGGGGCCTGGTATATCAAGGAACTATACGGCTACGGAGAGAACTTCTCAGAAGCGGGCTGGCGGCTGACCGGGCACCCCGACTGGGAGCTTTCGGGCGATGTGAACGACCTGGAACTGGTAGTGCGCAGCCCGCAAGGCGCTCGCCTGCAAGGCCGGTTCTACGTCGCAGCGGAGATCGCGATCGAACGCACCCTGGACCGCTGGCTGACAGCCGCCTTCGGCCCCCGGCGTGGGGACGAAGTCGTCAGCGCCCTGTACGACTTATCCCCATAGGATTCATCAATAGCGCAGGGATAGGCAGGTGAGCCCGCCGTCCATTTTGCGTATCTCGCTCACGTCCAGTTCGCGAATGGGGCTGCCCAGCGTTTCGAGCAGTTCCCGGGTGCGCGGGAACCCGGCGGGGACGAGCAGCGTGCCGTTGATCCACAAGGAGTTGGTGGCGTAGGCCTCCTCCTCCGGGACGATCAGCCTGCGGTAGTCTTCGAACTCCGGGCGCCCGGCGAGCGAGGGCGCAATCAGCAGGGTATCTTCCCCGACCAGGCTGACCCCGGACTTTAGGTGCAAACCCTGCCCCACGGGCACCGGGGTCCAGGTACAGCCCAGCTCGCCGGCAATCTTCCCCAACTGCGCTGCGCCTGACTCGTTGGTGCGGCCAGAGATGCCGATGAAAAAGCGCTTACCCACCTGGAGCACGTCCCCACCATCCAGCGTCCCTGGGGCCCGTATGCGCTCGACCCGCCCGCCGAAGGCATCGCTCCGCTGGCGCAGCACATCTTCCATTGCCACCGTTTCCCCCCGGCGACCACCGGCCCCCGGGCGCGTGAGCACCGCCGCCCCGGGCAGAACCACCGCCGGATCTTCGACAAAGTAAGCGTCCGGGAAACCGGGCAGGGGATCCAACACGGCCACCTCCAGGCCGAGCGAGCGCAGGGTTTCCACATAGGCTGCGTGCTGGCGCAGCAGCAGCCCGACATCCGGCATGCCCAACCCGGCGGTGGTGATCCCGCCGGCTGCATCCAGGCCCGGGCGGCGACATATGGCGTGTGTGAACAATGCTCCTCTCCTTTTTCGTTTCTGGTAATCCAGGCTGATCGTGACCCTTCCCGCCGCTCGGAACTCGCGCCGCTAGCCTGCCCGGAGGGGCAGCTTTTGGAACAGGTAATAGGTCGCCGTGCGCGTGTACTCGGGCCAGGGGTTGTGGTGGGCGCCGGCTCCACCCCGGCTGCCCACTTTGGGCACAAAGTACCCTTCCAGATGATCCTCTTCCAGGCGGCAGCCGGCGCCTTTTTCATGGGCCACAGCCACCAGCCGGTAATCCTGGTCGGCGGCCGCCTGTCCGGCGTCATCCTGGTGGTTGTTGCTCAGGAGCAGCCCGCCGGGCCGCAGATAGCGTTTGCAGGCCAGGGCGATCCCGCCCGCATACATAGAGATCAGCAGGTCGAAACTCTCCGGGCGCAGCGGGAGCGGGGCCGTGTAGTCCTTCGGGATGAAGTCGATATATGCCGGGCGCTTATAGCGCTTGCGGCGGTCGACGAAGTCGATAATCTCCTTCCGGGCGGCGAAAAAAGCCCGGGACTCCGGGCTGGTGTCCACGTAAACCACGTGTGGAAAAAAGAAGGACGGGGTGATGTGGAAAGAGCAGCCGGGATACAACACCGTAGTAACCCCGTACCGGCTTTGGACGGCAGAGAAGATCGCCAGGCGCTCGAAGTGCGGCTCGTTCTGCAGGTAATATTGGTTGTACAGGGCCTCGGTCTTGTTCGCCATCCTGGCCGTCTATTATACTTGCCGGAAACCGGCAGCTTTCATCCAGCCTTCACCCAGCCTTCACCCAGCCTTCATCCAGCCTTCATCCAGCCTTCATCCAGCCTTCACCCAGCCTTCATCCAGCCTTCACCCAGCCTTCATCCAACCTTCACCCAGCCTTCATCCAGCCTTCACCCAGCCTTCATCCAGCCTTCACCCAGCCTTCACCCAGCCTTCACTACCTTCCCCCGCTTAATCACCATTTCGATCAGGTTGCCTCCGAACTGGTAAGCCAGGCTGCGGTAATCGGATGCGCCGGCCAGCAGCAGGTCGGCCTGCTTGCCGGGCTCGATCGATCCGACCCGCTCACCCACGCCGGCCGCGTAGGCGGCGTTGATCGTGGCTGCCACCAGCGCTTCCGAGGGCAGCAGGCGCTGGTAGCGGCAGGCGATGCTCATCACCAGGGGCATGGAAGGGCAGGGCGCCGAGCCGGGGTTCAGGTCGGTGGACAGGGCCAGGGCTGCGCCGGCGTCGATCAACTGGCGGGCCGGGGCGTAATGTGGGCTGCCGAAGTTGAAGTTCACCGCCGGCAGCACCACCCCCACCGTATCCGCCGCGGCCAGCAGGGCGATCTCCTCCGCCGGGGTGGCATCCAGGTGGTCGGCTGAGAGGGCCCCCAATTCCACCGCCAGGGAGACCCCGCCCAGGTTCTTGAACTCGTCGGCGTGGATCTTCGGCCGCATGCCGTGCGCCCGCCCGGCCTCCAACACCCGGCGCGACTGCTCCCGGTCGAATACCCCCTCCTCGCAGAACACATCACAGCAGAAGGGCGTCCCAGAGCGGGCGAAGTGCGAAGCGGCATACCACTCCGCCGCGGCCGGGATCATCTCCTCTGCGACCAGCTCCACGTAATCCCCGGTCCGTCCCTGGTATTCGGGGGGGACGGCGTGCGCGCCGAGGAAAGTGGGCAATAGGTCCACCGGCTGCGCCTGGTCCAGGGCGGCGATCGCGGCCAGCATCCGCAGCTCGCTTTCCAGGCTCAACCCGTAGCCGGTCTTCACTTCCACCGTCGTCGCGCCCTGATCCAGCATAGCCTGCAGCCGGGGCAGGGACTGGCGCACCAGTTCCTCCACCGAAGCCTCCCGGGTGTGGCGCATGGTGCTGGCGATGCCCCCACCGGCCTGCATGATCTCCATGTAGCTGGCGCCCTGGATGCGGAGCTCGAACTCGTGCACCCGGTCGCCAGCGTACACCGCGTGGGTGTGCGGGTCGACGAAACCGGGGCAAACCACCTTGCCCCGGGCGTCGATCGACCTGCGTCCGCGGTAGCTGCGACGCAGGTCGTCTGTGCTGCCCACGGCGACGATCGTCTCGCCGTCCACCGCCACCGCCCCACCGGAGATCAGACCCACCTGGCGCATGGCGGCCCCGTGGCGTGGCCCGGGACCGCCAGCGCAGGTCACTACCTGGGATGCGTTTTCAATCAGAAGGTCAACTTCCGTGAGTGCCATCGTCGCGCTACTTCATCATCGGCACCTTGATGCCGCGCTGCTTCGCAAAGGAGATCGCCTCTTCATACCCGGCGTCCACATGGCGCACCACGCCCATGCCCGGGTCGGTGGTCAGCACCCGTTCCAGGCGGCGGGCGGCGGCTTCGGTCCCGTCGGCCACCGTCACCTGCCCGGCGTGGATGCTGTAGCCGATGCCCACGCCACCCCCATGATGGATGCTGACCCAGGTGGCCCCATTCACGGCGTTGATCAGCGCGTTCAGCAATGGCCAGTCGGCGATGGCGTCCGAACCGTCCTTCATGCCCTCCGTCTCCCGGTTGGGGCTGGCTACCGAGCCGCTGTCCAGGTGGTCGCGGCCGATCACGATCGGCGCCCGCACCCGCCCGCTGGCCACCAGTTCGTTGAATTTCAAACCGGCCCGGGCCCGCTCGCCATAACCCAGCCAGCAGATGCGCGAGGGCAGGCCTTGAAACTCAATCTTTTCCTGCGCCATGCGAATCCAGCGCGCCAGGTGCTCGTCTTCGGGGAACAGCTCCAGAATGGCGCGGTCCGTCTCGTAAATATCCTCCGGGTCGCCCGACAGCGCCACCCAGCGGAAGGGCCCTTTGCCCTCGCAGAACAGCGGGCGGATATAGGCCGGCACGAAACCGGGGTAGCTGAAAGCATCTTTGACGCCGAAGTCGTAAGCCCGCTGGCGGATATTATTGCCGTAATCGAAGACCACCGCTCCCTTAGCTTTCCACTCCAGCATCGCCTGCACGTGGCGGGCCATCGACTCATAGGAACGGCGCTGGTACTCCTGCGGGTCCGCCTGGCGCAGTTCATCGGCCTCTTTCATGCTCATCCCGACGGGGATATACCCGTAAAGCGGGTCGTGGGCCGAAGTCTGGTCGGTGACCACATCGGGGACCACGCCGCGCAGCACGAGTTCGGGCAGGATCTCGGCCGCGTTGCCGATCATCCCCACCGAGAGGGGCGTCTTCTCGCTCAGGGCTTCTTCCACCCAGGTCATCGCCTCTTCCAGGTTATCGGTGATGCGGTCGATCTGGCGCAGCCCCAGGCGGCGTTCGGCCCGCCAGCGGTCGATCTCCACGATCAGGCCCACCCCTTCATTCATGGTGATCGCCAGCGGTTGGGCCCCGCCCATCTCGCCCAGCCCGGCGGTGACCACGAACTTGCCTTTCAGGCTGCCCCAGCCGTTCTGGCGCGCCAGTGAGCCGAAGGTCTCGTAGGTGCCCTGCAGAATGCCCTGGGTGCCGATATAAATCCAGCTCCCGGCGGTCATCTGCCCGAACATGATCAGGCCTTCTTTCTCCCACTTGTCGAAGTTCTCCTGGGTCGCCCAGGCCGGGACGATATTCGAGTTGGCGATCAGCACCCGCGGGGCGTCCTCGTGCGTGCGGAAGACCGCCACCGGCTTTCCGGACTGGACCAGCAGGGTCTCATCGGGTTCCAGGTTGCGCAGCGATTCGAGGATCGCGTCGAACGCCTCCCAGTTGCGGGCCGCTTTGCCGCGGCCGCCGTACACGATCAGGTTCTCGGGATCGCCCGCCACCTGGGGATCCAGGTTGTTCTGGATCATGCGGTATGGCGCTTCGATCAGCCAGTTCTTACAGGTAAGTTCAACGCCCCGTGGGGCGTGAATGGTCCGACTCATGAAAGCCTCCGTTCTTTTCAGAATTTGTGCAGTATGTTCAAGCCGGCGGCCTATTTCACCGCCGGCCCAATGGTTTGTATTATCCGCCCAGGTAGGCTGACTTCACCCGTGGATCGTTGGCCAGCTCTTCCGGGCTTCCTTCCAGGACGATCTGCCCGTTTTCCAGCACACAGGCCCGGTCGACGACCTTGAGCGCCTCGTAGGCGTTCTGTTCCACCAGCAAGATGCTGACTCCATGGCGGCGCAGGTCAGCGATCACGCTGAACACGCGCTTCACCAGGATCGGCATCAGCCCCATCGACACTTCGTCGATCAGCAGCAGCCGGGGCCGGCTCATCATCGCCCGGCCGATGGCCAGCATCTGCTGCTCGCCCCCGCTGAGGGTCTTGGCGACCTGGCCTTTGCGCTCCGCCAGCACCGGGAACAGTTCGAAGACCAGGTCCATCTGGTCGCGGATCGCTTTTTCGTCCTGCAGGTAAGCGCCCAGGCGCAGGTTATCGTTCACGCTCAGATCGCGGAACACGCGCCCGCTCTCGGGCACGAGCGCCATGCCCCGCTCCACCCGCTGCCAGGTGTGCAGGCCGTTCACCGGCTGCCCGTCCAGGCGGATCTCGCCGGATTGCGCCTCTTTCCAGCCGATCAGAGATTTGATCAGCGTGCTCTTCCCCGCCCCGTTGGCGCCTAACACGGCCACGGCTTCCTTTTCACCCACGGTGAACGAGATGTCGCGCAGGGCCTGAACCCGCCCATAGGATACGTGGAGGTGACTGACTTCCAGCATAGCGCTTCACTCCTGCCCCAGATAGGCGTTAATCACCCCCTGGTCCGCCTGCACCTGGGCAGGCGTGCCTTGAGAGATGATCCGTCCCTGCGCCAACACAATCACCCGCTGGCAGAGGTTCATTGCGAAAGACATATTGTGCTCGATAACGATGATGCTTTTGCCCTGCTCATGCAGGCGGTGAATCAGTTGGGCCAGTTCTTCGGCTTCGTGGGATACCAGCCCGGCCGCCGGCTCGTCCAGCAGCAAGAACTCCGGCCGGGTGGCCATGGCCCGGGCGATCTCCAGGCGGCGCTGCAGGCCGATGGGCAGTTTGCCGGCCAGGGCATCCGCCCACGGCGCCAGCCCGGTGAACTCCAGCAGCTCATTCGCCGCGGCGAGGTTAGCGGAGGTGTGGTTGCGGCGGACCAGCACGCTGGCCCGGCTGTATTCCGGCATCCCGATCCCGGAGAGCACGTTGTCCAGCACACTCAGGTCGCTGAACGGCTTGACGATTTGAAAGGTGCGGGCGATACCCAATGCGACCACCTGGTGCGGCCGCAGGCGGTGGATCTCTTTGCCCTTGTAGATCACCTCGCCCGAGGTCGGCGTCAGGAAGCCGGAAATCACGTTGAACAGGGTGGTCTTCCCCGCGCCGTTGGGGCCGATCAGCCCCAGGATTTCGCCCCCGGTCTCCAACGAGACATCCTGTAAGGCCTGCAGCCCGCCGAAGCGTTTGCTGACATGTTGAACCTGGAGCGTTTTCATGGAGCTGCCTCCGGAGTGGAAACGGCCGCCGGCTTGCGGGAGAAGATGCGCTTCAGGTTGCGCCACAGCCAGCTCCCCTCTCCCAGGATACCCATCGGTTGGAAGAGCATCATCAGCACCAGCAGGGCGCCGTACAGGGTAAAGCGGTAGTCCTGGATGAAGCGCAGCATCTCGGGCGCCACCCGCAGGATCACCGCGCCCACGATCGGCCCGCGCAGCGTCCCCATCCCGCCGAAAATAATCATCGACAGGATCGCGATCGACTCAACGAACACAAAGGTGTCGGGGAAAACGCTGCCGATGAAATGGCCGTAGAGCGAGCCCGCTCCGCCGGCCAGCGCAGCGCTGATGATAAAGGCGTAGATCTTAAACCGCACCTGGCTGACCCCGACCGCGGCGGCCGCGTCCTCGTCGATGCGAATAGTGTGGAAGGCCATCCCCGCCCAGGTCTTGGAGACATACCAACTCACCAACAGGGTGAAGAGAGCAAAAGCCCATACCAGCGCCAGGTAGGGAGCGCCGCCCCGGAAGGTAATGCCGAACAGCGTGGGAGCGGGGATGTTGACCAGGCCCATCGCCCCGCCGAAGAAATCCACATACTTGAAGACTGCGACCACCACAAAGTTGATCCCCATGGTGGCCAGCACCAGGAAGTCGTGGCGGACACGCAGGCTGGGAAGCCCCAGAATCCCCCCCGCCAGCCCGGTAACCAGGATGGCGGCCAGAAAGTCGATCCAGAAGGGCATGCCATAGCGTACGGCCAGCACAGCCGAAGTATAGGCGCCGATGCCGAAGAAGGCGGCGTGCCCCAGCGAAACCTGCCCGGCGTAGCCGGTCAATATGTTCAGGCTGAGGGCCAGGGTGATCCAGATGCCCACAAAAACAGCAATACTGATCAGATAACTACCGGAAAACATGGTCTACTCCTGGCCCAGTAATCCGTGGGGGCGGAACATCAGCATCAGGATCAGCACCAGGAATGCGATCGCATCTCGGGGGAGCACATAGCCCACCCAGGATACCAGAAAGTTTTCCACAATTGCCAACAGCAAGCTGGCGATGATCACACCCGGAAGACTGCCCATCCCTCCCAATACGATGATGATGAAGGCTTTATAGGAAACGAGATCGCCCATGGTGGAGAAGACGCTGTTGTTGTAGGCGCCCACCAACACGCCGGCCGCCCCGGCCAGGGCGGAACCGATGAAAAAGTTGAGCGCCACCACCCGGTTCAGATTCACCCCCACCGCAGCCGCCATCTCCCGGTCCATGGAGGCCGCCTGCCATCCCAGCCCCACCCGGGTGCGGGTCAGCACCAGGTACACCACGGCCATCAGCCCGATGGTGACGAGCAGGATCAGAGTCTGGGAGGAAGTCAGCGAAAACCAGGGGGTTTCAATGCGCGGCAGCCCGCCGCCCCGCACCGGAAGCGCCTGCTGATAGGGGCCCATGAGGAAGTCTTTTTGCAGCAGGTCGCCGATCATCACAAACATACCAATGCTGGCGATCAACGGCACCGTACGAGGGGCGTCCAGCATATAGTAGTAAGTGAAGCGGTAGATCAGCGTCCCTACCAGGCCGCTGAGGATCACCGCGGCCAGCAGGGCGATCCAAAAATTCTCGACCTGGGTAAATACCACCAGACCGACGAAGGCCCCCAGGGTGTAAACCGCTGCATGGGCAATGTGCAGCACCTTCAGCACCCCATACACCATCGTCAGCCCGGCGGCCATCAGAATATAGGTGCAGGCCAGGACGACCGCATTCGACAAATTTTGAAATACATCCATACCATCTCCCAAGCCAGGCGGCTTACCGGGGGATCAAGACCAGAACGAAGGGGTTATTTCAGGAGGTGGGCTGTTTCGAGCGGCCTCTGCCCTCGAAACAGCCCACGAACCTGGCTGCCTGGGCGATCAGTCGGCGGTGACCAGCTCCAGGTCTTCGAATTCATGATACAGGTGGAAGGCGCCATCGCGCACGATCTGGGACGACACCGGGCGCACCACTTCGCGGCCTTCAGTATACTGCCAGAACGGGCCGCTGGCTACGTCTTCGAAATTCTTAAGCCCGGCGATGGCGGCGGTGATCGCATCCGGGTCGGTGCTGCCGGCGGTCCGGATGGCGTAAGCCAGCACCTGGACGGCATCGAAGGCCGAGGCGCCCACCATATCCGCGTCCTCGCCATATTCGGCCCGGTACTGCTCGAGGAAGGTCTTGGTCATCGGCCGCTCGCTGTCACGGTTCAGGTCGGTGGTGATGATCACCCCTTCCGCGGCCTCGCCGGCCAGCTCGATGAATTTGGGCGAGTCATAGCCTTCCTGCCCCACAATCTGCACATCCAGTCCCTCTTCCACAGCCTGGCGCACCAGGTTGGCAGCCTCATTGTAATACCCGGTGGCGTAGACTACATCGGGGTCAGCTTCCTTGAGCTTACCGATGATCGGACGGAACTCGGTCTCGCCGAGCGGATACTTCTCTTCCAGCACGATCTCCAGCCCCAAGGTGGCCGCATGTTCCTTGAACCCCTCGGTCAGGCTGATGCCGAAGTCGTTGTCCACGG
>CAYMLG010000046.1:0-41803 GCA_964391195.1 uncultured Anaerolineaceae bacterium | reverse complement strand
GTTCTTGGGAATATTTTATACAAGGGGCACGGCGGAAGGGTCCACGGTTTTGGGTGGTTTACGGTGCAGCCGTGCCCACCCCAGACCGTTCGATGGTCATACCGCGCACGAGGCGCGAGGGCCCATTGTCCCCCGGCGCATGGCGGATCCATCGGGGCACGGTGAGCGGCGGACTGTGCCATGTAGCATCCCCCGTTGAATTTGTCAAAAACCATATGGCTAAACCCCAAGCGGGGTGCGCTTCCGGTTTAGCAGCCAGCGGAGCGTCAACACTGCCGGGATCACGGCAACCACCGCGGAGATACCGCCCATCAACCCATATCCCACCGCGGAGAACACGACGCCGCTGGACAGGCCACCGGTAGCGGAGGCCAGGCCGATTAACAGATCGTTGAACCCCTGCGTCCGGGCGCGCTCGGCGGGCAGCAGTTGATCGGCGAGCAGCGATGAGCCGCCCACGTAGCAGAAATTCCACCCCAGCCCGAGTAAGAAAAGCGCCACGGCCAGGGGGAGTACCGCGGGCGAGAGCGGCGCGGTCAGGCAGGCCAGGATCAGGGTAGCCGCCCCCGCCAGGATGACCTGCCCCCGACCCCAGCGGTCGGCCAGCCGGCCCGAAATGACCGAAAAGGCGTACATTCCGAACGTGTGCGAGGAGATCACCAAGGAGATATCGGCCAACTCGTGCTGGTGCTGTCTCATATGCAGGCTGGTGATGACCATCAGCATCACCATAACCACCTGAGCAAAGACCATGGCAGTTAACGCCAGCAGCGGTTCCGGCCGGCGGAAGATGACAGCCAACGGCCGCCTATGGTTTTCATCGATGGCAGGGGTTGGATACAGCCTGGCGATCTCGCTTCCCAACTCGCGCGGGTCCGGGCGCAGGCGGGTGAAGACCACCAGGACGGCCACCACGAGCAGCAGCAGGGCAATGCCGAACGGCCCGGCCAGTTCATCCAGCCCGATTCGCTCGGCCAGCCTTCCTGTGGGGCCAACCAGCAGCGGCCCCAACACCGCGCCGACTGCCCCGCCGATGACCACATTTGAAATCGCCCGGCCTCGCTGGTCGGGTGGGTTTGCCTCCGCCGCAGCGAAGCGCCCCAACTGCAGCGCCGCCTGGGCCACGCCCAAAGCGCCCATGCCCGCCAGGAACAGCGGGAAAGACCCGACGAGAATCGCCCAGACAGCCAGCCCCGCCCCCAGGATGCCGGACAGCAGGCCGAGAGTCATGCCGCCGCGCCGCCCAACCCGGTCCATCATCAGCCCCAGCAGCAGCGCAGCCAGCGCCGAACCGAGCAGATACACGGCTGAAGGCAGTCCGGCCAGGGTGGGGTTGCCGCTCAGCGCAGCCCCAACGATGGAGCTCACCGTGGCGACGGCAATAAACCCGGCCGATCCCAGGCTCTGGGCAACGAACAGAGTCGTCGTAATTTTGCGAGCGAAACGAAGATGATCCATGGCGTGACCTCCCCACAAGATTACGACATTGTACATCAAAGTAATCCTGAATACTATCGGGTATTTTTGGGAGGGCATGACTTCCTCAAGAATAGGGGGGTTGGATATTGGCGCTGTGCAGCCCATATCCACCCCCCCTATCCAGTAAGCCTGGCTTATGACTTTGCGAAAGCTATTTTTTGAAATCACGCTCCCCTTCTCAAATCATGGGGTTTGTGATAAACTGCTAAACCGTGCCGGGGTACGCACCCGGCCTGAATTGCCCGGGTAAATCATCCCAAAAACCCTCACAGCGGCGATTCAGCTTTCCGCTCCTGGCAGACTGCGCGATCTGACCGGGGGCTAATCCCGAGGAAAGGAGGCGTTTCCCCCCATGCGCGATTATGAACTGATCTTCATCGTCCACCCGGACCTGGAAGAAAACGCATTTAATGACATCATTCAACGCGTCCAGACGTGGATCAATGATGGCGGTGGGCAGGTCGAAAAAGTGGACATCTGGGGCAAGCGTAAGCTGGCGTATCCCATTCGCAAGCAGAATGAAGGCCAGTACGTGCTGATCGACACCCGGTTGGCCCCCGAGTTCTGCTCCACCCTGGAACGCAACATGCGTTTCCTGGAACCTGTCATGCGCTACTCACTGGTCGCCAAAGAGTAACCCGCGTTCAGCATTTTTCGGTTCACACACCAGGAGTACCCAATGAGCCGAGGACTAAACAAAGTAATGATCATCGGACGTTTGGGCCGAGATCCAGAGATGCGCTACACCCCTTCCGGACGGCCGGTGACCACCTTCAGCGTCGCCACCAGCCGCACCTGGAACACATCCGATGGCGGGCGCAAGACGGAGACCGAATGGTTCAACGTCGTCGCCTGGGGTAACCTGGCCGAAATTTGCAAGCAGCACCTCGCCAAAGGCCGCCTGGTCTATATCGAAGGCCGCTTGCAGACCCGCCATTGGGAAGACCAGGAGGGGAACAAGCACTCGGCGACCGAAATCGTCGCCAACGAGATGATCATGCTGGACGAGCGCCGTGAAGGCGCTGAAGAATACGAGGAGGCCGGGGAAGAGGACGAGTTCCCCTTCTAGCCGGAGCCTCTCCATCCAGAAAACAACCGCAGGCTTCACCTGCCAACGCCGAGGAGCTTTCACTGCGTTCCACCTGTCACCACAGCCTGGGGCCGGGAAGGCGCTTCCAAAAAGGCTTACAGCAGGCAGCCTGAGCACCGGATACGGCGGTGATTCCCCCGCCGCGAGAAATAGTCAGGAGTAAGATCGTGAGCAATCAACCAACCGATCGCGAACAGGGCGGGTACCGGCGCTTTTTCGCCCATCCCCGCGAGTGCCAGTTCTGTACGGATAAGAACGCCCGCATCGACTACAAGCAGGTCGATGTGCTGCGCCGCTACGTCACCGAAGAGGGCAAGATCCGCCCTCGCCGGCAGACCGGCGCTTGCGCCAAGCACCAGCGCGCGCTGGCCACGGCCATCAAGCGCGCCCGCCATCTGGCGCTGCTTCCCTACAGCGGCGAAGTTCTGCGCTAATCACTCCCACGCACCGGCGGGCAGCCGTAGGCCATCCGCCGCGCGTTTCTATCGATATGGATTGAGCGGGGCATAGGGCACTTCACCTATGCCCCGCGTTTGCTAAGCCCGGTTCATCCCGGCAAACTGAGAAGAATAGGAAAGACAACCCTTATGGCAAAAAATCCACTAAAACCTTTCCAGCCGACGAAAAAGTACATGGCCCGGATGGAACGGGAGCGCCGCCAACTGCGCTTGATCACCATCACCAGCGCGGTGGTCTTGGGGCTGGTCATCCTGCTGGTTGGGTTTGGGATCGTCGACCAGCAGATCCTTTCCCCCCGGGAGACGGTGGCCGTGGTGGGCGAGGATGTCATCCGCGCCGACCAGTTCGCCGGGCAGGTGCGCTACGCCCGCTACTCCGCCATCCAAAACGCCATCAGCCTCTACCAATTCATGCAGCTCTTCGGTGGTGATCCCGCCACATCCGGTTCCTTCATCCAGCAGCTTCAGCAGATCCAGTTCCAGCTCGAGCCGTCCATCATCGGCCAGCAGGTGCTGGAAAACATGACCGATGACCTGCTCATCAGCCAGGAAGCGGAACGCCGGGGCATCACCGTGAGCGATGAGGAGCTCGAACAGGCCTTCCAGGAAGCTTTCGGTTTTTACCCCGATGGCACCCCCACGCCCACCGCCACCCTGGAGCCTGTGGCCACTTCCACCCTCACTTCCCTGCAGCAGACCCTGGTGCCGCCCACCTCCACCCCCCGCCCGACAGAACCCGTGACGGATACCCTCCCCACGCCTGCGGCAGAGATCACCGGCACGGTGGACCTGACCGACACCGTCGATCTCACCGATACGGTGGAGATCACCGGCACCGAGGGGGTCACCGAGACGGTGGAACCCACGCCCACCCTCGCCCCCACCCAGGTGCTGACCCCCACCGCGACGGCCACCCCCTACACCCTGGAAGGCTACCAGGAACTGCGGGCGACCACGCTGGAGAGCTTCCGCGAGGAATACGGCATCACCGAGCGTGATTTGCGCTATGTCCTCTACCACCAGGTGCTGCGTGAGAAAGTGCGCCAGGCCGTCCTGGAAGACCTGGGCGTCCGCCGCGAGGTGGACCAGGTCTGGCTGCGGCATATCCAGGCGCCCAACAAAGAAGTTGGCGAGAAAGTCTTGAGCGAAATCGAATCCGGGGCCGAATTTGTCGCCATGGTCGCTGTCTTCTCCGAGGATCAGGCCACCAAGCAGTCGGGCGGCGATCTCGGCTGGCTGCCCCGCGACCTGCTGGAGGCCAGCTACGGCAACGAACTGGCCGAGGCCGCGTTCTCGCTGGAAATCGGCGAAACCAGCGGCCTGATAGAGACACCGGGCGGGTTCGAGATCATCCAGGTGTTGGGCCACGAAGAGCGCGCCCTTTCTGGCAGCGAGCTGGAATCCCTGCGCGAGCAGAAATTCCAGGACTGGCTGATCGAGCAGCGGCAAAACACCGAGATCGAGACCCGCGATGTGTGGATTAGCCACGTGCCCAATGAACCACAAATGCCGCTGGAGATTCAGCAGGTCATCCTCCAGGGCCTGCAACAGCAGCAACAGCAGAACCTGCAGCCTTCGCTGCCCACCGATATCCCGCTGCCGCCCACCGAAGAACCGGCCTCTGCTGAAGATTAGCCCCCCGGCACACTGCATAACCATAAAAAACACCCTGATGGTTTTTCTAACCTTCAGGGTGTTTTTTTCGCTGTGGTGCTTGACACGCAAAACAATTCGAGATATTTTACACCCCTGTCATACGAGGGGAAACCTGTCTGGATTAAGCGCAACTTGGAGGTGGGAAAATGCTGCTGGAAGACAAGCAAAATCCACAGCGACTCGCCGGACCGGCTGAGAGACCTCTGGGAGGGGGTCTGCCAGGCCGCCGGATCGAAGCGCCCTGGAACCGGGAAGGGTTCTCGCACGGCCGGCGCAGCGGGGTGTTCGCATGAAAGACCCGGTGACCATCGATCGACAGACCGCCCGGCGCTTCATCCTCGGGCTCCAGGGCTTGTGGCCCGGGCGCCGCTGGCGGGGGAAAGAAGGGACTGCCCAGGCGCTGAAAGCCATCGAAGCCGTGCAGATGGACCCGCTGAATGTCGTCGCCCGCAGCCACGATATCGTCCTCTGGGGTCGGGTTTTGGACTACCGCCCCGACTACCTGAACGAGCTGTTGTACAAGGACCGGCTTTTCTTCGACTATGGCGGTGGTCTGTTCATCTACCCCATGTCCGAACTGCCGTACTGGCGCTTGCATATGGATCGCCGCCGGGAGGAGAAACGCTGGGCGCAGTTCGCCGCCGAGAACCCCCAGGTGATCGAGCAGGTGTGCGAGGCGCTGCGCCGTGACGGGCCATTGGGCAACCGCGATTTCACCGGCAACCGCCAGGTGAAAAGCTACCGGGGGCGGAAGGACACTTCGCTGGCGCTGTATTACCTGTGGCTCACCGGCGAGCTGATGGTCCATCACCGGGAGGGCTTCGAGCGGGTATACGACTTTCGAGAGCAGGTCGCTCCGCCCGAATGGGGGCGCTCCGCCACCGAGGCGGAAACGGAGGCCTATTTCTCCCGGAAGAGCGTCGCTTTTCTCGGCCTGATTTCGGCCCGGGGCTGGAAGAATACGCTCGCCGGAGATCTGCTGCAGAAGGTCAGCCCCCAGGAGGCGGAACGACGCCTGGCCGTGCTGGTCGAGCAGGGCGCGCTGGCGCCGGTGCGGGTGGAGGGCTGGAAGGACTTGCACTACACCCTGGCGGAAAACCTTCCCTTGCTGGCGGATCTCGCCGCCGGGCGCATCCCCGCAGTTTGGGAGCCGCTAGAAACGACCACCGCCGAAGAGGCGCTGTTCCTGGCCCCGCTGGACATCGTCAGCGCACGCGGCCGGGCGATGAAGTTGTTCGACTTCGAGTACGTGTGGGAGGTGTATAAGCCGGCCGAAAAAAGGCGCTGGGGTTACTACACGCTGCCCATCCTGTACGGCGACCGCCTGGTGGCCCGCA
The DNA here is from genome assembly GCA_964391195.1 of uncultured Anaerolineaceae bacterium. Classification (GTDB taxonomy): domain Bacteria; phylum Chloroflexota; class Anaerolineae; order Anaerolineales; family UBA4823; genus JAAYXE01. The sequence goes on along the minus strand of CAYMLG010000046.1, from coordinate 35,783 downwards.
TGGATCCGCGCTTGGACCGTGGGGAGAATACTCTGCGCATCCTGGGGTTCTGGCCGGAAGAGCCTGCCCTGGTGGATGATCCGGATTTTGCCGCCGCCTTCGCCCGTGGCCTGCAGCGCTTCGCCGCCTTCCTTGGCGCCTCTTCCCTCGACCTCTCCGGCATCGAGTCCATCCCCCTCCGCCGCCGTCTGGCCGGTTGAGCCGCCAGGTACACCGCGGCCAGGAAGATTTTCACCACAGAGTCCACAGAGAACACAGAGAGTGGGGTAAGATGCCATGCGCCCGTATTTTGGTCACCCTCGCCCCTGGGACCGGCGGTTTCATTTTCACCACAGAGTCCACAGAGAACACAGAGAGTGGGGTAAGATGCTATGCGACCGTATATTGGTCGCCCTTGCCCCTGAGCCCGGCGGTTGAAACCACGGCAACGGAGAGCACCAGATCCCAACTGCGTGGGATTCCCCCGGCGCGAGGCATGGCCCGCCGCGTGGGTAGGGGCACGGCGGATCCGGAAAATACCCCAAACCGTAAACCCACACGCCGTGTCCCGGTCGGCCCACCGCGCGCCCGGGGCAAGTTTGGCAACATGCCCTACGGTCCGCTGCGGGCGCGTAGGGCAATATGCCGCCCCCCTCGGTACGTTCCGGTCGAGAGCCGCAGGATTGGCATCTTTCGCTACGCCGCATAGGTACGTAGGGTAAGATGCCAATCTTGCCCGTCCGGGTACGCCTCGATCGAGAGCCGCAAGATTTGCATCTTTCGTCACGCCGCCTTGCCATTCCCGGTGCGGGCGGGTCTGCCAACGGATTGCTGACAACCGATGGCAACCAAAGAACGGTTGCTCCGGGAACGGATTTGGCACGGCGGCAGGGTGATAATTTGGCGAGCTGGCAAATTCCGCCGGGGCACGGCTGCGCCATAAACCATCCCGAACCGAAAACCTGTCCGCCGGGGCACGGCATCACCTTAAATCAATCGAAACCGGAAATTCACCCGCCGTGCTCCTACGCCGGTTTGGCCGGGTTTGGTTGTGGGTTGGGGGGTTACCGGGTCATCATTCCGAACTTCACTTTCCCTTTTCGCTTTTCCGCTGTCCGCCTTTCGCTTTTCACTCTTCGTGTTTTTGGCGTTAAAATAGGAGCAGGTTAACATCCAGGAGGGAAAATGAGCGTACAAACGGATCCATCCCAGGCTGGCAAAGCCCTGAGAAATGAATCTCTCGAGTCCCTGCTCACCGATCTGATCCCGCTCAAGGAGACAGTCGTCCAGACCAGAAACTGGTACCGGGATCACGCCGAGAGGCCGATGCTCCTTTTCCGGTCCGCCGGGGTGCTCCTGATTCTCCTGAGCGTTTCCATCCCCTACCTCAGCACGCTGGAGGGCGTGGCGAAAGAAGTCCTCCTCCCCATCTTCAGCCTGCTGATCGCCGCGCTCACCGGGCTGAACGCTTTCTTCCAATGGCAGTCGCAGTGGCAGCGCTTCCGGCAGACCCAGTACCAGCTCGAATACCTGCTCACCCGCTGGGAATTTGAGATCACACAGGCGAAACACCAGCCAGAGCACAGCCTGGCGGTGGAGATGGCGACCGCTGCCACGGCCCGCCTGCTGGATCAAGCGCATGAGATCACAGCTCAGGAGACCGGCGAACATTTCAAAGGTCAGCAGCTCCCCTCGACGGTGAAGTAAACCATGTCGCCAACCGGCCCCGATCATCTCCACTACCACCCCTGCGCCAACCGCCAGGGTTCGACCCAAAGCGGGCAGGGGTTCTCCCGCCCGCAGTAACCGCAGCCCATGGACACCACCCAACTCCTGCAAATGTACGATCAAGATCAGCGGATCGAGCTCGAGTACCCTGAAACCCGCAAAGAACGGCTTCCCCACCTGGTTCGCTTCGTCCGCCAGGCGCCGGGGATGAACTTCGTGTCCTACAGCGCCATCCCCGAGGGGGCCCTCGACCGGGAGATCCAGGCCCAGATCGACTTCTTCCGCCAGTTCGACCAGCCCTTCTCCTGGAGCGTCCTGGCCCATGACCGCCCAGCCGCCCTGACCGAGCGGCTCATCGCTCACGGCTTCGAACCCGGCGAAGCCGATCCGCTGATGGTCCTCGACATGGCATCCCCGCCACCCGCCCTGCTCGTCCCCCTTGCCCAGGACGTGCGGCGTATCACGGATCGCGGCCAAATCGAGCAGGTGATCGCCATCCTGGAACAGGTCTACGGCGCCAGCTTCGCCTGGCTCGACCGGCGCCTGGCGAAGATGATGGACGTCCCCGGCATGATCAGCATCTACATCGCCTATGTGGAAAAACAGCCCGCCTGCGCCGGATGGATGATCCATCACTCGGGAAGCCGTTTCGGCGGGCTGTTCGGCGGAGCGACCTTGCCCCAATACCGCAAGCACGGCCTGTACACGGCGGTGCTGGCGGCCCGCCTGCAGGAAGCCGCCCGGCGCGGGCTGCGCTACCTGTACATCGAGCCTTCCGAGATGAGCCGCCCCATCGTCACCAAGTACGGCTTCCAAACCATCACGACCAGCACCGATTACGTATGGAAAGGGGAAAGAACGGCGTAATTTGAGGTTTAAGGAGGAATTTGATGGCAGCCGAGAAAGATTTTCAAGAGACCTACACCGCTCTGCGCCAGCTTCTGGAAAAGCACGCCGCCAGCCTGGTCGTGCAGACCGATAAACCGGACATCTACTACCTGAACACCCACAAACTGGACAAACAGAAGCGCCCGATCTTCTTCGGCGCGGCTCAGATCCGCAAGCGTTACGTCAGCTACTACCTGATGCCGGTCTACATGTTCCCCGAACTGCTGGATGACATCTCCCCCGAACTGAAGAAACGCATGCAGGGTAAGTCTTGCTTCAATTTCAGCCGTGCCGACACCGGCCTGATCGCAGAACTGGACCAACTCACCCAGCGCGGTTTCGCTCGCTTTGTGGACGAAGGTATGGTGTAATGGCTGCGGATACCGAAAAGATCACCAAAGCCGAGCTGTTAGAGCGCATCCGCGCCGCGCGGCGAGACCTGGAAGCCGTGCTGATGGATATCCCCGAAGAGCAGATGCTCCAGCCGGGCGTGATGGGCGACTGGTCGGTGAAAGATATCCTCGCCCACCTGGTGAGTTGGGAGAAGAGCATGGTGCGCTGGATCACCCAGGCCGTGGAGGGTGAGACGCCGGAAATCCCCCAGACCGACGAAGAGATCGACCAGCTCAACGCTCGCTTCTACCTCGAAAACCGCGACCGCCCGCTGGGCGAAGTGCTGGCCGATTTCCACCGCTCCTACCAGGCAGCCCTCGCCCGGGTAGCCACCACATCCGAGCGCGACCTGATCGACCCGCAGCGCTTTCCTTTCCGCCAGGGCAGGCCGCTGTGGTACAACGCTGCGGGCAACACCTGGTGGCACTATGAAGAACACGCCGAATCCCTCAGGTCCTGGCTGCGCTCGCAGGCGCAGGCCAATCAGGAGTGAGCCGCTATGACACAGATCCGTCTTAAACGCGCCTATGACCCACCCGAACCCGATGATGGCGTCCGCGTGCTGGTAGAACGTCTCTGGCCGCGGGGGGTGAAGAAGGAAACCCTGGCGCTCGATGAATGGTTGAAAGACATCGCCCCCAGCCCGGAACTGCGCAAGTGGTACGGGCACGAGGTCGAAAAGTGGGAGGAGTTCCGCCGCAGGTACGAGGCCGAGTTGGACCAACACCCCGGCGAACTGGCGCATCTGCGGGAGTTGGTCGCCGCCGGCCCGGTGACCTTCGTATACGCCGCCAGGGACGAGCAGCACAACAGCGCCCGGGTGCTGAAGGAATACCTCGAACGGGGGAGCGGGTGAATAAAACAAAAGTGGATTACGATCGCCTGGCGCCCACTTACCACCGCCGCTACCAGGCCAGCGCCATGTCCGCCACCGGCGCAGCGCTGATCGCGCTGGCGCAAGCCGCCGGGGCGCAGCGGGTGCTGGAGGCGGGCTGCGGCACGGGGCGCTGGCTGGAGGAACTGCGGCCCCACATTTCCCTGGCGGTCGGGCTGGACCGCTCCCTGGGGATGCTCGCCCAGGCCCGGGAGCGGGAGGTGGGGGCGCGGCTGGTGCAGGCGGATGCCGGCAGCATCCCCCTACAAAGCGGCGTTTTCGACCTGGTGTTCTCCGTCAACGCCTTCCACCACTTCGCGGACAAACAGGCATATATCGCCGCAGCACACCGGCTGCTGCGCCCCGGCGGACGGCTGGCGATCCTCGGCAGCGACCCGCACGGCAGAGAACGGGACTGGTATGTCTATCACTATTTCGAGGGAGTGTACGCGGCCGACCTGCAGCGTTTCCTCCCTATAACGGAAATCGCCCAACTGATGCAGCAGCAGGGCTTCGAGCGCCTGGAACACCGGGTGGTGGAGAGCATCCGCAGCCGTTTCGCCGGGCGGGAGGTCTTCTCCGACCCCTTCCTTGAAAAGGACTCCTGTTCACAGCTCGCCCTGCTCGGCCATGCGGAATACCAGGCCGGCCTGGAGCGGATCCGGCAGGACATTGGGAAGGCGGAAGCGCGCGGCGAAACCCTGTACTTCAACACCGAACTGACGATCGAGATGATCTCCGGGGTCAAAGCAGGGGGCTGACCGATGATCGATCCGGATTTGGAGGACCGCGTCGTCCTGATCACCGGGGCGAACAACCCCTCCGGCATCGGCGCCGCCGCGGCCCGGGCCTTCGCCGCGCAGGGGGCGCGGTTGTTCCTGCACGGCTACCGGGCCCCCGGCGAAGATCCAGTCAGCCCGGCAGAGACACCCGGAGAAGCCTTCTACCTGGCCGAGAACCGCAAGCCGCTCGAGGTAGTGCTCTCCCAGGTGCGGGCGCTGGGCGTGCAGGCCGCCGGGATGGAAGGCGACCTGGCAGACGAGGCGTTGATCCCCCGGCTGTTCGCCGCCGCCGAGGAGCAGTTGGGCCCGGTGGAAATCCTGGTCAACAACGCCGCCTATTGGGAGGGGGACACCTTCTTGCCGCCGGACGCCGCTCTGCGCAACGAGCTGGTCGAGCTGTGGACGGACCGGCCGCAGACGATCAGCGCCCGGAGCTTCGACCGGGTCTTCGCCGTCAACACCCGCACCCCGGTCCTGCTGATGGCCGAGTTCGCCCGCCGCCACAGGGAGCGCCAGGCCCGCCGGGGCCGGATCATCAATATCAGCACCGCCGGGGCTTACGTCTTCCCCTCCGAAGTGACCTATGGGGCCAGCAAATACGCCCTGGAGAGCTACACCCGCAGCGCGGCCGCCGAGCTGGGGCAGTTCGGCATCACGGTCAACACCCTCTCCCTGGGTCCCATCCAGACCGGCTGGATCACCCCCGAGCTCGAGGCGCAAATCCTGCCGAGCATCCCCCTGGGCCGGCTCGGCGCTCCCGAGGATGTGGCCGACGTGATCCTGTTCCTGGCCTCGGAGCAAGCGCGCTGGCTGACCGGGCAGACGATTTACGCCGGCGGCGGCCACGGCATGTGAATGAAAAATGCAGGTGCTGCGAGCGCAACACCTGCATTTTGTTACGGAAGATAACGGCCGCTAATCAACAACCTTGCCGACTTCGTCGAGCTTCAGGCTGATCACCTGGCTGGCCGAGTCGCGACCCATGGTGATTCCGTAAATAATATCCGCCACCTGGACGGTGTTGCGGTTGTGGGTGACTACCACGAACTGGGTGTTGGCGCTCAGCTCGCGCAGCAGCTCGCGGAAGCGGCCCACGTTGGCCTCGTCGAGCATCGCGTCCACCTCGTCCAGCACGCAGAATGGCGTGGGAGAAACCTTCAGCAGGGCGAACACCAGGGCCACCGCGGTCAGGCTGCGCTCGCCGCCCGAGAGCAAAGACAGCCCCTGAGTGCGCCGCCCGGGCAGCCGGGCTTCGATGTCGATCCCGCTGTTGGTCAGGTCGTCCGGATCGGTGAGCGCCAGCCGGGCCGAGCCGCCCCCAAACAGGCGGGTGAAAATCTGCTTGAACTCGACGTTCACCGCCTCGTAGGTCTTGCGGAACTCGCGCTGCATGATCTCGTCCAACTCGGCGATCACCTTGCGCACGTCCTCGTCCGCTTTGCGCAGGTCAGCCACCTGCTCGGTTAAGAATTTGTAGCGCTGCTGCACTTCCTGGTACTCGGCCTGCGCCTCCGGGTTGATCGCTCCCATGCGCCGGAGTTGGGCGCGCTGGTGCTTGATGGTCTCCTCGATCTTCGGGGAGAGAGCTTCCACCCGGGGGAGCTGCTCGACCATGCCGTCCAGGGGCAGCGGGGTCGGGCCGGACACATTGCCGGTGTATTCGAAAGCCACCAGGCCGAAATCGTCCTCGATCCGCCGGCGCAGGGACTCCAGGGCTTCCTGGCGCTTCGCCAGCAGGATGCGGGCCTGGGCGTGGCGATGCTCGGCCACGGTGAGGGCCTGCCGGGCGGAGGCTTCCACGGTCTGCCGGGCGGCCTGTTCTTTTTCCAGGGCTTCCAACTCGCTTTCCGCCGGTTCGATCAGCGCCCGCAGCGCCTCGATCTCCGCCCCCACCTGGGCTTCCGCCTGGCGCCGGGCGGCTTTCCCCGTTTCCAGGCTGGCCAGGTTCTGCTCGATCTCCTTCAGCCGGGCGTTCAGGTCGTGCTGGCGGCGGCTGGCCCGCTCCGCGGCAGCCTGTCGCTCGCGCAGCCGGGCCTTTCCATCGGCCAGGGCCCGTTCGGCGACCGCCGCCTGGGTGTTCCAATGCGCGACCTGGGCCTGCAGTTCGTCCAGGGCCAGGGCGGCCAGGCGGGCGTTGTGCTCGCGCAGCAGTTCACGAGTCTTGCCGGTCTCAGTTTCGGCCTGAGCCAGTTCGTTGGCCAGGCGGGCGGCCTCTTTTTCGCCCTGGGCGATCTCCGCCTGCTGCCGGTCGCGCTGCTCTCGCTGCCATTTGGCCTGGCGGAGGGCCTGTTCTTCGGCCAGGCGCGCCTGATTCAATGCCAGGCCGGCCTGGTCACAGGCCTGTCGGGCCTGGCGCTGGGCCTGGGCCAGGCGCTCGCCGTCGGCCTGTAGAGCCTGCAGCTTGCGGCCGGCCTCTTCGGCCTGCTCTTGCAGCGCGGCGGCCCGCCGCCGGGCATCGTCCGCCTGCCGGTTCAATTCCCGGCGCTGGCGCTGGCGGCTCAGCAGGGTCTGGCCGCCGTCTTCCTTCTCGCCGCTGCCCAGCGTGAGCACCGGGCCGCCGCCCAGGAACAGCTCGCCGCGAAGAGTCACCACCCTGGCCTGGGGTGGGAGCTGGGCCAGCGCCCGCCGCGCAGCCGCCCGGTCGCGCACGATGACCACATTCCCCAACAGCAGGTCGATCACCGGGAGCAGTTCCGGGGGGACCTTGACCAGGCCGGCGGCCGGGCCGATCACCCCCTCCAGGCCGTTCAGATCGCTCAGCGGCGCCTCGGGTTTTAAGGATTTCAGGGGCAAGAGCACCCCTCGGGCAGCCGCTTTTTCCAATAAATCCAGGGCTGAATCCAGGTTTTCATCCAGGAGCACCGAATCCAGGTATTGGCCGAGGGCCGCGCTGATCGCCGTCTCGTATTCCGCCGGGACCTCCAGGAAACTGCTCAGCGCCCCCCGGGAGCCTTGCCAGCGGGATTGGCGGGCGGCTTCCAGGAGCAGGCGCGTACCCCGGGCGTAGCCGGCCAGGCCGGCCTCGGCCTGCTCCAGCACGTCCAGCCGGGCTTTGATCCCGGCCAATTCGGCGGCCACGGCCTGCTGCGCTTCCTGCGCCTTTTTCCGCTCCGCGTCCACCTCCGCAACCCGGCTGCGGTGGGCCTCGAAAGCTGTCTCCGCCGTGCGGCGCTGCTCATCCGCCTGGCGCTGGTCTTCCAGAGCATCCTGCACCCAGGCAGCCGCGGCCTGAGCTTCCTTCTCCGCCGCCTGCAGGGCTCGCCCCGCCTCTGCCAGCGCCTGCTCGGCCCGCTCCGCCTGGGCCTGGCGCTCTGCCAGCCGGGCCTGGAGCTGGTGCTGGCGGTTGCTCAACCCGTTCAGCGCCTGCCGGGCAGCCTGGAGTTCCTTCTCCACTTTAGCCCGCTCGGCCTGCCGGGCGGCCAGCGCCTGCCGGGCGCTATCCACCTGGTTGCGGGCCTCGCACATCTCCGCGTCCAGGCGTTCCACTTCCCGTTGGGCGGCCTCCACCCGTTCCTGGTGCATGCCCAGCTCTTCGTCCAGGCGGGCCAGCTCGAGGCGGGTGTTTTCCCTCTGCTCTTCCAGGAGGCGCAGGCGTTCGCCCGCCACCGCTAATTCCCGGCTGACCTCTTCGCGCCGAGCGTGCAGTTGGGCCAACTGCCGGTGCCAGGAGTTCAGGCTGAGGCGCAGGCTCTGGATGCGGTCGCGCAGCCCCGCCATCTGTTCTTCCACCGCCTGGTGCTCTGCCCGAGCCCGTTCCAGGACGGATTCCTGCTGCTGCGCGGCCTCGCGGGCTTCGCTCAACTCGGCCAGCACCCGGTGCCAGTGATAGCCGTACCACTCGCGCAGCATCAGGCGCAGGTCGGCCATGAGCTGCTCGTACTCTGCGGCGCGGCGCGCCTGGCGCTCCAGGCTGCGCAAACGCGGTTGCAGTTCGGCCAGGATGTCTTCCACCCGCTCGAGGTTGCGCCGGGTGGTCTCCAGGCGGCGCAGGGCCTCTTCGCGGCGCGCCCGGTGCAGGCCGGTGCCGGACGCCTCTTCGAACAACCGCCGCCGCTCCTCCGCCTTGAGGGCCAGGGCGGCGTCCACCAGCCCCTGCCCGATGATGGTGTAAGTGCGCTCTGCCAGGCCCGACTGCGCCAGCAGTTCGGTGACGTCCTTCAGGCGCACCCGCTGTTTGTTGATCAGGTACTCGTTCTGCCCGTCGCGGTATGCCCGGCGGGTGATCGCCACCTCGCTGAAATCGATCGGCAGCCAGCCGTCGGCGTTGTCGAAGGTGATCGTCGCCTGGGCCATCCCGGCCCGGGCGCGGTGCTCCGAGCCGGCGAAGATCATGTCCTCGGTCTTCTTGGCGCGCAGCAGCGTGTAGGACTGCTCCCCCAGCACCCAGCGCAGCGAATCGGCGATATTCGACTTGCCGCTCCCATTGGGGCCGACGATCGCGGTCACCATCCCGGCGAACTCGAACAGCGACCGGCTGGCGAAAGTTTTATATCCCTGCAGTTCCAGCGATTTAAGGCGAGGCGGCATGTGGGCTAGTCCAACCCGAGCGCTTCGAGCGCCTGTTGGGCGGCCATCTTCGCCGCCGACTGTTTGCTGTGCCCCGCGCCGCGGGCGAACGGCTCCCCGTTCACCAGGACTTCGACTTCGAAGACCTTTTCGTGCTCCGGCCCGGTGGCGTTAACCGTGCGGTACACCGGCGGCCCGTAGCCCTGCGACTGCACCCATTCCTGGAGCAGGCTCTTCGGGTCTTGCTCGCGGCGCTCGGCCAGAATCTGCATGGCGGCGCGCTCCAACATGGGCTCGATGAAACGCCGCACGGCATCCATCCCGGCGTCCAGGTACAACGCCCCAACCAGCGCTTCGAAGGTGCCGCACAGCAGCGCCGGACGTTCCCGCCCGCCGCCTTCGGTCTCACCCCGGCCCAGGCGCATGCAGCGTCCCAGCCCGATCTCGGCGGCGAACTCGGCCAACTGCTCTGTGCGCACCAGCGCCGAGCGCATGCGCGTCAGCTCACCCTCCTTCATCTCGGGGAAGTGGTTGTACAGCCATGCGCCGACCAGGAAATCCAGCACGGCATCGCCCAGGAATTCCAGGCGCTCGTTATCTTCGAGCGCTTCGGGATGTTCGTTTAAATAGGACCGGTGCGTGAGGGCCCGGCTGAGGAGCAGAGAGTCGGTAAACGGCAAATCGAGACGTCGGGCGAATTCCAGGGGAGACTCTTCCACTGAATCTGCCTGAGATCTGTGGTTCATATCCAGATGTCCCTTCTGGAACTGAGGGAGCGCCAGACACCCGACCCCCTGGTCGAGTAGCTGGCGATCCATTAGTTCCCTATGAAGATTGAAGTGTGCTGCGGCCGCTCGCCTGTCGCGAGGCGGGGGTTAGCCCACAAAACCCGCACGGCAGCCGCGAGCGGACCGCTTATTCATATTTACGGATTACGAGCACTGCGTTGTGCCCGCCAAAGCCGAAGGCGTTGCTGATCGCCACGCGGACCGGGAGTTCGCGGGCCTGGTTTGGCACGTAATCCAGATCACATTCGGGGTCCGGTTCCTGGTAGTGGATGGTGGGCGGGATGCGGTTTTGACGCACCACCTGCACGCAGAACATCGCTTCCAGGGCGCCGGTGGCCCCCATCATATGGCCGGTCATCGATTTTGTCGATGACACAGGAATATTATACGCTAATTCGCCAAAAGTTTTCTTGATCGCCCGGGTTTCCGACAGGTCGTTCAGCGGGGTCGCCGTGCCGTGGGCGTTGATGTAATCCACCTCGTCTGGGTTTACCCCGGCGGCCAGCATGGCATTGAGCATGGCCATCGACCCGCCCGAGCCGTTCTCGCTGGGGGCGGTGATATGCGAGGCATCGGAGCTGGCCCCGTACCCGGCGATCTCCGCCAGGATCTCAGCCCCGCGGCGGCGGGCGTGGCTCTCGGTCTCCAGCACCAGCACGGCTGCGCCTTCGCCCATCACCAGACCGTCGCGGTTGCGGTCGAAGGGCGCCGGGGTGTTTTGATAGTCGTCGTTACGGCGCGACATGGCCCCCAGGCGGTCGAAGCAGGCCACACCGACCTCGGTGATGGTGGCTTCGCTGGCGCCGGTGACGATTACATCCGCAACGCCGTTGCGCAGCAGCATCCACGCCGTGCCGATCCCGTCCGCGCCGGAAGCACAGGCCGAGACCATCGAGTAAGACGGCCCGCAGAAGCCGTAATCAATCGAGACCAGGCCGGCGGCGCCGTTCGCCATCATCATCGGGATGGTGAAGGGGCTGACCTTGCGCGGGCTGTGGTCCACCACCGCCTCCACCGCATCCTGGAAAGCCCGCACACCCCCGATGGCGGATGAGATGATGGTGCCAATCCGCCTGGGGTCGGTTCCGGAAGCCTGCAGGCCGGACTGCTCGATGGCCTCCCTGGCTGCGGCGGCGGCCAGCAGTTCGAACCGGTCGCGGCGGCGGACCTCTCGCGCCGGCACATATTTCTCCGGCTCGAAATTCTTCACTTCGGCTGCGATTTTCACCAGGTGTTCGCTCGTATCGAACTGAGTGATCGGCCCTACCCCGGAGACCCCTTTGAGCGCATTCTCCCAAGACTCAGCGGCGGTCAACCCCAGCGGGCTGACGGCCCCCAATCCGGTGACAACCACACGTTCAGTCATGACAATCCTCCTGATCAGGCCTATCGCACACCTACCCGCTTCCGTGAAAGCGGTGCAACCCATCACCCATGCGCGAGCGGCGGATAGGCGCTAAGATTGCGGCGTTTTCAACCCCGAACCGGTGAGCACCAGCACGACGGGCTCGGCCAGCTCATCGGCGAGTTGTTGAAGCGCAGCATATACGATTGCAGATGTCGGCTCAACATATAACCCCCGGCGGGCCAATTCGTCGCGGGCGGGGAGGATCTGATCTTCGTCTACGGCAGCCATCACCCCCCCGCTCTCCGCCACCGCCTGCAGCACGGCGTCGCCGCGCATGGGGCTCAGGATGCGCACCCCCTCGGCCAGGGTCTCGCCTTCGGTCACCCAGCCCAACCCCGCCGCGCCGTAGTGGAACACCGCCCATAGAGGGGCGCAAGCCCGGGCCTGCACGCCCACCAGCGCCGGGGGCCGGGAGATCACCCCCGCCTGGTGTAACGCTGCAAAGCCCCGTCCCAGGGCGAGCAGGAAATTGCCCTGCCCGGCAGGCAGGATCACCGTGCCTGGCGCCTGCCCCAATTGGTCGACCAGTTCGTAGGCGGCGGTCGCATACCCGGGGAGCGGCATGGGGAGGTAGGCATGGCTGGCGTAAGCGACCTTCCCGCTCGCCTGGCCCTGATCGGCCGCCCGCACAGCGGCCTGGGTGGTGTTCGAGCGCGGGCCCAGGATGCGGATGACCTCCGCGCCGTAGGCTTCGATCTGCGCTCGCTTCGGCCCGGAGGCGTAATCGGGCACGAAGACCTGCGCCTTGAGCCCGGCCCGGGCGGCGTAGGCGGCGAAGGAGGCTCCGGCATTGCCCGAGGAATCTTCCAGGGCCTGCGGGGCGCCGCGGGCGCAGAGAAAACTGATCAACGGCGCAGAACCGCGATCTTTGAAAGAACCGGTGGGGTTGAGGAATTCGAGCTTGTAAGCCACCCGTTTGCCGAAAGCCTGGTCCTCGATGAGCGGGGTGTTCCCCTCACCCAGAGAGACGACCGGCGCCTCGGGTGGAAGACCAAAGGTGTGGCGGTAGCGCCAGATGCCCGGCAGATCCGCCTCCACCTGCTGCGGGTCGTAAGCGAACCCGCCTTCATAGTCGAAAAACCCGTTGCAATTCGGGCAGCGGTAGGGGAAGCCGGCCTGCGGGTACGGCTGCCCGCAGCTAGCGCATACGATTCCGGTCATGGCTTTCCTTCGCTTTCTGAGGCGAGGCGCTGAATCGGGATGGCCGGCTTTACCGCCATCTCGCCAGGGTCAGATTCGCGATTACTCCCCTCGTTTCGGGTGATACTCCCCCTCCACCCAGGTTTCGCCCTGTGGGCCCACTTCTTTTTTCCATACCGGCACGATCTCTTTCAAGCGGTCGATGCCGTAGCGGGCAGCTTCGAACACCCCCGTATCGCGGTGGGCCGCGGTGCAGGCGATCAGCACCGTGGGGGTCATCGGGTGCAGCCGGCCAATGCGTTGGACGATGGCGATCCCTTCCACTGTGGGCCACCGCTCCCGGATCTCATCCGCCACCTGGCGCATCTTGGCCTCCGCCATCGGCTTGTAGGCCTCGTACTCCAGGTAAACGGTCTCGTGGGGGTCATCCCGCCGGGTGAGGCCGCGCACCATGCCGGTGAACAGGCAGGCGGCCCCGGTGCTGGGCAAGGTGATCTGCCTCAGGAGTTCGTCCAGGTCGAGCACTTCTTCGGTGATGGCGAAGACCGTTGGCAGTTCCTGCGGGGCGGCGCCATCGCCCGCGCCCCCCGATACGGGAGGGAACAGGGCGACCTCGGCATCCGCCGGTACGGGGTCTTCATCGAAGGAAAATTCCTTGTTCACCGAGACCAGGGCCGAGTGCATGGCCGGCTCCAGGGCGGGGAACTTCTCCGCCAGGGCGGCTTTCAGGTCCTCCACCCGGGCCGCTTCCGGCAGTTCGAGGGTGGTTTCTTTTACCCCGGCTCTTTCTTTGAGAGTAGCGAAGAACAGCACTTTAATCAACATTGATTACGTCCCCAGACTGCCCCCCGTGTTTCTCTACCAGGCGGATGTTCTCGATACGCATCGTCTTCTCCACCGCTTTGGCCATGTCGTAAACGGTGAGCGCCGCCACCGATACCGCGGTCAGGGCTTCCATCTCCACCCCGGTCTTGCCCACGGTGCGCGCTGCAGCGGTGATGCGCACCCCCGGCAGCGCCTCGTCCAACTCCAGGTCGACGGTGACCTGGTTGAGCGGCAGCGGGTGGCACAAGGGGATGAGCTCGGCGGTACGCTTGGCCGCCATCACCCCGGCGATCTGGGCCACCGCCAGCACATCGCCTTTCTTCATGGCGCCGTCGCGGATCAGCGCCAGCGTTTCGGGGCGCATGACCACTTCGCCGCGCGCCACAGCCGTGCGCTCGGTGTCGGGTTTATGGCCCACATCCACCATGCGCGCCCGGCCCTGTTCATCAAGGTGTGAAAGTGAGTTTGCCATGGACGAAATTATACCTTGTCCCTTTCCGCTAGAGCTGTCTCAACGTCCGGTTTTTATCCTCGGAATGACATGGCTTTCCCAAGAATAGGGGATCAGGGGGAGATGGGCGCGGGCGGGCTGCATAGCCCACCTGCGCCCATCTCCCCGATCTCATTTTTCAAAGCCTGGCTTACGGCTTTGAGAAAGCCACGCTCGGGATAAAAATCACTACTGACTCGCGCCTGGATAATTGCTATATTGTAAATGTCACAATCCGACATATAGGACAGGAACAATCCGCTGGTTGCTGTCCACACTAGAGGGGATCATGAAAAGATCCACTTCCGTCCACTTTTCACAGGATCGTCCCGGGCAGGCTGAATAAGGGCATATGTCCGGTAACTTATGCCCCTGCTGAATCCAACCGCCATCCGGGTGTAGTGGCCCGGCGGTGAGCGCTTCGCTGCCGGCGGGAGGGGTTACGGTTTCGATATATTTACGGCGCAGCCGTGCCCCTTCCATCGGCCCCCGACGTGAGGCGGGATCGTATGGCATGTTTCCATGCGACCGTATTCTGGTCGCCCTTGGTCCGCGCACCTGACACGGTAGGAGGGGCAAGATTGGCATCTTACCCGACGCGCCCGGCAGCGAACCACACCCCGCACATGGGGCAATACCGCACAGTGGTGGGGCACGGCGCACGGTGGACCGTAGGGCATGTTGCCTGCGACCGTATTCTGGTCGCCCTTGGTTCGCGCGCCTGACACGGTAGGAGGAGCAAGATTGGCATCTTACCCTACGCGCCAGGCTGCGAACCGTATCCCGCACCTAGGGGAATCGCGCGCGGGGGGAGGGGGCACGGCGTGAGGGTTTACGGTTTCGGGTGATTTACGGTTCCGCCGTGCCCCTACGCGCCCGCGGCGGACAACGTATCTCGCCCTCATACCGTCATTCGTTTATTCGTGGTCGCATTCGTGGATGGCCCTCTCCCCCATAGCCTCCCGAGCGGCCGTCCGGCGAAGGGTCCCGTTTTCCGGGTAGCGAGGGGCTGCCGGGGATGGGCGGGGCAAGGGCGACCAAAATACGGTCGTATGGCATCTTACCCTACGCGTCCGGCAGCGGACCCGCCTCGGGCTACATGTTACCGGCGCCGCTGGTAGACCCGGCGCGTTTCTTCGCGGGCGGCGGCTTCTTTGGTCTGCACCCAGCCGCCTTCGGCCATCGCTTCCAGCAGCATATCGTGCACCTGCTCAGGCGTATCGGCCAACTCCAGCAGATCCAGGTCGGCAGAAGCGATATTGCCCATCGCCAGGGTGGAATTGCGCAGCCAATCCAGCAGGCCGCCCCAGTACTCCGAACCGAACAGGATTACCGGGAAGTTGGAGATCTTCCCGGTCTGGATCAGGGTCAGCGCTTCGAACAGCTCATCCATAGTGCCAAACCCGCCGGGAAAGATTACGAAGCCCTGGGCGTACTTGACGAACATGGTCTTGCGCACGAAGAAGTAGTGGAAGTTGATGGGGATCTCAACATAGGGGTTGGTGCCCTGCTCGAAGGGCAGCTCGATGTTCAGCCCCACCGAGACCCCGTTCGCCAGCTTTGCGCCCTTGTTGGCAGCTTCCATAATCCCCGGACCGCCGCCGGTGATGATCACCAGCCCGGCTTCGGCCAACAGGCGCGCCGTCTCCACCGCTGCCTGGTACATAGGCTCCCCTTTCGGGATGCGCGCCGAGCCGAAGATGGACACCGCCGGGCCGAGATCGGCCAGGGTATCGAAACCTTCCACGAATTCCCCTTGAATACGCAGCACCCGCCATGGGTCCGTGTCGGTGAACAGCTTATCCTCGGGCCGCGGCCGCTCGAGCAGCCGTGCGTCCTGCGTGACCCGGTTCATCTTTGCCGCCCGGTCGAGGGTTGGATTTGGCTGTGCGCCTTCTTCTGGCGCCTGCTGTGCTGGTGATCCGGCCATGTTTGATTTCTCCTGGTGTTGCCCCCATAATCGGCTTGAAAGCTGTGCAGGTCTCCTGTCCTTCCCAAGTCGCCTGCGCGGTATTATGGCTGCTTTCTTTGCAGTATAGCATGAGAGGATTTGAATATTGCAACAACATCCGGTGCTCCCAAGTGCTCCAGGGTGACCAGTTTCTTCTTGCCCAGCCCGTTAGCCCACTGCCGGGCGGCACGCGCATTCCCCCATCCCGGCTCCGTAATCCGCCCTGCAGAAAGTGGCCGGAGAAATTGTCAGGGATAAGATAGACAAATCGCTTGACATTAACGTTACGTAATAGTTTATACTCTCATCCGGAGGCTAGAGAGATGAAATACACTGTAAATCAGCTTGCGAAGCTGGCCGGAGTGACCAACCGGACGCTCCACTACTACGACGAAATCGGGCTGCTGCAGCCGGAAACTTACGGCGAAAACGGCTACCGCTTCTATGGTGAAGAGGCCATGCTTCGCCTGCAGCAGATCCTGTTCTTCCGCGAGCTCGGATTCAGCTTGAAGCAGATCAAGAATATCATCGACCATCCGGACTTCGAGCTGTTGGGCGCCCTGCAAGCGCACCGGAAAGCGCTTCTCGAGCAGGCTGACCGTCTGAACAGCCTCATCAAGACTATCGACAATACCATTCTGCACATAAAAGGAGAAATTCAAATGAATGAGAAGGACTTTTACACTGGCTTCGATGAGGAGAAGCAAAGAAAGTATGCCGAAGAGGCCCAAAAACGCTGGGGCAAGGCGGCAGCCGACTCGCAGAAACGATGGGAGCTGTCCACTCGCGAAGAGAAGAACAACATCCTGGGCCAGATGCACGAGCTCTCTGTTGGAATCGCGGAGAACATGGACAAAGGCCCGGAAAGCCCCGAAGTCCAGTACTGGGTCGACCGCTGGTACAAACACATCAACAAGTACTTCTACGACTGTTCGCTGGAGATCTTCGAAGCCCTGGGACACATGTACGTCGAAGATCCAGAATTCACAGCCAGCTACGAAAACCTGCGCCCGGGTATGGCGGCGTTCATGGAAAAGGCGATGGTGCACTATTGCCGGGTGAACCAGGATAAGCAGCCCACGGTTACGGACTGATCCGCAGCAACCGCTGCCGGTCGTTCGGAATCAATGTCTGTAAGTGAGAGAGTGGCTGAGACGATGGGCATCGTCTCAGCCACTCTCCCTGTATTACCGGAGCTGCCATCCGGGAAAATAGACCTGCCCCGCGCCGGACCGTAGTGTATGTTGCCAGACAACCGTATTTTGGTCGCCCTTGCCCTGCGCGCCTGACCTGATAGGATGGGCAAGATTGGCATCTTACCCTACGCCTCAGGCGGCGAACCGTATCCTGCACCTGGGGGAATATCGCACAGTGGTAGGGCACGGCTGCGCCGTAAATAACTCGAAACCGTAACCCCTTCCGCCGTGCCCCTACGCCCGACGGCGGACCCGCCTCGGTCCAGGCACCCTCCCCGCATGTCATCCCGAGCGGCCGTCCGGTGGGGGCACTTTGGTGTTTGTACGCAACATCCCTATGGCAGCTTACCCCACTCTCTGTGTTCTCCGTGAGCTCTGTGGTGAAGCGCTTCTCGGTTAAGATATAATTGCTATCTATGAGCATCTTCGCAAAATGGAAAGAGGGGCTGGAGAAATCCAGCAAAGCCGCATTCGGACAATTGGCGTCCGTCTTGGGGACGTCGGACATCGAACCCGAAACCTGGGACGACCTGGAAGCCCTGCTGATCCAGGCCGACCTGGGCATGGAGACCACCGATGCCGTGCTCGACGGGCTCGAGGAAAAGGTGGACTCGCACGGTTGGACGAAAATGAAGCAGCTCCAGAAAGGCCTGCGGGATGAGCTGACCGCCCTGCTGCGCGAGCCCCCACCCATTGACCTCAGCCAAAAGCCGACCGTCATCCTGATCGTCGGCGTGAACGGCTCGGGCAAAACCACCAGCATCGCCAAGTTGGGGCGGCGGTTCACTCAGCAGGGCCTGCGGGTCATGCTGGGCGCGGCCGACACCTACCGGGCCGCCGCCGTCGACCAATTGGAGATTTGGGCCGAGCGCCTGAACCTGCCCATCGTCTCCGGGCAGATGGGCGCCGACGCCGGGGCGGTGGCCTACGATGCCGTGCAGGCAGCCCAGGCCCGCGGCTCGGATATCGTCCTGATCGACACCGCCGGACGCCTGCACACCCGCTTCAACCTGATGGAAGAGTTGAAGAAAGTCCACCGCGTGGTGGGCAAAGCTATGCCCGGCGCGCCGCACCACGTCTGGCTGGTGATGGACGCCACCACCGGGCAGAACGCACTGCAGCAAGCGCGCGCATTCAAAGATGCGGTCAAGGTCACCGGCGTGATCCTGGCCAAGTTGGATTCATCCGCCCGCGGGGGAATGGCCTTCGCCATCGAGCGGGAGCTCGGGCTGCCCATCCTGTTCGCCGGCCTGGGCGAAAAACCGGAGGACCTCACACCCTTCGACCCGCGGGGATTTATCGAAGGCATCCTCGACGAGTGGAATTGAGCCGCAGCCGGGCGGGGCGAGCCGGTTGCCGCACCGGACCGGCGCGCGACCATTATCTCTACGAACTGGCATTATCCTTACATTTGGAGTGAACAACCATGGAAGACTTGATCGAACGACTGGAAGAGAGTCGCCAAAAAATCCAAAATTTACTGGTGCGACTTTGACCTGGCCGAAAAAGAAATCGAACTAAGAAAACTCGAAGAAGAGGCCGAAGACCAAAACCTGTGGAATGACCCCGACCACGCCCAGCGCCTGATGAAAAAGCTGTCCGGCCTGCGCGATGAGGTCGAGGGTTGGCGCGCCCTCCAACATCGCGTCAACGACACCCTGGAGCTGGCCCAGTTGGGCGATGAGAGCCTGCGCCCGGAACTGGAGCACGAGACCGAGTCGATCGAAACCGAGATCGACCAGCGGGAGTTCACGGCCATGCTCTCCGGACCTTACGACCGGGGCGACGCTCTGCTCGCCATCCACGCCGGGGCCGGCGGCACCGATTCTCAAGACTGGGCCGAGATGCTGCAGCGCATGTATCTGCGCTGGGCCGAAGCCCACGGCTTCGAGACCGAGATCCTGGACCAGACCGAAGGGGAAGAGGCCGGCATCAAAAGCGTGACCCTGGCGGTCAACGGCCCCTATGCCTACGGCCGCCTGCGCCCCGAGAAAGGAGTCCACCGCCTGGTGCGCCTGTCGCCGTTCGACGCCTCCCACCGCCGGCACACTTCTTTCGCCCTGATCGAGGTCATGCCCCAGGTGGAAGATAACGACGAGATCCAAATCAACCCCAACGATCTGCGCATCGACACCTACCGTTCCGCGGGAGCCGGGGGGCAGAACGTGCAGAAGAACGACACCGCCGTGCGCATCACCCACCTCCCCACCGGGATCGTGGTCACCTGCCAGAACGAGCGCTCGCAGACCCAGAACCGGGAGAACGCCATGCGGGTGCTGCGCGCCCGGCTGCTGGAGCTCAAACACGAGCAGCAGGCGGAAGAGCTGGCCGAGCTGCGCGGCGAGTACACCAAGGCCGAATGGGGCAGCCAGATCCGGTCTTACGTGCTCCACCCTTACCAGATGGTCAAGGACCACCGCACCAACTACGAGGCCGGCAACGCCCAGGCCGTGCTCAACGGGGATATCGACGATTTCATCGAGGCCTACCTGCGATCTCAGATTTAACACCCCATGCTGCCCCGACCCCCAACGCGCTGTGACCGCTAAGCGCCAACGCCTCATCCTGCTGGCGCTGCTGCTCAGCTTTGCCCTGGGCGGCTGCGTGACCCTGAACGACCCCGAGGTCTCCCAGGAGTACCGGGCCGATGTGGTCGCCGTGCTGCAGGACGGGCAGACCGCCGGGCAGACCCTGATCTCCCGCCGGGCACGGTTCAACGGCCTGACCCTGTGGCTGCGCCCGGCCAGCGAGCCGGACGGCGGGCAGGTGACCCTGGAGCTCTACCACCGCCCTGGAGATCTGCAGCCCCTGGCTGCGGTCTCCGTCCCGGCGGATGAACTGGCGCGCAACAACCAGTACACCTTCCGCTTCCCGGCCCAACCCGGCCCGCCGGGGCAAGCCTACTACCTGCTGCTGAAGGCCGAAGGGCGAGCGGTGAGCGTGTTGGGCAGCCTCGAAGACCGCTACCCCCACGGCCAGGCCCACATCTCCGGCCCGGCGGAAAGTGACCTCGCCTTCCGCCAGGGCTACGAATACGACCTCAACGCCGCCCTCTCCGACCTGTCGGGTTGGCTCGGGCGCCTCTGGTTGGCCATCCCCCTGCTGCTGGCCTTCTGGCTGCCCGGCCGGCTGATCCTGCAGTTCTCCGGCTTCGATCGCGACCTGGATTGGGGGATGCGCCTCGCCCTCTCGGTTGGGCTCAGCCTGTCCGCCATCCCCCTGTTGATGACCTGGACCAGCCTGCTGGACCTGCCCTGGTCGCCTCTCGCCGTCCGGTTGGGCGCGGGGCTGCTCGTGTTGGCCCTCCTGGCCCTGAACCGCCGGGCGCTCCTGGGCCTGCGGGGCGCCGGCCTGCGGCAGGTGGGCATGGGACTGCGCCGCCTGGCCACCTCTGCAGTGGGGGTCTCGCCCGCCCTGGCGGCGGTCTTTCTCTTTTCCCTCGCCTTCCGCCTGGCGATGGTGCGCGACCTGGCCGGGCCGGCCTGGGTCGATTCGATACACCACGGGTTGATCACCCGCCTGATCGTCGAAAGCGGGCGCTTCCCGCAGACCTACGCCCCCTACATCGACCTGGAGACCGCCAACTATCACTCCGGTTACCACAGCACGGTGGCCGTCTTCCATTGGCTCTCGGGCATGGACCTGATCGACGCGCTGCTCTTCACCGGGCAGGTGTTCAATGCCCTGTGCGTGCCGGCGGTCTACCTGTTCACTGCTTCCCTGACCCGGAACCGGTATGCAGGGTTGGCCGCGGCTTTCATCACCGGGATGTTCACCCCCATGCCGGTCTACTATGCCAGTTGGGGGCGCTATACGCAGCTCGCCAGCCTGCTCATCCTGCCTCCGGCGCTGTTCTTTATCCAGGCCCTGTTCGACCCGGGGCGGCGCAGGCTCCCTGCGCTGCTGCTCACCGCCATCGCCTGCGGCGGGTTGTTCCTCACCCACTACCGGGTGATCTTCTTCCTGGTGCTGTTCATCGCCGCCCTGTTCGCAGCGCAGATCGCCGCCCGCCTGGGCTCACTGATATTGCACGCGCTCTCCGCCGGGCGAGGGGAAACGCCTGCCGCGGCCGGGGCGGCGGAACCCGGCGCGGTTCCGGCCTCTTCCGCGGGTGGAATACCGGCCCGGGGAGAGCCGCCCCAAACGGGCCCGCTCAGCCGGCTGCCCCAGAACGCCCTGCTGCTCGGCCTGGCCGGGCTGCTCTCCATCGGCTTCACCCTGCCCTGGTGGCCTGACACCCTGATCACCTTTGTCATCCCACGCCTGACCGCCAACCCGGCGGCCGAGCCCTGGTTCAGCGATTTCTCCTGGGGCCTGCTGACCAGCGCCTACGGCCGCTACACCCTGGCCCTGGCCGGCGCGGGCCTGCTGTGGGCCGCCCTGCGCCGCAAGATCTTCCCCTGGACCCTGGCGCTGTGGGTGGGGCTGATGTTCCTGGCCGCCAACCTGAGCGCCTGGGCCCCGGGTTTACCCGGCGGCGGGCAGATCAACAACACCTCGGTCGAGATCCTGCTCTTCATCCCCATCTCGGCCCTGGGCGGGTTCCTGGTCGCCGAGGCGCTGCAGGCCTGGGCCACGGTCTTCCCCGGGCGCTGGCGGCCTGCCTTCCTGGCCCTGCTGGCGGCCGGCGGCGCGGCCCTGGCGGTCATCGGCGCCCGCTCGCTGATGCCCATCCTCAACCCGGTCACCCTGCTCATCCGCCAGGCCGACCGCCCCGCCCTGGCCTGGATGGCCGAGAACTTGCCCCCCGGGTCGGCGGTGGCGATCAACCCGTTCAACTGGGGCTACGGGGCGTATGCCGGGCAGGACGGCGGTTACTGGATCCCGGCCGTGACCCCGCACTACACCCTGCCGCCGCCGGTGCTGTACGGCTTCTCCAGCAGCGGAGAGAAAATCCTGGACACCACGGCCGCCGCCCGGCGCGTGACCGAGCTGGCCGGCGACCCGGGGCAGCTTCACGCCTTCCTCAAGTCCCGGGGGATCGATTACGTGTACCTGGGCGCGCGCGGCGGGGTCCTGTCGCCCCGGGCGCTGCTCCAGAGCCCGCTCTACGAAACCCTGTACGCCTGCGATGGCGTCTACCTGTTCTATCTGCCGGATGCCCCTTGATTTCATAATATTCGTCGCCTATGCAGGCAAGTATTATTAGGTGCGATTGTTGGTTTGGGCTGTGGGTAATTTTGCCACCCACAGCCCAAACCAACATTTCAATTCTGATGATTCGTTATGCATGCACGAATTTGACATTTGCTCATTTGGTTTGGCATTTGCCGTGCCTTCCTTGACATCCGGGCATTAAACCCGTATAATCCACGACTGCCTGCCCGCCGGGCAGGTTTTGTTCTGAGTTGATCCAGTACGGGCGACAAGACCTAGCGGTTATTAGCCCAATTCGTTTGATAGGAGTAAGATCATGCCCCCACAACCAAAACGGAAGCATTCCTCGGGCCGCCGCGACCGCCGTCGCGCCCACGATGCGCTGCAAGCCCGTAACCTGGTCCAGTGCAGCAACTGCGGCGAGATGCGCCTGCCCCATGCGGTTTGCCCCAACTGCGGCCACTACAAGGGTCGCGAAGTGGTCGAAACCAAAGAAGACAAATAAGCTCGCGGCCCGTGATCCAGCGGGCCGTTTGCTTTCCCGCACCTGCGGAAATGGTGTTTTTTCGGCATTCGGCCCCGAAAAAACACCATTTTCAATTAAAATGGAGCGCATGCGCCCGGATGGATGCCGGCCGGATGCCGGCCCGGTCTTCCGGGCAACCGGGTCCGAGGCGCAACTTATCGGTTCGCGGCGTGTTATTGACTACGAAATCCCACCAAAAGGAACCATCAGGATGACCAATCCCTTCGCAAACACCGCATACCTTTTCCCCGGCCAGGGTTCGCAGTCTGTGGGCATGGGCCGCGAGCTGGCCGAGGCCTACCCGGCCGCCTGCCAGGTCTTCGAGCAGGCTGACGAGCTGCTCGGGTTTCCCCTCACCCGCCTGATGTGGGAAGGCCCCGAAGACGAGTTGAACGACACCTTCAACACCCAGCCCGCCCTGCTGGTGCATTCCATTGCCGCCCTGCGCGTGCTGCAGGAGCTGCACCCCGAGGCGCGCGCCTGCTGCACAGCAGGGCACTCCATGGGCCAGTTCAGCGCCCTGGTCGCCGCCGGGGCACTGCCCTTCGACGCCGCCCTGCGCCTGGTGCGCACCCGCGGCGAGCTAATGAAAGGGGCCGGCGAAACCGCCCCCGGCGGGATGTCCGCCATCCTGGGGCTGGACATCCCCACCCTGGATGCGATCTGCGCCCAGGCCAGCGCCCCCGGTGAAGTGGTGCAGGTGGCGAACGACAACTGCCCCGGCCAGGTGGTGCTCTCCGGCGCCCGGCCCGCCCTCGAACGGGCGATGGAGCTGGCCAAAGGGGCCGGCGCGAAAAAGGCCGTGGCCCTGGCCGTCTCTATCGCCGCCCACTCCCCGCTGATGGCCACCGCCCAGAGCGCCTTCAGCCGGGCATTGGAGGCCGCCCCCATCCAGGACCCGGCCCTGCCCCTCATCGGCAATGTCTCCGCCTCCGCCCTGGAGACCGCCGCCCAGGTGCGGGCCGACCTCGAAGCCCAGCTCACTTCGCGCGTGCGCTGGACGGAATCCATCCGCACCATGATCGACATGGGGGTCACCCGCTTCATCGAACTGGGCAGCGGCTCGGTGCTGGTGGGGATGCTCAAGCGCATCGACCGGGGCGTCACCGGCCTCGCCCTGGGCAAACCCGAGGATTTTGAGAAGCTCGCCTAAGGAGCGTGTTCCCATGACAATAGTCCGGATCAAATGGACAATTGTCATGGGAAAAACAGGTTTATCCGCCTATACATCAGGAAAACTTCGCCAAACCCTTTAGGGTATAATGGTGGAGGCTGCCGCACAGGCGATGTTACGCCAGGAGAAGACTATGAGCACTGCAAGCAGCTTATCGCTGGATGGCCGCGTGGCCATCGTCACCGGCGCCTCTCGCGGGATTGGCCGGGCAATCGCCCTGGAACTGGCCCAGCGTGGCGCTGCCGTACTCATCAATTACAACCGCTCTCCGCAGGCGGCCGAAGAAGTCGCCCACCAGATCGAGCAGTCCGGCGGAAGGGCGCTCTGCGTCCAGGCCGACGTCTCCGACTTCCAGCAGGCCCAAGGGTTGGTCAAAGCCGCGATCGACGGCCTGGGCGGGCTGGACATCCTGGTGAACAACGCCGGGATCACCCGCGATACCCTGATCATGATGATGGGCGAAGAAGATTGGGATCAGGTAATCGACACGAACCTTAAGAGCACCTTCAACTGCTCGAAGGCAGCCGTGCGCCACATGATGCGCAAACGCTACGGGCGGATCGTCAACATCACCTCGGCCGCCGGCATTTTGGGGAACGCCGGGCAGACCAACTACTCCGCCTCCAAAGCCGGGCAAATTGGCTTCACCAAAGCCCTGGCCCGCGAGGTGGCCGCCCGCAACATCACCGTCAACGCCATCGCCGCCGGCTACATCGAAACGGCAATCTGGGAAAACGTACCCGAAGAGGCGAAGCAGTGGGCAATGTCGATCATCCCCATGGGGCGCAAAGGCCTCCCCGAGGAGATCGCCTACGCCGTGGCCTTCCTCGTCTCCGAGCAGGCAGGGTATATCACCGGGCAGGTGTTGGGCGTGGACGGCGGCATGGCAATGTAGATCCTTGCTTTAGGATGGCTGTATGGCACCTTACGAAAAAACAAGCGGACGAACCACCATCGCCCCCGAAGTCCTGCTCACCATCGCCCGCCTGACCACACTCAACGTGCCAGGGGTCAGCCGGATGAGCACCGTCCCCGGCGGCGTGAACCGCCTGTTCAACAAAGGGATGGGCGAAGGGGTGCGGATCGATATCCAGGAAGACGATACAGTCTATGCCGACCTGTACGTCATCCTGAAGAGCGAAGTCAACATGCGCGATGTCAGCCGTATGATCCAGCAGCGGGTGGCACGCGCCATATCCGAGATGGTAGGAATGCAGGTCGGGCGGGTCAACGTCCACATTGAGGACGTCGATTACCCCGAGGAGACAGAGGCCTGAACTCGATGAAACCGCGCACCAGGGCCCGCTGTGCGGCTCTGCAAGCACTTTACGAAATGGATCTTGTCAATCACCCCCTCGGGGAGGTCCTGGAAGCGCGTATTGCGGACAACGAACTGGACGATGTGCTGGCCGACTTCACCCGCCAGCTCGTCGTTGGAGTATGGCCGCTGGTCGCCACCCTGGACCAGTTCATCGCCGAGCACGCCCCCGAGTGGCCTCTGGACCAGGTAGCCATCGTAGACCGCAACATCCTGCGCATGGCCCTGTGGGAGTTCGCCGTATCGGGCAAGACCCCGATCAAGGTCGCGATCAACGAAGCTGTAGAGCTGGGTAAAGTCTTCGGCTCCGACAGCACACCCAGGTTTGTAAACGGCGTTTTGGGCAGCCTGGCCAACCGCCAAAACGAGATCCGCCAGGCGCTAAAGCGCTACTCAGATTCAAAGAAAAATTCCTAGAAAAAGAAATTCTCTTATATGGAAATCCTTGGTATTGGTTTCGGCGAGATTGTATTAATCCTGATCATCGCGTTGATTGTCCTGGGCCCCAACGATATGGTGAAAACGGGGAAAACCCTGGGGCGCTGGTTGCGGAAGATCGTCCTTTCCCCCTCCTGGCAAACGATCCAGAAGACTTCGCGCGACATCCGCTACCTGCCCAACAAGCTGATTCGTGAGGCCGGCCTGGAGGAGGATCTCAAACAACTGGATGAGCTTCAGCGCCAGGTCCCGCGCACCCTGGATCTGGGTAAAGAGCTGGGGATGGATGAGATCGACCGGGACCTGAAAGCCGCCCAGGGCGACCTCTCGGCCTGGACCACCTCCCCGCAGACCATTCAACCCCCTCCGGAGCCGGCCCAGCCCCCAGAGGCTGAACCTGCTCCCGAACCCGAACCTGCTCCTGAGCCCGAGCCCGCTCCCGAGCCTGAGCCCGAACCCCAAACCGGTCCGGAGCAGGAGTCGGGCGAAACACAAGCCAGCTCCCAAGACTGAAACCTTATTAGACAGGCATCGACGTGCGCATTCTTCTATTACCATTTCGATTTATCTTCTGGATATTCCGCAGCATCGCCCGCTGGTTCGCCAACATAGCCAACGATATTCGGGAATTCTTCACCGAAGATCCCGAAGATTCGCCCCTGCCCGATGCTGTCGCGAAAGTCATTGAATCCCCGTCCGGGGTACTGGTGCACCTGGACGCCCTGCGCAAGCACCTGATGCGGGCCATCCTTTTCCTCGCCATCACCACCGGTCTGTCGTTCGCCATCTATCCCCAATTGATCAATTTCCTCGCCCTGCCGCTGGAAGGGGGGATAGAGAACCTGGTGGCGATCGAGCCGACCGAACCGATCAGCACGGTGATGCGGGTGTCTCTGCTGTCGGGGTTTGCCCTGGCCTTCCCGTATATCGCCCTGGAGCTGTGGCTGTTCATCGGCCCCGGAGTCAGCCGCCGGGCGCGCTTTATCGGGCTGGCGACCATCCCCATCGCCACCTTGTTCTTCGTCGGGGGGATGGCCTTCGCTTACTACGTGATGCTGCCGCAGGCGCTGCATTTCCTGCTGAACGTGGCCGGGTTCGAGACCCAACTGACGCCTTCTTCCTATGTGCGCTTCACCACCAACGTCATCTTCTGGATCGGGCTGGTCTTCGAATTCCCCCTGGTCATCTTCTTCCTGGCCAGCATCAACCTGATCCAGGCCCGGACCCTGGCCCAGCAGTGGCGCCTGGCGATCGTAATCATCGCCGTCATCGCCGCCATGATCACCCCCACGGTTGACCCGGTCAGCATGACCATCGTGATGGCGCCGCTGATCGTGCTGTTCTTCCTGAGCGTGGGCCTGGCCTTCATCGCCCAGCGCCGCCGGCCCGCGGAAAGCCAGCCTGAGCCTGGCTAACCCGATACGAGCGGGTGGAGGTCGCGCCTCCACCGATCGATAGCCCGGTGCGAGGCGGGCCGCACCGCGACGGTTCAGATCCATTCAGAGGGGACATGGAAGTCTTACCAACCGCCGTTCAACCCAACGACCCTCAATTCGAGGAGAACGCCCGCTGCCACCGCATGCTGGCCGAGCAGCTTCGCCAGCGCCTGGCCGAAGTGGCCCAGGGCGGGGGGGAAAAGTACCAGCGCCGCCACGCGGCGCAGGGGAAGCTGTTCGTCCGCGAGCGGATCGAACGCCTGCTGGACCCCGGCTCCCCCTTCCTGGAGCTTTCTCCGCTGGCCGCCTGGGAGATGTACGGGGGCCAGGCGCCCGGGGCCGGCATCGTGACCGGCATCGGGCGCCTGGCCGACCGCGAGGTGATGATCGTCGCCAACGACGCCACGGTCAAAGGCGGCTCCTACTACCCCATGACGGTCAAGAAGCACCTGCGCGCCCAGGAGATCGCAGAGCAAAATTACCTGCCTTGTGTCTACCTGGTCGATTCGGGCGGGGCTTTCCTGCCCATGCAGGACGAGGTCTTCCCCGACAAAGAGCATTTCGGGCGCATCTTCTACAATCAGGCGCGGATGAGCGCCAAAGGCATCCCCCAGATCGCGGTGGTGATGGGCTCCTGCACCGCGGGCGGCGCTTACGTGCCGGCTATGAGCGACGAGACGATCATCGTCAAAGGCACCGGTACGATCTTCCTCGGCGGGCCGCCCCTGGTAAAGGCTGCCACCGGGGAGGATGTGAGCGCCGAAGAGTTGGGTGGGGCCGACGTCCACACCCGCCTGTCGGGCGTCGCCGATCACTTCGCCGAGGACGACGAACACGCCCTGGAGATCTGCCGCAGCATCATCGCCACCCTGCCGCCCCGGCGCAGCGACCAGCCTTCTTACCTGGATGGGCTGGAAGTCCGCCCGCCCCAGGAACCCCTATACAGCAGCGATGAGATTTACGGCATCCTGCCCACTACTTTCCGCGAGACCTACGATGTGCGCGAAGTGATCGCCCGCCTGGTCGATGGCTCGGAGTTCCGCGAGTTCAAAGCCCGCTACGGCACCACGCTGGTGTGCGGTTTTGCCTACATCCACGGCTACCCGGTCGGCATCCTGGGCAACAACGGGGTGCTGTTCTCGGAGAGCGCCCTCAAAGGCACCCATTTCATCGAGCTGTGCGACCAGCGCGGCATCCCCCTGCTCTTCTTGCAGAACATCACCGGCTTTATGGTGGGCAAAGACTACGAAGCGGGGGGCATTGCCAAGGACGGGGCTAAAATGGTGCACGCCGTCTCCAACGCCTCGGTACCCCGCCTGACGGTCATCATCGGCGGGTCCTTCGGCGCCGGCAACTATGGTATGGCCGGCCGGGCCTACAACCCGCGTTTCCTGTGGATGTGGCCCAACGCCCGCATCAGCGTGATGGGCGGCGAGCAGGCGGCTAACGTGCTGCTCACCGTCAAGCAGGACCAACTCGCCCGGGAGGGCAAGCCCCCCATGACGCCCGAGGAGATCCGCAGCTTTCAACAGCCGGTGCTGGACAAGTACGAGCGAGAGGGCAGCCCGTACTACTCGACCGCTCGCCTGTGGGACGATGGCATCCTCGACCCGGCCGGCACCCGCCAGGTGCTGGCCCTGGCGCTTTCGGTGGTGCTCAACGCCCCCCGGGAGCCGCGCGGCTTCGGCGTCTTCCGTATGTAGCCGCCCCAATTCAGCATCCGGTGGGGAGACAAGATGTTCACCAGACTCCTGATCGCCAATCGTGGAGAAATCGCCGTCCGCATCTTGCGCGCCTGCCGGGAGCTGGGCATTTCACCGGTGGCCGTTTACTCGCAGGCGGACCATAAAGCCCTGCACGTGCGCCTGGCCGACCAGGCGCTGCCGGTGGGGCCGGCCCCGGCCGCCGAATCGTACCTGAACATCCCCGCCATTCTGGCCGCCGCCCGGGAGTGCGGGGCGCAGGCTATCCACCCCGGGTACGGCTTTCTCGCCGAGAACGCCCGCTTCGCTGAAGCCGTGGAGCAGGCCGGGCTGACCTTCATCGGCCCGCCGGCGGAGGCCATCCGGCTGATGGGCGACAAGGCCGAGGCACGGCGCCGGGTCCAGGCGGCGGGGGTGCCGGTCGTGCCCGGGTACCAGGGCGGCGACACGCTCCAGGAACTGCGCCAGGCTGCGGACGAGCTCGGCTACCCCGTGCTGGTGAAAGCCGCGGCCGGCGGCGGGGGGAAGGGCATGCGCCTGGTCTCCGGCCCGGAGGACCTCTCCGAGGCGGTGGAGTCGGCCCGCAATGAAGCCTCTCACGCCTTCGGGGACGACAGCCTGATCCTCGAGCGCTATATCCCCCGCGCCCACCATGTCGAGATCCAGGTGCTGGCCGACCAGCACGGGAACCTCATCCACCTGTTCGAGCGCGAGTGCTCGGTGCAGCGCCGCCACCAGAAGATCATCGAGGAGACCCCCTCTCCCCTGCTGGACAGCGAACTGCGGAGAGAAATGGGGGAGGCCGCTGTGCTGGCCGCCCGCGCCGCCGGATACACCAACGCGGGCACGGTCGAATTCATCCTCGACCCCGCCACCCGCCGCTTCTTCTTCCTGGAGATGAACACCCGCCTGCAGGTGGAGCACCCCATCACCGAGATGGTCACCGGGCTCGACCTGGTGCAGTGGCAGATCCGCATCGCCGCCGGGGAGCGCCTGCCCTTCGGCCAGGAAGACCTGCGCCAGCAGGGCCACGCCATCGAGTGCCGCCTGTACGCCGAAGACCCCGAAAACGGGTTCCTGCCGGCCAGCGGCGAGCTGCTGCGCTTCATCCCCCCCACCGGCCCGGGCGTGCGGGTCGATTCCGGGGTGACCGGCGGCGATTCCATCCCCATCCACTACGATCCGCTGATCGCCAAACTGATCGTCCACGCCGAAGACCGCCCGGCGGCCATCCGGCGCATGCGCTCCGCCCTTGGCGAAACGGTACTGCTCGGCCTGGTGACGAACTGGCAGTTCTTGCAGGACGTGCTCAGCCAGCCCGAGTTCCAGGCCGGAGAGGTCTACACCACCTGGATCGAGGAGCGCTTCGAAGACTGGCGGGCCCCGCAGTGCGACCTACCGCCGGAGGTGCTGATTGCCGCGGCCCTCACCCAGTTCCAGACTTCTGCCGGCGGTGAGCCCGACATGACCGCCGGGAGCGATCCTTACAGCCCCTGGCGCCTGCCCAGCGGCTTCCGCCTGGGCGAATAGTGGGGGAATCGATGCGCTTCAGATACCAATCTCGCGATAAAATTTACGACATCAGCGTGGAAAGGCATGGGGAAGGCTACCGGGCTGTCATCGATGGGCAGCCCTTTGAGTTGGAAGTGCTTGGCGAGCAGCCGGGGCAGATCAGCCTGCTGTTTGCCGGACGGCCGGTCACCCTGTATTGGGCCGGCGACAACAGCCACAAGTGGATCTCGCTGGAAGGCTGCACCTATCTGCTGGAGCGGCCCGCCCCGCGTTCCTCTCGCCGGTCCGGCGAGGCCGGCGGCGGGGAACAGCTCCGGGCGCCGATGCCGGCCCAGGTGCGCAGCCTGCTCGTCGCCGTGGGCGACCGGGTGGAGCAGGGCCAGACCCTGGCGCTGCTAGAAGCGATGAAGATGGAGATTCGCCTCAAAGCCGCCCGCGCCGGCACCGTGGTGCGCCTGGCCGTCCGCCCCGGCGAGGCGGTCGACCGCGATCAGGTGGTGCTGGAGATCGAATAATTTTTCTCCCCTCCCAGGAGACCTCATGCCCGGCAAATACTTCGAAGAACTTGAGACCGGTCAGAAGATCGCCCACAGCCTGGGGCGCACCATCACCGAGGCCGACAACACCCTGTTCTGCGCCCTGACGATGAACACCCAGCCGCTGCACATCAACGAAGACTTCGCCGCCAGGACTCCTTTCGGGCGGCGGATCGTCAACGGCATTTTCACCCTGGGCCTGGTCGTCGGCCTGACCGTGCCCGAGCTGACCGAAGGCACGATTCTTGCAAACCTTGGCTATGAAAACGTGCGCCACCCCCATCCGGTGTTCCATGGCGATACGATTTACGTGGAGAGCGAAGTGCTGGAGAAGCGCGAATCGCGCTCCCGCCCGGAGGCCGGGATTGTGCGCCTGAAGCACACCGGCCGCAACCAGGAGGGGACGGTGGTGATCGAGGTGGAGCGGTCGGTGTTATTCTTGAAAAAGGGTGGTCTCCCCTGACATCGGGTCTTGGGAGACCACGGGAACCGGGAATACTCACACCTGCAATTCGAGGAGGCGAATGCGATCCAGACGAGCCCTGCTTTACATGCCCGGCGATGACCTGCGCAAGATCCGCAAAGGCGCCGCCCTGGACGTGGACTGCGTGTGCATGGATATGGAGGACGGCGTGGCCGCCAACCGCAAGGTTGAAGCCCGCCAGACGATCGTAGAAGCCCTGCACACCCTGGACTTTGGCCGCTCCGAACGCCTGGTGCGCATCAACCCCACCGGCTCGGAGCTGGCCGAGGACGATTTACGGGTGGTCCTGCCCGCCCGCCCCCAGGGGGTGGTGGTGCCCAAGGTGGAGTCCGCAGAGCAGGTGCGCTGGGTCAGCGAGCAGATCGCAAAGGTGGAGGCCGCGCAGGGCTGGCCGGAGGGTGAAATCGCCCTGATCCTGGTGGTCGAGACGGCGCGCGGCATCGTCAATCTGCCCCAAATCGCCGCCGCCAGCCCGCGCCTGCAGGCCCTCATCTTCGGCGCTGAAGACCTGGCCGGCGATATGGGCGCAGTCCGCACCCCCCAGGGCTGGGAAGTCTTCTACGCCCGCAGCGCCATCGTCCTGCACGCGGCCGCCTTCGGCCTGCAAGCCATCGACATGGTCTACGTCGACTTCCACGACGAGCAGGGCCTGCGCCACGAGGCGCTGGAAGGGGCCCGCATGGGCTTCGCCGGGAAGCAGATCATTCACCCGAACCAGGTCGTCCCCGTCCAGGAGGCCTTCACCCCCAGCGACGAGGCCATCGAGCACGCCCGGCGGTTGGTCTCAGCCTTCGAGCGGCACCAGGCGGAAGGCGCCGGAGCCTTTGCCCTGGACGGTAAGATGGTGGACGCCCCGGTGGTTAAGGCCGCCGAACGGGTGCTGGAGCGCGCCCGGGCGGCCGGAAAGCTGTAGCGCAGGTGAACCGGTGACGACCCGAGCCGCCAGGCCCTCCGTGAACGACACCCGGCCCATGCCCCCCGGCGCTAACCTGGGGCCGCTGCTCGCCCGCTACCCCGGACGCCGGCTGCGGAAGGCCGATATCTTCACCCTGTTCCTGCCCGGCGTGCTGGCCGTCCTCGCCCCCACCCTGTACGGGCTGTGGCGCTACCGCTACGCCTACCAAAACTACGGCCCGGTCGCCGCGGAGAGTTGGTCCTGGCCCTGGTTCCTGCTGGCTTCATTCGCCCTGCTCATTTTCACCCTGCTCGTCGCCGCCCGCCTGATCGCCGGGCGCACGGTGATTGCCGTCCACCAGTACGGCCTGCAGTTGCGCCTGGCCCCGTCCCGCCCCCGCAGGCTGCGCTGGAGCGAGATCGCCGGTGTGTCCAGCCAGGCGACCCGGGAGCACTTCCTCGGGATTCCTCTGCGCCTCCACCTGCGGGTGACCCTGCACCTGTGCGTGGGGCGACCGCTGCGCCTACCCCGCGACTTCCCCGATCTGGCAGAACTGCTCACCCGCATCAAGGCCGGGCTCTACCCTCGACTGCTCCCCGAGTTGCAGTCCACCT
The DNA here is from genome assembly GCA_964391195.1 of uncultured Anaerolineaceae bacterium. Classification (GTDB taxonomy): domain Bacteria; phylum Chloroflexota; class Anaerolineae; order Anaerolineales; family UBA4823; genus JAAYXE01. The sequence goes on along the minus strand of CAYMLG010000046.1, from coordinate 3,102 downwards.
TCGATCGCGGGCAGTGGCTGCACTTCGGGCCCGTCGCCGTGCAGCAGCAGGCGCTCGAAATCCGCGGGCAGCGCACCCCCTGGGCCCGGGTGCAGGGCCTGGCCATTCGCGACGGCTGCCTGGTGGTAGAATTTGCCCAGGAAAGCCCAGCTCGAGGGGCGAAACCCATCCGGCCTAAATACATCCCGCTCGAAAGCATCCCTAATCCAGAACTCCTGCTCCAAATCGTCCAGACGGGAGTAAAGGTGTAACGTGAATCAAATGCCTCCCCCACTTCGTCCCTTGCCTGTCCCGCCCTTCAAAAGCCCCCACGCACGGCGGGAGTGGTTCGCCTGGCGAGCGTGGTTCGCTCGGCGAGCGAACCACGCTCGGCGAGCGAACCACGCTCGCAGCGGTCTGATGCTGGCGACTGCTCTGCTGCTCCTGGCAATTGCCCTGGCAGGCTGCAGCCAAATCGACCAGTGGATCAGCCTGCCTGCGCCTCAGGACCAACCGGTGGTGGAGGCAGAGGGCAGCAACCCGGACCCGGCACTCTCCGATCAGATCCCGGTCGTGAGCGATGAAATCCCCTTGCCCGAGACGGAAGTCTCCTTCCGGGTGACCGTCCCCGAGAATACGCCCGGCGACACCACGGTCTACCTCACCCTGGTGGACGAAGTCACCGGGCTGGCGCTGAACGCCGAACAATACCCGATGCAGCCGCTCGCCCAGGAGGAGGGGGAGACCTCCACCCGGCAGTACGCCATCAACCTGGTACTCCCGGTCCATTCCGTGATCAAGTACCGCTACGAACGCCAGGCCGGCGGGGTGACCGTGGCCGAGCACCTTTCCGGGGGTGAGCCGGTGCGCTACCGCCTGTACGCCGTGGAAGGGCCGGGGGTGGTCGAGGATGTGGTCAGCCGCTGGACGGATACGGCGTTTACCTACAGCACAGGGCGGATCATGGGCCAGGCCACCGACGCCGGGAGCGGGCAGCCGCTGGCCAACCTGTTGGTGAGCGCGGGCGGCGCCCAGACCTTCACCGCCGCCGATGGTTCCTTCCTGCTCGAAGGGCTTCCTCCGGGCGTCCACAACCTGGTGGTCTATGCCCTCGATGGCGCCTACCGCACCTTCCAGCAGGGCGCCCTGGTCTCGCCCGGCTCCACCACCCCGGCGCCGGTTGCGCTGGAGGCCGCCCCGGTGGTGAATGTGATGTTCGTGGTCCAGGTACCCGAGGGGACCCCGCCGGTGGTGCCGCTGCGCATGGCGGGCAATCTGGCCCCCCTGGGCAACACGTTCGCCACCCTGGCGGGGGGCGGCAGTGTGCTGCCCTCCCGTATGCCGGTTCTCAACGCCCTGCCCGATGGGCGCTACACCGTCACCCTGGCCCTGCCCGCCGGGGCCGACCTGCGCTACAAATACACCCTCGGCGACGGTTTCTGGAACGCCGAGCACGCCGAAGACGGCGAATTCGTCTTGCGCCAGCTCATCGTGCCTGAGCAGGAGGCGGTGATCGAGGACGTGGTCGCCAGTTGGCAGACCAGCAGCCGCCCGCCCCTGGTGTTCGATGTGCGCGTCCCGGAGTCCACCCCGCCCGGCGAGCAGATTTCGATCCAATTCCACCCCATTTTCGGCTGGAACGAGCCCCTCCCCATGTGGCGGCTCGGCCCGGACCGCTGGGCATATGCCCTGTACGGTCCGCTCAATCTGCCCGGCGAGCTGACCTACCGCTTCTGTCGCAACAACCAGTGCAGTTCCGAGGAGTACCCCATCGACCTGAGCGCCGAGCAGGCGCAGAGCGACCAACAGCAGGTGATCGCCAACTGGCCGGACTACGACCCCCAGGCGGCCGCTTACCAGGATATCGTCCTGCCGGAGAACGCCGCCCCACGCGGGCCCGACTATGTAGCTGGAATCGCTTTCGAGCCCGGTTATCACCCGGCCTGGAACGCGATTTTGCCTGCCACCTATGAAAACCTGGTCGGGATGGGCGCCAATTGGGCCTTCCTCACGCCCACCTGGAGCTATACCCGCCAGGATCAAATCGTCTTCCAGCCGGTCGCCGGGCGCGATCCGTCCTGGACGGACCTCAGCGCCGCCATCCGGCAGGCGAACGACGCCGGGCTGAAGGTGGTGCTCTATCCACAGGCCGCCTTCCCGGCCGGCGGCGATGCCTGGTGGACCACGGCCCCGCGCGACTTCGGCTGGTGGCTGGTCTGGTTCGAGCGCTACCGCACCTTCGCCCTGCACTTCGCCCGCCTGGCGGCCGAGACCAACACCCCCGGCCTGCTGCTCGGCGGCGAGTGGGTCAACCCGGCTCTGCCCGGCGGCCTGCTGCCCGACGGCGCCCCCTCCGGCGTGCCGGCCGACGCTGAGGAGCGCTGGCGGGCCCTGTTCGCCGATATCCGCGCGGTGTACGGCGGGTCGCTGCTGTGGGCCATCCCCGCCGGGCAGATGGCCTCCCCGCCCCCCTTCATCGACGCCGTCGACGGGCTGTACCTGATCTGGGACGATCCGATGGTCCCCCAGGGGGACGGGCCGGACCCGGTTGAGACGGCCGCCCGGCAGTTGGACATCATCGTCCGCCCCATGCAGCTCCTGTACAACAAAGCCCTGATCCTCGGCGCCCGCTTCTCATCGGCCGAGGGCGCCCAGGCCCAGGCGGAGGCCTATCAGCGCCTGTTCGGCCTGGTGAGCGAGCGCGATTGGATCGCCGGGGTGATCAGCGAAGGGTATTATGCGCCCGCGCCGGTGCAGGATGCTTCGGCTTCGGTGAACGGCAAACCGGCGGCGGAGGTGATCCGGGCCTGGTTCCAGCGCCTGCGCAGCGCCCCGCCCCAATGACCGTTTTGCGCGTGGTGTGATCGGCAGCCTGCCTCCGGCGGTTGTAATGCGCCAATTCCAGCGCAGCGCAAGATGCCATGCGACCGTATTTTGGTCGCCCTTGCCCGTGCCGCGCCCTACCCCGGACGGACGGTGGACGTGTCGCGCACCGGTAGTCGGGGGTGAGGCGCGACGGACGGAAGGGGCACGGCGTGAGGGTTTGCGGTATCGGGTGATTTACGGTTTCGCCGTGCCCCTTGTATAAAATATTCCCAAGAACGGGTATCCCAGGTACGATAG
>CAYMLG010000045.1:26612-42714 GCA_964391195.1 uncultured Anaerolineaceae bacterium | reverse complement strand
AATGTCCGGTTTGGCCCTGAAAACGGGGACCAGACCGGACATTGGGCTGAAAGAGGGCAGCGAGGTTGTCAGTGGTTTTCCTGTCCAAAGTAAGGCGGCGATAAGGGGCGAAGAAGCCCAGGTTTACTCGTGTCCATGGTCATCGGAGTCCCGATCGCCTCCATGGTCATCGAAGGCATCATTACTTCCATTGTCATCGATGCGGTCGTCGCCTCCACGATCACCGGAGCCACCATGGCCTCCATGATCGTCGAAGCGGTCATCCCCTCCATGGTCGTCGAAGCGATCATCATCATGCCCATGGTCATCGGAGCCGTCATGACGTCCATGGTCATCGCCTCCACGGTCATCCGTGCAGTCATCGTCGACGAAGAAGATTCCGGTCTGGTTTTCGATGGTGCAGGCCTCCAACTCTAAGACTGTGTTGCTGTCTTCGAGGTCTAGCATCCCCACCACGGAGATCGTCATCCCATCCATGCTGTTGGTATTGACCCCGGAACTATCGTCGATATCAATCAGGATTTGACCCGTGCCATCATTCAACAGCATTTTATCGTTAGCAAGGCTGTCGCTGATACCACTGACCGTGATCACCTGACCGCGGAAAGCAGCCGGGTTTTGGGTCAGTTCAGCAATGGTTACTGCGGTGCCTGAAGGCTGCACTGAGGGCTGCTCAACCGGCGGATTCGAGGTAGGCTCTGGGTAAGGTGAAATTTGAAAACCATCCTCCTGCTGCCTGGGGCCTGCATCAATCGAGACGTCCTCCTGCGTGTCCAGGGTTGAGGCTTGCGGCTCCCCTTCCCTGGCGACTACGGCGCCCAGGGAGGAGGCCAGCGCTGGCGTGTATCGTTCCATCAGGGTAATCCCCAGATAGAGCAGTCCGGCGCTGATGATGCTTGAGATCAATACGAGGAAGAAAATTCGCTTAAACATCTTGTGATCTGCTCCTTTCGCAGTTGTCTGTGATCTACCAAGTAATTCCTTCACTGAACTTAGGATACTGAATTTGTCTGAAAAGGGGCTGTAGGTAAACTGAATTTTCGCTGAACGATGAAAACAGCGGAACCGGCCAGTTATGGTTCTTATGGAACGGACAGAGAGGGGGGAGGATTCTGGAAATTCAGGCGGAGACGTAAAGGTCAGGTTTGACCGGGAGCGTCCATTTGCTTGAACGATAATCGAAAGCAAGTGCCCTGCTCTGGGACACTCTCGACCTGGATTTCTCCATCATGCGCCCGGACAACGGCCTCAACAATCGCCAGGCCAAGTCCGGAGCCGGAGACCCTACGGCTGCGCGACTCATCACCCCGGTAGAAGCGCTCAAAAATCTTTGGTAGCTGGTCAGGGGGAATGCCTATGCCTTGATCTTCGATGACGAAGGCGATGCTGCCATTCCGGTTCTCCAGGCGCAAGGTGATCTTTTTCCCCGCTGGGGTGTAGGTGACCGCATTTTCGACAAGATTGTTCAAAGCACGGCGAAGCATATCACGGTCGGCCCAGATGGGACCTATCTCACCCTTGGGCCATTCCAGCTCAACTTCCTGGCCCCTGGCAAGCAGCCGAGACCGTTCATACACTTCTTCAAGCAGAGGAACCGGATCGATCACTTCAGGATGAAGGATGGCATCAACCGATTCTCCGGACTGGTCCAGCCGGGCCAGCAAGAGCAAGTTCTCGACCAGCCCCGTAATGGTGTCCACCTCTTTCCGCAGAATGGCTAATATTTCCGGCAGCCGGCGGTGGTCATCCTGGTGAAATGCCTTGTCCAACAGCTCTACACTGCTGCGGAATACGGACAGGGGTGAACGCAGCTCATGGGAAGCATTGGCTGCAAAACGGCGCATGTTCTCAGCCAGCCGAGCTCGCTGCTGCAGTTCGAGGGAGATACGGTCAAGCATCTGATTGTAGGTGATCGCCAACTGCCCGAGCTCACGAACCTCAGAAACGGGGGCGCGGGTCTCCAGGTTACCCTGCCGGACAAGATCCACCGAGGCCACTAAACTGCTGATCGGCCGGGTAATGATCCCAGAGAGGACAACAGCCAGCAGAATCGAGAGACCGGAGGCCAGGGTGATGATGAGCAATAACCACCTGCGCAGCGCGTTCAACTGGTCATTGATGTTCGCCATCGGCAGGCTGGCCTCAACGGTCCCGAGCACATCCCGGTTTTGATCGACGATCGTGGTGAGGTAAACAAGGCGCGCCGAGTCTCCGGCGCCGATCATCTGCATGATGCTCTGGCGCGAAGCCTGAACGGCCTGGTGATCGGCGATTTCCAACCAGGGACCGGTGCCGAGTGAAGGGGGGACCGGATTCCCGGCTGCATTCAAGACGAACAGGTCGGCGCCAATCACGCGAAAGCTCTCAGACAGGCTTACTGCCAGGAGGGTAAGGTCCGAATCAGCACTGAACTGCTCAACCCCGGCCTGGACAAAATTGATCAGGTAGCGTTGGGCTACATCGAGCAGGTAGGCCTGCTGCAGGCGGTAAACCAGCAGCCCGACCACGACCAGTAATGGAATGAGCGTGCCGATAAATAAGAAAAAGATCAGCCCACGAAATGTAAGGCGGGACTTCATTCTAATGCCTCACGAAGTACATAACCGGCCCCGCGGATGGTGTGGATCAAGGCCGGTTGGCCCATTTTCTGGCGCAGCGAGCGGATATATTGCTCGACAATGTTCGCATCCCCCTGAAAATCGTAGCCCCAAACCTCTTCCAGGATCTGTTCTTTGGATAATACCTGGCGAGGATGGCGCATGAGGTAGTTTAGCAGCTTGAACTCGGTGCTGGTCAATTCCATGCGCTTGCGGGACCGAAAAACCTCATAGGTCTTCGAATCCAGGCTGAGGTCCTGGAAGGTGAGGGCTGAATCGGCAGCCTCCCGGGCGCTCAGGCGGGCTCGCAAGCGAGCGCGCATGCGGGCAATCAATTCATCGATATGGAAAGGCTTAACAATATAATCGTCTGCACCGGTCTCCAGCCCAATCACCCGGTCCTGGACCGCATCTCTGGCGGTGAGCATGATGATGGGGACATCGGACTGAGAACGGATCATCCGGCAAAGTTTCAAGCCATCGATTCCGGGCAGCATCCAATCGAGGATTACGAGGTCGGGCTGAGTTTCTTCGAAAAGGGTCATCCCCGTCAGCCCGTTGTCAGTCGTAATCACTTCGTACTGCTCGTAGCGCAGGCCGAGCGAAACCAGGGACACAATCGCCGGGTCATCCTCGACAAGCAGAACTTTTAAGTTTTGGTGATTTTCCATCCCTGTACCCTGAAGCAGTTCATGAATCTGATGAGGCGAGAAGAGGGGTTGCCGTCCGGGTGACCTGTCTCACCCAAATGGCAACCCCTCAGCCTATTTGACCCTTGTCCAGGGCAGTGTTCTATCTACATGATACGCTATTTTCAAGCGAATAGATGCGCAAAAGCAGATAAAACGGGGAGGTCGAGTTTATATCGATTCATACCCTCCCACGCGGGAAAACCCGGCCATCGTCCTGGTCGCCAGGGTCGAGATCCAGGTCCAGGCCAGCAGCAATCCAATCCAGAAACCGGTGATGCGCCAGGGCTGAGCCGGACCGGAGGCGATGCCAACGAAGGCGAGGAGGAAGATCAGGCCGGTGGCTGCAGAGTAGGCGGCCCAGCCCCGCTGCCTCTGAGCGGCAAAGCGGGCGGCGAAGACGAGACAGGCGAGGATCAGGGCGAGAAAGCCGATCCCACCGCTGATGAAATGCAGGAGACCACTCAGGCTGAACGCAGCGGTTCCGGGTGGGGCGCCGGGTGGGAACCCATCCGCCGGGTCGGCGACGAAGATTCCTGACGCGATGAGACCCAACCCGTAGACCGCGACCAGCGCCGGCCCCCAGAAACGCCCGCGGCCGGGTGGTAGGGCCCGGCGCAGCCCGGCCGCCCCGGCGATGACCAACAGGCCGGAGACCAGGAAGTTGGCGATTTGGATCCACCCCAGGTCACCGAGGCTGAGCAGGCTTACACTGTGGCGGGCGAAGTCGAACCCTTCCCGAAAGAGACCATGGAGGATGGCGGCGCCGAGATAGAGGGGGCCGGCAAGCGCGCCGGCCGACAGCAAGGTTTTCGTCTTCAGGTCGATGCCTGTAACCGTTTGCATATTTTTACCTCCTTAACATGCACGGTATGAAGGGCAGAACAGGGGGCTGTCTGCCTTTGTGATTCCGTTTTCATTTAATAGTCGTTTGGGGAGGCCAGGAATCGACAGGAAGCCGGAAGTGTTTTGTTATTTATTTACCGATCGAGGAAAAGGGGAGAAAGCATATACGGCGCTTTGCCGCGGCAAAGCGCCGTACACGTCCACTGTGCTGTCGCCAACGGTGGCAGGTTGAGCGGCCGCGCAGTCCTCCCCTGGGTGGCGGGTCCATTCAGCGGACGCACAGTTGTCCCCTGCGCAGTCGATCTATTCAGCGGCCGGATGGGAAGGCGGCTGCGACGGCCTTCGCCGGCTGGGTGGATTAGGGCGTCATAACCGAGGGCAGATAGGTGAAGCCCAGCGGGGTGTACTCACGGACGATGAGGACATCGGTACTCCAACAGCCAGGATTAACCATCGCGTCATCCCCCGAACCGCCGTCAGAAGAGGCGCGCACCCACATGCTGGCCGTATGCTCCCCGGCATCTAGACCGGTGAAAAACCCGGTAAAGGATACCCGTAAGCCTCCCCCGCCTTCTTCGGCGGCGCGCAAATGGGCTCGCGCCCGGCCCACAGTCGATTCCGTATCATCCACTCGCAGCTCAAACAAAGACCCATTGGAAAGGATTAAGTCCTCGACGAAAATGCGGCCGTTGTAGGTCAGTTCGAGAGTGGAGTTGGGGGATTGGACCGTGAACGTCGCCAGATCCGTAAGCCTGGCATAGGTTGACGTTATGGTATCCAGCGTGGTGCAGGGCACATCAAACGACTGGACAATCACCATAGGCTGCGGGGCGGCGGCCTCTGGCCGCGCCTGGCCAGCGTTCACCTGACCGGCCAGGACGATCACCAGGATAATCAGGATCAACCGGAATAACCGGTCACCGTGCTTGATAAGCTGCTGGGACATAAGAACCTCCTGTCATAGGGAAAAACTGGATAATTAAGATAAATTTTATCATTTACCCCGATAAGATGAACAGGAGATTAATGACCCTTTGAACGTCCCAGGGCAGGGATAACGAATCGAGCCTTAATCCTTTTTTATGGGAGGATGCCCTGGTTTATCCGGCCGCCCTCCAGCGGCGGGTGATAGCGCCATCATCCTGGTAAACATTCATAAAGGCGAACTCGACGGACAGCATAAACAAAATGTAGCGCTCGTGGGGGGTATACGGCGAGGCCCGTACGGCCTGCTCCCTCAAGAGGGGATCAGAGCACAATGCCGCCCGGCCGCGGACGTAAAACTCGCCCTCCCCTCCGTTAGAGTCCGCCACCGAACAATGGAGGGCATAGCGGGGGTCGCGCTGCAGATCTTTGCCCTTGGGCGAATTGGGCTCCGTAAACAAAAACAAATGCGGGCCAATGATAGGCGTGACGGGATGGACGCGCGGGCTGCCGTCGGGGCGCAGCGTGCCCAGATAGGCCACCCCGGCGCTGAAACGGGCTGCGCCGAACGCTGCAAGTTCCGGGTCTTGCCGTGCGAATTCAGTCCAACTGGTCATCGTAGCATTCCTTTTTGGGTGTGTCAGAAATCATCCGCTTCTTCCACTACCGGCTTGATATCCACCACCGGGGTGCCATCGATGGCTTCGATCGGCCCGACGAGCAGACGACCGGCATGTATTTCGATGACCGCGGCGCGATGGAGGCCGATGGGATTGGGGCGGTCGGGCGAGCGGGTGAGAAAGACCCCGGTCAGCGGGTTGCCCAGGTCCCCCCGGGGGTGGACCTTTAAAACCTGGCGGTCGGCAAGGTGCAGCCAGGTGAGAATGATGATTTCCTGGCCGGGCTGCATGCGCTCCAGGCCTTCCAGATAATCAGGGAGCAGCTCGAGCCAGGCATTGGGCGCCCCTTCCGTGTAGAACAGGGGGGCATCGGCGGTGTGCTTGAGCTCGGAGCGAATGTAGCCAATGGGCTTGAGCGTGTATTCTTCCACGAGAGCCCGTCCTTTGTGGGGCTAATGAACCAGGCGAAGCATCTCGTCCAGGCGCCGCTGCAGATAATCACGTTCGGCAGGGTTGCTGCACAATTGGAGAGCCTGCCGGTAAGCAGCCGCCGCGGCCCCAGGCCGGTTTGCGCGGCGCAGCAGGTCAGCCCGGGCGGCATGATAGGGATAATACCCTTCCGCCTGAGGTCCGAGAGACAGCAGCATTTGCAGCCCGCGCTCGGGCCCCCAGGCCATGGCATGCGCCACAGCGCGGTTCACTTCGACCACCACCGAGGGGGTCATCGCCGCCAGCGTGTCGTACAGGGCCGCAATCTCAGGCCAGCCGGTCGCCTCGGGCGAGGGAGCCTGGGCGTGAAGCGCGCTGATCGCCGCCTGGACCTGGTAGGGTCCTGGAGAAGAAAGGGCAAGGGCCGCCTCCAGAACCGCCAACCCCTCGCGAATCTTCTCCCGGTCCCAGGTGGAACGATCCTGGTCTTCGAGCAGGACCAGCTCACCATCGGCGTTGAGCCGGGCATGGCGCCGTGAATCGTGCAGCAGCATGAGCGCCAGCAGGCCGTGGACTTCGGCGCTTTGCGGCATCAGGGAAACGAGCACGCGGCCCAGGCGGATGGCTTCGTCGCAAAGCGACCCACGAATGAGGGTTTCACCGCCAGCCCCGGCGCCATAGGTGGAGACATACCCCTCATTGAAGATCAGGTAGATAACCGCCAAAAGGGCCTGGAGGCGCTCCGGGAGCAGGTCGGCGGGGGGGATGCGGTAAGGGATGCCGGCGTTGCGGATCTTTGCCCGGGCCCGCGCCAGCCGTTGGGCCATGGCCGGTTCTGAGACGAGAAACGCCCGGGCGATCTCCGCCGTCGATAGCCCGCCCAGGGTGCGCAGGGTCAGGGCGACCTGAGCCTCCAGCGCAAGCGCAGGGTGGCAGCAGGTGAACATCAATTTCAGCCGTTCATCGGGGAGCGAATCCATATCAGGCCCCTCATCATCCCCTTCATTCCCCCCGGCATTGGAGCCCAGAGAGATCATCCTGCGCTCCTCGGCCGAGAGGCGCCGCAGGCGGTCGACCAGCCGGCGGCGGGCGACTGCGGTGAGCCATGCGCCGGGGTTTTCCGGCACGCCCGCTGCCGGCCAGCGCTTCAGCGCCTCGATCAGGGCGTCTTGCAGCGCGTCCTCCGCCAGGGAGAAATCGCCGTACCGGCTGATGAGGGCGGCCAGGATGCGGCCATGTTCTTCACGGAAGGTGGCTTCGATCTGCGCGCTGACTTCCATTCAATCCCTGTTTACTCCTGAGGGTCATTGAAAGCAGCCCTTCAATGGGCGGAATTCGAGTGAAGTATAGCAGGCGAGGGGACCTTCGCGGCCGGCGGATGCCTTCCGTGCGGATGGCTACCTCCAGGTCCTGAGGGCCGAGCAAGCAGTGACCACCCAACTGCTCCCTTTCTCGGCAAACGGGGCGCCGGTAACCAGGCTCCTACCACCGCGCATCCGCGCGGCAGCGATGGCGTTCTAAGCCTGGAGCCCTGCCATCTCAACCCCCTCCTGGGCAAGGCCGCTTATGGCAGCTTGAGTTCATCCGCAAAGACCACCCGCTCACGGAACTGGATATTGGTGGTTCCGGGAACCGGCGGCGGCGCCGCCTCCGGCTGTGGTACGGTGACGGTCGTGTCGCTGTCGCCGGAGAAGAGCTCCAATTCACGCACCAGAACGCGCAGCGGGCTGGGTGGTGGGGAGGGCAGGGTGATGGTCCGAGACCAGATGGCTTCTTCGAAGGCTGAACCTTGCATGAGTTCCAGCATCACCGGATCGCCAAATTCCACCCAGCCGAGCTCGTCCTCCATGTCTGGCACCCGCGGGTCCCGCCGGGCGAGAGTCACCAGCATGACTGTGGGCCGTTCGAAACGGAAGCCAACCGGCCCGCGCACGGTGACTCTGATCTCCTCGTTGGTCTGTAAAGCCTGCAGATCGTACTCCACCGTGCGGTTCGGGGCCAACTGCACGTAATCGGCCAGCACGACTCGCGAGAGGTGTGCGCTGTCGAGGCCATCGCTCGAAAACACGGAGTGAGGCTGGAAGCGGGCCAAAGCCAGCCGCACGAAGGGGAAGTACGAGGTGGTCTGTCCCGGGTCGAAGGAGATGTCGCAGAACCACAGGCCGCGGGCCGGGTCGTACTGCGGGGTGAATCCGGCCACGTGAACCACCCGCCCGTCGGCGTTGTTGGACCGCTTCAACTCCGCCAGGGGTAGGTTTTCCCCCTGATCGTCACGGTTCGCCAGGTGGTCCAGCCGCAGCGGTTCAACCCGGGCGGAGTTCCAAACCGGATCGCTGCCCCATTGGCTGGTGTAAGGCTTCAGCGCCTCGGCCAGTTCGGACAGCGGGTCCACCTCTTCCGGGCGGACGACCACACCCAGCAGTTCCCCTATCCCGGAAGAAAACCAGGGGCGCTCCAGGTACACCCGCACCCAACCGCCTTCCCGGAAGTGGGTGACCAGATCCCCGGCAACCGTCTCACTCCAGGGGAAGACCGGCAGCACGTGCACCGGGCTGGCCGCCTGGGGCCGGGAAGCGTTGGCCACATCCACCACGATCATAGCGTCGAGCGCTGGTTGGGTCCCCAGCTCTGCGGGGGTCGGGCGCATCAGCTCGGCGGGGGTGGCCAGCACCGGCGGAGGCATATATTCGCGGAAGCGGGTGGTACCCCGGGTCTGGTAGGTGATGATGTGCCGGTGGGTATCATTCAATTCGTGGCGGATGGCCTCGATTTTCTGGCTGCCGATGTCCACTGTATCGTCGCTCCCATCCTCGAGCAGGATCTCTTTCACATACATCTGCTTGTGAGTCTGGTCGCTGGCCGGGTCGTTCGCCGGATCGGAGGGATCGTCCCGAGGATCAGACCAGTCGGCCTGCAGATCTAGCTTGCCGGTGCTTTTTGCATCCACTGCAATCTGTCCGGTGAGGGTGGTGTACGTATTGCCCAGCTCCCGATCCGAATTCAAAGTGGTGATATCGGGGATGGCCAACGGCTGCTGCACGGCATGGACCAGCGCCAGGGTGCGGAAGGGCTGGTAGAGCCAGTTCCGGCCTTGCACGGCCATGCTCCGCAGGTTGGACAAATCCGGGACCCCCGTCTCCTCGGTCCACTGCCAGACCCCCATGAGATCGAGATCATCCTCGAAGAAGTAAGAACTGATCTGGACATTGGCGGTCACGCCCTGGTGCAGTTCAACGGTTAGCACGCGGTTGGCGGCATCCCAACTGGGGGTTGCCGGCCCCGGCTCGCCATCTTTCAGCCCGCGCAGACGGAGGCGGAACGGCGCCGGATTGGGCCAGGCGCCTTCGAAGGGGATCTTGTTGACCACCGTACCGTCCGGTTCGATCACCTCGTCGAATGAATTCATCCCCGGCAGGCCGAGCAGGAGCACGCCGCGAGCCAGGGGGTCGGGCAAATAGGTGACGACGAACTGCTCGTTGGTTTGCAGCCACACCCTGCCCAAAACGATCGGATCGCCGTTCTCATCCAACACCGGCAGATTTGTCACCGGATCGAGGCGATACTGCAGCACTTCCACCGCGCCCGGCACCGGTTGCAGGTCGCCGGTGACCGGATCCACCTGCTCGACCAGTGTGCCGGCTTCGCGGGCGGCGAGATTATACGCAGCCAGGTCGGAGCGCATCTGGTGAAGGCCGTCGAACAACCCATGCTGCTCCACCATGAGCTGTGAAGCCTTGGGCGGGACGATATGGCGTTCGCTGGTGAGGGCAGCGATGGTCGGCGCATCCTGGTGGATGGTCGAGCGCACGACAATCCGCTCAAGCGACTCGCCTTCCACCGGCTCTGCCCGCAGCACGACAGCCGGAGGGCTCACCGGATCGAAGCGGCTGTAATTCTGCTCGTCGCTTTTCTCGGCGTAATCCGCCTGAAATTCCGCGTCCTCGGGACCGAAAACGCTGTTACCGGCCAGGTCCACCACCCGGGCGCGCAGCCGGTAACGGTGCCCGTAGCGCAGCCGCGGGAGAGACCCGCTGGCCGCCTGGAATGTGGCCGAAAGCGGGAAAACCGTAACGGGAGGGTTGCTGGGATAGCTGGTTTTGTTCACCGTCCCTTCCGGGTCTTCGTACTCGTCGAGGATGATCTTGCCCGGGCGGGGGGCGACCAGGCTCCATCCGTCCCAACTGATCAGGGTCTCCCCAATGCGCATCTTGACTTCGCTGGCCTCTGGATTCAGCTTGCTGGTGGCGCCCAGGACCACGAAGCCTTCGTCCTGCCATCCCGTCTCGACCAGCCCGCCGCCGAAGTCATACACCCCCACGCGCTGGCACAGCGAGCGCCACTGGCTGGTCTGGTCGTCGAGCACATCGATGCGGTAGCCGCGAGTAACGTTCTCGGCATAGAGCTCATCGGTTGGGGGCGGAGGCGGTTCTGGAGCAGCCAGCGGAGGCAGGGGCGATTGATCCAGGTTGGCGGCAAACGAATTGTAGGCGTACGATAGGAGGGTGACCAGGTGAAGGTCCTCCGCCCGGTTGGGCTTCACCACCGACAGGCCGCCGTTGCGCAGGGCGGGCAGGCCGGTCTCCTCCGGGCTGTTGGCCGGGCGCAGGTCCGGGTTGGCGAGCAGCGGCAGGTTGCTGGCCAGGTTGACCAGTTTGATCACCCCGCCGGTGGCATCCACCTGTAGGACCTGGAACTTATCGGCATCATTCATGCGCAGCAGCCCGGCGCTAATCTCGGGATCTGTTGGCCTTGGCCGGGCCCGGAAGAACCCATCACCCAAATCATAGTGGACTTTCATCGAAACCATGGTGTTGCCGGCCATCTGCACCGGCATGGTGACGTTGACTTTGACGGTGGAGGTGGCGGCAGGCAGGGGCTCTTCCAGGGTCACCTGTAAGTCCACCACCAGGCCCATGGCGCGCAGCAGCAGGGGGTAGTCTCCCAGGGCGGAGATCATCTTGTGGAAGTCGTAGGTCTCCTCGATCTCCTGCTCGTCCGGCATCGGTTCGGGGGTGGTGGTGTAGGGCTGATGGAATTCGACCAGAGCATCGGTCGAGGCTTTGGCCTGGGCGGGCGAAACGGCGGCAAAGGGCAGGGTAAACAGCGATCCCAGGAACTGCAGGATGCGGATCAAGAGGCGGATGGGCAGGAGCAGGCAGCCGGTGAGACAGCCAAAGCAGCCGTCCAGACAGCCGGGTCTTTCTCCAGGCGGCTCACCGGTCGGGGGCGCTTCGGGAGGCGGGTGCCCCTCCAGGACCAACGGGTCCTGTGGCGGGGGTTCAGGCAGGGGAGGCTCCGGCTCGTAGGGACGCCCAACGGCGTCGATGATCGGATGGGCCGCCAGATCAACGGCGCTGGGGAGCTGCAAGCCCTGTCCATAGGTGGGGTCGGTGGCGATATCCTGGTATACGCCCTTCAACGCTTCGTGGGCTACAGACAGCATATCGCCCTGGAACTCCTTGCCGCTGTAATCTTCGAATACGTAGGGGATGACCGGGGAGTTGGCATCGAAGAGGGCCTGCCATAAGTCGGAGCGCAGCGGGGTGAAGTCGGGCGTGGCGTTCAACACCTGCCCGCTGCCAAACTCCACCTGGAAGGTTGCCTGGCTGATCGCAGCCGGCCAATCGAGGAAGTCGGGATAATCTCCCAGTTTTTCTGTCACCGCGGGCGTGTCCGACCACAGGCGCGGCGAGAGGTATACCGAAACCTTTAGCTGCGAACCGGCTTGCAAGGGACCACTGCTCCCATTGGGCAGCGCGGTCCAGATCATGGTCTGTTTTCGCATGGGGAACCTCCGCCTTGGTTAGAAATCCGCGAACGCGGCGCAGTACAGGGCCCAATCGCTCGGCGCGACCAGTTGGTGGAAGGTTGGGTCTGAACCGGCGAACTCTTTCTCCATCTTGACGCTGACCGAGGTGCTGAAGAACAGGATTTCGATCTTCACCGTGAGGCTGGCCTGGCCCCACATGGCGCCGGCATGCGCGCCGCCCACCCCTTTGGATGTGTAGGTGAGCGCCAGGTAGAACTCGAGGGACACGGTGATGATCCCCAGCACCGAGAGAGAGCCATTGGCCCGGAAATACCCGGTCAGCTCGAAACCGGCGCCGGCCTTCTGGAAGTAGAACCCGCCCATCATCGAAGCGGCCCCGCTGGCTACACCCAGGTTGATGGCCGCGCTGGCGCCGAACTCCAGGGCGGCCTCGATCATGGTCACCCCATCGATGCCGATATCGATGCCGAAGAAGCCGCCGCCGCCGAACAGGGAAACGGTCAAAATGAATGGCTGCTGGCGCTGGCAGAAGGCAAAGTGGAAGTTGAGCTTCTTGCCGGTGAGCAGCGGCAGAAAGACCCCGGCCGATAGGCTGATATTCTGCAGGCTGAAGATGCCCACCCCCACCGTGGGAATCCCAAGGGTATAACCGAGACTGAGCCCTTCGGGGGTGATCGCCAGGTCGGGCGGGTCGGTGAATCCATCCAGGGGGATCACTTCCAGCAGCCGGTTGACAAAGGCCAGGATGCCTTTGAACTCGAAACTATCCAGGTCTACCGATACATCCGGCTTCTGATCTTTCACCGCCGTGAAGCGCAGCGTCCTGAAGTGTAAGGACACCAGCTCCAGGCTGGGCAGCAGGTTCACGGTGAAATCGGTGAGGCTGCCCTCCAGGCGGAAGGTGGGCTCATCCCCATTGAGCGGTGTTTCAACCACCGACCGAATGGTAAACACACTGCCGTTGGGCTGGAACAGCTCGTAATTTCGCAGGCCATTCCCGGAGGTGGACCAGACATAGGTGGTGCGCACCGTATCCACCCCGTTCACCTTCTCCACCACGCTCTTCAAGGTGGGGATGTTCTCCCCGGCGGTAAAGGCATGTCCGAAATCGGCGACGTTGTTAATGATAAAGCCGAGGGGGATGCCGCCCAACAGCTTGACATCCTGGAAGATCTTCTCGACCACAAACCCGCCGTCCAGCACGGAGGTCTTCACCGGGCTGCTGCCAGGATCATCGTACTCGTACTCGGTGGAGTCCACGGGGCCCAGCGAGCGGGAGAGGGCGGTGATCTTGATATCCGGAGCGGCCAGACCGCCGCCCTTATCGACCTGGAAGTTCAGCGGCACATCCTGGCGCAGTTGGACAAAGACCTCGCCTTTGTTCCCGATCTGCGTCTGGCCGGAGGTGGCTTTGTAAGTGTCTTCGTACTCGATCTCGTACGCCTTGGGAGTGCCCAACATGCGGGTGATAGCGGGCACATCGACGCTCCCGTAATGCATGGTGGGCAAGAACCGCGGTCCCTGAGTGGCGCCGGTCTTCGAGATGGCGCCGAAGGACATCTGCCCGGTATCCAGGGTCGTATCGCCGGGTTTCAATATCGGGGCGTAGGCAATCGCCTGCCCGCTCATGGGCCGCAGGCGGCGGGGGTTGTCTTCATCCGTAGTGACCTGATAGTGATTGATCACCTGGGCGATCTGATTCTTGTCGATGTCCAGGCTGACGAAGATCAGCGGAGCGGTGAACTCCACCGGCCGCCCCTCCCAGTCGTTTCCAGCCAGGTGGAAGAGGAAGTCGATCGATTCGCCCGAGGCCAGGGTAACGCGAGGCCAAAAAGCCTCCTGCCCAACCGCAGGGATGACGCGGCTCGCAGGCAGGGTGGGATCATCCAGGTTGGGCGTCACCCGGGTTTTGATGGTCACTTTGCGGAAGGGTATATCTCGGTGGGTGTAGGACAGTTCCCGCTGCCGCACGATGATGTACATGCGCTGGAACAGATAGGCGGTATAGCCGGGCGGGTCTGGCGTGTAATAGAACTTGCGCTCGGTGATTTTGACCAGCGAAGCCCGGTGGCCGAAGGGGAAGAGGAACCCGGCATAGACCACGCGCACGTACTGGTCGCGGGCCATCGCCGCCTGGTGGATCCATTCTTCTACGGTGAGCAGGTTCTGGGAGGGGGTTTCGATCTCGTCCAGCACGGGCCAGTCGCCGCGCACTTTCATCCACGCCCCCAGGGTGGAAAGGAAGAATTGATCGGCATCCACCGGCTCGGGCTGGTAACTGCCCTTCAAACTGTTCAGATAATAGTTCGAGGTGAGGTGCACCAGCTCGTTGCGGTCACGGCCGGTGAGGGACATGCGGAAGGGCAGGTTGCTGTGGGGTTGGAGCGAGTTCCGGTTGAAGTCTGGCGACCAGATAGCCCGCATTTGGGGGTCCACGGCTGGAGCGGTCGAATACAGGCGGGTGTGCCAGAGTTCCGTGCGGCTGTTGTGCGAGACAGGAGCAGGGGAATGTTCCCAACGGCCCTGCTCATCGGGCGATAAGATCAGGCGGTAGGGCGCTTCGATGGCGGTAATTGTGGCGCTTGGAAAACTAATCTGCGGCGGCTGCGGCGCGGCGGTCGGGTTGAATAAAAACAAGGGATTGCAGCCCGGCGGTTTCCAACGCACCAGGGCGGATAAGCTCGGGGACAGCGTCTGCATCGCCTCCAGCAGGCCGGCCAGGGTGTAAGGGATCCTCTCCCCCTGAGGGATCGAGAAGACCAGGCGGCTTGGCCCGGATAAAAGGGCCTGGATACCCCCGGGAGAAGGCGGCGCGGGGGTGACAGGCGGCTGCGGATCCCACTGCTGGGCGGGGGGCAGGGAGAAGGTACCGGCATTTTCGTACACCGCCTCTTCCGCTAAATGCTGGGGCTGGAAGTACACGGCCAGGAAGGAATTCTGCGCCCCGACGATCTCGCCTGGCTGGCCGCCCGAAGGTGGGTCGAAATCCACCCGAATGAACTGGAACACCAGCTCCAGCAGGTCCTGCGGGCGGACGACTTTTACGACAAATGATTGGGGCATAGGGCCGCTCCTCTTCTGCCGACGGTTAACCGGAACCTGGATGGCGATGGAGCAGCAGAACGGTTCCCTCAGGCTGTTTGGCTTGTTTCCCCTCGAGCGGTGCCTGTGAACAGGCAGGAAGCCTGCTACAGGCGCAGACTGGGTGGTTTATTGATCCCTTGTGAAAATTCGATTGAATATAAACTTGCTATATACAAATCTATAAACATTATACAGGGGGGAAGGGGACGAGTCAACTAATTAGGGTACACTTTATCTCAATTGGTTATTCTCATCGATAGCCAGCATACAACCAAAGCGAATGGGGTGAATAGTGGATACGATGGCGGTTCCAGGCACAACAGAAGTGAGGCGGATCATTGCGGTGAGTGACCCGGTGCTGTGCAATCTGCAGATCACACAGTGCTACTACGAGCTATCCCAGGCGCTGGTACGGCGCACCGGGCGGACGGCGAACTGGTGCACGTTTGCCACCTGGGCATCGAAACAGGCCGGGCAGACGATTCGCAAAGAGGACCTGCGGCGGAGGCTGGAGGCGGAGCTGGAGGCCTTGCAGCGCAGGGGGCAGGCGGCCGGGGCGGCTTCGGCCGATACACGGCAGAGTGGGGCCAAACGCAGCCCGGCCGAGATGCGCCGCCTGATCTGGGAGGCGCTGGGCCTGCCACAGGCTCTTGAGCGGGCCAGCGAGGCTGTGAGGCGGGGAAACCGGAAGGTGTTCGCAGAGATCGGGTGGGAGTTCGCCCGCTTCTGTGCCCTGTGCCTGGATGATCCCGCGCCGGATGCGGAGAAGATCGAGGCCTTCTGTGCAGGGCTGCGGCCCGGCGATCCTCCGGAAGGACAGCAGTACCTGCGGAATGCGTTTTCCCATCTCTACCAGGCGATTTTTGAGACGGAAGAGAAGCGGCGGGCTGAGCTGATGCTGCTATCCAACATCGAGACCGGCTATCACGAGCAAACGCGGCTGCAGCCTGAAATCCAGGAGGCGATCGAGGCGCCCCTGGCGGATGCCCGCACGTTCCTCCGGCGGCTGTTGGGGGTCGCCTTCCCTTACCGCGGCTGGCTGGCGCTGAACCGACGGCTGCTGCAGCGAGCGTTGGGCAGGCCGCCAACGTTCGATATGGCTGCGGGTGTATTGGCCAACCACATGCAGATCAGGACACGCCA
>CAYMLG010000045.1:0-26512 GCA_964391195.1 uncultured Anaerolineaceae bacterium | reverse complement strand
CTGTTCGCGGCGCCTTTCGATGCCGGGCAGGTGGAGGTGCTGAAGCAAGGCCGCCTACCCAAAGGGAGGCTGTAGTATGGTCAGGCGAAAAGCAAAATCATCCGCTTCCCCCTATGGATCATCGGGCTGCATCCGGAAGATGAGAGCACAACCTGCCCTCAGCCCTGCTGCTCCATCCGGGTCCAGGCATGCCGGTCTATGCAGCAGTGGATGCTCGATTGTTTAACCTATGGGGCGGTTGGAACAGACCGAGGCGCATCAATCCAAAATGAACCAGACGTGGCAGGAGCGGTTGAAGAAACCGCGCTGGAAGCCCATCACCTGAATATGGTGGACGTTGAAGCCCTGCTCCACGAAGAGCTGTTCCCATTCGCGCACGGAGCGGAAATTGAAGGGCATGTCCATCTCCGGAATACCCTGGGCGATGGCGTTGGCGAAATAGTCGATGAACATCAGATACCGGAGCTGGTCCTCGGGGGCAAGGGCCAGGAAATCGCGCAACTGCGGGTCCTGGCGAAGGATGTCTTCCAGGCCCGGAAGGTCCGGCGAGACCAGGTAGCTGTCTTCTTCGACGATCAAACGGTTTACCGAGCGGCGCAGATCCTCGAGCAGCGGGCGCAGGTCGGGCTCCTGGACATGGTGCAGCACGGCGAGGACGATCCCGCTGTCGAAGCGGAGCTCGGGATAAGGGTTAGCCTGCCCGGCCCCACCCATCGGGCGAAAAGGCAGGCCCCGCGCGGCGGGGTCACGGTAGTCCAACACGTCGGTCAGAAAAGGTCGAAAGCCGGCCTGCTTCAGGGCCAGGGAGGTCAGGCCATCCCCGCAGCCCAGGTCGAGCAGGGTGGCGCCTTTCAGCCAGGGGCGGAGATTTTCCGCCCGCCGCCGGGGTTTGTAGCCGCGTTTGTATTCTTTATACAGGCGGTTGAACCAAAAATCGGGATCGGATTTACGAAACACCTGCTCACGCAGGGCGGCAACGGCGGCCTGAAACCCGGTGGGGTCAGGCCCGGTGGCGGACAGGCGAGTGAAGGCCTCATCCAGCAGAGACTGCATTTGCCCTTCGTACCCTGCGGCGCAGCCCAGGTAGCCGGTGGTGATGATCTGGCGGGCGAAGCCGAACACCACCGGGTTGTTGACCAGATCTTGAAAGCGTTCGGTTTTTACCTCTGCGTGCATTTTTTCCTGCCGGGAAGTGAAAAAAAAAAGCAGGGGAGGGGGACGGCAATACCAATCCCCTCCCCCACATCTGCGCGGCTGAAACAGCTTCAGGTGATCATATCGGGCGGGAGGAAATCCGTCCGGTTGAGATACTGGATATTGATCCCGCGGTCCAGGAACTCGATCCAGCTCACACCACAGTTGTAGGAGACGAACCACACCCCGCGCTCGAGCGGTTGCCCGAGCAGGGTCTTGATGAGCAGGCTGTAGAACCCGCCGTGGCTGACGATCGCCACGCGGTGATCGGTTCCCCCGTGCTCGGCCAACAGTTTGTCGAGGAAGCGCCTGACGCGCGCCGGGCGGTCTTCCAACGGTTCCAGCGGGCGGCTGTTCCACCAGCCCTGATCGTTAAAGCCTTTAGGCAAGCGAAATTCCGGGAAGTTGGCTTCGAAGAAAGCCCGGTTGCTCCCGGGCAGACCGACCGGTTCGCCGGTCTGCTCATCGTGCAGGAAAATCCCCCCTTCTTCGTGGATGTCCTCCCACCCATGAAGCGGTAAGCCCAGGACGCGGGAAATCGCCATCCCGGTTTCGACTGCGCGGATCATCAGACTGGCATACAGGTGGGTGATCCCAATTCCGGAGGGGCCGGCGCCGTTGCTGCGACCTCCCCTCAGATTGCCGGTGCGGAGGAACTCCCCCACCAGTTCGGCCTGCTTTCTTCCGAGCTCGGTCAGGTGCGGGTCGGCGACCCTACCCTTGTCCGAGTTGTTTTGGGCCCACAGGGCATTGTTCGCTGATTGAGCATGCCGGATAAAGAATAGATCCATACGAATAGTGACCTCCTTCCGAAGCCTATTATAAGTGGAGAACAATTTCTGGCAACTTAAATGGAGTGGGGGCTGCGTCGAACAGCTCGCAGCCCCCAGAAAAGGCTCATCGAGGGAGATTTAGCGGAAGACGTTACGGCAGAACACGTCGTTGGTGTGCATGTCCTTCAAGCAGACGGTGATGTCGGTGTCGATGAGCTCATCGGGGACGCGGAAAGTGCGGAGCGCCTCACCTTCTTTGTTGGTCTTCAAGAAGCCCACCTTGTACCAGAGGGTGCCAAACCCACGCTCGCTGATGCGGACAAAGTAAGCGTTGCGGACCGGCGAGTCCTCGACCACGAGGGTCACCTTCTTGCCGTTATCGATCACACTGAAGTTCGTCGCACCGCTGGTGTTTTTCGAGCCAGAGCTGCTGGATGAGGTGGGAGTGGAGGTGGCCGCCGTGCCCGGGATGCAAAGGGACTGGTTGACGAAAATGGTGTAGGGTTCCACCAGGTTGTTCAACCTTGCCAGCTCGGCCACAGTGGTGTTGAACTCGAGTGCGATGCTGCTCAGGGTATCACCTGACTCAACCGTGTAGTTCCTGGCGCAGCTCTGAGCCTGGGCTGCGCCGGCGAGCGGCAGAGCGACGGCGAAGAACGCAACCACGATGAGGAGGCTCAGAATTCGCGCGAACCATTTTAGTTCACCGCTTTTTCGTTGCTTTATCATGTGTATTCTCCTTTTCAATCCGTTATCGGACTTTCGACTGCGAATTTTACCCCATCCAGACGGTTTTGCCACCCCCCACCTGACCAGTTTTCCGTCTTGAAGCGGAATCATTAATCTAACCCCATGCAATTCAGGGAAAACGGTTTCATTGCAATTTTGGAACCAAAAACTCGGGAATCTCGTCTAACAGCCAGAAAGGACGCAATCCTTCTCAAATCAGTCAATCTTCTGGTTCCTTTGTCCCTGGGGCGAGAAGTCTCCCCCAACATCGGAGGTAGCGATGAACACCCAAAAAAGACTTACACACTGGCTGCTGGCGCTCGTCGTCCTGGCCGGGCTGTTCGCAGCCGCGGTCCAGCCGGCGCAGGCCGCTTCGCAAGCTGCTTCGCAGGACGCTACGCAAACTGCGACCTGCACCCAGTACCACACCGTACAGCGGGGCGAGACCCTGTCCAGCATCGGGCGCCAGTACGGCGTCTCGTGGAGAGAGCTGGCCGAGATCAACAATCTGGCCAACCCCAACCGAATTTTCGCCGGGCAAAGACTGTGCGTGGCGGTCGGTGACAAGGCGCCCAACCCGCCTGCCCCCGGCAAGATCCCCACTTTCTCCATCGTCTCGGTGGTGAAAGACCAGACGGTGACCATTGAGACGTCGAACTTCCCCGCCAACGACAGCTTCGTGGTCACCATGGGTCGCATGGGCACCCGCGGGGTCAACGGGATCCGGGTTGAGACGACCAACTCGGGGAACGGGGGCCGGTTCCGGGCCACTTACGACATCCCCGCCGACCTCAGGGGCAGAGACCGGATCGCCATCCGGCTGGAAAGCCCCACCAGCGGTTACTTCGCCTACAACTGGTTCTACAATAACACCGCCGGCTCAGGCGGCGGCACCGGCGGCGGGGATGACCCGGTCACCGACCCCGGTTACAGCGGTTTCCCCACTTTCTCGATCGTTTCGGTCGATGAAGATCGCAGCGTCACCATCCGCACCAACAACTTCCCGCCCAACACTTCGTTCAACGTGCTGATGGGTAAAATGGGGACCCGCGGGGTGAATGGGATCAAGGTGACCACCATCGATTCGGGCCAGGGCGGCGCCTTCACCGCAACGTACCAGATCCCGGCCGAACTGCAGGGTGACGCCCGGATTGCCATCCGGCTGGAAAGCCCCACCACCGGCTATTTCGCCTACAACTGGTTCTACAACAACTAACCGGTCTCCGGTACATAAACCCCTTGGGGAACGATGAAGCAGGCCGGGTGTGTGACAGACACGCCCGGCCTGTTTAAATTCGGAAGGCGCAACATTCTCAGCGTTGCTCGGAGATGAACTCCAGCAGCGCGGAGAGCACAGGTTCCACCGCGTCAGGGATGCGCAGAGCGGGCAGGCGCAAGTCCTCCAGCCGTTCAGGAAGGTCCCTCAGTTCTGGGAATGGGAAAGTTGATACGTCTCCGGTGTCGGGGATCAGGATATCGATTTCCGCCTGGCGCAAGATGCCGGGCAAGGTGAGCCAGGCGAGCAGCACCGGCAGCATGGCGAACATCGCCAGGACCAGCAGGCGATTGAAGGGTGAAGTGAGGTAGCTGCCGGATGACCTCAGCCGCGAATAAGTCCAGACGAGAGCGATGATCAGTAAGAGCTGGGCTCCGAAGAAGCTGATCAGGAGCAGGGACCGCTCATCCATCTTTCCCTAAACTTAATAGCTCTTCGATCCTGTCCTGGTCTTGCTCCACCAGCAGTTTCAGTTGCTCGCCCGATATCACTTCTTCTTCGAGTAAGGCGTCCACAATACGGTCTAAGGCGGGGCGGTTTTCTTGCAGGATCATCCTGGCCTTTTTATAGGCTTCGTCCAGAATGGAGCGGATCTCCATATCGACTTCACGGGCCGTCGCTTCGCTGTATTCCCGAGTGTGGCCCAGGCTTTCACCCAGGAAAACCTCTTCGCTCTCACCGTTTAGAGAAACGTGGCCCAAGCGTTCGCTCATCCCCCACTGGAGCACCATCAGGCGAGCCAGACGGGTGGCCTGAGACAGGTCGTTCTGGGCGCCGCTGGTCATGGTGTTCATGGCCACTTCCTCCGCGGCGCGGCCGCCCATCATCACCGCCAGGCGGTCGAGCATATAGTCGCGGGGGTACAGGTAGCGGTCCCGCTCGGGGAGCTGCTGGGTCACCCCCATCGCCCGGCCGCGAGGCACGATGGTGACCTTGTGTACGGGGTCCGTGCGTGGCAGCACGGCTGCCACCAGGGCGTGCCCGGCTTCGTGGTAGGCCAGCAGGCGTTTTTCCTCATCCGTCAGGGCCAGGTTTTCGCGCTCGAGCCCCATGATCACTTTGTCGCGGGCCTCGTTGATATCGTCCATATCGATCTGCGATTTGTTCCTGCGGGCGGCGGTGAGGGCGGCCTCGTTGAGCAGGTTGGCCAGGTCGGCGCCGCTGAAACCAGGGGTGCCGCGGGCGATAGCCTCCAGGTCAACATCGGCGCTGAGAGGTTTGTTGCGGGCATGGATCTCGAGGATCTGCACGCGGTCACGCAGGGTGGGGAGATCGACCGTGATCTGCCGGTCGAAGCGCCCGGGGCGCAGCAGGGCCGGGTCGAGGATATCGGGGCGGTTGGTGGCAGCCATGACGATCACATTTTCGTTCGGCTCGAACCCGTCCAACTCGGAGAGCATCTGGTTCAAGGTCTGCTCCCGTTCATCGTGCCCGCCGCCAACGCCCGCGCCGCGACGGCGGCCGATGGAGTCCAACTCATCGATGAAGATGATGCTGGGAGAGGCCTCCTTCGCCTCGCGGAACAGATCGCGCACCCGAGAGGCGCCTACGCCGACGAACATCTCCATAAAATCCGAGCCGGTGATGCTGAAAAATGGGACGTTGGCCTCCCCCGCCACCGCCCGCGCCAGCAGTGTCTTCCCAGTACCCGGCGGGCCGACAAGCAAGGCGCCCTTGGGGATTTGACCGCCCAGGCGCTCGTACTTCGTCGGGTCCTTGAGGTAGCCAACGATCTCTTCCAACTCGCGCTTGGCGCCGGCGTTCCCGGCCACATCATCGAAGGTGGTCCGTTCCGCCTGGCGATCGTAAAGGCGGGCGCGGCTCTTGCCCATCGAAAACACTCCATCTCCCTGGCTGCGCATGCGCCGCAAGAAAAAGTAGCCCAGGCCAAGCAGCAGAAGAAAAGGCAAGAAGTTCGCCAACGCCACCAACCAGTCGCCCGTCTCCGCCGGACGGGTGTTCACTTCCACGCCCTGCTCCCGCAGCAGCGCAGCCAGGTCTTCGTCGCCAAAAGAAGGTAGGTAGGTGACAAAAGTGCTGACCAGGACCCTTTCGCCCGTGGGCAGGTTGGTTTCAACCGGCTGGTTCAGGTCGCCGCGGATCTCCTCGCCGGTCACGGTGATCTCATCGATCTCCCCCGACTCAACCAGGGTGCGGAATTCGGAGTAGGGGATTGTTTGGGCAGGCTCTGTCCCCTCCTGGCGGAAAAGCTGTATCAGCCAGGGGACCAGCAGCGCCAGCAGGATAATCCAGATCAACCAGGAGGAGCAGCCGAACTGGCCGGTGAAGCGATCCATGAGCCGCTGGGGTTTCTTTTCAGGGGATTGGTTGGGTACTCTGTTCATTTCATGGCCTTGGAGCAAGGGGCGCGCTGATCTCCAGGCGCCCGCCATCACCGTTCACTGCCAGCGGCCGGCCCACCGCGGTGCTGGCCTGCTCGAATACCTGCAAAAGGCTATACATCATTGCCGGGCCGGTCCTGTGTCTCTGGCTCGTCCGGGCCGATGCGGCGCGTGTCCTTGATGCGCAAATGGTTGTGCACATCGACGACCCCGCGGACGGATTCGGCGACCGAGGCTGCTTCGCGCTTCGCCCAACGCCCGTCAACCGTGCCGCTTAGCATCACTTCGCCGTTCAGCACTTCGACAGAAATATCCGTGGCATCCAGGCGCCCATGAAGGGCCAGGCGCTCGCATACATCCTCATGGATCTTCTCATCCGAACGGCGGTAGTTCTGAGGGCCCTTGCCGGTATGCGGCCCGGCGAATTCCCAGTCGCTGCGCTCGGAATAGTATCCGCCCTCGCCATAGCCCGAACTCCCGCGCTTGAAAGGCTCCTGATTTAAAACGTCTCCCAGTTCATCATCTCGCTCTGGCAGACGGTCATTGTCTGGATCTGGCATTTTCATTCTCCTGACTGTGTTACCCCCTGAGCTCGTTCATTTATGAACACGTTCACCCGTGGACACGCGGTTTGGTATCCGCCTGTCTTTTCTACGAAATAGAGCAAGGACCGCACAGGCTCCCATCCTTCACTATAAGTTCAAACCAGGGTCAGGGCAATGGGGAATTTGCCTACAAGCCGGTTAGGGAAATCCCTAACGAAAAACCGCAGCCACCGGGGTGACTGCGGTTGATGAGAGCAGGCGCAGGGCGCTATACGCCCTGGCGCTCCCGCGAGAACTGCGTCTTATAGAGCTGGGCGTACAGCCCGTTCAGAGCGAGCAGTTCGGAATGGGTGCCGCGCTCCACCACCCGGCCGCGGTCCATAACCAGAATCTGGTCCGCAGCCAGGATGGTGCTCAGGCGGTGGGCGATGACGATGCTGGTCCGCCCGGCCATTACACGTTTCAACGCCTCCTGGATCAGCGCCTCGGATTCGCTGTCCAGGTGGCTGGTGGCCTCATCTAAAACCAGGATGCGCGGGTCTTTCAGAATGACCCGGGCCAGGGCCAGGCGCTGCTTTTCGCCGCCGCTCAAACGGTAACCGCGCTCGCCGACCACAGTATCGTAGCCGTCTGGCAGGCCGAGGATGAAGTCGTGAATGTTCGCCGCGGCAGCAGCCGCTTCGATCTGCTCCTGGGTAGCCGAAAGCCGGGCGTAGAGCAGGTTGGTGCGGATGGTATCGTGGAACAGGTAAGTTTCCTGCGTGACCATGCCGATCTGGTTGGTGAGCGATTCCAGGGTTACATCGCGCAGGTCGTAGCCATCGAGACGAATGCAGCCTTCGGTGGGGTCGTATAGGCGGGGGATGAGATAGGTGAGGCTGGTCTTCCCGGCGCCGCTGGGCCCCACCAGGGCAACCAACTGCCCGGGTCGCACGTGGAAGGAGACATCCTGCAGGGCATAGATGCGCGCCTGGCTGCGCGGCGGCCCTTCCATGCCATCCGTCCCATCCTCCACCGGCTCCGCTTTTTTCTGTTCCTCTCCGGAGAGGACCGTGCGGACGTTATCCATCTGGCCGTAACGGTGGACGTCGCTGAGCAGGTTCTCGACTTTGACTTCGTATCTAAAAGATACATTTTCGAAAACCAGGTCTCCGGCAACATCCTTCAACTCATGGGCGCCGGGCTTCTCATCGATCTCAATCGGAAGGTCGATCACCTCGAACACCCGCTCAAAACTGACGACCGAGGTGGCGAACTCCACAGGGGCGTTCGTCAACCCCTGCAAAGCCCCATACAGGGAGGAGAGGTAGGCCCCAAAGGCGACGATGGTACCGACGGTGAACTCGCCCTGGATGACCAGGTAGCCGCCAATGCCGTAGACCAGCGCGGTACCCACGGCGCTGATCAGGCCGATGATGACAAAGAACGAGACGCCGGTCACGGCGCGCTGGATGCCGGTATCGCGCACCTGTACAGCCCGCTCTTCGAACCGGTGGATCTCCCCCTGAGTACGTCCGAACAGCTTGACGAGCAGCGCTCCGCCGATATTCAGTGTCTCGTTGACCATCGCATTCATCTGAGCGTTGACTTCCATATGGCGCCGGGCGATCTCGCGCAGGCGGTCGCCCAGGCGACGGGCAGCCAGCAAAAACAGGGGGAGAATGAGCACGCTGATCAGGGTCAGGCTCCATTCCAGGGTGAGCATGACGCCCAATACAGCCACGGCCTGGATCACATTGGTGATGATGCCGACAATGGTGTTGCTGATCGCGTTCTGCGCCCCGACCACATCGTTGTTCAGGCGGCTCATCATCTCGCCGATCTTCGTATTGGTGAAGAAGCGCAGCGACATGCGCTGCAGGTGGCTGTACAGGGCCACGCGCAAATCGTAGATCACCCCCTCCCCCACCTGGGCGTTGAGCCGCCGCTGGAACACATTGATCACCCCGCCCAAGAAAGGGATCAGCAGCAGGCCCAAGGCGAGCAAGACCAGGCGGTTCACGTTCCCCGAGGGGATAGTGCGGTCGATCAAGTCGCGCAGGATCAGGGGGGTGAGCAGAGTAAGCCCGGTGGTGACAAGGATCATCGCCAGCATGCCGGCGATCTTCCACCGGTAAGGATAAGAGTAACGCATGACCCGTTTGAGCAGAGTCCAGGTCACGCGAGGTTTTTCGTCTCCGGAGCGGATATAAGTCCACCAACCAGCGCCATGCATTTAGAATGTCCTCCACAAATTTCCAGGGTCTACCGATCTATGAATAGCCGCCCATCTCTACCGAGAAGGTGCTGTGCCGGAACTGCTGGTCCGTCCTGCAAGCACCCCGGCATTCATCTATTATAAGCCTCTCCTTCAAAGGAGGGTAAATTCATCGCACCAGGGTGTGCAGACACACCCATAACAATTCCTATTTTTGCCTCTTGATATTCTCAATATTGGTAATATAATCATTATTGATAATGATAAAGGATAAGGATATGAGCCAGGAAACAATTGACCTGATCTTACACCCCGTACGGATGCGCATCCTCATGGCGCTCAGCGGGGCCCAAATGACCGCCCGCGATCTGGCGGAGAGGCTGCCGGACATCCCCCAGGCCACCCTCTACCGCCAGCTCAACCGCCTGTACGAAGGCAACCTGCTGGAAGTGGTCGAGGAACGTCCGGTGCGCGGCACGGTCGAGAAAGTGTACACCGCCTCCGGGACCTTTCACCTCTCGCAAGATGCGATCGCCGGGATCGGCAAAGACGAGCACTTGCGCTACTTCATGGCTTTTGTCACGACCTTACTGGATGATTTTTCCAGATACCTGCAGCGCAGCGAGACGGTTGACTACCTTGCCGATGGCGTCGGCTACCAGAAGGTGATCCTGGAGCTCAGCGACGAGGAGTTCCTGGAGATGGCAGGGAAACTCAATCAAGTCTTCTTATCCTACAGCAGCCGCCCGGCCGATCCCAGCCGGAGGCGACGGTTGTTCACGACGATTGTGATGCCCGAGACCGGCCGGTAAGCCGGTGGGCTGGTAAGCCGGTGAGCGGGCGAAAAGGAGCTGGAACAATGAACGGCTTTATGTGGGTAGAGTATCTTATTTTTCTAGGGCTGAGCCTGGTGGGAGCGGTCTGCATCGTCCCCTATGCGATGACCTTGATCCCCCCTGAGCAGCGGCGCACCATAAAACTGTCCAAACCGGCGCTGACTGGCGTTATGGTGGCGCAGAGCCTGGTCGTGATGGGGGTTGCCAGCGCCATCGGCATGCTGGCCGCCCCCGCCGTTGGCCTGGCAGCGCCGGTGATCGCCGCCCTAGCCCGGGGCCAGAACCCGGCGGAAACAGTGCGGGCTATGCTCCTCCCGGCCCTTTCCCTGGGCCTGCTGTGCGGCGCGGTGCTGGTCATCATCGAGGCGCTGTATTACCAGCCGCGGCTGCCGGATGCGCTGAAAAATATCGATCATGAGGCAGGCCCGGTGAAGGCATTCCTGGCTTCATTCTATGGAGGGATCTCGGAAGAGATTCTGGCGCGCTGGTTCATCATGTCCGGTCTGGCCTGGATCTTGGGCCGCTTCTGGACCGGACCGGAGGGGCTGCCTGCCGCCGGGGCGATTTGGACGGCCAATCTGCTGGCGGCCATCCTGTTCGGCCTGGGTCACCTGCCCGCCACCGCCGGGAAGACCCGCCTGACCCCGCTCATCGTCGGCCGGGCCATCTCGCTCAACGGTATTGCGGGTCTGGCGTTCGGGTACCTGTTCTGGCAGTACGGGCTGGAAGCAGCTATCCTCGCCCATTTCCTGCTCGACCTGCTGATCCACATCGCGCTCCCCATGTTCCTCACCCGGGGTTCACAACCGGCGGTTGCCAGCTAGGAGACAGCGAGGAGCGTAGGGCAATTGTCGGCTAATCGTTTCCTTTCGAACAGCAGCCGTCAAGCAGCCGGAGGGCCAGGCTGGTAAGATATACCACGAAGGGCGATTTCTCTTCTTCTCCTCCTTGTCAAGAGCCGGGGGCGGCGTACCCGGCTCTTGACCATTTAACCGCAAGCCCGATGAGAAGCGCTACGGGAATCCCCTAGAAGCGAGTAGGGACTTCCCTTAGCAGGAGTAGGAGCTTTACGTATTGTAGAAGCAATTCTTCCGGTTTATAGTTGGCAGAAGATGAGAAGCGGGGAATGGTTCCATCTTAAGGCAGCCCGTTTTTTCACACAGGGGGAGCAAATGTGAAACACCCATCAAGCCAGCGATGATTCGATCCGTCTAGATCTGCTCGATCCGCGAGGAGGAATTGCGAATGTACACCCTTGGAATCAACGCGGCTTACCACGACCCGGCTGCCTGCCTGGTAAAGGATGGCCTGGTGGTAGCGGCGGCCGAGGAAGAACGCTTCACCCACGTCAAGCACGGGAAACGCCCGGTCCCGTTCACCGCTTACCAACTGCCTTACCACGCCATCGACTACTGCTTGAAGGAAGCCGGGATCCGGCTGGCGGACGTCGATCATGTGGCCTATTCCTACGACCCCTACTTGCTGCTCGGCGAAGGTCAGGATTCCATCTCCCTACCCCTGGAGCCCAGCGCCCACAACGGGCCGGCGGAATGGGAGAACCCCTGGGACCCGCTGTTCCTCTCTTATATCGTGAATGCGCCCCGCCAACTGGCAGACGGCGCTCCCTTCCACATCCAATCCCGCTTTGCAGACCTGCGAACCAACGGGCGGTTCCGCTACCGGTGGCATTTCGTGCCGCACCACCTGGCCCACGCTGCCAGCGCCTTCCTGGCCTCCCCGTTCGAGGAAGCCGCGGTGCTTACCTTGGATGGCCGCGGCGAGAAAGCCACCACCGCTTACTACCACGGGCAGGGCGCTCACCTGGCGCCTCTCGGACAGGTGGAGATGCCCCATTCATTCGGCATCCTCTACGAGCGGGTGACCGAGTACCTGGGGTTCCTGCACTCTTCTGATGAATACAAAGTGATGGCCCTGGCATCCTTCGGAAAGCCGCGTTACCTGGAGGACTTCTGCGAGATCATCCGGCCCGGGGAGAACGGGCAGTTCACGATCGAGATGCCCGACCTGGAGCAGCGCTTCGGACCCGCCCGGAAACGAGGCGAGCCCTTCCAACAGCGCCACTACGACATCGCCCATTCCTTGCAAGCAGCCCTGGAGCAGACGGTGCTGAGGATCGCCACGTGGCTGCATGAGGCGACCGGAGCAGAGACCCTATGCATGGCCGGCGGGGTGGCGCTGAACTGCGTGATGAACGCCCGTCTGCGGGACCGCGGCCCGTTCAAAGAAATCTGGATCCAGCCGGCGGCCGGCGATGCGGGCACTGCCCTGGGGGCGGCCCTGCTGGTGGACCTGCAAGCCCGCCAGAGCGAAGAACGCTTCTACCGCATGGAGCATGCCTTTTTGGGGCCCGGCTACGGGGACGATGAGATCGAAAAGTTTTTGAAGTGGTCGAAGATCCCCTACCGGCGGTTGGAAAATGTGGCCGAGGGGGCGGCGGACCTGCTGGCCGAGGGTAAGATCATCGGCTGGTTCCAGGGCAGACTGGAGTTCGGCCCGCGAGCCCTGGGGGCGCGTTCGATCCTCGCCTCCCCGATCCAGGCTGAGATGCAGGAGAGGCTGAACGACATCAAAGACCGGGAAGATTTCCGCCCGGTGGCCCCGGTTGTGCTCGAAGAGGAGGCCGGGGAGTGGTTCACCGGCGCCGGGGTCTCACCCTATATGCTGTTCGTCTTCGACGTGCAGCCAGACAAGGCTGGGCAAATCCCTGCGGTCCGCCATGTGGACGGCACGGCCCGCATCCAGACCATCAACCGCAGCCAGCACCCGCTGTACTACGATCTGCTCAAAGCGTTCCAACGGCGCACCGGAGTCCCCGTGTTGGTCAACACCTCCTTCAACACCCGGGGGGAACCGATCGTGTGCACGCCACGCGATGCGGTGGAAAGCTTCTGGACCTCGCCGCTGGATGCCCTGGTGATCGGCCCGTTCCTGGTGGAAAAGGCTCCGGTGGGATGAGCGTGATCCGGGTTTCGGTTGTCATCCCCACATACCGCCGTCCAGACCTGCTCAAGCGCTGCCTGGAGGCGCTGCTCGCCCAGGATT
The DNA here is from genome assembly GCA_964391195.1 of uncultured Anaerolineaceae bacterium. Taxonomy (GTDB): domain Bacteria; phylum Chloroflexota; class Anaerolineae; order Anaerolineales; family UBA4823; genus JAAYXE01. The sequence continues at coordinate 13,557 of CAYMLG010000045.1, read as the reverse complement.
ATGACGCCCGGATGTACGAGGTGATCGTGGTGGACGACGCGGCCGACGAATGTACCCGGGCTCTGGTCGAGCAGGTGCAGCGGGGGTGCTGCGCGGCCGGGCAGCGGCGGGGTGCGGACCCGGCGGTACTCGGACCGGCTGGGCAAGAAAGGCCGGCGGCGCATGTACCCGACCAGGACACCCACCCTTTGCCTCGGATAAGCTATATAGCTTTCGATGGGCGCGGCCCGGCGGCGGCCCGCAACCGGGGCTGGCAGGCCGCCTGCGGTGAGGTGATCGCCTTCACCGACGATGACTGCATCCCCGCCCCCACCTGGCTGAAATGCGGAACGCAGGCCCTGAGCAGCGGCGCGGCAGGCGCCGGTGGGCGGGTGATCGTGCCGATCTCCGCCCAACCAACCGACTTTGAATTGGATGCCACCGGCCTGGAACGCTCGCGCTTCGTCACGGCCAACTGCTTCTACCGGCGCAGCGCCCTATCGGCGGTGGGCGGCTTCGACGAAGCTTTCACCCTTCCCTGGAGGGAGGACAGCGACCTGTACTTCCGCCTGCTGAAACGAGACTGCCGCCTGGTCGAGGCCCCCGAGGCGCTGGTCATTCACCCGGTTCGCCCGGCGCCCTGGGGGGTGAGCGTACGGCAGCAGCGGAAGAGCATGTTCAACGCCCTGATCTATAAAAAGCACCCAGACCTGTACCCCACGCTGCAGCCCAGCCCGCCGTGGGGCTATTATGCCATCGCCGCTGCCATGCTGGCCGCCGTGATCGGGTTGGCCAACGAGAACCCGGCTCTGGCGCTCGGCGGGGGGATCCTTTGGGCCGGGCAAACGTTGGGCTTCGCCCATTCTCGCTTGCGTCGCACCCGGCGCACCTTCAGCCACGTCCTCGAAATGCTGGCCACTTCGGCGGTCATCCCCCTCCTTTGCCTGTTCTGGCGCTGGTGGGGTGCGATCAAGTACCGGGTGCTGTTCCTCTGAGGTGCTTGTATGAAATCTGTCCCTCTGCCAACATATATCCAGATCGAACCTGTCGGGCAGTGCAACCTGCGCTGCCAGATGTGCTCCATCCTGTACCGCCAGGATGGCCCTCCCTACGGCCCCCCGGCGTTCATGCAGTTCGAGGTGTTCACCCGCCTGATCGACCAGTTCCCGGCGCTAGAACGGCTGCACCTGCAGGGCCTGGGGGAACCGATGATGCACCCCCGCTTCTTCGAAATGGTGCGCTACGCCAGTGGGCGGGGGATCGAGGTGACGACTAACACCAACCTCACCCTGCTCAACCCCGCTCGGGCGGAGGAGTGCGTGACCAGCGGGCTGGACGAAATCCATATCTCGATCGACGGAGCGAAGGCGGAAACCTACGAACGCATCCGCCAGCGGGCGCATTACGACAGGGTGATGCGCAACCTGGAACTGCTGCGGCAGGCCAAACAACGCTTGGGCAGCGAAAAGCCGGTGCAAAAGCTGGTGATGGTGATCATGCGCCAGAACCTGGAGGAGCTGCCCGATCTGGTGGAGCAGGCCCACGGCTGGTGCATGGAAGAGATCTTTGTCCAGCATCTCTCTCACGATTTCAGCGAGACGAACCTGCCCGAGCAGTACGTTCCGATGCGCGATTTCGTCGAAGAACAAACCCTGCTCAACGAAGACACGGCCAGGATCGACCATTATTTCGGGAAGGCGCGGGAGCGGGCCCAGGAACTGGGCATCCGCCTGAGGCTGCCCAGGACGCGGATGAAAATCCATCCCCCCGGAACGCCCGGCCCCGAGCGCTGCAACTGGCCGTGGGCGGGGGGTTATTTCAGCTACGACGGCTATGCCATGCCCTGCTGCATGGTCTCTACCCCGGACCGGATCAACTTTGGGAACGTCGCCGGGCAAGATGTACTCGAGATCTGGAACGGGGAGGATTACAACAACTTCCGCCAGCAGTTGTCTTCCGATCAGCCTCCTGAGATCTGCCGGGCTTGCTCCATCTACCGGGGGACGTTCTGAGGGAGGAGAAGGTGGAAGTCGATATCCTCCTGCCCACCTGCAACCGGCCCAGCGCCCTGGTGATGACGCTTTCCGGGATTGCCGGGCAGACATTCGGCCCATTCCGCCTGCTGATCGCCGACCAGAGCGAGCGTCCGGCGACCGAGAACCCGGTCGTGCGGACCCTGCTCCGCCTGATCGAGGCCCGCGGCGGGAAGGTGGAATATCATCACCGGGAAATCCTGCGCGGGATCGCCGAGCAGCGCGACTTCCTGCTGCGCCAGGCCGAGGGGACCTACGCGCTGTTCATCGATGACGATGTGCTGATGGAGCCCTGGGTGCTGGAAACCATGGTGAGGGCGCTCCGCGAGCAGGGCTGCGCCTTCGTGGGCGCATTTGGGGCCGGGCTCTCTTTTCTCCATGATGTGCGCCCGGAACAGCAGAAGATCGAGTACTGGGAAGGGCCGGTGCAGCCGGAGGTGGTCGAACCCGGCTCGCCCGAGTGGGAGCGCTGGCAGATTCACCGGGCAGCGAACCTGTACCATATCGGGCAAACCCTGCCCCCGGGAGAACACAGGCTGTACAAAGTCGCCTGGATCGGCGCCTGCGTGCTGTACGACCGGCGGAAGCTGGAAGCTGTGGGGGGCTTTTCCTTCTGGAAGCGGCTGCCCCGCTACCACTCGGGGGAAGAGGTGCTGGTGCAGAACCTGCTGATGCGCCGTTGGGGCGGCTGCGGGATGATGCCCAGCGGGACGTACTTCGCTGAAGCGCCATCTTCCGTATTGAATGTGGAGGGCAAGGTCGATGGGCACGCGCTGGATTTGCTGCCCGAGATGGTCTCCGGCGAAAGACCCCGCCGCCTCGCGCCGGAAGGCAAGAAGAGGCGGTGAGGATGAGCCCGGAAGCCCTTGAGCCGGGGCTGTTGGACAGGCTGCCGGAGCCGCCCAGGAAAGTGGCCGTGCTGCGGGCGTCCCGCATCGGCGATTTCATCTGCGCCATCCCTGCGCTGCGGGCGCTGCGCCTCGCGCTGCCCGCGGCCGAGATCAGCATGATCACCCTGCCGATGCTGGAAGAGTTGGCCGTGCGCTGCCGGCACCTGGACCGCTTCATCCCCTTCCCGGGATATCCGGGGATCGCCGAACAGTTCTTTGACCCGCGCAAAACCGCGGCGTTCTTCAACCGGATGCAGGCGGAGCGGTTCGACCTGGCGGTTCAGATGCAGGGGTCGGGGGTCAATTCCAACCCGTTCACGCTGATGCTGGGGGCGCGTTACACGGCCGGTTACATCCGGCCCGGGGACTCTCCCGGGCTGCTGGACGCCGCCCTGCCGATCCCAGACCGGGGGCACGAAGTGGAGCGGGCGCTGGCCCTGACCCGCTTCCTGGGCATCCCCGACCGGGGGCTGCACACCGAGTATGGGCTGCTCCCCGAGGACCATGCTGAAGCAGAGCAGCTGCTGGCCGGGGCAGAGGCGCCGCTCATCGGGCTGCACCCGGCGGCTCGCGTGCGGACCCGCCGCTGGCCGCCGGAGCGCTTCGCCCAAGTCGCCCGGCTGCTCCAGGCGCGCTACGGCGGCACGCTGGTCTTCATCGGAGAGGCCGCCGAGGCGGGGGATATCCGTCGCTTGCAGTCCCGGCTTGCGCAGGCCGGCTGCCGGGGGATCAACCTCGCCGGGCGCACCCGGTTGGGGCCGCTGGGGGCGGTCATCGACCGGCTGGCGGTATTGATCACCAACGATTCGGGGCCGGCGCACATCGCCTATGCCCTGGGCAGGCCGGCAATCACGGTTTTCGGCAGCCAGGATCCCCGGCGCTATGCGGCGCTACACCCCGGCCCGTTCCACACATTGGTGTATGATATCCCCTGCCGCCCGTGCGATTACGTGGAGTGCCCAATCGGGTACGAATGCCTCGAGCGGGTGGGTGTTGGAGAGGTCCTGGAAGCGGCGGAGCAGGTCCTCGGAGGGCAAGGGGTTCTCGCCGGTTGAGCGGCGACCAGGAACACGGCCTTTCGAAACCGGCGAGAAAACGCGCGGGATGAGGAGGGTGCATGGACGAGAAGCGCTACACGGAGTTCACGCGAGCTTTGGTCAGCAGGCTGGAGAAAGAGCCGCAGGTGCTGGGGGTGGTGGCTCTGGGGTCGATGGCCAGGCGGGATACCCAACCGGATGACTGGTCGGATCACGATTTCTTCGTGGTCACCGAGCCAGGGGCGCAGGAGCAGGTCCGCCGGCGCCGGGATTGGCTGCCGGATTCGGAAAAGATCGTGCTGCATTTCCGCGAGACTGCACATGGGGTCAAGGCGCTGTACGGATGCGGCCACCTGATCGAGTTCGCCGTCTTCGATCTGGAGGAGCTATCGGTGGCGAAGGTCAACCGCTACCGGGTCCTGTGGGACAAAAACGGAGAAATTACGCGGAAAATGGAGGCGCTCGCCCGGTCGACGGCCGAATGGGTGGAGCAGACACAGCCGGCTGACGACTATCTGATCGGGCAGTTCCTGACCAACCTGTACGTGGGCGTTGGCCGCTATGCGCGCGGCGAACGGCTGAGCGGCCGCCACTTTATCAAATGCCTGGCCGCAGGCTCGCTGCTGCGCCTGCTCACCCGCTATACGCTCCCTACCGGCAACTCTTCCCTGGATAACCTCGATCCACTGCGGCGGTTCGAAAGCGCTTTCCCGAACCTTGGCGAGGAACTCAATTGGATCCTGGAAATGGAAACGCCCCAGGCTGGGCTGGGGCTGCTGGAGCTGGCGAAGCGGGAGCTAGAAGATAGAATGACCCGCTTCCCCCAACAGGCCTGGGAAGCCGTCTATCAGGCAACCGCTATCCTTTCACCGCGCCCGCGGTCAGACCCTGAACCAGGTAGCGCTGGAGAAAGATGAAAACCAGGGTGGTGGGAATGGTGACCACGACCGAGGCGGCCATCATCCCTCCCCAGTCCTGCTTGAACTGGCCCAGGAAGGAGAGCAGCAGGCCGGGCGGCAGGGTGCGCACCTCGTTGCTGGTGGCCAGAGTCAGCGGGTAGAGCAGATTGTTCCAGGCTTCCAGGAAGGAAAACAAACCGACGGCCATCAAACCGGGCACCACGGAGGGGATTACCACCAGGCGCAGGGACTGCAGGCGGGTGCAGCCATCGATCAGGGCCGCCTCCTCGATTTCCACCGGGACGGAATCGAAAAATCCTTTCATCATCCAGACGGAGAAGGGGATGGCGAAGGTGGTGAAGGCGATGATCAAACCGAAATGGGTATCGTAGATGCCGAGCTCCCGGTATGAGACGTACAAAGAGAGCAGCAGCAGCACGTGGGGGAACATCTGAGTAGCCAGGATCGCCAGCAGGTAGGGGCGCTTCCCGGGGAAGCGCAGGCGAGAGAGCGCATAAGCCGCCAGGGTGGCTCCCGTGGTGGCCAGAAGCGAAGTGAAGGCGCAGGTGATGGCGCTGTTGCGCATGTAGAGGGTGAACGGCACATAGCCGGAGAACAGCTTGACATAGTTTTCGAGGGTCAGCCGGGAGGGCAGCCAGCGCGGGGGGATACTGTAGACTTCATCGACCGGCTTCAGCGAGGTGGACAGCATCCAGAAGACGGGGAAGAACAGGATTGCCAGCAGCAGGAAGAGGAGAAGGTAGGTGGCGACCAACCACAGCCGGTCTTGAACGCTTTTACGCTTGAACATCTAAATCGCCTCCCGCTCGAATCGCCTGACATAGACCACGGTAAGCAGCATCAGGAAAACGAGCCAAACCAGGGCCACGGCAGCCGCATAACCGATGTCGAAGTCGCTGAAGGCCAGGCGATAAATGTAAATCGACATCGTGGTCGTGGCATACACCGGGCCGCCCTGAGTCATGGTCCAGATCAAAGGAAAAGAGTTCAAATTGCGGATCATCATCAGGATCGTGGTGATCACCATGATGTTCTGCAAATAGGGGATGGTGATGTGCCGGAACATCTGCGGCCGGCTGGCGCCATCGATGATGGCTGCTTCCTGGATCTCGGAGGGGATGCTCTGCAGACCGGCCAGGAACATGAGCATGTAGAACGGGGTCTGGTTCCAGATGTTGGCGATGACCACAGCCCACATGGCCAGATCGACATCGGCCAGCCAGCGAAGTTTTTTCGGGATAACGCCCAAGACCTGCAAGGCATGATTGATGATGCCCACATCGTAATTGAACATGAACAGGAAGAGGAAGCCAACCACGACGTAAGGGACAATCCAGGGTACCAGCGCGATCCCACGGAAGAAGCGCTGGAACTGGATCTTCGCATTCAGGAGCAGGGCCAGGGCCAGGCCAATGAGAAAACCACCGGCAACGGAGCCGCCGCTGAAGACCAGGGCATTTTTCAGCGCTTCCTTGAAGACCGAGTCTTTGAGCAGGCGGAGGAAGTTATCACCGCCGGAGAAACTTGGTCCGGCGGGGTTGAGCAGGTTGTAATCCAGGAGGGATAAGTAAATGCCGCGCAGCAGTGGATACAGGATGACAAACCCCATGATGAAGGTCACAGGAAACAGCAGCGCCAGCGCCAGGGGCGTCTCCTTGGGCAGGTGCCGGGGAGCGTCCTGAGCGGCTTTGGCGCTAGAGACGGTCATACCGGAAGGCTGGATCATCTTTCTCCTGAAAACAATAGGATTGGGTGGGTGAAGATGGACGCTCGTCCATCTTCACCCACCGCTGCCGGGCAGGGCCAAATCGCAGCCCCGGGATGCCCGGCGGCTGTATGTTGCTGGTTGAGATCAGGCGACCCCGTAGACGACTTTCAATTGCGCCTGGAGGCGGGCAAGAATGTCATCGATGGGGGTATCGGTGGCGGCGACTTCCTGCATCGCCGTGGCAATGAATTCCGAGGCCGAGGTGAACTTGGGGCCGAAAGGCATGGGGACTGCCCCGGGGATGATCTCGTTGATGTAGATCTGGCTGACCGGGTCGGAGAACTTATCCTTGAACTTCTCGATCTGCGACAGAACGGGTGGGATGGTGCCCAGGTGGGCATAATACTTCTCCACCGCCATATCGCTGGCGGCCATGAACTGCATGAACTCCCAGGCCAGTTCTTTGTGCTTACAGGCCTTGGTCATCGCCAGTTGGTGGATATCTGTAACCGTGCGCGGGGTCTGGCCGCCGACGACCGGGATATGGCCAACGCCCCAGGTCTCGTGGAAGACCTTTTCATCCTTCAGGGATTCGTTCAGGCTGGCAAGCGTGCCCTTGAAGTAAGGGCCGTCCCAGGCGAAGACCTCGGTGCCCTGGGCGCTGAACTGGCGGAAGTCGCGCAGGATCATCCCCGGCGGGCAGTACTCATTCTCGACCATCCAGCGCAGCCACTCGTAATAGGCCTTCACCTCGGGCGTGTCGAATTGCGGGACGTTATCCTTGATCGGCTCCGAGCCAAAGGCCAACATCCAGGGGTATTGGTGGACGATGGCATACTGGCGCTTGGTGGTATCCAGCCCAAGTGAGTACCAGCCCTTGGCCCGGGCGGCTTCGGACACGGCGTTGAGTTCGTCGATGGTCTTGGGCGGCTCAGACAGGCCGAGGTCGGCCATGAGCTTCTTGTTATACCAGAACGCATGCGGGCTGATCGAGTAGGGCAGAGCATACAGTTTGCCATCCCACATGCCAGACTGAATCGCGCTGGGGAAGTTGTCATCCACGTATTCCTGGCTGACATAGCTATCCAGCTCTTCCAGCGCGCCCATTGCAGCCAGCTCGAAGGGCATATTGGACGACTGCTGGACGACATCAGGCGGGTTGCCGCCGGTGATGGCGATGATCGTCTGGTTCTGGATATCGCCGAAACCGAACTGGACGTTCTTGATTTTTACACCCGGGTGATCGCTTTCGAACTTAGCGATCATCTCCTCAACGATAGCGCGGGTGACATCTTCGGCCGAAGCCCAGTTGAAGAAGGTGAGCTCAACCGGCCCGCTGCTGGCTGCGCCTGAGGCTTGCGTAGCGACGCTGGTGGCCGGAGGCGCTGGAGTGGGGGTGGTGCAGGCTGCCAGCATGGCTCCTGCGGAGCCGACACCCAGCATACGAAGGAAATCTCGGCGGGAGACAGCCCGTTTATGATCTGCTTTTTTCTCCGACATGTTCTTCTCTCCTTCAAAGTACATGAGGTGGGTGGATCATGGGGGTGGACAAATGGGCACTTTTTCCGGGATAACCGGAGTAGGTGGTAATCGGAACCTGGTTCTCCAGCGCACCTCCTTCGCTCATAGGCAACTGCTACCTCGACCCGTCCGGCAGAACTCAGGCGAACAAATCGCGCAGATAATCGATGTTCTCGTCCCGCCGCTTCTCGGTGATCTCCACAGCTTCTTCAGGGCCGATGCCCTGGTGCACAATGGCGAAAACCGCCTCAGCCACTGCAGCCGGATCCTCGGGGCCGGGGAAGGTGATGTTCCGCCCGACCAGCGCTCCACGCACATTGGAGCGGGCGCTCATCCCGGCGCAGAAGCTCTGGAACATGGGCAGCGGACCGCCATGAGAATCGCCACCGAGCATCAGGATGGGAAGGGTCGTGGCCATGGTGACCATGTGGTAGTTTTCGCAATAGGGCAGCTTCATCCAGGTGTTGCGAGAAGAATCGCCCAGGGCGCTGATCACCCCCACCAGCTTCACCAGCTCCTCGGCCGTATTCTTGCTCACCCACTTACCGTCCACATAATCCATGCGCAGGGGTTCGACAAAGGGCACCAGGTTATAGCGGTTCAGCTCGGTGATCGCCTTCGCGCAGTAATCGATCGCCCACAGGGTCCGCTCATCGTCCGGGACAAAGCGGAACATCATCTTGCCGCCGTCCAGGCGGAATCTGTGCAGGGATTCGGCGGTGTAGGAGCCGAAGCGGTCGTCGATCTCGCCCTTTACCCCGGCGACGCCCCCGCGCTGCATGCACCCGCTGAGGACTTTCCCGTCCAGGAAAGAAGGGCCGCCCGCATCCTGGATCAGATAGTCCAGGATGAACAGATCTTCGATCATATCGGGGGTGCTCATGAAGCCATCGAAAGTGGTGGTGAGCACACGCATGATGCGGGCCAGGTATTGGTGACGGTTCGCCATACCGAAGGGGAGCTTGCCGACCGAGGTGACCCCGCGCCCCGGGTGATCGGCGGCCAGAATGGTGAGTTTTCCATCCAGCGTGAGCGTTGTCCGCCGGCGGCGGGCCTGCGCCTGCTGTTCTATGACTTCCGGAGCGTGGACGCGAATCTCGGTGATCTTCTCGAACAGCGAGAGAGGGAAGAACTTCTCCGCATCAAAACAGTAGTCCGTTGAGCTCGTTGGTGACATGGGATCTCTCCTAAGATTGTTGGGTTCTTTTTTCCACCATCACTCCCTTAAGCCGGGCCAGGGGAGAAAAAGGTCCATCGACAAGAGGCAGCGCATAGCTCTTAAACCCGGGCAGGATGCCGTTCCCCTCGGGGTTGATGAAGTCGGGCGGCAGGAGCTTTTCGGCGTTGGCCGCCTGGGTGAGGGGCACCCGGCCCAATTCGATGCGATAGGGATCATCGGACACGCGGTTGAAGGTGACCATGAAACCGGAAGCGCCCTGGGCCAACTGGGCAACCGCTTCCACGCCGGCAAGGTAAGCCTCCTGGCGGTCGGTTTGAGAGACGCAGGCGGTGAACGCCCGGCCGATCAGGACCGGGCGCAGGAAGCGGGCGCGCAGTTTGAGCTCTTCCGCCACCCGGTTGGCCAGATAGGCGGCTACGCCGTTGGTGAAGGTGTTCAGGCGGTGGCCGAAGGCATCTACGGCGCCCTGCATCACATGAGCGCCGACGAATTCCCCGTCTGCAGTGCGCAAGCCCTCGGAAACAACCACGAACACATAACCCTGGCGGCGGTGCACGGCGAGCACATCGGAGAAGAAACGCTGCTCATCGAACGGCCGCTCCGGGACGTAAACCAGGTGGGGAGCGTCGCCAGGGTCGTCCTGCCCCAGCACGGCTGCCGCGGTCAGCCAACCGGCATTCCGGCCCATCGTCTCCAGGATGGTGACATCTTCGAAGGTAGACATCGCTTCCATATCGCGGCCCGTATCCCGAACGGCGAGGGCCACAAAGCGCGCCGCGCTGCCGAAACCCGGGCAGTGGTCGGTAAAAGCGAGATCGTTGTCGATCGTCTTGGGCACCCCCATCACCTGGAGCTCGTAGCCGGTGGAGGCGGCCAGCGCGGAGATCTTGTGGCAGGTATCCATCGAATCATTGCCGCCGATGTAGACGAAATGGCGCACGTTGTGGGCGCGGAAGACCTGGAGGATGCGCTCGTACTCGGCATCCTTCAATTTGTGCCGGCAAGAGCCTAAAATGGAAGCGGGGGTTTCCACCAGGCGGTCGATGGTTTCGCTCGTCTCCTGCCCCAGATCGTATAGCTCCTCTTTGAGGGCGCCTTCGATTCCGTGGACCAGGCCGAAGATGCCGGTGATCTCCGGGCAGCGCTGGCTCTGGCGGATCACCCCGGCCAGGCTGGCATTGATGACCGCAGTAGGCCCGCCGGACTGGCCAACGACAAGATTGCCTTTCAACATAGCATCCACCTCTCAAGATGATGTGTTTGATCGTGGTTAAATAAAACAGGTTCACAGACCAGGGGAAGCGTCTTATGAACCTGCGTCAATTCTTCGCGTGCTGCTGCGCACGACAAGCTGCGGGATAAGGAAGCGCTGCTGGACCGGCGCCTCGGGCTCCTCGATGAGCGAGATCAAGAACTGTACGCTCTGCCGGCCGAGGGCATCGAAGTCCTGGCGAACGGTGGTCAAGGGTGGGGAGAAATAGGCGGCTTCGGTGATGTCATCGAACCCGATCACCGATACATCTTGCGGGACGGACAGACCGGCCTCCTGCAGGGCGCGCATCGCGCCCAGGGCCATCAGATCGCTGCCGCAGAAGAGGGCGGTGAACGGGTATCCGGTCTGTAAGAGTTGCCGGGCGGCTGCGTAGCCCCCGGCGCAGGTCCAGTCGGCCTCGATGTTCGGGCCCGGTTCCAGGCCGGCTGCCCGCAGGCTCGAGACCAGGGTTTCGTGCCGGGTTGGGCCCGCGGCGTAGATTTTGGAGCCGTGTATCCCGGCGATGCGGGTGTGGCCCAGGTGAAGCAGATGTTCGATCGCCAGCTTACTGCCCAGGACCTGATCGTATGCGATCAAGGGGGACACCAGGTTCGGCGCGCCACCGATTTGCACGATCGGCAGCCCGCGCGACATCTTCAGAAGCTCGTCGTATTCCACTTCAAACGGCATCGCCACCACAATGGCGCCATCCACCAATTGGGAGGCCATGCGGCCCAGGACCTGGCGAAATTCGTCGAAATCGTGCTGCTGCAGATAAACGACGACCACGCTGTACCCGGGGCGGGTGGCAGACGAGACGATGGCGCGCAGCGAGCTGTGATTCCAGTTGAACGTGATGATCAGGATAGTCTGGGAGCGGCGCAGCGCCAGGTTGCGCGCCGCCTGGATCGGCTGGTAATCCAGCTTGCGGATCGCCTCCTGGACGCGCTGGCGTGTGCTGGCAGCTACTTTGGGGCTGTTGTTCAGCACCCGAGAGACTGTCTGGTAAGACACCCCGGCTTCCAGGGCGACATCGTGAATCGTGGGACGCCCATCGCCTTTGATGGCCATATCCAAAACCTCAGCTTCTGGTCTGTTAACAACGGGCGAAGGATGAAAGAGCACCGCTAAGAGTGCCGGAAACTACACTAGACAAACAGGGAAGCTCTGCAGGTACTGGCCGGGCAAACGGTAAAATTAAAACAGCAATTTACTGGGATTAATTGTGATCCATCACACTATAGCAAAAAATCCACCGCCTGTCAAGAGCGTTTCGAAGCCGGGATTACAGGCTGTTCTAGCGCCAAAAGGGGCAAATCAGGTCTGGCAAAGCGCCCGGACCGCATAGACCCGGCAAACTCTACCCCAGATTTCGCTTTGCAGATGTGACCAATCACATTATAATTCACGGCAGACCCCTTCAATTTTTTCCAACTCCCTCTCAGAGCGGACCATAAGGAGAATGCCTGTATGAGCTACAGAGATCGCAAACCGGTCAAGATCGCCGTCGCCGGTATGTACCGGCAGGTCTGGGCAGGAGATAAAGCCGGGCAGTTGGAGCGCTCTTTGCTGGAAATGGAAGCGCTGGCTGCTCGCTGGGGTTTCGATTTTTACCCCTGCCGGGAACCACTGCTCGCCTGGCAAGATGCCGAAAATCTGCGGCGTGAGTTGGAAGCCAACCAGGTTGACTTCCTGCTGCTGCAGACGAGTTCGTTCGGTTCCGGAGACGTGCTGATGCCCCTGCTGGATGGCCGCTACCGGCTGGGCTTGTGGTCGGTGCCGGAACCGGCGAGCGAGGGACGGCTCCCGCTGAACTCGCTTTGTGGGGCGAACCACCTGATCAGCATCGTGCTCCAATACGATAAGAAGAACGAGCGCGGGGTGAAGTGGTTCCACGGGCAGGTGAGCGATGAGCTTTTCCAGAGCCGCTTGCGGGTGACGGTCGAGGCGCTGCGCGGGATCAAGGCCTTGCATGGGGCGCGCATCGGGCTGCTGGGCTCCTACGCCACCGGGTTCCAGAACACGCTGTTCGACCGGCGGGTGCTGGAAGCCCGCTATGGGGTGCGCTTCTACGATCACGAACTGGCCGAGATTTTCGCCCGGATGCGGCAGGTGAGCGAGAAGGCGAAACAAACCGTCGCCGAGGAAATGGCCCGGGCGGCCAGCAAGGTGCGCGTGGAGCAGAATGCGCTGGTGAAAGCCGGCGCCCTGGAAACCGCCGTCCGCGAGTTGGCTGAGGAAAAGGGGTACTCGGCCCTGGCAGTCCGCTGCTGGCCAGAATGGCAGGGGGATTTTGGGATCGCGCCCTGCTCGACCCTGGGCCGGCTGAACGGGTTGGGCATCCCGACCGCCTGCGAGGGAGACGCCCTGGGAGCGCTGGGCATGCTGATCTTAAACGGAATCGCCGGCCAGCCGGCGACCTTGATGGATTTAATCGCCTACGACACCCAGGATGAGAGCCTACAGCTATGGCATTGCGGGCCGTCGGCGATAGAAGCCTTTGCAGACGAGCAGGGGGCGGAGTTAGTCAACCAGTTCAACCAGGGGGTGCCGGCCTCGAACGACCTGGTGTTCCGCAAAGGCGCGGGCACGGTGCTCCAGGTGGTCGAGGATGGGCGGCACCTGTTCCTGGTCGAGGGAGAGAGCATGGGCCGGCAAAAGCCTGGCTTCAACGGCAGCCGGGGATGGTTCGGCAACCTGACGATGAACGGCAAGCCCACACCGGTCATGGACATCATCCACACGGTGATGAGCCGGGGGATCACCCATCATTATGCGCTGGCTATGGGGAGCTGGACTGAGGCGGTGCTGGAGATGGCAAGCTGGTTGGGGCTGGAACCCATTCCCCCGACCGCTTACACACACCGGAAGCCATTAGCCTCGGAAATTGGGTAGCTGCTGCTCGCTGGGCAAATCGATCCTTGCCGTTTGGGGCGAGGTGTGCGAATACGATGACCAACAGACGCCCGGGTACCCGGGCGTCTGTCGCGTTAACAGTCTCGCCGCAGCTGCATTTTTTCTTCTTCTTGCATCTGTT
>CAYMLG010000044.1:41873-43281 GCA_964391195.1 uncultured Anaerolineaceae bacterium | reverse complement strand
CCGGAGCAACCCGCATGAAACTGCGCCATTTACACAGCCAGATAAATCCGTTCATGTGGAGCTTTGCCATACTTTGTTCATTGATGCTCCTTCTGTTCACAGCCTGCTCTGGATCAAAATCGATACCTTTGGCTACGACAGATCGCAGCCCTACAATCACCAACCCCACGAATGATGGCGCTATCCCCGATCCGGCCTCATTCACTGCTCTAGCCAAACCTTCTCCTTCTAGCACAGCCGCTATTATCCCGGCAACCAGAGAGCACCAGGTTAAAACCTCCCCCACCAGCCCGGTTGATAACCACCTGCCGGAGGCAACGCCAACCAGTCATCAAGAGATTTTCGAGTGGCCAGCAGGAACAACGGACTTTATTCCTGGAGGTGGGGATCCGGCAATTTCCGGGGATGGGCGTTTTGTAGCCTTTCAATCCGATGCAAATGATCTGGTGAGTGGGGATACCAACGATCGCTTAGATATCTTTGTATATGACCGCCAGACCGGAAAAACCGAGCGCGTCTCCATCTCTTCCGATAGGGATCAGGGGAACAGAGATAGCTGGGATGCGGCCATCTCTATGGATGGGCGCTTTGTTGCCTTTGAATCCTTTGCATCCAACCTGGTGAGCGAGAGTACGAATGGGAAAAGTCAAATCTTCGTCCACGACCGCCAGACAGGGCAGACCGAGTTGGTCTCCATCTCTTCCGATGGGGAGCAGGGAAACGGGGATAGCATGGATGCGGACATCTCTGCAGATGGGCGTTTTGTAGCCTTTTATTCCTGGGCATCCAACCTGGTGATCGGAGATACGAATGGGAAAAGTGACGTCTTCGTGCATGACCGCCAGACCAGGCAAACCGAGCGCGTTTCCATCTCTTCCGATGGGGAGCAGGCCGAGGTGGGGGATGGGAAGACCTACAATGATTATGGTAGTGGAGAGCCTGCCATTTCTGCAGATGGGCGTTTTATCACCTTTAAATCCTATGCACCCAACCTGGTTAGCAGGGATACCAACAATGATTCAGATATTTATATCCACGACCGCCAGACCGGGCAGACCGAACAGGTCTCCATCTCTTTATATGGCGGTGGGGCCGAAGGGGCCTGGCATTCGCCTGCAATCTCTGCGGATGGGCGCTTTGTGGCCTTTATGTTCAGGGCATCCCTCTATGTAAGCGGAGATTCGAATTTAGCTTGGGACATTTATGTCCACGACCGCCAGACCGGGGAGACCGAGCGGGTTTCCATCTCTTTGGATGGGGATGAGGCCAATGGCGAAAGTTGGACGCCTGCAATCTCTGCGGATGGGCGATTTGTAGCCTTTGTATCCAATGCATCCAACCTGGTGAACGGGGATAAGAATGGTTGGTTCGACGTCTACGTCCACGACCGCCAGACCGGGCGGACCGA
>CAYMLG010000044.1:11043-41773 GCA_964391195.1 uncultured Anaerolineaceae bacterium | reverse complement strand
GCCCCTATCCTCCGTTTTTAAGGAATCAATGACTTGACAGGGATTGGTAAGACCGGTATGATACTGTTAATCCCGGTATAGACCGATCCATAAGAATCAAGGACCGCCCATGGACTTCCTCTACTCCCTCGACAAGGATGGTTCGACGTTCCTCTACCAGCAGTTATACCAGCTCCTCCTCGACGCAATCCGCCAGCAGTTGGTGAAGCCTGGTCAGAAAATGCCATCCGCCACTGAGATGAGCAAGATCACCGGCGTCAGCCGCATGACCGTGCGCCAGGCCATCCAACGGTTGGTGAACGAAGGCTGGCTGTACACGGTCCCCGGCAACGGCACATTCGTCGCCAGCAATCCCCACCTCGTGCAAAACCTGCAAGTGTTAATGGGTTGGACTGAAGAAACCCAGGCTCAGGGCTACACGCCCTCGAGCAAGCTGGTCAGCGCTGAGGTCGAGCCGGCAGATGCCAACGCCGCTGCCAACCTGAAGGTGATCCCCGGAACCCCAGTTTACTCCATCTGCAGGGTGCGCTATGCAGACCAGCGCGCCCTGGCCGTAGAAACGGCCAACCTCATCGTCGCTCGCTATCCAGGGTTGCTGGATGAATTCGATGATTCTACCTCGCTTTACCACCTGCTGCGCCACAAATACGGCGTCAAGCTGCTCAAGGCCAGGCAGTTGATGGATGTGGGTGAGGCGAACCGGCAGATCGCCAGCCTGCTCGATACCCAGGTGGGCAAACCGGTCATGCTCCTGGAGCGCACCACCTACACCTATAACGAGGAGCCGGTCGAGTTTGTCATTAGCATTTACAAGCCAGGTTTCGTCCGTATGAAGACGGAACTGATCGAGGGTGTTAAGTCTAACACCCAACTCATCCTCCAGTAAGTTCAATTGACCAAGCAGGTCATACGACCAGTCAGACGGTAATTTATTGTTTAGGCCCGGCTGACAAACCGCCATCCGAAACCATATGAACCGGTGCGCGTGCCTGAACGGTTGGGGCGCGCCGTGTGTCCGGAGAAAGAGCGGATGGATGGCATAGATAAAGGCGGCCCGGCACAGATTTTGCGAGAGAAGGAGTGAGATTGCAGTGATTGAAGAGCCAGCCATCGCAGTGGATTTGTCACCAAGACGGTCTATCTGGCCGGCCATGCTCAATGTGCTGACGAAGCTGTATAAGAACTATTGGCTCAGGCGCATTGCCCGCATGCTCTTTACGATTTATATCGTCACGACCATCATTTTTTTCCTGATCCGGGTTATGCCGAGCAACCCCTACGACATCATGGTCCAGGAGATGATGATCACCCGAGGGCTTTCAGAAGAAGAAGCGATCGATGAGGCCTCGAAACTGCTCGGCGTAAACCTCGACGAACCGATCCTGGTCCAGTACGCGGAGTACATGAACAAGCTCCTCCACGGCGATCTGGGCACCTCGATCCGTTCTCCCGGCGTTTCGGTGACCGAGCTGGTGTTAGCCCGCCTGCCGTGGACCCTGTTCCTGGTTGGGAGCTCGCTGGCGGTCAGTTTTGTGATCGGCATTGCGCTGGGCACGGTGATCGCCTACCGCCGCGGGGGCCTGCTGGACAATATCCTCTCGAACGTCACCGCCATCCTGGATGCGATACCCTCCTATCTGATCGCGATCGTCCTGTTCATGCTGCTGGGCGTGATCTGGAAGATCTACCCCCTGCAGCTGATGCGCGGCGCGGTCTCCGCCGGGGTGCAGGTAGATTTTTCACCCACGTTTTTCGCCGACGCCTTCAAGCACATGCTGGTCCCCATGCTGGTCTACATCCTGTCCACGGTCGGCTCCTGGATCCTGTCCATGAAATCGAGCACCATCTCGGTCCTGGGCGAGGATTACGTCACCGCCGCCCGGGCGCGCGGGCTTAAAGACTGGCGCATCCTCTCCTTCTACGTAGCCCGCAGCGCCAGCCTGCCCCTGGTCACCCGCCTGGCGATTTCGATCGGCTTCGTGATGGGCGGCTCCATCATCATCGAACAGATCTTCACCTATCAGGGGGTCGGCATGATGCTCTGGCAGGCGATCAACCAGCGGGACTACCCCATGATGCAGGCGGTGTTCCTGGTGACCACAATCGCCGTGATCGTGGCCAATTTCCTGGCCGATGTCCTGTATGGCTGGCTCGATCCGCGCATCCGCGTAGGAGACCGCTGATGAAGATCATCGAATCGATCCTGCGTTTCTTCAAAGAACTGCTGAAGACTCTCCGGCTGATGTGGCGCAACAACGCCGGGCGGGCGGGCCTGATCCTGTTCGTCGCCTTTCTGATCTTCTCGTACATCGGGCCGGTGTTCGTCCCCTATCCAGACAAGGCGGATATAAAGAACATCTACGCCGGTCCCAGCCTGGAGCACCCCCTGGGGACCAACGAAGCCGGGAAGGATAACCTGGCCTTGATGGTGCACGGCGGTAAGGATGTGATCCTGATCGCCTTCCTGGCCGGGGCCATCTCCGTCTCGATCGCCGTCCTGGTCGGATCCTTGAGCGCTTTTATCGGTGGGAAACTCGATACCCTGCTGATGGAATTCGTCAACATCTGGTTGACCATCCCCCAATTCCCCCTGCTGGCGGTGCTGGCCTCGCTGATCAAGCTGAATTCACCGGTGCTGCTGGCCGTGCTGCTCGGCGCCCTGAGCTGGGCCGGCCTGGCGCGGCAGGTGCGCTCCCAGGTGCTCACGCTCAAGAAGCGGGATTTCGTCGAAGCGGCGGTCACACTGGACCTGGGCACCCGGCACATCCTCTTCAAAGAACTGCTGCCGAACATGATGTCCTACATCGCCATCTCCCTGGTGTTCTCCATGACCTCGGCCATCTTCCAGCAGACCGGCCTGGTGTTCCTGGGCATCGTCCCCCTGGCCGGGGCGAACTGGGGCGTGCTGCTCAGCATTGCCTACTCGAAGGGCGCGATCTTCAACTCCCAGGCGGCCTGGACCCTGATCTCGCCGGTGCTGATGATCGTGCTGTTCGAAGTGTCCCTGGTTCTACTGGCGCGGTCCCTGGACGATGCCTTCAACCCCCGGCTGCGCACGGATATATAACCATGACCGTTCAACCCTTACCCCAACCCCAAAACACCCCTCCGCCTTCCGGGCGGGTGGTCCTGTCGGTCAGAGATGTCACCATCGAGTACAAGTCCCGAAGGGGGATGCTGAAGGCGGTGCGGAACGCTTCGTTCGACTTGAAAGCCGGCGAAGTGCTGGCTCTGATCGGAGAATCGGGTTCCGGCAAGACCACCCTGGGCCTGGGACTGATCCGGCTGCTGCCCGGCACCGCCCTGCTGCGCTCCGGCGATATCCGCTTTTACCGGTATGGAAAAGATGGCCAGCAGTCCAAAACCATCGACATCGCCAGAGAGAGCCCGAAGAACCTGCGTAAGTTCCGCTGGCAGCAGTGCGCCATGGTGTTCCAATCGGCGCTCAACTCGCTCAACCCGGTGCTGAAGATCTCAGACCAGTTCATCGACACCGCCAAGGACCACAACCTCAAGACCGGAAAAGAGTTCGTGCGCCAGGCCTATGAGCTGCTGCGCATGGTGCGCCTGGACCCCGACCGGGTCTGGGACAGCTATGCGCATGAACTATCCGGCGGGATGCGCCAGCGTGTCATCATCGCCCTGGCCCTGCTGCTCCGCCCGGATGTCATCATCATGGACGAGCCGACCACCGCGCTGGACATCCTCACCCAACGCTCGATCATCAATTTGCTGAAAGAGTTGAAGGAGCAGCTCGGTTTCTCGATGATTTTCATCTCCCACGACCTGTCTCTGGCGGCGGAACTGGCGGATCGCATCGCCACCATGTATGCCGGGCGGATCATCGAAGAAGCCGATGTCTTCACCACCTTCAAGCGCCCGCACCACCCCTACACCCTGGGGCTGATCCGCGCCGTCCCCACCCTGACCTCGGACGACTCCCTGCTCACCTCGATCCCGGGTTCGCCCCCCGATCTGATCCATATGCCCAGCGGGTGCAAGTTCCACCCACGCTGCACGTTCGCCGCCAGCCGCTGCTCGCAAGAAGAACCGCCCACGGAGGAGATCGCCCCGGGCCACCGGGTAGCCTGCTGGAACTGGAAGGAGGTCGCTCTGACCGCCCACGGGGAGGTAAGGGAGCAGCCATGAACCCACTGATTGAATTGAAAGACGTTACCGTGAAGTTCAAGGTCGGTAAGAATGAGATCACCGTCCTGGATGAGGTCTCCCTGAGCCTGGAGCGAGGTGAAATCTACTGCCTGGTGGGCGAATCGGGCTGCGGAAAGACCACCACGGGAAAGGTGATCACCGGCTTGCTGGGACCAACCTCCGGGCAGGTGCTGTATCAGGGCCGGGATGTCACCCGGCAGAGCAAAGAGGAGCACAAGAAATACCGGCTGGGCGTGCAAATCGTCCACCAGGACCCCTATGCTTCCCTGAACCCCACCCATTCGATTTTCGATATCATCGCCGCGCCGCTGCAGCGCCACCGCCTGGTCCGCTCGGACCAGGAAGCCGAGCGCAAGGTGAACGAACTGCTGCGCCTGGTGGACCTCACCCCACCGGAAGACTTCATCCACAAGTTCCCCCACCAGCTCTCCGGCGGCCAGCGCCAACGGGTCTCGGTGGCCCGCGCCGTTTCCGTCCAACCCTCCCTGATCGTCGCCGACGAAGCGGTCTCCATGGTCGATATCTCCATCCGCATCAGCCTGCTGCGCATGATGATGAACCTGCGCGACGAGCTGGGGACCGCGTTCGTCCTCATCACCCACGACCTGGCGCTGGCGAAGTTCTTCGCCGGCTCGGGGCGGATCGGGGTGATGTACCTCGGGAAGCTGGTGGAAGAGACCACGGCGGCCGACCTGGTGAAGAACCCCAGGCACCCGTACACCCGGGCGCTGATCTCCGCCATCCCCGAAGCCGACCCTGAGGTCACGCGAACCAAAGAACGGTTTGAGCTGCGCTCCCTGGACGTACCATCCCTCCTGCACCGGCCGGGCGGGTGTGCTTTCCACCCCCGTTGCCCGTTGATTATCGACGGCCTGTGCGATCGAGTCCCCCCCTCCCTCGAACCGGTCGATGGGACCGGCAAAGTATCCTGCCACCTGTTCTCTCACCCGATGCGAAAGGAGAAACCTATAGGTCAAGAAACAGAAATTGAAGCATCCTGAGCCACAACCAAGGGCATATCTGCCAGTTTGCGGACCCTTACCCTACACCTACATATTCAGGAGTACAGAAGTGAAACCTCGCTATTTGCTCAATATCCTGCTGGTCTTCGCGTTTTTGCTGAGCGCCTGCGCTCAGGCAACGCCCGCTCCGCAGGCTGCGCCAACGGAACCCGCCGCGCCTGCCCCCACCCAGGCGCCTCCCGACAAGCCCGAACCCTCCGAGCCGCCCGCGGCTCCTACGGAGACAGAGGCCGAAGAGGCCGGGCCCCCGCCGCAAGCCGAACCGGTTGAACCCCCGACCACCGAAACGGAATTCCCCGACGATGGCCTGGAATATGTGTTCGCCAACCCACCCGAGTATGATCAGTCGAAGATCGACATGGATTACGACGGCCGGATTATCACCGTCTCCCTGCGCCCCGGCGCCACCTGGAGTGATGGCACGCCGATCTCCTCGCAAGATATCCTCGGGACCTATGAGATCTACTGGGCAACCAAGCAGTTCATCTGGGATTACATCGAAAAGATGGAAGCCATCGACGACCTGACGGTTGTCTTCTACCTGAACGATCTCAACTTCCGCTCCCAGCGCTTCATCCTGCGCGATAAGAAGATCTTCCCTTACTCGCAATATGGAGAGCTGATGGACCGGGCTGCGGCGCTGCGCCAGGCCGGCTCTCAGGATAGCGCAGAATACACGAAATTCATGGAAGACCTGGCCGCCTTCCGCCCGCAAGACCCGGTCGTCTCCGGGCCTTTCATGGTGGAGAACCCTGGCGATATCACCGAGTCGCAAATCCGCCTGGTCAAGAACCCGGCCTATTTCAACGCAGATAAAATTGAATACAATGACCTGATCTATTACTTCGGCGAATCCGCCGCCTGCGCCCCGCTGCACCAGAGCGGGATGGTCGACTTCTCGAACTCCGCCTACTCCCCGGCGATCGTGGACACCTTCGAACAGATGGGGCTCACCGTGCTGCGCACGCCCCTCGGCGCCGGCATGGGCATCGGCTTCAACTGGAAGATCCACCCCTTCGAACTGAAAGAAGTGCGCCAGGCGTTCGCCTATATCATCGATCGCGAGCAGAACGCGGTGATCGGCAACGGCAAGTCGGCGAAACCCTTTGAGTACATGTCCGGCCTGCCCGACTCGGCGGCTGAAGTCTGGGCGAAAGATATCCTGGACGAGTTGAACCGCTACGAACTGAACCACGCCAAGGCTGAAGAACTGCTGACGAGCGTCGGTTTCACCAAGGGCGCCGATGGCATCTGGGTTGACGACACCGGCAAGAAGATGGAATACAAGATGTGGGTCCCCGGCGGCTGGGTGGACACCTTGGGAATGGCGACTGACGCAGCCGAGCAGCTCACCCAGTTCGGCATCAAAGTCGAAGTCCAACCCTACCAGGACGCCGAGCGCAAGACCATCATGGAAGAAGGTCGCTTCGAACTGATCGCCGACCTGCACGGTTCGTACTTCAACCCGCCGCACCCTTACCGCTTCTTCGAGCTGAACTTCCTGCCGTACTTCAACGATTACGGCAACGAGGTCACCCCGGGTATGTCCATCCCCTACGATTGGGAACTGGATGGCGAGCCGGTCAACATCAAAGAGTTGATAGCCGCTATGGTTGCCGGCCAGGATCTGGAAGCCCAGCAGGAAGCGATCCACAAGATGGTCCGGCTGTACAACGAAAACCTGTTCACCGTGCCGATGTGGGAGCGCCTGGCAGCCAACCCTGTGGACACCACTCGCTCCACGGGCTGGCTCCCCTGGGATCACCCGATCTACCAGAACAGCCACAGCAGTGACCATTACACCTACATCCAACTGCTGAGCGGTATCTTGAAACCCGGCCCCGACCTGTCTTACCACGGCTGCAACCCCTACGTCCAGCCGCCCAAGGGCCACTTCAACTGGTTCACCAGCGACGCTTACTTCCAGGAGCGCGACGCGGATATCCTCTACCCGCCTCTGTTCTACTACATGTTTGGGTATGATATGTACATCCCGATGCTCGGCGCTACCTTCGAAGTGTTGAAGTAGCCTCCGCAAGTCCATCTGTCAGGTAAAAGGACGCAGTCCGGTCCTAGGCTGCGTCCTTTTACACGGATTTCGATCGTAGAAATTTCCCATCCGATCCGAGAGAGGGGGTGACGCGGCGGCGCTGTTTTGCCACAGGGCTGCCACTCCCCCCTTCTTTCTCACCAGTTCTTCATCAGTCGTTGTTGAGAGAGACCATGATCCAGATATCGAACTTGAATTGGGTCACCCCAGCCATGCTGGAGCGAGCCCAGACCATCCTTGCCGGAATGAGCATCGAGCAGAAGGCCGGCCAGGTGTTCTGCGTGGGGATCGACGGGCTGGAACTGGAGCCCGAGGCCAAAGAACTGATCCAGAAGTACGGCCTCGGCGGAATCATCCTTTTCGGCCGGAATATCGAAGATGTCGATCAGGTAGGCCGGCTCGTGTATGAGATCCAACTGGCCGCGCGCCAGGTCGGTCATCCCGGCGCGTTCATCGCCATCGACCAGGAGGGCGGCCGGGTGCTGCGCCTGACCGAGGCCAACGGTTTCACCGAGGTGCTATCGGCGATGGGCATGGGCGCCACCGGAGACCCGAACGTCGCCTACCTGGCCGGGGTGATGCTGGCCCAGGAGATGAAAGCCGTAGGGATCAACTTCAACCTCGCGCCCACCACCGATATCGCCCTGCCGTTCGGCGAAGGCACCGGTGATAAAACCCGCGCCTTCTCTTCAGACCCCGAAACCACCGGTGAGTTCGGGCAGCGCTTCATCCGCGGCACGCAGGATTCCGGGGTTATGGCCTGCGCCAAGGGGTTCCCGGGATCTCACCGCCCCGAGCAGGGAAAAAATGTAGACAGCCACCTGGCGCTGCCCGTCGTGCAGGCTGCCCTGGATGAATTGGAGGCGCACAGCCTGGTTCCACTGCGGGCCTGCCTGCGGGCGAAACCGGCCAGCGTGATGATGGGCCACATCTACCTGCCCCAGATCGAAACGAGCGGGGTCTTGCCGGCATCCGTCTCCCCGGCCTGTGTGCGGATCGTCCGTGAACACCTGGGCTTCGAAGGCCTGCTGATCACCGACTCGCTGGAGATGGGCGCCCTGCCGGATGCGGGCTTCCCGGTCGATCTGGCTTCCGCCGCGGCATTGAAAGCCGGGTGCGATATCCTGCTCCACCAGCGCAACCATGACGACCACCGGCGCAGCATCAGTGAAGTCCTGCGCCAGATCGAGAGCGGCGAAATCCCCATGGAACGGCTGGATGAAGCCGTGCTGCGCATCCTGCTCTTCAAGGCCAGGTACGGCCTGCTGGACCTGGCGCCCAAGGACCCGCAGCTCAAGCGGATGCCGGGCGTGGAAGAACGGCGACAGACCGCCCGCGAGCAGGCGTACCGGGCGATCACCGTGCTCAAGAATGAGCGCGGCCTGCTGCCTCTCAAGCGCGAGCAGGAAGTGATGGTGATCGAGTACGGCCCGGCTCACGGCACCACCTGGCAGCCGGGCATCGCCCAGCCGGGGCAGATCCGCGGCCTGGGAGAGCGCCTGGGCGCGAAGACCTACGTGCTGGAATACCTGGACCTCAGCGACGAAGAAATCCAGGAAATCTGCGAGCAGGGCCACGGGCATGTGGTCATCGCCATCACATCGGAGGCGGTGGGCTACGAATTCCAGCAGCGGTTGATCGACAGGCTGCAAGCCAACATCGACGACCTGGTGGTGATCGCCATGCGCGGGCCATACGACATCCAGGCCTTCCCCACGATCCACACCTATGTGGCTACCTACGGGTTCAACCCGGCCCACATGGACGCCCTGGTCAAGGTTCTCAAAGGCCAGAAGAAGCCGCAGGGGAAGCTTCCGGTGGAGATCGAAGGCTTGTTCCCACGCGGGTTCTCGGCCTGATGCCGGCCTGTGTGACTGCTGATGGAGACTGTCGGGATACAACTATGTACACCATAGATGCTGTAATCGAAAAATACAACCGGTTGTACGGCCAGGAAGTGGTGGCGCAGGCAGCCGCCATCCTGGCCGGTATGAGCCTGGAGGAAAAGGTGGGTCAGGTGCTGTGCGTGGGGATCGATGGCGCCGAACTCGAAGACGAGGCGGCCGAGATCATCCGTAAATACGCCCTGGGCGGCATTATCCTGTTCGGTCGCAACATCGAAAGCGTCGAACAGGTAGCCCGCCTCACCTGGCAGATCCAAAAAACAGCCCGCGAGGCCGGGCACCCCGGGCTGTTCATCGCCATCGACCAGGAGGGCGGGCGCGTGCTCCGCCTGACCGAGGCGCACGGGTTTACCGAGGTCCTGTCCGGGATGGCGGCGGGGGCGACCGGAGATCCGAACGTCGCTTACCGGGCCGGTTCGATCCTGGCCCAGGAAATGAAAATGGTGGGGATCAACCTCAACCTGGCGCCCATGCTGCGCATCGCCAAACCCCAGCCCCGAGAGAAGGGCGACAAATCCCGGCCGATCAGCATGCTGCCCGACGTGGTCGGTGAATTCGGGCAAATGTACGTGCGCGGCTTCCAGGAGCACGGGGTGATGGCGACCCTCAAGCATTTCCCCGGCACCACCCGGCATGCCGGCTCTGGGGTCGATTCGCACCTGGGCATGGCCTGCGAACCCGACACCCTGGAGGACCTGGATACCTTCGCCTGGGTGGTGCACCGCATGGGCCTGCGCGCCGACCCGGCCTGTATGATGGTCACCCACACCTACTGGCCCAACGTGGAGACCAGCGGGGTCCTGCCCGCCTCGGTCTCACCCACCTGCTACCGCCTGCTGCGCCGGCGCCTGGGCTTCCAGGGTCTGGCCATCACCGACTCCCTGGAGATGGGCGCCCTGCCGGAGGCCGGTTTCCCGGTGGACAAGGCCTCGGCCGCCGCGCTGCGGGCCGGAGCCGACATCCTGCTCCACCAGCGCAACCATGACGACCACCGCCGGGTGATCGCCGAAATGCTCCACCAGCTCGAGTGCAATGAGATCCCATTGGAGCGCCTGGACGAGGCCGTGCTCCACATCCTGATCTATAAGATCCGGTGGGGCATCCTCAACGTGGATACGACGGAGCCCACCCTGCGCGAGCTGCCGGGGCTGGAGGCCAGGCGCCAGATGGCCCGCGAGGATGCAGTCAGGGCGATCACCGTGCTCAAGAACGAACGCAGGCTGCTGCCGCTGAAACCCGGCCGGCCGGTGATGGTGATCGAATACGGCCCGGCGCACGGCACCACCTGGATGCCCGGGATCGCCCAGCCGGGGCAGATCCGTGGCCTGGGGGAGCGCCTGGGTGCGAGGACCTACGTGCTGGAATACCTGGATGTGAGCGATGAAGAAATCCGGGAAATCTGCGAGCAGGGCCGCGGGCATGTGGTCATCGCAATCACCTCTGAAGCCCAGGAGTCGGATTTCCAGCAGCGGCTGGTGAAGGCCCTGTGGGAAAACATCGACGATTTGGTCGTGATCGCCATGCGCGGGCCGTACGATATCCAGGCGTTCCCTTACGTGCACACCTATGTTGCCAGCTATGGGTTCAACCCGGCCCACCAGGATGCCTTGGTGAAGGTCCTGACCGGCGAGGTGAAACCCCAGGGGAAGCTGCCGGTCGATATCCCCGGGCAGTTCCAGCGGGGCGACGGCCTGGTGAGTTGAGGCATATGGGCATCTTTATCGGCGTTGACAGCGGAGCAACGAAGACACATGCCCTGGCGGTGGATGACACAGGGAAGGTGCTGGGGTTTGCGACCGGCGGCCCGAGCGCGACCCACATCGCCGGTTATGAGGGCTTTACCGCCGTCGTAGAGGCGTGCATTCTTCAAGCTCTGAAGAACACCGGGGTGACCAAAGCGGATGTGACCTCGGCCGGGTTTGGGGTCTCGGGCTACGATTGGCCCGGCGAACTGCCGCGGACCATCGAGGCTGCCAGGCGGATCGGCCTGGCGGGCAGCATGGCGATCCACAGCGATGGCGACCTGCCCCTGGCGATTGGAGCCAAAGAGGGCTGGGGGGTGGCGATCTGCGCCGGGACCGGCAGCGTAGTCACCGGGATGGACGCTGATGGCAGGTACGCCCGCAGCACGGGGGGCAGCGTGATGCTGGGCGAACTGGGCGGCGCCAGAGAGCTGGTCTTTCTGGCAATCCAGGCTGTGAGTCACGAGTACATCCGCCGCGGGCCGCACACGCTCATCACCGATCGAATGATCGCTTATGCCGGCGCCCAGGGGATCACGGACCTTCTGGAAGACGTCAAGCTGGGCCGTAAATCGATCCAGCCGGATTTCGCCTTGCAGATCTTAAAAGTTGCAGCCGAGGGAGATCCGGTTGCGCTCGAGCTGCTGCGGCGCTCGGGCCAGGATCTGGGGCTGACCGCGGTGGGGGTGATCCGCCAGCTAGGGATCCAGGCGCAGCCCTTCGAGGTGGTCCTGTCAGGCTCGATGTTCAAAGGCCGGCATCCGGCGCTGGTCGAGCCGCTGACCGCGGAAGTGCACAGGGAGGCCCCGCTGGCATCGTTTACCTACTCGGAATACTCCCCTGCGTTAGGGGGCGTCGTCCTGGCGATGAAAAAAGTGGGTTTCGATTTTCGCCCGGTGCGAAGCACGATGATCGCAGGTTTATCGGATTGGCTCAAGGTTCGATGATGAAGGAAACGAATATACCCTCAACAAACGGGCCGGCCCCGGCAGATGCGTCCACCGATGCGCCTCTGCGCGGCGGCCATCCCTATCATATGTACGACAATCTTCAGGTCACGGCGAGCGTCCTCGCCCGCTGCCTGGAGCCAGGCGAAATCTCCAGAATGCGCGCCGCAGCGGGTGAGATCGCCCGGCGAGGCATCGAGAAAGTCTTCTTCACCGGCTGCGGGACCTCACTGAACGAAGGCAAGACCCTGGTGTACTGTATGGAGAGGATCGCCGGCCTGCCCGCCAAAGCCGTGGACTCATTGGAATTCCAACGCTTCCCTCCTCCCGACCTGAACGAGAAGTCCTGTGTCATCGCCATTTCTCATTCCGGGAACACTCTGGTTACCTGCCAGGCGGCAGGTTTCGCCGGACAGCAAGGCGCTTTCACCCTCACCATGGTCGGCCGCCCGGACGGGCGCTTGGGGCGAATGGGTGACCTCACGCTGTTCGATCCTGGCGGGCGGGAGTTCAACGGGCCCAAAGTGCGCAGCTATATCGTCACCTGCTTCCAGGGTCTGCTCTTGAGCCTGGCGCTGCGGGAGATCAGGACCGGGACGGAGGAGATCTCCGCCCTGGCCGGGCTGCCGGAGCGGTTCGGGGCTTTCTTGCAGCAGGTGGAGCCCCTGGCGCAGGCTGCGGCCCGGGAGTGGGCTGCTGCGGTGAAAGCCTATATGGTCGCCGGAGCGGGCTGCGACGCCGGAAATGCCTTTGAGATGGCGCTAAAACTGATGGAGACCATCTACGAGCCGGCCTCCGGCTACGAGATCGAAGAACTGACCCACGGGCCGCTGTACTCCCTGGCGCCCGACCGGGGGGTTATCCTGCTCGATTCCGGTCCCGAGGGCCGGGCACGCTGCCTGGAAGCAGCCCACGCCGTGCGGAGCGTCACCCGGCACGTCCTGGTCGTGACCGCCGAACCGGAGGCGCCCTGGCCGGAAGAGGCGGTCATCATCCCCCTGCCTTCCGGCTTGGGGGAGGCGGCTTTCCTTTTCTCGCCCCTGCCGGTGCAGGTTTTCATTTATAATTTGTGCCTTGCCCTGGGCACCCATCCAGACCAGGCGACCGCCGGACGTCCGGCGATCCGGGAGATGCGCAGCCGGCTGTTCCCGCCCGGAACGCATTGAGCGAGCAAGGCATCGATGATCGGGGATGGCGCCGGTTGACCGCGCCATCCCATCTCCTCAGTCAAGGTAGAGTTTATGCAGCCACCCCTGCTCGGGACGGATGAGACCGACCGGCCGGTAAGCACCGTAAAAGCCCTATACTTCATCTATTACGCCTCTCACGGCGTATTTTTCTCGTTCATCACCGTGTACTACTATGCCATCGGGTTCAGCGGGTCACAGATCGGGCTGATCACCGCCGCCGGCCCGCTGGTTGCGATCGGCGCCAATCTGCTCTGGAGCGTGCTCAACGACAGCCTGAAACGGCCACGGTTGACCCTGATGATCACCATCGGCGGTGCGGCCCTGGCCAGCCTGGCCTTTCCCCAATTCCGCAGCTTCGCGGTGGTGTTCGTCCTATCGACGCTGTACCAGTTTTTCTTCAACCCCGGCCAGCCGTTGATCGACAGCCTGACCTTTTCCATGATTGGTCAGGATGGGAATGATTACGGGCGCATCCGCGTGTGGGGTTCTGTGGGGTTTACCCTGGCGGCGGTGGTCTCCGGTGTGGTACTGAACCGCACCGGGCTGGTATGGATGTTCGTGGCAAACTCGGCCACCCTGCTGATCGCCCTCTTGTTCGTGAAGCGCCTCCCCGATCAGAAAGCCGGCTTCGCAGCCATGAAGCTCAATGGATTCTTGAAATTTGTCCGCCAGGCCGATTGGGTGGTGTTTCTCGGCTGCACGCTGTTGCTCTTCCTGGGGACCAGCGGGCTGCAGTTCTTTCTACCGGTCTATCTTAGCCAGATGGGGGCCAGTGAAAGCCTGATCGGATTGAATTGGGCCATCCAGGCGATTGCAGAATCAGTGTTGATGGTCTTCAGCGCGGGTCTCTTCCGCCGCCTTCGCCTGGAATGGCTGCTGGCCGGCTCATTCGCTTTCTACGGCCTGCGCATGGCCCTCTACAGCCTGATCCCAACCCCGGGATGGGCGCTGGTCATCGGGTTGATGCACAGCGTCACCTACGGGCTGTTCTGGATCGCCGCCCTCAACTTCGTCCACCGCATCACCCCGCCCGAATTAAAGACCACCGGGCAGGGGTTATTCTCGGCCTGCATGGGGCTCTCGATCGCCCTGGGGTCGCTGATCAACGGTTGGTTGTACGATGGTCTAGGGCCGGTCAGGCTCTTTCAGATGGACGGCCTGTTCTGCCTGTTGGCCGCCGGGCTGTTCGTCTACTGGTTTATTCTCCCCCACAAACAATCTGCCGCCCGCCGGGTGAGCACATAGTTTCCGGTTTCAATTTCACATAACCAGATACAAGGGGCTGTGGCTATCGCAGGCAACTGCGGCTATCGCAGGTACCTGCGACCATTCCAGGACACTGCGACCATCAAGGGTAGAGCAGGTAAGGCTGCCGGGCATCTCGAAATGCTTCTTCCTGTTCCTTCCAGGAGGCGGCGATCTGGCCCGCCGGGATATCCTCCTCCAGCGCGGCCCGTATCCGGCCGGATCCGGCTAATAGGTCGAAGGTGGGGTGATCCCTGCCCTCTCTCCTGGGGAGGAAGGTGAAATCCCCCGGGGCCAGGGTGCGGGCGGCCTGGAGGATCTCCAACCCAGCGCGCACCGGGCGAAACAAGCTCCTATCCACCACATGGATCTGTGCACCCCGGCAGTTCTGGCCCTGGTATTTGCTCGTTGTGGGCTGGAAAAAAGCCGGGCGGAAGCGGGCACCCGGGATCCCCCGCCGGTTGAGCTCATCCGCCAGGCGATGGGCATCCAACCAGGGGGCGCCGAACAGCTCGAAGGGCAGGGCCGTCCCCCGGCCTTCCGACAGGTTCACCCCTTCCAGCAGGCAGTTCCCGGGGTAAACCGCAGCTGTGCTGAGATGGGGCATGTTGGTAGACGGCAGCACCCAGGGCAGGCCGGTCTCATCGAACCACATCCGCCGCCGCCAGCCTTGCATGGGCACCACTTCCAAATCCAGGTCGAGTCGCTCCAGGTTGCAAAAGTACCGCGCCAGTTCGCCGATGGTCAGCCCGTGACGGATGGGGAGCGGGGCGATGCCGACGAAAGAACGGAAGCCGTCTTCGACCAGCGGCCCTTCAACCTGCTCTCCGCCGATCGGGTTGGGGCGGTCGCACACAATCAGCTTCTTCCCCGCGGCGCTGGCCGCCTGCATGGTGTGCCACAGGGTGCTGATGAAGGTGTAGAACCGGGCGCCAACATCCTGGATATCGAAGACCAGCAGGTCCAGCTCCTGTAACGCCTCGGGCGGAGGAGCCAAATGTTCGCCATACAGGCTGTAGACCGGCAAGCCGGTGCGCGGGTCGGTCCTGTCGGCCAGGCGGACGCCATCCGCGACTTCGCCATAGAAACCGTGCTCCGGCCCGAACAGCGCCCGGATGGGTACCTGCCGGGCGAGCAGCGCGTCCAGAATGTGGGTCAAGTCGGGGAGTACGGCTGCGGGGTGGGTGATCAGCCCGACACGCTTGCCCTTTAACAGCCCCAGTTTCTCATCAATCAGCACCTGGATACCTGGTTCGATCTGCATCTTGTCCTCCGCAACGCCTCGGAGCCTCTGTGTGTAAAGGCCATTTTCTCCAGACTTCAGATTGGGCTGTATCAACCTGGGTCCGCAAGCGACCGGGCGAGGCGGAGAGCGCCCTCGACCGGTTCGGTGACGAGGACCGCCGGATCGAGCTGTAGGCCGGCCTCGCGGGTCAGCGCCACCAGCTTGTCCCGCAGTCCGGACAGATGGGCCAGCACCCCACCGCCCATGGCGCAGGCGACCTGTCCCTCGAAGCCCAGCTTCGCCGCCACCGCCCTCACCCCAAGGCTGAGCTCTTCTGCCGCCCGCTGCACCAGGCCGGCGGCCACCGGATCTCCCTGTTCGCAGGCCTCGCCGACCAGAGGCGCCAGCCGGGCGATTTCGGCGGGGGCGGCCGGCTGGCGATAGACGTGAGGGATCAGCGAAGAGACATCCTGCAGCCCCCAATAATCCAGGATCTTGCGGGTCAGCAGCGTCTCTGGCCCACGCCCGTCCGCCTGCCGGGCTGCGGCCTGCAGCGCAGACCGGCCCAAATCGTAGCCGCTGCCCTCATCTCCGAACAAATAACCCCAGCCGCCGGCCCGGGCAGTTCTGCCTCCCGCATCCAAACCGTAGACGATCGAACCGGTGCCGGAGATGACCGCCAGTCCCCATCCCAGCGGCGTCCCCGCCGCCAGCAGCAGACGGACATCATTGAACAGTTCCACCCGTACTGCCAGTTCTTGCAGGCGGCCCATCAGCAGCTCCCGCTCCTGAGGGCGGTCAGCGCCCGCCATCCCAACGCACAGCACGTGGACAGGTCCGGCCGGCAAGCTGGCCTGGCGAAAAGCTGCCTCGATCGCCGTGCGGATGGCTCCCACCGCGGCTTGCACGCCCATCACCTGGAAATTCGCCGGGCCCGCTGCGCCTTTGCCCAGGACTCGTCCATCCGCATCCCCGAGCACGGCCTGGGTCTTCGTCCCTCCACAATCTACGCCGATCAGCAGCCGGGAAGGGATCACGCTTGGGCCCCCTTACGTCCGAGCTCGAGCGCCTGGCGGATCACGCCTTGTCCCAGCTCCAGATAGCGCCGGGCCAGCGAAACCTCACAGCCAAGGAGAGCGACCACAATGGCGGTCTTCACCTCGCCATCGCAGCGAGCCAGGAGATCGGCAGCCTGCTGCTCGTCTGCCCCGGTTGCTTCCCGGACGATGCCCCGCGCCCGGGTGCGCAGTTTCGAGTTGATCTGGCGGACATCGACCATCAGGTTGCCATACGTCTTCCCCAGGCGGACCATCACCCCGGTGCTGATCATATTCAGCACCATTTTCTGCGCGGTCCCGGCCTTCATGCGGGTCGAACCGGAGATCACCTCGGGACCGACCGGCACTTCGATCTTGAGATCGGCCAGGTCTCCGATTTGTGAGCCGAGGTTGCAGGCCAGCCCAATGCAGAGCGCCTCCTGCTCTCGGGCATACTTCAGCCCGCCGATTACGTAAGGCGTGCGCCCGCTCGCGGTAATCCCAATCAGCGAATCGAGCGGGCCGATCCCGATCCTTTTCAGGTCCTCCACGGCTGAATCGGGCTCATCTTCGGCATCTTCGACCGAGAATTGAATGGCTCTCGGCCCTCCGGCGATGACTGCGATCGTCTGGTTGGGGTCGGTATTAAAGGTTGGGGGGATTTCGGAGGCGTCCAACACGCCCAAGCGGCCCGAGGTGCCGGCTCCCAGATAAATCATCCGCCCGCCGCGGCGCATGCGATCGGCGATCAGATCGATCGCCTGGGCGATTTGAGGCAAAGCCTCTCGAACGGCGAAGGCCACCTTCTGATCTTCGGTGTTGATGATCTGAACCATCTCCAAAGTGCTGATCTGGTCGATGTGGCTGCTCGTTGGATTGATCGCTTCGGTTAAGATCTCGATATCATCCACAATGAATTCACGCGCTCCTGTGAAGAAGAAGAATAGGCCCAGTGCCCCTGGTTTCGCAGTTCAAGGCCCCAAACAAGCGGAGGACTGCGAGAAAGGCCAGGAACCGGATGGACCGGGATTAACCGATCTATACCAGTTGTACAATAAAAAAACGTGTGCTTAGATGATAGTATCAGAAAAACCCACAGAGTCAAGAGAACAACTGCCATTGACCACCCTGTTCAGCGCTGCAGAAAATGCGCTAAAATCGTATTCTCATACAATATCACATATTGTTCTCCCAAATACGGCGGTCCTGAAAAGGTGATCGATTAGAACTAGCGGGCATTAACGTACCAATCCCGGTTCTCAGCGGATCATGCCTTTGAAACCGGTCCATTCTTGTTACCAGCATTCTGCAAATTCAACCAGGAGTATAGAGCCATGCCCAGACAATGCCGTACCCGCCTGATGATCCCGGTGGCTGTCCTCATCATTGGGCTGCTGACCGGCTGTGGATTATTTGCTGGACCGCAAAGCATCGAGACTGCCCTGCCCGGTGATCAACCGGATGCTGAACCTTTCCTCCCCGGCGCGACCACCACGACCCCGCCAACCAGAAAGCCCCAGGTTGACAGTCCGGTCGATAACCACATGCAGGGGGCGACGCCAACCATTCAGGAGGGTGGCCGATTCGAGCGACCACCAGGGACGACGGACCAGATATCAGCATATCCCCTTCTGCCGGAATCGATACCAGGGATTTCCGGCGATGGGCGCTTTGTCGTCTTTTATTCCGGTGCATCTAACCTGGTGAGCGGGGATACGAATGAGACACAGGACGTCTTCGTCCACGACCGCCAGACCGGGCAGACCGAACGCGTGTCCATCTCTTCGGATGGAGAACAGGGGAATGGAGTGAGCGTTAGCACACACGCGGCTATTTCTGCGGATGGTCGTTTTGTAGCCTTTCGATCCCATGCATCCAACCTGGTGAGCGGGGATACGAATGGTTATGTAGATATCTTCGTCCGCGACCGCCAGGCCGTGCAGACCGAGCGCGTCTCCATCTCTTCCGATGGAGAACAGGCCGATGGTGATAATCATTTGGCAGCCATCTCTGCGGATGGGCGGTTCGTAGCCTTTCTATCCTCTGCATCCAACCTGGTGAGTGGCGATACGAACGGGGAGATGGACATCTACGTCCATGACCGCCAGACCGGGCAGACCGAGCGCGTATCCATCTCTTCGGCTGGTGAACAGGGGAATGGGCTTAGCTGGTGGTTGGCTATCTCAGCAGATGGGCGCTTTGTCGCCTTTGATTCCTTCGCATCCAACCTTGTGAGCGGGGATACAAATAGGTGGGGAGACATCTTCGTCCACGACCGTAAGTCCGGACAGACCGAGCGCATCTCCATCTCTTCACATGGGGAGCAAGCCAATGGTATCAGTAGCTTGCCAGCCATCTCTGCGGATGGGCGCTTTGTCGCATTTTTATCCCTTGCATCCAACCTGGTAAGCTGGGATACGAACGGGAAGGTGGACATCTTCGTCCACGATCGCCGGACCGGGCAGACCGAGCGCGTCTCCATCTCTTCGTCTGGGGAGCAAGCCGATGGTGTCAGTGGCTGGCTAGCCATCTCTGCGGATGGGCGCTTTGTCGCCTTTGCATCCGGTGCATCCAACCTGGTGAGCGGGGATACGAATGGGGTTAGGGACGTCTTCATCCACGACCGTGGGACCGGGCAGACCGAGCGCGTCTCTCTCACGCCGGATGGAGAGCAGTGGAGCGGTGATAGCACATATAGTTCGATCTCTGACGATGGACGCTTTATCGTTTATGCCAACGAACATGGAATTTTCGTCTATAACCGTTGATCGTGAAACTCCGGCATAGGGGCTGTATATTGCCGCCATCGCCCTTCGTCGTTGTCAGAGGTCATTCAGTAAATAAAACCACATATCCGGCGCTCCAGCTCCCCCCTAGACGCGCAAGATGGGGAGAGCGTACGCCCTCCCCACCCTGCACGGAAACGGATCGAATCGGATTAATGCCCGCCGGTGTTGGTAGTCTCCGGCGCATCGAAGATTTCAGGCACTTCCGGGCCAGTGGCAATCAGGTAGCCCGCTAAACCGCGCTCTGCGCGAGACAGGGCATGATCGACCAGCATATAGCGCCCGGGGACGTTCAAGGTGAACTCGACCATCGTCGCCCCGCCCGGCGGGACCAGGGTCGTTTGTACATCGGTCAAAGGATCAGAGGTGAGCGAAGCCTGGTCGTACACCCGGTCGAAGATCTCGCCAATGACGTGGAACGAGCTGGTGAAGTTCGGACCACCCACCCCGAAGAAGATTCGCACCGTTTCGCCGGTGTTCGCTTCCAGCGGGGCTTGCTGGGTCAGAGCGCCAACAGAGCCATTGAAGACAAAGTACTCCGGGTCCTCATCCAGCAGCTTCTCCTGATCGAAGGTCAGCTCGCCGCTCTGGCCGAAGGGTTCAGCCGTGTACAGCTCGCCCTGCATCACGTAGAATTCCCGATCCACCGGAGGCAGCCCGCCCTCGGGTTCCACCAGGATCAAACCGTACATGCCATTGGTGATGTGATGGGCGACCATCGGCGTAGCGCAGTGGTACACGTACAGGCCGGGGTTCAGCGCCTTGAAGGTAAATTGGGTTTCCCCGCCGGGGTGCGTTTGCGTGGCCACCGCACCCCCGCCGGGGCCGGTCACCGCGTGGAAATCCACGGAGTGCATCATGCTGCTGTCGATGGCGTTCTTGAGATGGACCTCGACCGTATCGCCCACTCGCACCCGGATGAAGGGTCCCGGCACCAGCCCGTTGAAGGTCCAGAACGTATAGCTGGAACCATCGGCCAGTTTGGCGGTCAATTCCACGGTTTCCAGATCCACGCGGACGAGCGCAGGTTCGTCACGGGTGATCGGACCGGGCAGATCGGTCGGCGAACGGGTGATGCTGGGCAGATCGGCGCCCAGTGTCTCTCCTGCTCCGCCAACGATCAGCCGGCCTTCCATGCCCGCCTGGCGGTGCCCGGGAATGGCACAGTAATAGGATAGGGTCCCTTCTTCGGTGACCTGGAAGACCACCCGGGTCTGTTCACCCTGCACCATGACGTCATCCGAGAGCACATCCAGACCATCGAGGGCGATATTGTGCATCACATTATCGCCGTTCTCGAGGATAATCTCCACCACATCGCCCGGTGCGGCGTGCAGATCCGGGTTCACCTGGCCGTCCAGATCCCCGCCGAGGCCGATGAAAGCCATCTTGCCATCCACGAAGCCGGTCGTCAGGGTGTAAGAAACATCCGCATCGCCCGTCTCGACCTGGGCGTGAGAAGCGGCAACGCTGCCGCCGGCTTGCGCCTCGTGCCCGCTCGAACCGCTGTGATCGGCGTGGACCACGTCTCCCACCAGCAGTTTACCTTCCATCCCGGCGCTGCGATTGCCGGGGATCGAGCTGAAATATGCGAATTCGCCGGTTTTGTCGGCGGTGAAGATCAGGCTGGCCTCTTGCCCCACGCGGGATACCGCCGGGGAAGATGCCTCGAACTCGCGGATCACCAGGTTATGCGGGTTTAGCGCATCTCCACCAACCAGTTTGATTTCGACCACCTGGCCGGGGGCCACGCGCAGTTCGGGGTTGACCTGGCCGTCGATCTCGCCGCCCTCGCCAATATAAGCCATGCGCCCGTCTGCAAACTGGGTGCGCAGGGTGAAGGTCACGTCCGGCTCCCGGCTGGCGACCGAATCACCGGCTGCGGCCGCCAGGCCCCGGGGCTGGTTAGGGAGCAACCAAAACCAAAACCAAACCAGTCCGGCGACTACTGCCACGACGAGCAAGGCTGAAATAATGATCAATCTCCTCATGTTTTGACCACTCATCTTTTTTTCTCCGTTCGATTCGTTTCCTGATATATTTGTACAGAGTTTATCTGATTTACCTGGATGCATGTTTGCGCTAGCGCAAGGATCTAACATGAGAAGTTTATTAATAATCGTACCTTTTTTATCGGCAAGTTGTGCGGGCACGCAATGGCCGCGCTTCCGCCCCAGAATGGGCTTTTTTCGACTAAAATAGTGCCTGGTTTTTTACCGGCTTTTCGCACCGGTATGGTTTCTCGCCCGCACGAATTGAGCGAGCAGGTGCGAGAGATCAGGAACCTTCATCGAAAGGAATACAATGACCCAGTTATCACCCGAAAAACTCTCCCTCGCCCGGCAGGCGGGCTTCGGCCGCACGGGGTGCACGGTAGACTCGTTCAAGCGCGCCCTGGTGGACAATCTGTACTATGCCCGCGGCCAGGGGGCGTATACCGCCAGCCCCCACGATGTCTACACGGCCCTGGCCTATACCGTGCGCGATTATCTGATGGAGCGGTTCCGCGCGACGATTGACACGTACGTGGAAGAACGCCCCAAGTTCGTTTACTACCTGTCCGCCGAATATCTCCCCGGGCGGCAGATCACTCAAAATTTACTGTACACCGGGACGACTGAGATCGCCCGCCAGGCTCTGGCGGAGCTCGGCTTCGATCTCGACGAATTGGTACGCTTAGAGCGGGAGCCGGCGCTCGGCAACGGCGGCCTGGGCCGCCTGGCTGCCTGCTTCTTCGATTCCCTGGCTACTTGCGAAATCCCCAGCGTAGCATACGGCATCCGCTACGAATTCGGCATCTTCAAGCAGTCCTTTAAAGATGGCTGGCAGGTGGAGACCCCCGACGAGTGGCTGTATTACGGCAACCCCTGGGAGTTCCCTCAGCCGGACAATGTCGTAGAGGTCGGCTTTGGAGGCAGGACCGAGTATTTCAAAGATGACAAAGGCGAGGTGCAGGTGCGCTGGATCCCGGCGGAGACTGTGCTCGGCCAGCCCTGTCACTTCCTCGTCCCCGGCTACGGGACCGGCAATGTCAATATGCTGCGCCTGTGGCAGGCGAAGGCCAGCAAAGAGTTCGACTTCCAGTTGTTCGACGTGGGCGATTACAGCCGGGCCGCCGAGCAGAAAATCTCCTCGGAGAATATCAGCAAGGTCCTCTATCCCAACGACAACACCCCCCAGGGGCGGGAACTGCGGTTGAAGCAGGAATACTTCTTTGTCTCCTGCTCGCTCCAGGACATCCTGCGCCGTTTCCAAACCTTTGAGGACGACTGGAAAGAGTTCCCCAACAAGGTGGTGATCCAGCTCAACGACACCCACCCGGTGTTGGCGATCCCCGAGTTGATGCGCCTGCTGGTGGATGTCAAGGATCTGGCCTGGGAGGAGGCCTGGGAGATCACCCGCCAGGCGTTCGCCTATACTTGCCACACGCTGATGCCCGAAGCGCTGGAAACCTGGCCGGTGGAAATGATCGAGAAGCTGCTCCCGCGGCATATGGAAATCATCCGCGAGATCAACAGGCGCTTCCTGGATGAGCTGCGCCTCCGCTTCCCCGCCCGGCCCGAGCTGCCCTCGAAGCTGTCCATCATCACCGGCGGGCCGCACCCTCACGTGCGGATGGCTTACCTGGCCACCGTGGGCTCCTTCTCGGTGAACGGCGTCGCCGGGCTACATTCCGATCTGATCAAAGAACACCTTCTCCCAGATTTCTACGCCCTGTGGCCGGAAAAATTCAACAACAAGACCAACGGCGTCTCCCCCCGGCGCTTTGTCCGCCTGGCCAACCCGCGCCTTTCTGATCTCATCACGCAGACCATCGGCGGCGATTGGCTGTCCGATCTGGAACAGCTTCGCCGCCTCGAGCCGGCCGCTGAGCAAGAAAGCTTCCGCCAGGCCTGGCGAGATATCAAACGCCAGAACAAGGCCGACCTGGCGGCCTACATTCTGGAGGAGACCGGCATCCAGGTTGACCCGGATTCGATGTTCGACGTGATGGTCAAGCGCCTGCACGAATACAAGCGCCAACTGCTGAAAGCGCTGCATATCATCACCCTGTACAACCGGCTTAAAGCGAACCCTGAGCTGGACCTCACCCCGCGCACCTTCATCTTCGGGGCCAAGGCCGCCCCCGGCTATCACGCCGCCAAGCTGATCATCAAACTGATCAACTCGGTCGCCGAGGTGGTCAACAACGATCCGGTGGCGAGCCGCAAGCTGAAGGTCGTTTTCCTGCCGAATTTCAACGTTAGCCTGGGCGAGCGTATCTACCCGGCCGCAGACCTGTCGGAACAGATCTCGATGGCCGGCAAGGAGGCCTCGGGGACCGGCAACATGAAGTTCGCCCTCAACGGCGCAGTCACCATCGGGACCCTGGATGGGGCTAATATCGAGATCCGCGAGCGGGTTGGCGAAGAGAATTTCTTCCTGTTCGGCCTGACAGCCGAGGAAGTCATCCGCCTCAAAGCGAGCGGATACCGCCCACAGGAGTACTACAATGCAGACCCGGAACTGCGCCAGGCCATCGATGCGATCGCGGCCGGGGATTTCTCGCGTGGCGACCGCCGGTTGTTCAAACCCATCGTCGATTCGCTCTTGCAGCACGACGAATACCTGCTCCTGGCCGATTTCGCCGCCTTCATCGCCTGCCAGGACAGGGTAGACCAGGCCTACCGGGATCCAGACGCCTGGACACGCATGTCCATCCTCAACGCCGCCCGCTGCGGGTTCTTCTCCTCAGACCGGGCTATACGCCAGTACAGCGAGGATATCTGGCGCGTCGAACCGGTCCCGGTGGATGGGCCAGACCAGCAATAATGAAACAGGGGAGCCGGCAAGACATGCCGGCCCCCCTGCTGAATCTCAGAGGTGGGCTCAGGCCCTCAGGTTCTGGGGAAAGCTAGCTGAGCACTTCGACAAAAATGCGGCGGCTGAGCGCCGGACCGACCACCACCGGCTCACCCTCCTCAACCCTCAAGCGGGTGTTCTCATCGATGGGGGAAACATCCAACACGACGAGGGAAGCCCGGGGCACCAGCCCGATTTCCCCCAGGTAACGCAGCATCTCCGGGTTCGTATCCCGAATCTGGCGTACGACCCCCCGCTGCCCGGTGCGCAGGTCGTACAGTCGAGAATAAGCCTCTGCCGGCATGGTCAGTTCGGGCGAGGGGATCGGATCGCCATGCGGATCGTGGACCGGATGCCCCAGCACCGAGGCAATCCGCTCCTCGAACTGTTCGGAAATCACGTGTTCCAGGCGGTCCGCCTCGGCATGGACTTCGTCCCACTCGTATCCCAGAATCTGGTGCAGGAACATCTCCAGCAAACGGTGGTGGCGGATCACTTCCAGGGCCACTTTCTCCCCGGCCTCGGTTAACACTGCCCCACGGTGTTTTTGATAGTCGATCAGCGGTGGGTTTGTATCAGAGAGCCTCTTCAACATGCTGGTCACCGAAGCAGCCGAGACCTTCATCCGCGCCGCGATCTCATTGGTCGAAGCCCGACCAGCCTTCAGGTTAAGATCGTAAATCACTTTCAAATAATCTTCAATTGCTTCAGACAGCGTTTCCCGCATCCCTGCTCCTCCCAGACCGTAACCCACTGTATAGCGATTCAATTATATCAAGATCCTCTTTTAGATTTGTCTAAAATTAGATGAGAACCAGGAAAGAGACACAGCAGCCTGCAACCTGCAGCCAGCAGTTTACAGCCTGCAGCCAGCAGCCTGCAGCCTTCCAGAATCCCAGGTGGAGGCGGAAGGCTGCACTGCCGGATGTACTTTCCCGAGCTCAATTTTTCGGCTTTTTGGTCTTCTCCGGCTTCTCGGTCGGTTGTGGAGGGCCTTTACCTTTATCCTTTTCGCCGCCTTCCCCATCCGCCGGAGCCGGTGTAGAGCTGGGTTTCCCCTCGAGCTGGCGCTTGATCTCTCCCCAGCCCATTCCGGACTGCCGCATCGCGAAAATCTGGTCTACCGGTGTCCCGCTGGCGAGGCTCAATGTATACGCCTGCTCGATCTCTCCAAAGCCAAACCCCTGGCAGAACCAGCCCATGATCTCCTCATAGGGCACGCCAAAGCGCCTGGCTAATTCATCGCCGGTGGGATGAATCTGGGCTCCGGTGCACGAGGTTTGCGGGGCCGTCTCTCCACCCTCCTCGGGGGTGACGCTCGGCGTAGGCGCTGCGGTGGGCGTGAGGGTGGGCGCCGGAGTGTCCGCCTGGGTTGGGATTGAGGTCGGGGGTGGGGTGGGAGTTGAGGTTGAGGTTGGGGTGGAGGTCTGGGTTGGGATGGTTGGCGAGCCAACAGGCGAGGCGGTCGAAGCGGACTCAGGGGCTTCCTCGGGCGACTCCATGAGCTGGATGCTGGCAGCCCGCCACTGGCCATCTTCAGCCACACCAAAGACCACCTTCACCAGCGCGCCAACTGTCACACCTTCTCCCACCTCGGTGCCGGCATCGACGGCCACGCTCCAATCACCGATCTGCCACAGCGCGCTATCCATGTCCTGCACCACGCCGGTGAATTCAGACAGAGTCTCGCCTTCCCGCAAGAGATTGAGATAATCGGCGACCCAGTCGCCGTTGGCGAGCACACGGCCGTCTACCTGCACCTGCAGCCCGCTCTCCACCGCCGGAGGGATAAAGGTCTCGGGCAGCACCGTGAAGGGCACGCCGGATACGAACCAGGTGCTCCCCTCCCCCACGGTCAGGAACCCCTGCAAGGAGAACAGGTTGTCCGGCGCAGGCGCTTTCTCTCCCGGGACCACCGCCACCGCCTGCCCGGCATTGAGTGAAATCGCCGCCTCATCGGTGATCACCTCCACCTGCCCGTCTTCGACCGCGAAACGCGTCCGCCCCGTATCGCCGACCAGCACGTTGAAGACTGTCCCCTGGACTTGCGCTGTCCCGGAAGGGGTGCGGATGGAGAACTCGCTTTTTTTATTCTGCAGCGGCAGCACGCTGCTGTTGGTTCGGCCCGCCTCCTGGATCAGGTTGACCTGGAACACCTTCCCCCAACTGTAATCCAGCCGGGCGAGGGTGATGTCGGATAGCGGTCCCACCGTGGTGCGGCTGCCCTCATAATACACCAGTGTGACTTCGGAGCCGGGCCCGGTCCGCAGGCGCTGCCCGCGGCTCAGCCGGTCGCCGCTTTGGACCGGAGTCCACCGGTCGGGCTCGCCGGCCGGTGCCACTTCTACCAGCCCAGAGGCGTCCACCAGCGTAGCCGCATGGGCGCGGCGCGGGCCGGTGAAGCCGATCAGGGCGAGGGCGGACAGGGTCACGATGCCCACCACCAGCAAGAGCGCAGCGCCGCCGAACACAGGGACAAAGGACCGAGAGAGGCGCAGTTTCTGGAAGAAGCCGGAGATTCCGTTGAGTGCAGGGACGATCGCAGGCGAGCCGTTCCGCCGCGGTTCGGGCAGTAAGCTCGCCTGCAAGACCTTTGCTGTCTGTGATCGAGGTGTGGGGTGATCCAGGCCACGAACCGCGGTTGCCAGGCGGATCAGGGAAGCGAGTTCCTCAGACTCCGCCGGTAGCTGCCCGATCACCTCATCCACAGACACTCCCTCATCGATGGCATCCAAAGCCTGCTGAAGAAGTTCATCATGATCAGGCATAGGAAACCTCCTGCTCGTCCAATATCTTTTTCAACGCAATCAGGCCGCGGCGCTGCAGCCCTTTGACCGCGTTTTCGCTTTTGTTCAACGCCTGCGCCACTTCGGCGATCGGCATCTCGGCCACGAAACGGAGGACGATCACATCCCTTTGCTCTTCGGTAAGCTGATCGAGCGCCCGCCGTAGATGCTCGCTCGTCAGCGTCTGATCCAGGCTCCTGGCAGTGTCATCAATGCTGCCGTTCAGGTTCTCTTCTAAAGCCTCCACCCTGTGGAGTTGGCTCTTGCGGTAATGATCGATAGACAGGTTGCGGGCGATCTGAAACAACCAGGCCTGGAAAGGGGTGCCGGTCTTCTTGAAGTTCCCC
Organism: uncultured Anaerolineaceae bacterium; assembly: GCA_964391195.1. Taxonomy (GTDB): domain Bacteria; phylum Chloroflexota; class Anaerolineae; order Anaerolineales; family UBA4823; genus JAAYXE01. The sequence goes on along the minus strand of CAYMLG010000044.1, from coordinate 14,480 downwards.
AGATAGCGGAGCATACGCAGAAAGACCTCGGAGGTCAAATCTTCTGCTGTTTGGGCGTCTTCCACCCGGTAATAGATGAAACGAAAGACACTTAAATGAAAACGCTCGTACAGGCCGGCGATAGTGGCGAGATCGCCCTGCTGCGCACGCTGAATCAGGTCGGTATTAATGTCAGCCATAATTACTGTCCGATCCACCGTTCCTCTTTATATTAAAACGCAGACCGCCGGGAAAAGAGTCGTCTCCCGGTGTAAAGGGCCGGCGGTACTGCCTTTACGAAAATGTAAGTCCTGGAAGCAGAAGAGTGTAAGATCGACAGGCTTGCCTGTGCCGCGATCCTGAACGAGAAGCTCATCAATCTGGGATAAAGGAAAAGGGACCTAGCGGATCTGCTGAAGGACGGCCTCGAACGCCGCCCGGAGCTGCACATCCGGGCGCTCGCGCAGCCCCCACTGCCCCAACGGGACGCGGATATCGGGGGCGACCCCGGTCCCTTCCAGCGTCGATCCATCGGGTAGCTGCAAGGTCATCCAGGCCAGGCGGATCACCGAGCCATCCGGAAGCCCAAAGCTGTTGATCCCTTCGGTATTCCCGGCCGTGTTCATCCCCACCAGCACAGCCCGCCCGGACTGCTGCATCCCAGTGGCGAAGTATTCGGCTGCACTGTGGCTGCTGCCGTCAATCAGCACCGCCATGGGTGTCGTTTGGTTCCAGCGCACCGGGCCGCGGATGCGGTAGATGGTTTGCGTGGCGTCTTCCCGCAGCGGCCCTACCATCCCGAAGGTGCCTTCTGTAAATATTTTCAACGCGGCGTCGGAGTTGCCGCCGGGGTTGTGGCGTACATCCAGGATTAACCCTTCCAGCGGGCGCTCAGCCTCCAATTCCTGGATCATCTGCCAGATGAGCGTGTCGGAGTTGCCGCCGAAATCCGGGATGCGGATATAGCCTACGTAAGGGTCCTCGCTGACAACGCCGTACACCCAACCGTCACAGCCGGAGGCCCCTCCGAAGCGCAGGCGCACCACGCGAGGGTCTTTCCCCGGACCCTGCTGCACGGTCAGGAGCACTTCATCCTCTTCCTGGTACAGCAATTGTGAGACCACCTGCTCATCGAACCCGGATTCAGGGCGTTCGATCTCCTGCCCGTTGATCGCCAGGATGATATCCCCCCGGACCAGGCCGGCCTGGGCCGCCGGACCGGAAGCGCAGACATCCCACAGCAGCAGGTGCTGGTCTTCGCGGGCTGGCCACACGATGAACCCCGGCCAGGGTCGGCCCACAGTTTCTCCCGGTTGGGGCAAGTCGAACTCGACCGCAAACCGGGAGGGGCGCACGAAGCGGCTGTGATCATCACTCAGCTCACCGATAAAGTCTTCCATCAGATCCCAGAAGTCTTCCTGGGACCTGATCTGCTCCACCCTGGCCCGGTACTCGTCATGCACCGCCTGCCAGTCCACGCCGTTGAAATCGTCGCGCACGTAATTCTCGTCCACGATCTGCCAGGCCTGCTCGAACATGCCCACATAATCATCCGGGGCGATCGCCGGCCGGGTGGGGGCCGATCCCGGGGTGGACTGGGCCGCCTGGGCCTTCAACGCTTCCAGAGTGGCCTGCATCGAGGAGGGGGTTTTCGTCGGCGTAGGAGCCTGTTCTTCCGGAGGCGAGGTCTCAGCCGCAGGCAGCGGTGTGGGCGGGGAAGTCGCCGTGACCTCCAGAATCACTTCCACTGTCCTCACCACCTCTTGCTGGGTCAATTGCGTGGCTGCCTGACACGCAACCAGACTACCGGCCAGGGCCAGCAGAGCGAGGATCATGAGAACACTGCGCTTCATACATCAACCTCCGGGGCTTATGATGGGGTCAAACCGCCGCACTGCCTGTTCGAGCGCTGCCAGGCCGCAGCCTGGGCTGCTGCGGGTGAGAATTAGAAGATGATAGCATTGTACTCGTTTTTGATACATCCACGATTGGAGAATTATTAGAGGCATCCGCCTGGGAAAAGGCGGCCTTGCCAGAACGGGGTTACGAGTCCGGGCCCCAAATGTGGATGAACCCGTCAGTGGAATAGGTAGCCAGCAGCGCTCCAGACGGAGAAAATGCCAGCTCCCGGACGGGGAGGCGGTGTGAATGGAGCCGGGTAAAAGGCTCGGCGGAGATGGCGCTCCCGTCGAAAGCGTAGAGGGCTACCGACCCGTCCTCGAAGCCGAGGGCGAGCATCGTCTCACCTGGGTTCACCTCCACAGCCGTCACCCGGCCCGGCACGAGGCCGCTGCCCGGCCGCATCTCCGCCGCCTCGGGTCCGAGCAGCAGCAGCCGGCTGCCGCCCTCCTCCGGGCTGAACCGGGCCAGGAGGACCGTCCCGCCGGGGCTGACGGCCAGCGCATCCACCGGTTCGAACCGGTTCTCCTCGTACAGCACCCCTCCGCTCTGCAGATCTACAACCAGCAGGCTGTTGTTGACCACTCTCCGGCCCAGTCGCAGATCGATCTGCGCCGCGACCAGGCTGTTGTGCGGCGAACGGGCGCACAGGCCGATGACGCTCCGCCAGCTCCCAACGACCCGCCCATCGCTCAGCCGCCGCAGGAACACCTGCTCCCGACCGGCCAGCAGCGGATCGTACACTGAATAGAGGAACCCCCCCTCCGGGGGAGAAATCCCACAGGGCCGCACCAGCCCGCCTCCGGTCTGCAGGGTCAGGGATGCTTCCCCGCTCGCACCCACCGCTGCCACTGTCCTGGAATCGCTGCCTGAGCGCAGCGTGTACACCCCGCCATCCGTCCCGACCACCTGCGGCCAGCCGCTCATCTGGCAGGTCGCACCTTCCCCTGCGGACAGGCGGCAGGTTTCCGAGTACCAGCGCTCTCCGTCCCAGAAATCGTTGACTACCAGCAAAGCCGGGTCGCGTTCCTGAGGCAAAAACACGAACGCCCCGGGGCGCTCGGAGGTATAACTGATTGAGCGCACCGGTCCGCCGGTAGAAATCAGGCGCCCGGAGTCGCCCAGGCGGTACAGCGCCGCCTCCTCGTACCTGACGAACTGAGAGCTGAGTTGGAGCCCGCTGGACAGATCCCACACGCTGAGCACATGGCCTTCATCCAGCACCGCGACCGAGGTGCCGTTGGGTGAGAAGAGCACTTTCGGATGGCGGCTTTCCGCCCGGTTGATGCGGGTGAAGCTCCGCACCAGAATGCGATCTCTCACCCGGCGCACATCCACCTGGTGCAGGCGGCTGATCGCCAGGAGGGCCCCATCGGCCGAGAAAGTCCAGCGGGTATTCGACCCCAGGTAAAGCCCGGGCGCCTCGACCCAGCCGGCGGTCTCCCAAAACTGCAGCCGGCTGCTGACTTCCACTCCCAAGAGCCTCCCATCGGGCGAGAAAAGCGGCGCCTGAGCCGCGTAATCCGCCCGTCCTGCCAGAAGCTCGCGGTTGCTGGAGA
>CAYMLG010000044.1:0-10943 GCA_964391195.1 uncultured Anaerolineaceae bacterium | reverse complement strand
AGGCTGTTGATGAACTGGCGGGTGCGGGCGTCATAGAATTCCAGCCCATATGGGGTGCGCAAAATAAGGGTGGTCTCATCGGGCGAGAGGAACATCTCGCTCACCGCAGGCGCGCCGTAGCTGGCGAGCTGGACCAGATCTTTCGCCTCGGGCGAGATCGCTCCGCCCGGCAAGGGGAAAGCGGTGCCGAGGGAGACCGGAAAGGCCAGGGTGGGAGTCGGCGTGGGAGGGAATGGGGTGCGGGACGGCGGCAAAGGTTCGGGAGAAGGCGAGGGGGAAGCCGCCGGGGGGAGGGGCGTGGGGGTGAACACCGGCCCGGCCAGGGTCGCCTCTGGCGGCGTTGTACGCCCTGGCGTTGCCTGCTCCGGTGATAGCGTCCTCGTCGCCTGGGCGGACCGGGGCAACCGGCCCAGGCATCCGGCCGCTACCAGCGCCAGGCACAGCAGCGCGGCCCAACCGCCGATTTTCCGCCTCATCTCGCTCATTTCCCCACCTCTTGGTTCACTGTTCCCCCAGCTCTATGGCGTTCGGATCAGCTTATTGCTGAGGCAAACCTGCTGCGGCAAGCCTGCGGCTGCAGGCTGCGGCTCCTGGCAAAATTCAAACCATCCCCCTCGCGGAAAGGTTGTCGGCAAAACGCTCCATCTCTCGAATGGAGTCGTAATCCCTGTCGTCCACCGGGACGAAACGGGCGATCCCGGCATTCTTGAGCAGTTCCGCGCCTCGCGGGTCCGCCCCCATTTGGGTGAGCGCCTCCCGCAGCCTGCGGCGCAGTTCGCCGGGCACGCGGGAGGTAGTGACCCAGGGCGGGATCGGGCTCGGACCGAAGGTGTCGATCCTGCGGATCCTTTCTTCGATGGAGGGGTCGTTTAGCAGTTCGCGCTCCAACACCGTGCTGTCGATCGCCGAGCCGTCCACCTCGCCCCGCAGGATCATTTGCAGAGAAGCCTGGTGAGCGCCGGACTCGACCAGGCGGCCAAAGAATCCGAGGGTTTCGCCACGCTTCGCCAGCGCATAGCGCACCACCCCGTATCCGGATTGAGAGCCCGGCTCGTTATAGGCCCAGGTCGCCTCGCGCAGATCGTCCAGGCTGGTGTAGGGGCTGTCCCGGCGGACAACCACGTCCGAGTAATAAATTGGCCGGTCCCGGTAGCGCTCGCCCGCCATCACCGGTGCGACCAGGGGGAGGTACTCACCCGGCCGCCGGTCCGCTTTACGCACGTATGGAAGGCCGCAGATCCAGCACAGGTCGATCTCCCCGGCATCGAAACGGCGCTCGCGCTCCTGCCAGGGAGATTCGATCTCCGCCCGTACGGAAACAGATAACCGCCCGGCGAGGTAGCCGGCCAGATCGCGGCAGATAAAATCCATATTGGGCGCCATGCAGGTGGTGATCGTCAGCTCATCCATTGCAGTCTTCCCCTTCCTTTATTATATCGTTCGCTGTGCTAAGAGATAAGCGCCTTTTCCCCCTGAAACGGCAACCCAACCTCCTTCACCCAACCACAGCCCCTATCGAATATAATCTAGCGGGTGAAATCCAACAGGAGGTTCAACGCTTGATATCCACGGCCCAAACACCGAAACAGCCCATCCCCCCGCCGCAGCGCGGCAGCGATCCGGGATCCTTCGCCGAGCATACGGTGACCACGCGCCTGCCCAAGATCACCCAGCAAGTGCTGGATATGAACGCATTTCCGGCGGAGGTCGCCGCCCGCCTGGAAGCCCTGAAGGCCGAGCTGCCTCACGCCCCCATCCGCCTGCTCCAGGACCGCTCTGCGCCGGATATCTCCGCCTGGGATGGGTATCTCGCCGGGAAGTTGGGGAAGCCCTGGCTGGAACTGCCCATGTTCTTCGCCGAGACTTATTTCTTCCGCCGCATTCTCGAGGCCACCGGTTACTTCCGGCCGGGCGAATGGCAGGGGCGGGACCCTTACCGGCCTGAGAAAGAGCAGAGCCTAAAAACCAGCCAGGAATCGCTGCGCGAGATCGCCGCCCAGAGCAACGAATGGATCGAACGACGCCAGGCGGAGGCCGAGGCCCTCGACCGGCTTATGCTGTCTGCCGTGTGGGGCAACCAGGCCGATCTGAGCCTGTGGCCCGTCGGGTCGGAAGAGCAGCCGGGGCACCGGGATGTCCAGGAACAGCGCGAACACCTCCTGGTCACCCATATCCCTCAGGTGATCGACCGCCTGCTGGGATCACCCGAAGCTGTGTCGCGGGTGGATATCCTGGTGGACAATGCGGGGATGGAACTGGTAGCCGACCTGTGCCTGGTCGATTACCTGCTCACCCGCGGGCTCGCCCGGCAAGTTTGCCTGCACCTCAAGCCATATCCCACCTTCGTCTCCGATGCCACCGAAAGCGATATCCACGACACCGTACGTTCCCTCACCCAGAACCCGGACGCCGGGGTGCGCTTTCTGGGCCGCCGGCTGAAAGCCCATCTGCTCGCCGGGCGGCTCACCCTGACCGCCCCCTGGTTTTGGACTTCACCCCTCCCCACCTGGGAAATGCCGGAAGACCTGCGCCAAACCCTATCCGGGGCGGCGTTGATCGTGAGCAAGGGCGATGCCAACTACCGCCGCCTGATCGGCGACAGGCACTGGCCGCGGACCACCCCCCTGGCGGACGTACTGCGCTACATGCCGGCCCCGCTGCTCGCCCTGAGAGTGGTCAAATCCCAGGTAGCGGTTGGCCTGGACTCCGGCCAGATCGCGGCCCTGGACTGGAAAAACCCGGAATGGATGACGAGCGGCAACTGGGGCCTGGCGCAGTTCTATGCCCCCTGATCGTGGTCGCCTTACTGCGACCACTCGGTCGGCTGGCGGTCCCAGCGGTGCTTGCGCAGTTCGGAGTGCAGCGACAACGGCAGCGGACCGGCATCGCTCGTCGCCAGATTGCTGCGCACGTGCTGCGGCTTGCGCATCCCCGGGATCACGGTGCTCACGTCCTGGTTGTTCAGGATAAAACGCAGCGCCATCTCCGCCATCGTCATCCCCTCCGGCACCAGGGGCTTTAGGGCGTCGGCGTGCTCCACGCTGGCCTTCAGGTTTTCCGGGACGAAATAGCTGTTACGCCAGTCGCCCTCCGGCCAGCGGCTGTCCAGGGTCAGTTTGCCGGTCAGCGAGCCCTCGTCGAAAGGCACCCGGGCGATCACGGCCACATCCATCTCCCGGCAGGCGGGGAACAACTCGTCCTCCGGGTTCTGGTCGAAAATATTGTAGATCACCTGCACTGCGTCGATATGACCGCTGCGCACGGCCTGGATCCCATTCCAGGGTTCCCAGCGGTTGATGCTGATGCCCACCGCCTGGACCAGGCCCTCGCCGCGCAGGTCGTCCATCGCCCTGATCCAGCGGTCGTCCTCAACCCAGCTATCTTCCCAGGTGTGGAACTGGATCAGGTTCAGACATTCCAGCCCGGTGTTCTCCAGGCTGCGGTGCACGTACTCCTCGATGTGCTCCGGTGGATAGCAGTCGTCCAGCGAGTATTCTCGCCTGCTCGGCCATTTGAGGTTCTTCGGCGGGATCTTTGTCGCCGTATACAGGGTGGTGTCGGGATTATTGCGCACCAGTTCTCCCAGCAGCTTTTCGCTGTGGCCCTCGCCGTATGCCCAGGCGGTATCGAAGAAATTGCAGCCGAGGTCTACGGCCAGTTGGAGCGACTGGCGCGACTGCTCATCATCTGAGCCTTTCCACTCCCCCATCCCCCACATACCATAGCCAATCTCGCTGACTTGCCATCCGGTGCGTCCAAAACGACGATACTTCATGTTTTCCTCCCTGTTTTAAAATGCATTTCTTCGACAAACCGAGCTGTGAAATCTAAATGCGTGGTCAGTTCGATGTACTCGATGCGGCGGGCTATATCGAGCGCCAGGCGCCGGCGGCAGGCTGAGACCAGCATCTGCCTGGCGCCTACCCCGGCTGCGTTGCCCACCTGCCGGAAGCGCTCCATCGGCAGGGCGGGGAACATGCCCACCTGCACCGCAGCGGGGATATCGATATAGGTGCCGAACGCGCCGGCAATCACCACTTCATCCAGGTCCTGGGCGGTGATCCCGGCCTCTTGCAGCAGGATCTCCGTCCCCGCCCGGATGGCGCCCTTCGCCAGTTGGATCTCATGCACATCCCGGCGGGTGATGCGGATATCCCTCCCGTGCCCGGTGGACGGGGCGGGCGCCAGAGTCACCCCTTGCAGGCCATCCACCTGCTGGACGAGCGGGTGCTCGCGCTGCAGTCTCCCGGCCGCGTCCAGGGCCCCGGCGTTCAGCAAGGCCGCCACAGCATCCAGGATCCCCGAGCCGCAGATGCCCACCGGCGCCTGCTCCCCAATGGTCTGGTAGCGCAGCGCGTTGTCGATCCATTGTACCCGCTCGATCGCCCCTGAGGCGGCGCGCATCCCATCCCGGATGTGAGCCCCTTCGAACACCGGGCCCGAAGCGGTGGAACAACTCAGCAGCCTGCCCCCCGCCGCCAGGGTGATCTCGGTGTTGGTGCCGATGTCCAGCGCCAGCGCCGTGCGGGCGGTCTCCGCCAGTCCGGTGGCCAGGACCATCGCCACGTGATCGGCGCCTACATACCCGGCAACGTTTGGCGGCAGGAAGACTCTGGCCCCCGGGGCGATCTCCAGCCCCAGGTCGAGCGCCCGGGCTTCTATCGCCCGCGCCACCGCGGGCACATAGGGGGCTTCGCCCAACTGGCGCACGGGCAGCCCTAATAGAAAATGGTGGATCGCCGTGTTCCCCACCAGCACCGCCTCCACCACCTGCTCCCTGCGAATCCCCACCTCGGCCCGCAGTTGCGCCAGCATCTGGTTCAGACTGCCGATCAGCTCGGTGTGCAGCAAGGCGGCTTTTTCCGGCCCCTGGTTGGCGTAGGCGATGCGGCTGACCACATCTTCACCGTAAACCACCTGGGGGTTCATAGCGCCTGTCTGGGCGGCGGTCCTACCGGTGGAAAGGTCCACCAGGTAAGCCGCCAGCTTGGTGGAACCGGCATCGACTGCGAAGCCATACAGCGGGCACCCCAGGGGCAGCGCAGCCACCAGCTCATCGCCTCGCAAAGCTATGCGCAACCGCCAGCCGTTCCCCCGCAGCACAGCCGGCAATTCTCGCAGCAGCGCCGTTGAATATCTCCCCGGGGCCGCCCCGGCTTCTTCCAGCGCTTGCGCCAGGCGCTCATCATCACCGCGCAGGTCCTCATTGGTTGGCGGGGCGAGCTGCAGGTCCATGGGGCGCACCAGCGGGTCAACCTCCACCCCGGTCTCCTGCCCTTCCAACTGCAGCCGTTGAGGGGCGGTCAGCGATTCGGGCGGGATGTGGATTTTCACGTCGCCCCTGGGGATCGACTGGCAGGCCAGGCGGTAGCCGTCCGCCAGCTCTTCGGGCGACAGCGCAGCTTCTTCTTCCAGGCTCGGCTGAGAAAGACGCCCTTCCGCCAGCCGCACCCGGCAGGTATCACACGCCCCGATCCCGCCGCACACCGAGGTGAGCTGGATGCCCGCCTGGCGGGCCGCTTCCAGCAGATTGGTCCCCGGTTCGACTTCGATCCGCCGCCCTACCGGCTGAAAGTCGATGATCATACGCCCGTCTTCGCCCCCGCCTGGCGTTGCCGGTAAGCTTTGATCCAGCGCGAGGCGTACTCGTCCCGGCCCATCAGCAGGTCGGCGGCCTGGATGGCTGCCATCACCTCGGTCACCAGCGGGTTGGTGATCGGGCAGGAGAGCCCGGCGTGGATCGCCATCGCCAGAAAGGCGGCGTTGATGTACTTCCGGTCGGGGAGGCCGAAGGAAATATTGCTGGCCCCCATGGAGATATTCACCCCGAACTCGTCCCTCACCAATTCGATCGTCTGCAGCGCCACGTACCCGGCATTGCTCTCCGCGCCCAGGCTGAGCGCCAGCGGGTCGATGACGATATCGGCGGTGGGGATACCGTGCCGCCCGGCCCGCTCGATGATCCGTGCCGCTACTTGCAGGCGTTTCTCGGCCGTGGGTGGGATCCCCTCATCATCCATGCACAGCCCGATGACCGCAGCCTGGTGGTCCCGGACGACCGGCAGCACTTCCCGCAGTGAGCGCTCTTCCCCGTTGACCGAATTGACCAGCGCTTTCCCCGGATAGATGTCCAGCACCCGGGCCAGCGCCGCAGGGTTGGCAGTGTCGAAACACAGCGGCGTCTCCACCACCTCCATCACCGCCCGGGCCACCTTTTCCAGCAGTTCCGGCTCGTCCAAACCGGGGACCCCGGCATTGACATCCAGGACAGCAGCCCCGGCCTTAACCTGTTCGATCGCATCCTGGCGGATGGGATCGAAATCGCCGGCGACCAGCGCCTCCTGCACTTTCTTCCGCCCGGTGGGGTTGATGCGCTCTCCGATGATCGTGGTGGGCCGGCGGCGGTTGATTTCAACAGTGTGATTTTTATAGGTTAGTAGGGTCGTCAGGTGCAGGTCCATTTTTGCCTCGATGTCAGGGGTTTTCCTCACGTACCTTATGGGATCCAAAATTTTCTACAGAACGCCGTGGATGATTTATTATAACGGCTGTGCTTCAAATACAGATCACGGTTTGGGTGTTTGTCCCTGCCGGTGTATAATAATTCCCGGCCCTGTGGCGTTCCGGCCTGTCAACCTGTACCCTCCGTGGATTTCCCGGGGCGCTTTCCCACCGCGCGAATACGCGCTGCAACTGCAGCGTTTAGCACAAGAAGGAGATACGATATGATAGTTACCACCAAGAAACTGTTCGAAGCTGCCTATGGGAAGTACGCCATCGGCGCTTACAACATCAACAACCTGGAGCAGACGATGGGTCTGTTCCAGGGGAACATCGACAGCCAGGCCCCCTTCATCATCCAGATCAGTAAAGGCGCCCGGGGTTATACCCATAAGCGGATGCTGGAGGGTCTGATCCGCAGCGCCGTAGAGGTCTTCCCGGATGCAATTTTCGCCGTACACCTGGATCACGGGGATGAGGAAACCTGTTACGATGCCATCGAGAGCGGTCTATACAGCTCGGTGATGATCGACGCCAGTCACGAGGATTTCGAAACCAACATCGCCACCACCCGCCGGGTGGTCGAGGCGGCCCACGCCCGGGGGATCGTGGTCGAGGCCGAGTTGGGCCAGTTGGGCGGCGTCGAAGAGCACGTGCAGGTGAGTGAAGCCGATGCCAAGCTGACCGACCCCGATCAGGCCAAAGAGTTCGTCGAGCGCAGCGGCTGCGATTCGCTGGCCGTGGCCATCGGCACCAGCCACGGGGCGTTCAAGTTCAGCGGCAACCAGGCCCTGCGCTTCGATGTGTTGTCTCAGATCCAGGCCCGCCTGCCCGGCTTCCCGCTGGTCATGCACGGCAGCAGCTCGGTCCCCCAGGAGGAAGTCGAGCGCATCAACGCCGCCGGCGGCAGCCTGAAGGGCGCCAAGGGTGTGGACGACAAGCAGTTCAAACGCGCCGCCGAGCTGGGCGTGACCAAGATCAACATCGACACAGACGGCCGGCTGGTGTGGACCCGCGTCCACCGCGAATACTTCCGCGATCACCCGGAGAACTTCGACCTGCGTCCCCCCGGCAAGGTGTTCATGCGCGCCTACGCGGATTTCATCGCCGACAAGAACCGCAAGCTCGGCAGCGCCGGGCAGCTCGATGAGCTGCGCCACCTGCTGGCCACGGTGATGTAACTCCGACTTTATACAAAAACGAGCGGGCCTGTCCCGCTCGTTTTTGTTTTAATCCACTTTCTATCGCCGTAGGGCTGGGGGCTCACGGTTGAATCTCGACCACAACCCCGTTCTCGGCCCAGTTATACAGGTCCTCGGCCGCCTGCAGGTCCAGGATAATGCAGCCGTAAGAAGCCGGTTTGCCGAGCACATTCGCCCATAAACGCCGCCCGTTGGACAGGGTGGGCAGGCCGTGGATCCCGTTCATGAACCCGGGCCAGGCCTCGTAAATGCCCAGGAAGTGCGGCATGGTGAGATCCCACACCGAGGCATAAGCGCTCAGTTCGTGGGTCTGCACCTGGAATACCCCCGGCTGGGTGGGCGAGCGATCGATGCCGGTGCTGATCACGTGCTCCGAGCGCAGTTGTCCGTCCTGGTATGTCCACAACCGCTGGCGGCTGATGCTGATGACGATGCGTTTATTGGGCACCACCGGCAGCGGGAGCAGTTCGTCTTTGGAGGGGATGGTGAGCTGCTGCCCGGCGTATAGGGCGTCGGGGTCGAGGCCGGGGTTCGCCTGCAAGATCTTCCAATACGGCATACCCACTTTCCAACCGATGGCGATCAGGGTGTCGCCGGCCTCCACGGTGTAGGTCGACGGCTGGTGATACACCCGCAGATGGATGGGCGTCCCGGTGGACACGGATTCAGACAGCCCATGCGGGCCGGCCATCACCTCCAGGCGCCGCTCCTGGCCAAGCCCGGACCCCAGTTCGAGCACGTACTCGGCGATCCTGGCCTCGTCGAACCGCATGACCGGCTCCCCGTCAGCCCCGGCCTCGATCACCAGCCAGGAGGCGACGGTCTGCGGGGGCGCCGTCCATTCGTGGGTCTCGTTATAGATTGGATCGATCGCCACAAAACGGGGCTGGGAGTTGATCAGCCGTTCTCCCTCGGCTCGCACGGCCGAGACATCGGTAATGGCCGGGACGACCGGCATCAGGGTCACTTTCACCGACCCGTCCAGCAGGACCCCCAAGGGGTTGGCCTGCAGGGCGGCCAGGGTCTCGTCCTCGTTGATGGTATAGCCGATCTCCGCCGGCACTTCCACCAGTTGGCTGCCCTCCAGGCGCAGGGAGGCGTTGCGGGGCGCCAGGCTGGCCTGCGAGGCCATAGCCTGCAGCCCGGCCCGCGCCGCTTCCGAGTCGAAGGTCACCACCGGCGCCACTCCCCAGCCTTTATTCAGGCTGCGCAGCATCTGGCTCGCTTCTGCCAGCAGATCCTGGTCGTGGCCTACCTGGTAGGCCGCCCGGGCGGTCTGCAGCACATCGACGTTGATCCCCAGCTCAGACGGCGCGGCCTGCCAGGTGTGGATGCCCTCCGTCACCGTGACGCGGCGCTGCAGGTTCCACTCCTTGTGCAGTTCTACCGCCGCCTGAGTCATCGTCATCCCGCCCAGGCGCGTCTCGCCAACGTGCACCCCCGGCAGGATGCGCTCGAACACCTGGAAATAGGCGAAATATGCCAACGCCGCGACCACCGGCGCAGCCAGGAGACCGGCCAGGACCAGCGCAGCCACGATCCGCAGCCAGGGGAAAGGCCGCTTTGCCGCTGGCGGGTAATATTGAGGCGGGTATGGATAGTAAGAATAATGCTGCCGGTTCACCAGGTAATTCCTCCGTAGCTTATGACGCTCGAAACCCGGTTTCTGTTCCACACTACGGATAAGTGGCGGTCGCCCGGGCGCATCCTGCGCGCGGAGGTGCCCGGCGGGAGTCAGTCATCAGGCGAGCTCACCTCCGCCTCCAGCGGCAGGGCCGGCATTGGCCGGGCCTGGCCCCGGTAGTGCATCCACACCAGCCACAGCAGGCCGGGCAGCAAGGTGAGCACCGACATGGACCACAGCAGGGTGCCCACTCCCATGCGGGCGTTATCCAGAGCCCACCCACCCAATGCAGCGCTGATCGCATTGGCCAGGGTGAACAGGGCGAATTCGGTGGAGAACACCCGCCCGCGAATGTTCTCGGGCAAAATCTGGAGCAGTAGTTGGGTGGAGAACACCCAGTTGATCCCACCGCCGAAGGCGCGCACGAAATCTCCCAGCAAGACGAGGGGGAAACTGGCCAAAGGGGCCATGAGCACCAACCCCAGGATCGAGACCAAATACGACCACCACAGCGCCTGGCGCAGCGGGCGGTCCCGATCCCCGGTGAAATGGCGGGCGACGATCGGCCCCAGCCCGGTGCCCACCCCGGCAAAGGCAAACAGTAATCCCAGGCTGGTGCCCCCACCACGGCCGATGACAAACACCTGCTCGGCCAGAATAACCATCACCACTTGAAAGACTCCGCTGACCGTGAGTGAGATCGCGGCTTTGTGCAGGACGATGACGAAGATATCGGGGTTGCGCCGCAGGTAGCTCAGGCCTTCCAGGTATTGGCCGATCCCGGCCCGCAGCGACGTTTCGCCCGCCTTCAACCCGCCATCCGGTTGGTACCGGATATGCCACAGGAAGTAGGCCGAGAGCAGGAAGGTGAACGCATCGATAACAAAAGATGGATATATGCCCCATTCGCCGGCAACCACCCCACCAATGGCCGAACCCAGGGCCAGCATGACCGACCAGGTGGCGGAACTCAGGGCGTTGGCCGCACCCAGTTCCCGCCTGGAGACGATATCCGGCAAGATGGAATTGCGCGCCGGGAAGAACACGCCGCTGATCCCCAACTGGATGGCCGTGAGCGTATACAGCAGCCAGACATGGCCCGCACTGCGCACGAACAGGAATCCCAGCACCACCACGAAGCGGATCAAGTCGGAGGCGATCAGCAGCCGCTTCCGGTTGTAGCGGTCGGCCGCGACGCCGGCCAACGGGCTCATGATGAAGGGGGCCAGCATACGGACGACGAACAGGCCGCCAACGGCCAGCCCGGATTGTGTCAGGCTCGAGACCAGGGCTGCCGAGGCGATCAGGTTGAACCAATCGCCGAACAGGCTGACGATCTCACCGAACCACAGGTTCCGGTAGTTCGGGTTGCCGCGGACGAGCGCCAGATACCCTACGGTACCCCCGGCTGAGATTGGATGCTGCGCCAAATACGAGTTCCTCCTTTAGTTCATTTTCCCCACTTCAGGGAGGTGAGAAACCATGCCGTACGCCCCGAGGTTCCCCTCGACCAGGCGCTGCGGGATGGCCGCCCACGCAAGGGGTGCACACGCCGATGAGCCTGATTATAGCACCCTCTCATTCCTACCCCCCAGTTCCCGGTTTCGAGCAGTTTC
>CAYMLG010000043.1:45846-47956 GCA_964391195.1 uncultured Anaerolineaceae bacterium | reverse complement strand
ACCCGCATGTCTTCACTTTCCCTGTGTATTTCATTCAACCCGATCAGGCCTGCCGGATCTACACCAATGAAATCCACCCCGATTCCTGTGGTTTTAGTTTCGGAAGCGAGACCGCCATCTGGGATAACACCGGCGACTGTGCTTACCTCCGGGACTTCACCGGGAAGCTGATCAGCCAAAAGTGTTATTAGCGTCAACAACTTCGACAACACTGCGGCTAAAAAAACACCCTGAAGATCTCCGAGACCTTCAGGGTGTTTTAGCGCTGAGAAAAATCAGGGGTGGCTGATGGGGCTCGAACCCACAACATCTTGATCCACAGTCAAGCGCTCTGCCATTGAGCTACAGCCACCATAGGTTGCGCCAGGCGTTCGGGTGTCTGGCGCAGGAATTATACCAATAATCCGCTATTGTGCAAGATCAAAGAGCGGGCAGAAACGCCAAATTAACCCCGGGTTTCCAAAGCCAGGGTACACCTTGTGGTTGCGCGAAAAATAGGTCCGCATCTCTGCGTGACGGAGTAACGATTTTACGCCCACGGATCGCGCAGCACCCGCAGATCCTCCACCGCCCCGCCTGGGCGGACCGCGGCCAGGGGAGCGTAGTAATGGATCACCCCCTGCGGCGGCAGGAACTCGCCCTCCGGCCACTGCACGCTGCCGGTCAGATAGCGGGCCGGGAAGGTCCAGTAGTCGCCCGTGCGGTAGGTGTGCGGGCCGCCCTCTTCCTCGAACGTCACCCGGATGCCGTATTCCAGCGGGATCGGCTCCCCTTCTTCGATCTCGATGGCGCCGTCCTTGAGCGTGAGCGGGCCGCGGCCGGTCTGGTCCCAGCGGCGCACCTTGGGGCTGGTCTTGAAATCATCCGGGTCCAGGCTCCCGCTGGCGGTGGTAGGGTCGATGGTCAGCTCGGGTCCCTCCACCCTGACCACTCTGACCAGCGCGCCTGGCTGCCCGAGCGCTTCACGCTCATCGTCGATCAGTTCCACCCAATTCCCGGCCGAGAAGCCGCGCGACGGCTCGTAGAATCCGCCGGTGCGCAGCACGTTGCCGTCGATCTCCAGCAGGGCGGCCACATCCGAGCCGTTGTTGCGCGAGAACTTGAAGGTGGGCCTGTCGCCCGGGTTGGGGCCCACGGTATGGATCTCCACGCGGTAGAGCTGGTTCTCCGGGCCGGTATAGCTCGCCAGGGCGCCGGCCAGGCAGGGGTTGTCGGGGGCGTCTTCCTCCCGTTCCGCCTCCACACGCAGCCGGGCCGGGTTGCCGCCGCGCAGTTGGGCCAGCACCAGCGGCCACCAGTCGTTGCGGTTGGCCAGCGAGTAATTGTTCAGGTCCGCCGCCCCGGCCGGCAGGTCGGCGGCGAGCAGGAAGCGCACCTGGCAGACCAGTTGGGCGCGGGAGGCGGTGTCGATGCCGTTCAGGGCCACCTCACGGATAGAATCGTCCTCCAGGCTGGTGCGGTGGCGCTCCCACACATCCAGGTAGACCAAAAAGCCCACGTTGTTGGGCAGCGGCTCGGGGAAGACCAGCGGACCGGGCTGTTCCGCATTGTCTTCGTAGCGGGCCTCGGCGCTGTTGGTGCAGGCCCATCCCGCCACGTAATAGCGCCCGGGGCCGAGGGTCAAGGCGTCGATCTGCGGCCCGCCTGCCGGCTCGATGCCCACCTGGAACCCCAGGTTGGGCCGCTGCCAGGCTCCATCCAGATCATAAAAGAACTCCGGGCCGCCGAACGGCCCAAAGTGGTCGATGATCGCCAGGCGCATCCGTTCCAGCAGCAAGGCCTGCGCCTCGTTGCGGTCGGCGTCCAGGTCGATGCGCCCCTGTTGGGCGAGCACGCGGGTGTACTGCAGCTCGGGGCGAAATGTGTCGCGGCTAAAATCACCTTTCATGAGAACCTCCCTGATCGATGTGGGCACTGCAAATCTGATCCACGGATTATGTGCACGAGCTGTGGATCGCTCCATACGCATGCAGACGTTCGATTAATTCGCATAGATGACACCGGCGTCCATGCCGGCGGGGGTGTACTCGTCCAGCCGGCGCTGCAGGTTGGCGAGGCGCTGGGGCTGGTACAGGTCGTGAAAGACGCCCATCTCCGATTGGTCGTCGGC
>CAYMLG010000043.1:0-45746 GCA_964391195.1 uncultured Anaerolineaceae bacterium | reverse complement strand
GGCGCTGGGGCTGGTACAGGTCGTGAAAGACGCCCATCTCCGATTGGTCGTCGGCGCCGGCTCGGATCTCCTCGGCGCAGGTGTGCGCCAGTTGGGCGTAGGTGGGGGTGCCGTAGCGGGTGCTGTTGAACTGCGGGCGCACGCGCAGGCGCTCGTCCTCCAGCTCCTGCTCCAGGGCGGGGCCTGCCAGGCCGCTGGCGTTCACTTCGGCCTCGACCAGGTCCGGCTGGCAGCGGAAACGCGGCGGCGTGCGCGAGCCAGGCGCCAGGTAGCAGAAGCGCACACAGCCGTATTGGCGGCGGGCGACGCGCAGCGGGCCCATGAAGATGCTGTTCTCGGCCCGCTCCACGGCGTGCACGTAGATGCGCCCGAACACCGTGCAGCGCTCGATCTTCAGCACCGCGTGGGCCATGCGCCAGTTCCGCAGCCGGCTGCCCGGCATCGCCAGGGCCACGCAGCCTGGCTGCTCGCAGTCGAAGCCGGTGGCGTCCAGGATGCTGTCGCTGAGCGAGATTTGCAGCGGCTCGCGGCGCACGGCGTCGGCCACCACATAGATCGAGCCCAGGATCGAATGTTCCACGGTCACCCTGGCCCCGGTGTCGTCCAGCCACAGGCTGGCCTCGTTGGGGCGCACCGGGTCGCACTCCACATCCAGCTTCCAACCGGGCACCAGCGTGCAGTGGCGGATGACCAGGTGGCACAGGTCATCGGGGAGCGTCGTGGTCCCGGCCTTGACCTTTTTCTTGTCGTACTTGGGCCCGATCACGCGCACCCCGCGCCCGGTGATCAGCAGGCCGTCCAGCACCAGGCGGCTGCCGGGCTCGCCGGTGACCGAGAAAGCGTCGGGGGCGTCGATCTCCACGTCGCCCAGCCGCAGCACGGGGCGCACGCCGCTGGCGGCGCGGATCTGCAGACTGTGGTCCTCCAGGATCTGCAGGTTCAGGTTGACCGAGTACTCGCCGCTGCGGGTGATCTCGACCACCGCGTGGGCCGGCTGGTTCGCCAGGTCGCCGTGCTGTTTCCAGGGCCGCAGGGCGTCCACCAGCTCGGCCAGTGTGGCGACCTGGATCACCTGGGCGCCCTCGGGCTGTGAGAGCGGGCGCGGGTATTCGCCGCCGCCAATGTCGTCGCTGAAGGCGTAATAGTAGCTCACCCGCACCCCGCCGGGGGGCAGTTGGTGCTGCGGGAAGACAATGCGCCCCAGTTCAGGGTCCACCAGCACCCGGTCGTCGGGGGCGTTGTACTGCCACTCGTCCAGGTTGGCCGGGATCACCGCCGAGCGTGGAAGCGGCTGGGGGGCGTCGGGGTAGGGCCAGTTGGGGGCCCAGATCAGCATACTCTTGGGGTCCTCCGGCGTGCCATAATAATCGGCCGAGGCCTGGGCATAGGGTTCGGGCGGCATTTCGGAGCGATCCTCGAACGGCCTCCGGAGGATGGGCGTGGGCAGGTTCAGTTCGGAGGCAATCTGCTCGGGGGCGGTCTCGGGCATGGGGTGGCTGTAAAGCGGGGTGTTATTGCCCAGCACGCTGAACGAGTAGAAGCGCGGGTTGATCTCCTCCAGGCAGCGGGCCTGGGTGCGGGTGACGGAATAAACCTTCAGCCGCCAGACGAACACACCCACCGAGGGCACGTTGTAGCGGCCCTGGCCAATGCTGCCAAGGGCGCTGTTAATGCGGCGCACCTCGCCCAGGTGCGCCAGGCAGTCGAACGGCCCGTGAGCGTTCCCCAGGTCCAGGCCCTGGCGCAGGTCGGCCATCCGGCTGCGGCCGGCTTCCAGGTGGTTGATGGACGGGCGGCCCGCCAGCAGGGTGTAGAACTCCACCGCCCGCGCCGGCCAGCCGGCCACATCGCGCGCCAGCAGCTCAAGCAATGCCAGCGTGCCCTTACGCCGGCGGTAGCGGATGGTGTTGGCCACATCGCGGCGAGGGATCAAGATGCGGCTGCGCTGGCGCTCCCGCTCGGTGGGCGAGGCTGCCCCCGGCTCGCCGGCCTCGTTGAGCAGCCGGTAGCCCACCAGGTCGCCGATATAGGGCACCAGCCAATCTTCGCAGGTCTCGATGAACCAGTTGTCGTACAACCGGTCGATATCGGCCTCCACCAGGTTCACCTGCTCGGCGATCACGCGCAGCAGGGCCTGCAGGGCATAACCCTGCTCGCTGTCGCGCAGGCGGTAGATATAAGGCAAAAGCTCGTACAGCCGGTCGGGGTTCTTTTCCATCATGGCAGCTCCGTTAAGATCAGCGTATCCGATACGTTTGGGCTGAGGATCGCCAGTTGGGCGGGTAAGATGTCCAACCCTGCTCCCGGGCGGGCATGGCGCACATCGATGCCCTTCTGCGGGCGTCCGGGTTGGGCCGACTTCAGCAGGTTCACTTTCTGCAGCAGCAGCGCCTCGTCCAGCGCCTCCTCTTCCGAGAGGCTCTCCAGCAAGTCCAGGTCAACGTACACCACGCCCTCCACCTTATGGATGGCGGCGATGATCTCGCTGGCATATACATCCTGGCCCAGCTCGCGCTTCTCGAAGCCGAATTCTTCCAACAGTGCAGACCGGATCTGCGGCTCGGCCGGGCTCCATTCGTAATCGGGGTGCAGCCGCACGTTGGCGCTGGCGATCAGCAGCACCAGCTCGCGCACGTCGATCTCGAAGGGCTGGGCCGGGTCGCCGAAGCGCTGCATGGCCAGGTACAGGTTGCGCAGCAGCTCGGAATTGGGGTCGATGGGGATATCCCCCTCTCCGGCGATCGTGACGTGCACCAGTTTGCCGCGGCGCTGAGGGAAGACCTGCGCGGAGGCTTTGCCCACCCCGGCGAAGGTGCGGGCGAAATCCTCGTAGTCCTCGGCGGAGACCAGCCGGTCGAGCGCCCGCACGGCCAGGGGGGCGTTGCGGCGGGCGGTATCGCGGTGGTCGCGGTCGGCCCCGCCGGAAGCGCGCTGCGGGTTGGTAACCGAGCGCACCCCCAGCGGGCGGACGATCAGATTGCGGATCGTGCCGGCAGCCACGTTGCCCACCTGGCCTAGCCCGTGGCGGTAGACGGCGGTGATGTTCTCCTGGCCGGTGGGTAGGCGGGCGCCGTGCCCGCCGCTGCGCTTATCGCCGTCGCCAAAGACGAGGCGGGTCAGGTCCTTCTGGCCGTCGTCGTCGCGGCGCAGCTCGTAGCCGCGCTCGCCCGGCTCCAGGAAGAACACACTCTCTGCCTCGGGCCAGCGCAGGCCGTTGACGCGCAGCTCCAGCGTGCTGGCCGCTCCTGAAGGCGTGGGGGCCGGCAGGTAGGTGAGCGGCGCCTGGCGCAGCGGGAAAGTCTGGAAGGCCTTGCGGGCGTCGCCCGAGCCAAGCACCTCGCGCTGGGTCTCGCCGTGGGTGGCCTTGACCACGTTGGCGTACACCGTGACGGTCTGGCGGGCGTAGACGTGATCGAGGGGCTGGGCCAGCTCCAGGGTGGTGTGGGCTTTGTCGCCGGGGAGCGGGACCATATTCCCGCTGCCATCGGCGGCCGGGACCATCTGCACGCCCTGGCGGACGCTGGCGATCATCGCCAACTCCACATCGGTGACGCCCACCGCCCCGGGGATATCGATGCGCTCGCCGCTGACGAAGATCCAGCGCCCCGGCTCCAGCCCATCGTACAGGCCGTCCAGCTCGATCTCACTGCCCCCCACCGGCGGGTCTTCGTAGCGCTCGTCCACCAGGGTCAGCGGCTCGCTCTGGGCGTAGATGGTGGCGCTGCGGATGTCCGATAGCAGCCGGTCTTCGTCGCTCAGCCAGTCGCCCGAGAGCGTCAGGCGGGTGGCCTTGCCGTTCAGCCGGTAGCGGTTGGGCGAAACCGTCTCCACCCCCAAGACCTGGAAGGCGCGCGGCTGGACCCACTGCGGCCGGTCGATGAGCACCCAGCTCTCGGGCAAGATCTGGTCGTAGACCGTATCGAGGGTCAGCACGCTGCGTTCCGCGGGCGGCAGCAGACTCTCGTCGGTGACGCCCGCCGCACCCTGGCCGTTAAAAGCGCTCATCCGGCGCCCGGGGCCCAGGTCGACCACGCTGGACTGGCCCGGGTCCAGGTTCGCCACCTCATCATCGTCGATGCTGATCGCAACCGAGCCGTCGTCCCTGTGGAATTGGAGGACTCGCTCCAGGCCCTGCAGTTCGAAGACGAACCGGTGGGTCCGCTCGTCTGGGATTTCGAGCCGGACCAGCCCCACCGGGAACTGCAGCTCGGCCCCATCTTGCAGGGCCAACGCTCCGGGGTAGCTCTGCCCGCCGATGCTCACGCGGATGCGCGCCGCGGACGCCGTGGCGATGAATTCGACGCCCCCGCCCGGCATCGCCATGATGACCTGCAGGGACAGGCTCTCGCCCAGCGGCCATTCGGTCTCGCCGATCAGCGCACCACGCTCGTCCAGGATGGGCATGGGGGCGGCGTTGTGACCGAAGGGGCTGGCCTTTTGGCGCAAGGCGGCCACCTGTTGCAGGGCCGAGTCCGGGGTGGTCTGGGCGCTGCCCCAGGCCGCGTAGAAGGTCTTTTCCAGGCGCGGGTGCAGGGTGGTGAGCATGCCCGGGATGGCGTCCGAACCGGCGGACAGCACGGCGGCCACATTGCGCGGCAGATTACTGCCGCTGGCGTAGCGCCGGGCCGGCTCTTTCACCTGCGGCCCCACCTGGGCCAGGAAGGGGAACGGGCTGTTCTGGGCGACGGCGCTGAGCGCAGCGCTGCCGGTGGCGGCAGGTGTGGCGGCCAACTTACCGGAAAGCGTTTGCAGCTCGTTTCTCAGGCTTCCCAGCCAGTTGGTTAAGTTCGCCCCGGCGCCAAAAGGCGAGGCTGCCACCAGCGACTGGATCCCGGGCAGCAGACGGACCACGGCTTCCCGGCTGCCGGCGCCTGCCAGGGCCTGCAAGGCCGCTACCACGTTGGTCGCGGTCTGCGAGCCCGGAGCAACATTAAAAGCGGCCAGGTCCAGGTGGCGCTGCGCGATGAGGCGGGCGAGGGCCAGCTCTTCTGCTGCTTGCAGGTAAACAATAGTGTACCCGGCGCCCGGCACAGGTTCGATCACCACCACCGGCTCGATGCGCTGCACGAAGCGGGCGACCTGTTCGTTTACCCCCGGGCCAAAGACGAACAGCAGCGGGTCGTTCGGACGCAGCTGGGTGGCCAGGCCTTCCACGAAAATGCGCTCCTGCGCCTGCGCGTTACCCAGGGCGATGTATTGTGGGCGCTGCTTGCGGGCAGAGATGGCGTTCCAGGCGTAGCGCGCCGCCAGCGGTTCGGCGGTCTCGAAAGGCTGTGGCATCTCTTTCCCTTCCGGCACCGACTGTGAGCGCGTTCCGGGGGGGATATCGATCTTGTAATCCTTGTCCAGGGTGAAGGCCAGGTACACGCTGGCAGCCACGCCCGGGCGCAGCTTATAGCCCACCAGGCGGGCCAGCTCCTGCACCGAGCGGCGCTCCACGGCGGTGCGCAGGTAGCCCTCGTTGGCGATGCGCTCCTGGTAGAAAGTGAGCACGTCGGCCACCAACGCCCAGGCGTCCAGCAGGGCGATGGCCGGGTCATCGGGGAGGCGGGTGGTCAGGCCGCGCAGCGGGTAGAGGCGCGGCCGGTCGCTTTCGGCGCAGGGGTCGCCGGGAGAAGCCGGCTCGCCCGCGCAGCCCACCGGGCGCCCACCCCACGGCAAGGGCACACCCTGATCGTCCAGCTCCAGGTACAGGCTGGATAGGCGCGCAAGCATGCTCTCCAGGAAGGCGGCGTGCGTGCCTATGCGGTAGGCGAGCGCCGGCAGGCCCGGGCGGGCCGCCACCGGCAGCGGGGTTGTTATCTCAACGCCCTCGCAGCAGGCGCAACTTTCGGGATGAGATGAAAATTTCATAGAAGTTTCCCTTGCGTTCTTACCGTGCGCTTCTTGTCAGGCCGTTCACCGGCCGCCTCGCATGGTGATGGTCAGCCGCCCGTTCTCGGGCTGGCTGGCGTTGTTGTCCAGGCGGGCTACCTCCAGCGGGCCGAGCGGCAGCACGCCAGAGAGCACGGCGTCGTCGGGGACAGCGCCGGTCGGGTCGTACGGGTCGCCCACCCGGCGCAGGCCGGTGACGGTCACCGAGAGCACGCCCGGCGTCTTCTGCGCCGCGGCGACGATCTCGCTCAGGAAGATCCCCCCGCCGAAACTGAGCCGGTCGGGGTGGAAAAATCCCAAAGTGCCATCGGGCAGGGTGCGGGTGCTGAAGACCTCCAGCAGGGCGGCCTTGACGTGCCCCTGCAGGGTTTCAGGCGCCGCGCACACTTCCAACTCCAGCACCAGGCCGGCCGGGATGGCCGGGCGCACCGCCAGGTCGTGTCCGATGCGCCGGTAGGGGGCCAGGTGCTCTTCGATGGCAGCCAGCAGCTCGGGGGAGGCCTCCGCCCCGCCGAGCGCGTCCACCGCTACCAGCACCTGGTAGCCACTGCCGTTCCAGCGCAGCTCGGCGTGGGCGCGCTGCACCTGGGCGGGGAAATCGCGCATCACGATCTCGGCGTAATCGCTGGCCAGCACCGCCCGTTCCAGGCGCTGCTTGAAGGCGTAGGGAGCGTACAGCTTGACTTCGGCCACCGGCTCGGGGGCCAGGCCGCCCGAGGCAGGCAGCGGGTTGCGCACGGAGCGGATGCCGGCGGGACGGTGGCGGAAGTAGACCAGGTGGGTGATGGTCTCGGCGCCCACGTTGCCGGCCTCGGCGCCGCCGGGGGTAACCAGGTAGGTGGCCAGGAAGCGGGTGTGGGCGGCGGGCTGCAGGCCCAGGTGATTGTCGCCGAAGCGCAGTTGGGTGCGCCGCTCGTCGTCCACCTCGGCCACGAAGTGCCGGCTGGCGGAGTCGCTGTCGAGCAGATCGTGCTGCGGGAGCCAGCGCTCGGCCCGCAGTGGGGCGGCAGCCGGGGGCTCTGGTTCCGGGCCCTGTTGGGTCGGGTCCTTCCCGGGCGGTGGCTCTGGTTCCGGGACGGGTTCCCAGGGGCGGCAGTCCGGGGCCGGAAAGCCCAGCAGGCGCACGGCAGGCGTGGCCTGGCGCGGGTCCTGCTCCAATAAGCGCCGTGCCGCGGGTTGGCCGGGCGGCAGCGCCTGGCGAAAGGCCAGCCAGGTTTCCTGCAGACGCGGCCGGTAGCAGCCGGGCAGGTGGGTTATATCGCCGGGGCGGTCGCACTCGCACTCGCCGGGCAGGCACTCCCCCGGCACGCAGCCCAGGTCCTCATCACGCACCGGCCGGCCGTGGTCGACCAGGATCACGTTGCCGCAGACCACGCTCACATCGTCGACCGGCTCGCAATCGTCTCCGGCGGGGGCGGAAATGCACAGCGGGAATGGGAGCGCGTCTTCCGCCGCCCACTCGATCTCCAGGATGGGCTGCTCGTAGAGCGGGTCCACGTCGCGCTTCACCTTCGTCAGGCGCATCACGTGGCGGTGGGCCCGGTCGGCGTCGGCCGCCACGCCCGTCTTCGGCCCTTTGACCTCTTCGAAAATCAGGAAGTCGCCCGGCTGCAAATGGACCGACCAGTCGAAATCATCCGGGCCGGGAGGGCCTGAAGGCGGAGGCGGTGTGGGATACGGCGGGGGCTGCTGTTTGGGGTCGTAGGGCGCCTGTTCCGGCGGCTTGCGGACAGCGCCGTCATCGCGCAGCCAGGCGGCAGTCGCCCCGCGCGGCAGGCAGCACGAGGCATCGCCCCAGGTATAGAAGCGCAGGCAGTTGTGCGCCTGGCGCAGCACGATCTTCGCCGGGCTCTCCTCAGGCTCGCTGATCCAGCGCTGGTTCACCTGCTGCACCCGGTAGCTGCCGCCGGGGGAGTCCCCGCCGGGCAGCAGGGGCGAGAAGACCTCGTAGCTGCCGGGGGGGAGGCCGGGCAAGTCTTCCTCCCACGAGAGCACCACCGGGCGTCCCTCTACCTGGGTCACGAAGGTCACGTCGGCCGGGTCCAGCTCGACCACCGGCGCATCGACCGTGAGGCACAGCCAGGCGCGGGCGTTGGCGCCCTCGTGCATGTGGTAGTCCACCAGGTGGGCGTGGCGGCGCACCGAGATGCGCCGGCGGGCGGTGTCCAGGTAAGCCTCGGTGGCCACTGCGTCCTGGTAATAGCTTAAGTAGTCGCCGGTGTAGGCCAGCAGCTCCACCAGGGCGATGCCCAGGTCGGGGGCGTGGCGCTCCTGCCAGCCGGGCAGGATCAGGGCCAGGCGGTCGAGGATGAGCTGGCGGAAGCTGGTGTAGTCCTTGGCCAGATAATTGATCTCAGGTTCCTTATACGGCTCCGGCAGGCAAACCTGCGGCGGCAGGCAGTCCAGGTCGCTGGGGCAGTCCACCGTGAAGGTGAAATCCAGGCAGGCGTAGCGGCGGTCGAAGCCGGGATACGGCTCGTCGGTCGGGCGTCCGTCGGCGTCCAGGGCCACGATGCACAGCGTGTAGGTAGACGTGTCGCCGGGGTGGTTGAACGTCAGCACCAGGCAGTCGTCAAGGCGTGGGTCGGGAGGCGTGCAGGTCTCGACGCGCGTGATGCGCACATCGCGCACCCGCCGCCCGCCGTGAACCACGAAATGGCGTGGGGTTAAGTTTTCCGGGCGCTCCAGCTTGGCCAGCAGGAACACAGTCAGCGTGCCCTTTTCCAGGTCGACTTCGAGATAATCGAACCCGTTATAGCCCTCCAGCCGCACGTCCCGGCGGCGCAGGTCATCCTCGCAGATCAGCGGGTTGGGGGTATGCATCAGGCGGTACTCCGTTGAAACGAATCGGTACGGACCTCTTCCGTCCGGTTGACCACGTAAGACAGGTCGACGCGCAGGGTGGCGTCCTGGCTGGTCACCTTCAGCTCGTGGATGTTGACCAGATCCCCCATCCAGCGCTGCAGGCCGGCCTGGATCACATGCTGGAGGGCGGCGGCCAGCTCGGGGCTGTTGGGGGCGAAGACCATCTGCAGCAGCCCGCTGCCAAAGTCAGGGCGGTTGACCCGCTCGCCCGGCTCGGTGAACAGGAACTGCTCGATCATGTCGCGGATATGGTCGTCCTCGCCGGTGGCTGCCGTGCGCCCGCGCCCGTCCAGGTGGAAAGGATAGTCAATGTTCATATCCCTTGTTCCTCCCTTACGTAGCCACCACGCGGGTCTGGATGGCGGCAGACAAGGGCGGGCCCTGGGGCGCCTGCAGCTCGTTGATGCACAACACCGCGGGGGTCAGGATGGCCAGCGGCTCGGCAAAGGAGAACACGCGCGTGGCGGGGGTGAGGAGCACCTGCAGGCAGGGCGAGGGCTTGGGGCCGGGAAGGGTGAACAGGCAGCCGGCGATCGCCGGGCGGTTTGTAGGGATAGGGGACACCGTGAGGGCAGGGAAGCTCCCATTGATGAACACGCGCGGGGGCGCGGGCGGGATGGCGGTGATGATCCCGGCGGGGTGCGGGCAGTTGGTCAACGCCCCCTGTTGGATGACAAAACCTGGCATAGCACACCTCCTACTTGATGATCAGGGCGCCCTGGTTGATGGTGACGATCCCACCGGTGATGGTGATCATCCCACCGGCGCCATCGGAGATGATGATCGCAGCCTGGGTGATCTGGATGCGCGGGCCGGCCGGGCCGCGCGAGGTCTCCAGGGTTACGCCGTCGGCCGGCACGCCGCTGACGATCATGCGGTTTTGGGCCATCGACTGCAGGACCACCGGGGGAGCGGCGGGCGGGGCAGCCAGCGCCATGGCGGGCGTCTCGGCCGACGAGCCGCGGAAGCTGCCGGTCCAGATCGGGAAATCGGGGTCGCCCTGCTCGAATTCGATCCACACTCCGCCGTTGATCGGCGGGAGAGCGTATAGGCCCTGTTGGATGCCGGCGAAGGCCGGCGAAGGGGCAGCCCACAGGCAGGGTTCCGAGCCGACCACGTCGGGCACCGACACCAGCAGCCGGCCGGTGTTCTCGGGGTCGATGTTGCTGATCACCGTGCCGCGGTAGCGCCCGGTGAAATTACGGGTGGGTTCACGAGTGGTTTGTTCGTCACAATTACTCATCGGATTCTCCTTTGGGTGGGGTGGTCCCCACCCCCTTTATGGAACTACCCTTGGCGTCAGGGAGATCAGGCCGTTGCGGCTGAGGGTGAAGCTTTGCTTTAGCTCACCCTTTTTCAGGTTGGTGGTCACGCTTTTGACGTAATACAGGCCATCATAGGCGGTCCCGGCGCCGCGTACGCCCACGATGCCGCGCGCCTTGAGCAGGCGACCGTAGCGCACCACATCCAGCGAACCCGAACCGGTAACCGCGTCGGACGAGGCGGCCGATTCGGCCAGCGCCTTGGCGGTCGCCTTGATCGGGTTGAGCTTGGCTACATCGCACAGCTTTTGGGTGCGCAAAGAAGGCGCCTGGCGCAGGGCCAGCGGCGGCTGGAAGATATTCAGGTCGGGCACCGGGATCGATATACCGATGCGCGTATTGGGCTCCTGGATGGTCACGGCGAGCTGCTTGCGCGATAGGCCGTCGAAGCTGAAGTTGATCGACTCGACGTTGCTGTGGGCGTCCATGCCCACGTTGAGCGCCGGCTGGGGGACCCCGAGGCGGATCTCCGGGCCCCAATAGGCCAGGTTGGCGCCCGGCAGCGGCCCCGGTTCCACGTAGAACACGTACCCGTTCTTGCGGGACAGGTACTGGATGTAGCTCAGGTCGGTGCCGGTCTGGACCGGGATGCGCGTGGTGGGGCTGTCCACGTCGGGGAACATCTCGGGGATGGGCAGCGGGATCATGCCATAGATGGCATAGCGGGCGATGATCAGCGCCACCTTGGCCACATCGGGCATGGCCGGGTAGCAGAAGTTGCGCTCCTCCAGGTCCATCAGCAGCGAGATGTCCTCCCCGGTCACCGTCAAGGTGGCCTGGGCCGGGGCGTTGCTGGGCGTGACCTGCTGGCGGGTGATGATGCCGTCCATCAGCACGGTGGGGATGCCGCGCACCGTCACGACCAGGATGACCCGGATCTTGGGGTCGAAGTAGCCGGCCGGCAGCAGGGTGGTGTTGATCAGCGAGCGGTCGCCCAGCGCAAAGGTGAGCTGGAACCCGCTGCGCTGCCCGGCGCTGACCGTAACCTGGGCGCTCTGCAGGGACTCCAGCACCGGCTTGGGCACCGGCGCGGGGATGACCGGCCCCATCAGCAGCGTCAGGTGGTAGCTATCAAACATCGCTGGCCCCGGGGATGCCTTCCGGCAAGGTGATCCGCAGCCGGCGGCCGGGCTCTTCGACCAGCTCTTCGGGGCGCATGGCGCCATTGGCGTCGGCGATGCGCCAGAATTGCTCGGGGTCGCCCAGGTAGTGCGCCGCCAGGTTGTCCAGCCGGTCGCCGGCGGCGACCAAGTGTTCTTGCAGCAGGCTGAAGCGCTCGGGGGAGGGCAGGAAGCGCCGTTTCACGTAGACGTACTGCTTTCCATCCGGCCCTTTCCAGATGGCGGTCTCCAGGCCGTAGTAGCGGCTGGTGGGGGGGAACTGCAAGGATGCGGGGTTAGAATCAGCCATACCAGTATCTCCAATAATTTAAAAACCGGTTATCCCCAGGGCGCCTATGACGCCGCGGCTCAGGGCGGCCAGGCGCTCAACCTGGCGGTGGTATTCGAGCGAGAGATTGCCGCCGCGGTGGTCGAAGCCCAGGTCGTTGACCGTCAACACGCGCAGGGTGAGGTTGACTTTGGCGCGGATGGGGGTCAGGTTGGGGTTGAAGCGCTCTTCGGTGACGCTGAACTCGGTCAGGCGCACCGGCAGGGTGCGCCGGGTGCTCCACACGAAAATCAGCAGGGGCGCTTCGGCAGGGATGATCTCCAGCGTCCCGGCGGCGGCCAGGTTGTTGTTGCTCACCAGGCGGCCGCTGGGCGGGTATAGGATCGCCTCCAGGGCCGCAAGCTGCGGCATGATGCCGTACTGGGTCACGATCTCGCTGCCTGCCTGGCGCTCCATTTGGTCTGTGGCGTCGATGATCGCCTCCAGGGTATAGGTCTCCTGGGGCGGCCCGGTCAGGCGCAAGGCCTGGCTGCGCTCGCCGCCCTCCTGCACGCCCTGCACCTGCAGGCTGCGCGACAGCGTCTCGGGGTTGTACTGCAAGGCGATGACGCGTAGGACCGCATTGGTGAGCGGGTCGATCAGCACCAGGCCGGCCTTGAGCAGGCGGGGTGATCCCGGAAAAGAGGTGGCCAATGGAAAAAGGTTGTCGGTCATCGTTGCTTCCTTGATCTACGATATAAAAACCGCATCATCGTAGGTGATGGTGAGCGACCAGCGCACAAGCACGCCGGTGTTGAAGTCGTCCAGGTTTTCGATCTTCAGGCGCCAGTCGCCGCGGGCGGGCAGGCCGGCGAGAGAGGCAAACAGGCCGGGATTGTGCTCCGAGGGATAGCTGGCGACCAGGTCGTGCAGAGGCCCGGGGCTGCCGGGTGTGGAGGAAACGCCGGGCGAGTCGAGCAGGAGCACCGGTTTCCCGGCGGGTGGGAGCAGCGTCAGGCGCAGGCGGCCCCCGTACAGGTTGCGGATCTCAAGCTCTACGGTCAGAAGGCGGGTGGTGATGTCCAGCCCGCAGGGCAGGCTTTCGATCAGCGAGCCGCGGTCGGGGATGGCCCGCAGGGGGCGGTTTTCGAGCAGGAGCTGGCGCGGCAGCCAACCGGCCCCGGCCCGGCCATCGGCCTCCTTCACACAGACCAGGGCACGTCCGGCGTGGATGCGCCCGCAGCCGTACCAGGGCGAATACCCGGCGGCGGAATAGGCGGCGCCGGCCGGGTCGATCTTTTCGGCGCTGTCGCGCAAGATCTGGCGCACGGCGGCGGATGGCAGGGAGGGGCCGGCCGACAGCAGCAGGGCGGCCAGCCCCGCCGCCAGCGAGGCGGCGGCGGAGGTGCCGCCGAAATCGAAGGTGTAGTCGCCGCTGGCATAGCCGGCCGGGCCGCTCCGGTCGGTGGTGAGGATGCGACGCACACCGCTGGAAGGGGCGACCACCCCCAGGCCGGGGCCCCAGTTGCTGTAGCTGGCGCGGCGGTCGTGACTGTCGGAGGCGCCCACCGCCAGCACGTCTGGGTGCAAGGCGAAGCCCTGGTACGAGCGCTGCCCGCCTTTATGGCCATCGATCGGGCGGTTCTCGTCGCCGGCGGCGAACAGGAGCACGCAGCCCTGACCCTTGCGCCGGCCGCGCGTGGCAGCCTGGTGCAGGGCGGCGTGCATGCGGGTGGAGAGCGGGAAGTACCAGGCCTCGGCCGACCAGCCGCAGCAGATCACGTCCGTCCCGTGGTAGACGGCATACTGCAGCATGGCCGCCAGCAGCGCGTCGGAGAGCCAGTCGCCGCAGCGCAGCGGCATGAGGGCGCAGCCGGGCGCCAGCCCCACCACCCCCTGGCCGTTCTTCTCAGCGGAGCCGGCTACGGCCAGACCGGCGCAGGCGGTGCCGTGGTTGTCGCTCGCATTCTGCGGGCGCGGGTCGGCGTAATCCTCGCAGAAGTCCCAGGGAGCCACAATCTTGCCCTCCCCACTAAAAGCAGGGTGATCCAGGTCGAAGCCATCGTCGATCAGGCATACGACCACTGCTTGCTCGCCGCGGGTGATCTCCCAGGCCTCGGGGGCCTGCACGCTGGCTCCGCCCGGGTTGTGCAGGTGCCACTGGCGTTGGAAGAGCGGGCCGGCGGGGAGCTGGCTGCCGCTGCGCTCAGGGCTTGTGCTGCGCTTGCGGTCGATGCGGAAGCACAGGTCGGGCTCGGCGCGCAGGATCTCGGGGGCCTCCTGCAGGCGGGCCGCCAGCTTGAGCGGGTTCTCTGGGGCCAGGTCCTGCAGATTCACCGTGTAGCCGTTGGGCAGGCTGTCGAGCACCTCGCCCACCACCAGGCCCAGATCCTCCAGGATGCGCCGGGCGCTCTTTGCGGGCGTGCCCGCCTCGAACTGCACCGTCAGCGCGCCGGTGGGGACCAGCAGCCGCCCCACGCCGGAGGCCCGAGCCGCCCGCGCCGCGGGCCCTGCCCCGGTCCTTGCGGCCGGTGTTCGCGCGGCCATCTCGCTTCCCACGCCAGGTCCGGCCCCGCCGCTCCCGGACGGCAGGCCGGGCGGATCTTTCAGCGTGTAGGTGTGCGTGACGATCCCGCTGGCCGGGGAAGCGCGCACGGCGGCCATCACCACCTCCAGCATCTCGGCCTCCTCCACGGCGAAAAGCTCCAGGTTGTGCGGGACGAGCGACTCGACGTGCCGCACCACGCCCGGCAGCACCCCCACCTGGCGCTCCAGCTCCGACTCGCCGTAGGCGCGGCCCTGGCGCATGCGCACGGCGAAGTGCAGAGGGGCTTTCATATAAGTGACCGTCTGGTCGCCGCGTAAGAGGGTGATTTCATCCATCAGGCTATCATTTCAGTACGTGATGGCGTTGGAAAGTCGCCAACGGGCGGGCAGCAATTTAGCCCGATCAGGTCGAGCACTTGCTGGATAAAGATCATGTTCTGCTCGCGCGTCGGCCGGTCCTGAGGGGAGATGGGCGTTTCGATGTTGATAAAGCGAGCATTCGGTCCCAAGCGCAGGAATAAGGTGGACAGATCTGTCTCAGATTCACTCCCGGTGGCAGTCCCTAACCCCTCTTGCAATACAACGTTCACAGACTGCTGGCGGAGCCGATTGAAGTCGTCCAGATGCGTCACCCAGATCACGTGGTCCGGGCGATCGGGGTCACCGATATGGCAGCGGCTGATTTCAGGCAGGTTACACCACCTGAAGATATTCGTCGTGCCCGATTGATCCATGATCACCCCTCTCTGGCCCAACTTATCCCTCAATTCTTGCCGGCTGCCGATCCCCTCGCCAATATCCCGGCTATAACCTCCACGCAATCCTGCTCGCTGCTGCTGCGAAGTCGCCCTCAGAAACTCCCTGGTATCGGTGAGGCTGTTATTGTGAAGGACGATCATCGGCAAGGTAAAGTTGCCGGTGCAGGTTTTTATGGTCAGGAAAAATTGAATTTGCATGGCGCGCAGATCGTCGTGGCCTGCTTCATAGGCCGCGCAACCGGCCTCGTCGCGCGTGCATTCCTGTTGGATAGACTGCGGGAACAGCTCATTGGGATCGATCTGACGGTTCGACCCCCGTATTGGGACGTTTCTACTTTGGCCCGGCCCAATGATAGCCAGGTTATAACTACAACTCTGGTGCAAATCTTCCGCGGACTGGCGTGCGTTGCGTTCATTGTTGTGGATAAATGCCAGGCAGGCGCATGGGCTCAGGATCCTTGAGGGTCGAAACTCCAATCTTGGCGATCGGGCCTGAGTCGCGCGACCCGTGCCAGCCGGCTGTCGTTGGATTAACAGGTTGCCGCCCGCATTACCAGCTCCTGACTGCTGTACCACGTGAGCCAGCTCGTGGGCGAGCAGCCGCCGCCCTGCGCGCGTCTCCGGCGTGTATTGGTTGTCACCAAACACAATGTCGCGGCCCACCGTGTACGCATAGGCGTTTACATCCTGCGCCGATTGCCTGGCGACCGCATCGGAATGAACCCGTACGGCCGAAAAGTCGTAGCCGAAACGCAGCTCCATATCCTGCCTCAGCGCCGGCGCCAGGGGACGGCCTGGTGTAGCCAGGGCGTGATCCACGCTGGCCGGGGCCGTCCCCACCGTCCCTGGCGCCTGCCCCGTAAAGCGCTGGATGCGCGGCGGTGCGCTGTTTAGCACCCCCTTCTCCGGGGCGGAAAGCACCTGGCCGGCGACCCGGTCTGCTTCTTGCTCGAAAACGTCTCCCGGCTGGTTGATGGCCAGGCTGGCCTGGTACCCCCTGCCTGCCGGCGTATAGGCGGGAACCCGGCTAAAGTCATATCTCTCACTCAGCTCCAACCCCGGAGGCATGTCTGCCATCCGGGCCTGCCCGGGGCTGCGCAGCGCCTCGTGGACGATGGGCGGGGCTATATCTGAAACGGCCGGGCTCACAGCGGCACGCTGTAGGGCCAGGCGCTTCTTCTTGCAGGCTTCGCACTCCCCGCCCCCGCCGCTGTGCTGCCCGCAGGCGCAGGCGCGCTGGAGAACGGGTCCGACGGATGAGGTGAGCGGGCCCGGGGACCGGTTCTGAAGGGGGGGTGCCTGTCTATGCAATCGCATGCCTGTCTCCCCCTAGGGCCTTCTGCCCAGGTTGAAAAAATTGCGGGCGACGAACGTCAGCTCCACCCGGCGGTTGCGCGGCTCGGCCCGGCCCGTCTCGACCCGCGGCACCGATGCGCCCAGCCCACCGGTGGAGATAATCTCCTCGGGGATGCCGCGGGCGATCAGGGCGGCTTTCACCGCCTCGGCGCGCTCGCGGCTCAGCGGCAGGTTGCGCTCCTCGCGCCCGGTGGCGTCGGTGTGGCCGCTGAGGGTAATGAACGAGTTGGGGAAGCGGCGCAGCAGGTCCAGCAGGGTGGCGGCGTGCGCGTCCAGCTCGGTGCTGTGCTCGCCGGTCAACTCGGCGCTGTTCAAAGCGAAGCCGTCCAGGGTCAGCGAGCCCAGCATGGAGGCGCCCAGCAGCGTTTCGGGGCCCAGGGTGAACTCGGGGACGGGCAGCAGTGGGCCCAGGGTGGGACCGCCGGGCGAGGGGCACAGCGCCGGGTAGCGCCGGCACTGCTCGCGCAATAAGTCACCTGTCAAGCCGGGCGTTCCCGGGAAGGGAGGGCCGACGCGAGGCGGCTGCAGGTTGGGGATCCAGGTTGGCCCTCGCTCGCCCTCCGGCTGCTGGCCGAATTTTCCCAACCGGCGCTCGACTTCACCGGGGATATCTCTCGGATCGAGCGGGATGTTGGGCGTGGAGCCAACACCCGGCAGGTTCTCGCACTTCCAGTAGGGGCGGCCCCCCTCCCACACGAAGCTGCAAATCGGCGGCAGAGGCATCTCGGGCAAATGGGGCCCCACGTTGCGGCCGCGCTCTTCCTCCACCGGCTGGCGCTGGAGCACGGCGCCGGGCGTCCGGCTGGCATTCGCCCCGGCCCGACCGGCTTGCCGCTCGTAGAACCCGCCGGCCGGGCCGATGGGAAGCGAAGACGGTAGGGCGCTTCCTCCGCCCGTGGCGCTCCCACCCTGCTGGAGGGTGTGGGTAAGCTCGTGGGCCAGCAATTGGCGCCCGGCCGGCGTCGCGGGGGCGTACTGCCCCTCCCCAAAGACCATATCCTGGCCTACGGTATACGCCAGCGCATCCACTGCCTGCGCCGAGCGGGCGGCCAGCGCGCCGGTGTGCACGCGCACGTGGCTGAAATCACGCCCGAAGCGAGATTCCATCGCCGCCCGCGCCCCTGCCTCCAATGGCCGTCCGGGGCTGCGCAGCGCCTCGTGGACGATCGGCGGAGCCACATCCGAGGCGCTGCGCTCCTCATTCATCGTGAGGCGCTGCAAGCCCAACCGCTTCTTCTTGCAGGATTCACACTCGCCCCCGCCGGTATGCTGCCCGCAGGCGCAGAGGCGCTGCAAGTGGCGGCCGGTCCCTTGCGGCGTAACCGGCCGGGCGCTCGAATGAGTGGGGGCTGCGAAAAAGGATGGCATGGTCCGTTCCAATTCTCTCTCGGAAGGCTAGGGCACGCCCAGCCGGGATTTCAACGACTGCTCTTCCTGTTCCAGGCGCATGATCTCTTCGGCCAGCTCGAGCGACTGCACGGTGTTCTCCACCCGCTGGCGGCGCTGGCGGATGCGGGCGAGCTTCCCTTCGCCCTGGCGGCGCACCCGCTCCAGCTCGACCTCGGGGTCGAAATCCTCGCTCTCCGGGGTGGGACGGGGACGGGGCGGCGGCGCCACGCCCAGGGTGCGCAGCACGATGCCCGCTTCCTCCTCCCACACTCGCACCGGGCCGGTCTGGCGGGCCACGTCGGCCTCCAGTACGGCGCCTTTCTGGCGCAGGCGCTCCAGGATCGCCGGGTCGATCATGCCCAACAGGTCGGGCCGGCGGGCCGGGTCGGGCCGCGCCACGCTCCACTGCTCGATCTCCTTCCCGCCCTTGCCGTGGGTGGTCATCTTCAAGTAAGCGTCTACGAACCCGAACAGGTGGGCCAGCTCGTGGGCCAGCACGATCACGCGCCCCCCTTCCAGGTGCGAGGGCGACAGGCTGATGACGCCGGTCACCGAATCGCCGGAGGAGGGTTCGCCGTCAGGGGCGCGCACCTGGATCAGGAAGGCGTTCTCGTCGCGGGTACGGCCGCGCGGCAGGTAGGTCACCTTGGGCAGCAGGCGGAAGGAGAGCCCTGCATAATCGCCGGTGGCGATGGCGGTCTGCCAGACGTCGCGGATGGCGGCCTCGATGCGCGGGATGTCGGTCGTTGCGCGCTTTTGGGCATCCGCTTCCTTCAAGGCCAGGTAGGTGATCTGGAGCCTGACGGTCACGGTGGCAGTGTTCCCGCTTATGGACGCCGAGGCGGCGCGGCGGATGGAGGCTGCGGCGCGCGTGCCGCCCCACAGCGAGCGCGCCGCAGCCTCGGAGCGGGCACGTTCGTGGATCTGCTCTCTGCCGCGCTGCAGCGACTCGCCTAAGCGCTCCTGCGCCAGCGAACCGGCGAACTGGTCGCTGAGCTGGTTGTAGCGCCTCCGCAGCTCGGCCAGGCGCTGGCGGACCTGCTGCAGGCGGGCTTGCAGCGCGGCCCGGTCGGCCTGGCCCTGCAGGCCCAGGGGGGCGGCGGATGGAAGGGGCATCACCGGTCCAAAGGACGGGGCCGGGAAAAACCTGCCGGGTTTCCAGGCAGCAGCCGGCATGGCTGAGTGGGACGAGGCGTTTTGGGAACCCGCCAGGCTTGGTGAGGCGCCGGGATGATCGATCGAACCGGCGATCCGTTCCGCTTCGGCTTCCCACCGCCCGCCGGCCGGGCCGATTTCCAGGGACCTGCCGGAGGCCAGGGGGGAAGCCCGGCGCTGCTGGAGGGTGTGGGCCAGTTCATGGGCGATCAGGCGCTGCCCGGCGTCCGTGCCGGGCGCATACCGGCCCTCCCCGAACACGACATGCTCCCCCACGGTGTAGGCCAGCGCCTGGACGGAGCGGGCCGACTCGGCTGCCTGCGGGTCGCTGTGGACGCGCACCCGGTCGAAGCTGCGGCCAAAATGCGGCTCCAGCCTCCGCCGCACACCCTCGTCCAGCGGCTGCCCGGGGCTGCGCAGCACCGTGTGGACGATGGGTGGCGCAGCGCCGGGGGCCATCCCCTCCCCTGCGAACGGGGTTCGTGAACTGGGGAGGCCGGAGTCTTGGGAAACCACGTTCACCCCCGCATGCGGTAAAGCCTGGCGTTTCTGCCGGCAGGCTGCGCACTCGCCCCCTCCGGTGTGTCGCCCGCAGGCGCACTGGCGGTTGAACAGGCCGTGCACCCCGGGATCTGCTTGCCTGGGGACCTTCTTTTGGGAAGGGGAGATGGCGTGTGCGCTCATTTCAGGGACTCGTATCACTGCCCATACTCGGCGGGGTGGCGAACACGCACGATGATGAACCATCGTCCGTTGACGTTCCCCAGCACACCTTCGTAATTGCGGATTTGAATGCGATGAAGCGAGCCGGCCAATTGCTGTTCCTGGTTGCTCGCCGGCCACAGATTATCGAACCGGTCGGCGTCCTGGCCTAGCAGGTTCAACTCCCAGACGTGATCGGAGTCAAACCCCGAACGATCGAAGCCCAGCGCGTCGATCAGGCGGTTGAAGCGCTGTTTCTCGGGGTCGCGCCGCGCGTCATAAGGCAGGTATTGGAAGGTCCTGTCCACCGCCGGCCAATCCGCCACACCCAGGTCTTCGGAGACCTCGCCGCTGGGCGGATCGCCGATCCCGTACACGCCGCGGTCCCGGCGGGGTACCAGGGCGGCCGGGAAGCGCACCTCGGTGGGGCCGTCGTCCCGCCCGACCGACTGCGGGTCGGTGGCGTTGGGCAGGTCGAGCGTGTTTGCGTACAGTTCGAGAGGCTTGTACCAGTCGAGCGGTAGGGCGGTGTCCTCGCTGAGGCCGTCGGGGGCGTCATCCTGCGCCCGCGACTCGTCAAGGATCGCCTGGATGATGTCCTCTTCTTCGACATCGGCGTTTTCCTCGTGGAAGGCGATATCCTCCAGCCCTTCGTCCTCGGCGGGGCCCAGGTCCAGCTCATCATCCGCCCCCAGCGTCCCCAGGTCCCATTTGACGCCCGGGTTGGGGCTGTATTTCAGCCCGCCGCGCCAGGAGACGCGCGGGTTGAATTGAACCAGGTTCCAGGTCTGGCTCCACAAGTTGTGGCCCAGCAGATCGAAGCCAGCCGACAGGTCCAGGCGGAAGGCCAGCCCCGCCCGCCCGCGCAGCCCGATCTCGGCAGACAGGTCGACGGCGTCGATGGAACTGTCGGTGATCGAGATTTCCGTCTCTCCGACCGGCGCTTCCAGGGTGGCCGTAGACCGGGTGGCCCGGGCGATGATTTCGACCGCCCCGTTGATCTCGCCCGACAGCGTAGCCTCGCCCTGGGCGGTCAACCTGCCTTCGGCGGCCGCCACTTCGATCACGCTCAGGTAGTCGCCGGCAATACGCAAGGCGCCGGTGCCGTTGATGCGGATCGAAGCTTGCGCCGGGAGGCGGAAGCGGGCGCGCCCGCCGATGCCATAGGTGGTCACGTCCGCCCGGCTGCCGCGTCCGAGCAGGGGGTGTTCGATCGGCGCCGAGCCCGATTCCCGGTCCAACAGATAAGTGAGGCAAATATCGCTCAGCCGGCCGGGGCCGTAGCGAGCGTTCAACAGCCCGGTCAACCGCCCCGAGGCGGTGGCCGACAGGTCCACCCAGCCGAACTGCCCGAGTGGCACCGGGTGCTCCCAGATCGTTTTTTCGAACTCGAGCGGTTCGAAGAGGTTGCGGTTCAGCGAATCCGCAGGCACCAGCACGCGGTCGTCCAGCCGTAAAGCGCAGGCGGGGGTAGCGCGGTGCGGCTGGCGCGGGCTTGGCAGGCTCTCGACCACGTCAACATGCACCCTGGACTGGTTGCGCAGCAGCTCGGCGGGGTTCTGTTCTCCCGGCGCGACATAGTAAGAGAATTCGAACTCCTCTCCTTCGCCGACCGCCTGGCGAAAGTCCAGGCAGAAGTCGTTTGCACCCATCCTTACACCGAAACAATCCTGTTCTCCCTCGCTCTCTCCGACCGTCACATCGGTCTCATAGGAGCCCACCGGGAGAGAGCAGGCTTTGAGCCGGTAGGTGTAGGCGGCGGTGGTGGTCTCGATGCGGATGCGCATGTCGGCGCAGGAGATCAGGATTCGCTGCACCACCTGGCGTTCTGTGGGGCGCAGTTCTTCCAGCGTCCCGGGCTCTTCGCGGATCTCGGGCTGTTGGATCTGCGCCGGGTCGCGCTGCCCCGGCTCGGGGGGGCCGCCCGGGGGCAGTCCGCCATCGTCCTGGCGCTGCAGGAAGGGGCCAGCAGCCCGGCTCAGGCCTACTGCGTCCCCACCCTCTTGTTGGACCACGTGGGCCAATTCGTGAGCCAGCAGCCGGCGCCCGGCCGGGGTGGCGGGCCGGTAGGCGCCTTCCGCAAACACCAAATGGTTCCCCACCGCGTAGGCGCGAGCATTCACTGCCTGGGCCGACTCAGCCGCCCGCGGCCCGGTGTGGACGCGCACGCGGCTGAAGTCTTGAAGGGGCAGCCGGGCGCCCGTAGAACCTGCATACTCGCCCGGCGAACTTCGCCCGGAATGCAGCGGATGCGGGTTGAACATCGTCCCCAGGGAGCCAAAACCGGTTGGGCTGGAAGCGGCCCCTTCTGCTTTCGAAGTGGTCCCCAGCACCCGGCTGGCGACCCAATCAGCCTCGCGCTCGAACCGGTCCCCCGGTTGGTTGATGCGCAAACCGTCCCCGGCGCCCGGAAATGCCCCGCGGGCCGGCACCCGGCTGAGGTCCTGGCCGAAGCGGGATTCCATGAACTCCCGAGTGCCTGCGTCCAGCGGCCGCCCGGGGCTGCGCAGCACCTCGTGGACGATGGGCGGGGCGATCTCGGGCGAGTCCGGATTGATGGCGCGGCGCTGCAAAGCATACCGTTTCTCCCTGCACGCTGCGCACTCGCCCCCGCTGGTGGTGTGCTGCCCGCAAGCGCAGGTGCGCTGGAGCAGCGTACCGGACGGGGCGATTGGGGCCGCAGGCTGCGCCTGGACGGCGGCCACGTGCTCGCTCATGCGCTGATGCCTCCATACACCGATCGGGCGATCTGGCGGCCCAGGGCGGCCGGGGAGGCCGGCTCGCCCAGGTGGATCCCCGCCGCCGGTACGCTGTCGAACGCCCCGCCCCCCGCCAGCGAACCCGCCAGCCCGCCCTCGGTGAGCAGGCGGGACAGCTCGCCTGCCAGGGCGGCCTGCACCGCGGCCCCCTGCCCGGCCGGGAGGTCGATTCCGTCCAGGATCAGCCGGTCGATGTGCAAGTAGATATCGTTTTGGTTCGGGTCCATCAACGCCTCATACCTCTCAAGAGTAGAAATATTGAACCGCTCCCAATAGACTTTCCATCCCCCTTCTTAAGTGACTTGGGCCAGGACCGGCTCCGCCCAGCGCAGATCGGCTTCGTTGTACGGCCGTTCCAGCTTGCGGAACTCAGCCCGCGCTGCATCCAGCACCACCGGCATGCATACCGGCTGGCCAGCCTGGGCGGCGGTAAAGGCGGCGTTGATTGCCACGTTGTGGATGCTGCCGCCGGTCAGGTTCAAGCGCGCCAGCCAGTCGAAGTCCAGCCCCTCGGTGGGCGTGCCGGCGGGGAATACGCCGCTCCAAATCTTGCGCCGCTCGGCTAGGCCGGGGAAGGGGAACTGGACGATAAAGCGCAGGCGGCGCAGGAAAGCCTGATCCAGGGCGCTTTTCAGGTTGGTGGCCAGGATGGCCATGCCGCGGTAAGCCTCCATGCGCTGGAGCAGGTAGTTGATCTCGATATTGGCGTAACGGTCGTGGCTGTCTTTGACCTCGCTGCGCTTGCCGAACAGGGCGTCGGCCTCGTCGAAGAACAGGATCGCCCCGCCATCCTCGGCGGCGTCGAACAGGCGGCGCAGGTTCTTCTCAGTCTCGCCGATATACTTGCTGACCACCGACGACAGATCGATACGGTACAGGTGCAGGCGCAGCTCGTTGGCGATCACCTCGGCGGCCATGGTCTTGCCGGTGCCGCTCTCGCCGGTGAACAGGGCATTAATGCCGAAGCCTCGGTTCATCTTCTCGCGGAAGCCCCACTCGTCGTACACTCGGCTGCGCTGCCCCACCTGACCGGCGATCTGGCGCAGCAGCTTGAACTCCGGCTCGGGCAGCACCAGGTCGTCCCAGGTGGCCTTGGGCTCCAGCTTCTGGGCCAGCCCGCCGAGCTGGGGGCTGGTGCGCCTCAGGCAAACCTCCCACACCGAGTCGGCCAGGTCATGGGAACCGTTCTCCCCCTGCCCCAAGGCGCTGCGGGCGGCGCCCTGGATGGCGGGCAGGTTCAGGTTGAACTGGCCGGCCAGCCGGGTGGGCAGCGGATCGGTGACCTCCCGCCCCAGCGCGGCCGCCCAGGCCTGGCGCTGTTCGGCGGCCTCGGGCCGGGCCACCTCTACCACGGCCATGTGGCGGCCCAGGTCGGCGCGCACTTGCGGCGTGTCCAGCCAGAAGATGCCGCTGCTGCGCGCCAGGAAGCGCCCCAGCGCCCCGGCCTGTTCGGTGGTCGTATTATCCAGCTCGCTGGCATCCAGATACAGGACCGGAGACATCAGCATGCTCTCGCGCTCCCACAGGCGCGCCAGGCTCTCCAACTCGGCGGCCTGGGCCGGCAGCAGCCCGGCAGGCAGCCGATAGACGTTCAGATTCAGCTCGTCGGCGGCGTGGGCGGCCACCAGTTGCTTGCTCTCCGAGTCCGGCCCGACCAACTGGATCAGCGGCGGGCGACCGGTCGTGGATGCCAGGCGCAGGTGGCGGATGATCGCCCAGGCGGCCTGCTCCTGAGAAGGCGGCAGGGCGCCCGCATAGCTGGCGGGCTGCAGGGGCGCCAGGAAGGGCGCCAGACGGTCATCCACGTAATTCAGGCCCTTGATGAAGTTGAGGATGCGTTCGTCCAGGCGCAGGCCGGCCACGGTCAGCGGCTCGTTGGCGGGCTGGTTGATTTCCAGCATGCGCC
The DNA here is from genome assembly GCA_964391195.1 of uncultured Anaerolineaceae bacterium. Classification (GTDB taxonomy): domain Bacteria; phylum Chloroflexota; class Anaerolineae; order Anaerolineales; family UBA4823; genus JAAYXE01. The sequence continues at coordinate 21,745 of CAYMLG010000043.1, read as the reverse complement.
AATAGCGCAGCGGGTGCTCGGGCGAGAGCACATCCCAGGCCGGGTTGTCGAACAGCCGTAAAGCCAGGGCAAATGTCGGGTAGGGGCGGCGCGGGTCGAACTGGCTGTGGGAGCACCGCTCGGCCATGGAAGGGTCCAGCTCCAGCGCGGCGCACAACAGCAGGATCTCCTGCTCGAAGGCTGACAGGCCGAAGCGCTCGGCCAGAATGTTCAGGGCGGGAAAGCGCTCGCCCGCGGCAGCCTCATCCATGGCCCGGCGCGCCTCGGCCACCGGCCCGCACGCGGAGGCCGGCAGCAGCGGTGTAGGCGGCTGCTCATCTTCGACCTGCTTTGGCCGGCTGCGCCACAGGCGCACCTTTCCGGCCGGTTCCGGCGCAGCAGGCGCCACAGCCGGGGCGCCCCCGTTGGATAGTTGGTCCAGCCGGCGGCGCAGCCATTCCAGGGCCGCCGCCAGGTACTGCTCATTTTGTTCGTGCCAGGCTTGCAGCTCGTTCATGGAATATTTACCTGCGGCCCGGTGAAGACCGGGTTCGTGGGGTCTGGGTCCTGCTCGAGCAGGCTCTCGGCGCCGTCCACCTGCACGCGCACGAAATAGGCGCCTGGCTCGACCTTTGCGAATGGGATCTCAAGCGTGGTGGCGTCGGCAGTACGCGTTGGGGCGACGAAGGTGTAGGCCGGGGCGTTTTGGGGGGCCGTGCCGTTCAACAGCAGCACCACGCGTTGTTTTTCGCCCACCGTGGGGGCCAGGTTCACGCGGATCTCCCCCTTGCGGGTGCCGTTCAGGTCGTTCTGCACGATCGGCGCCTGCACCGGCCCGGTGATTACCGGGCGTAATACGAAGGCGGCCACGTTCGACTCCAGGCCCTGGTGCGGGTCGGCCGGGGAGGGGGTGTTCGGGTCGTCCGGAATGCCGAAGACAGTGCGCTGCACCACCTGCACGCCCTGCACCCCGGCGCGCAGCTCGCCAACCGGGAAGGGTGGCTCGGACAGCGCCAGGCGGATCTCGGTGGGGCTGATCGAACCTGGCTGCACCTCCACGCCAGCCACGCGCAGCGAAGTCTGATCGCCGCGCAGTCCCCGGCCGCGGATCAGCAGCGTGGAGCCAGGCAGGATCGGGTTCAGCGGGCTGCCTTCGTTACGCACTTCCTCGATCACCGGCTGCTGGAACGGCATGACCCGCAGGACGCGCCTCTGCACCGGCATGGAGGCGCGCGGGGCGGCGTCGCTCTCCAGGAAGACCAGCGTGGCCTGGTAGCACATGGAGAGTGTGTACGGGATTTGGAAGAACACCGACCACAGCTTGGAAAGCTCTTCCAGGCTGAGGGCGGCCGGGACGAAGCGCACCAGTTCGTTCTCGTCGGCCAGGTTAGAGGGCGCCAGGCTGGGGACGGCGATTTGGGCGTCGGCGATCAGGTCCCGCGTCAGCACGGGCTGGTCGTTGAGGGTGCGCGCCACGCTGCCCAACACGCGCTGCGGCACGAACTGGGCCTCATCGCCGTAAAAGGTGAACAGGTAGTGCAGGTCGAGGGCCAGGCGCGGCCGGCGGCGCAGGTTGCCCTGCTCGTCGCGCGCAGGCAGGTCGTCATTGCGCCAGTGAGGATTGGGCGTCACCTGGTACAGGAACAGGTTGACCCCGGTGGCGGGCAGGCCGGCGCCGTTGCTCTCGGGGCGCACGTTGGTCACTGTGGCGCCATTGACATCAAGCGGCAGTTTTTTCTGCAGCAACTGCACCAGCCCGGCGGTGACGGTGGCAATGGCGAGGAAATTGCTCATGGCGGATCGCCTTTCACCGCCCGCCTCCATTGCGCTGCCGCAGGTACTCCTCCAGGCTCATCACAAGGGACGGGCTGGGGGGCGGGGCAGCCCTGGCGGACGGACTTCCCGGTCGGGCGAGGCGGACCTCGATGCGCCCGATGCTGACGTGCACGACCGGCCGGGGCGGGGGCTCCGCAGCCTGTCGGGACGGAAGCAGGTTCACGGTTGGCAGGCCAGGCGTCTCCGGCGGGCGCGGGGTCAGCCGGGCCGGGGCAGCTTCCTGGGGCGGGACGGCAAGGGGCTGCGCGGCGGGCTTCGTCTCAGGGGCCGGGTCTTGCGCCTGTGGAGAGCGCGCCGCACGAATGGGCCCGACCTGCGGCTCCGGCGGCGCCGGCCGGACTTGCAGCGGGACCGGATCCGGCCCGTTACGGGCGGCGGGTGCAGGGGTGGCCGAGGGCAAAGCCGGCGTAACTGGCGTGTGAACGGAGACCTCCTGCACTACGGTAATCGGGGCGGTGGGCGGGCTTGCGGAGGGCTGATCTTCTACCGGTGGGGGCTGCGAGGGGGGGCTGGCTGGGCGATTGGGGGCGGACGGCGGGGGGATGAGTGCGGGAGTCTCGTCCCGCCGGGCAGAGAGCTGCCCCATCCAGGCCTGCAGTTCGTCCAGGCGACGGCGCAGGTCGCCGGAGGGGTCACGCGGCGACCTGCCCGGCTCGGGAGTGGCGGCGGGCGGGGCCAGGCGGGAGCGCCCGGCGACCAGGGTGGCCGGTTCCGGCAGCCCGCCGCCCGCCAGCGCGGCCTCGTCGAGCGGCGGGGCGGCCGGCTCCGGCGCCGGCTCGTGCAGCGCCAGCGGGCGGGGCGCCAGGTTGGCCGCCGGCTCCTGGCTTTGGCCCAACAGGTGATCCAAGAAATCGCTCATCCAGGTACCCTATTCTGCGCAGACCAGGCCTCGCCTGTCATGGCAAAGCCAACTTTTGGCGTTGAGTCAATCTCATCCTGCCACCTTCTCGATGTAATAACGCCGCCTCCAGGGACTGAGCGCCAGGATGTCGGCCTCGCTCCAGGCGTAGAGGCGCGCCAGCACGCTCACCTCGTCCAGGGTGCGCAGTGCCCACGTGCTAATCTCCTGCCATAGGAATGAGGCGATGTCGAACACGGCCATCCAGCGGTGCCCACAGGCCGGGCAGTCTACCGGAAAGCGCACGTCGGCCTGCGGGTCCAGCTCGGCCATGCGTTCGGCCAGAGCCGCCTGTACCCGCTCGGGTAGCTGGGCGGCGGCCCGAGGCTGGCCGTTTGAGTGCGCCTCCTGCAGGCAGCGCTCCAGCAGGGTCGTGCGCCCGCCGGCCTGCTGGGCGGCCAGCAGGTCCAGGCTGTTGGGCAGGCGGAATCGCAGCCAATAGCCCTCGGTCTCCAGCTCCCAGTCCTCGGGTCCGTCTGCCTCGCCAGGTGTAGGCCTGCCATCCAGGGGCGCCTGCGCCGGTTCGAGGCTCTGATTGTCCAGCGGTACCTGTACCGCATCCAGGTCGAACGACAGTTCCAGCCGCTCGCCGCACTGCGGGCAGGCAACCAGGCTGTCCAGGCGCGACCCAAACAGCCGCCGGCGCAGCTCCATCAGGCGCCGGTCGCGGCGCCCGACCGGCAGGGCCGCCAGGGCCTGGAGCGGCTCGCCCGGGCAGGCAACCGCCAGCAGGCACAGGGCCTGCCAGATTGGCGGCCAGCCTTGCCCGTTCTCCCAGGCCTGCAGCAGGTCGGCGGCGCCTTGTGGCGCCGAGGAAGAAGGTCCCATCCTTATCCTGCGGGCTCGGTGAAGCTCGGCTCGCTGGGCTCTTTAACCTCGTAGTCGCGCTCCCAGCCCTCGTTTTCCAGCTTGAGCGTCTGGATCGCCACGGCATTGGCGCTGGCGTCCAACTCGGGCAGAGCGCGGTACTCGGACACCCAGCAGCGGTAGACGTTGTAGGCGATCACCTTCTGGCCAGCCTCGTTGTACAGCTCGATAATGATGTCCTTGCGGAAGTCTTTCAGCGAGACCTCGCTGCCCAGCCCGGAACCAAAATTCCACACCTTGTTGGCCCATTTCTCGAACTCTTCGTCGTGGGTCACCCCGCGCTCGAGGGTGATCGCTTCGTACTTGGTCTGTCCGGGCGATTTGCGGGACGAACTTGGGTCGCCGCCCTCGCGATACTCCACCACCTCGGTGGTGCGCTGCAGGGCGCTGACCTTGCTGACCCCGGCCACGTAGCGACCGTCCCACTTCACACGGAACTTGAAATTCTTGTAGGGGTCGAAACGCTGCGGCTCGGTATTGACGGAAAACTGTGCCATCGTTTGTCTCCTTACACGGCAATCTGGCCGGCTAACTGCTGGATCTTGATAATGACGAACTCGGCGGGCTTAAGCGGGGCAAAGCCGACCAGGATGTTGACGATGCCCAGATTGATGTCGTTTTGGGTGGTGGTTTCGCTGTCGCACTTCACCAGGTAGGCCTGGCGGGGGGTCTGGCCCTGGAAGGCGCCCTGGCGGAAGAGATTGTGCATGAACGCTCCCACGTTCAGGCGGATCTGCGCCCACAGGGGCTCGTCGTTGGGCTCGAAGACCACCCATTGGGTGCCGCGGTACAGGCTCTCTTCGATGAAGAGGGCGGTACGGCGCACCGGCACGTATTTCCACTCGGAAGCCAGGCGATCATCGCCCTGCAGGGTGCGGGCGCCCCACACTACCGGCCCCACGGCCGGGCGAGCGCGCAGGCAGTTGATGCCCAGGGGGTTCAGCTCACCGTTCTCGGCATCGGTGAGCGGCACGTATAGCTCGGGAGTGCCGACCAGGGTGGCGTCCAAACCGGCGGGAGCCTTCCACACACCGCGCTCGCGGTCGGTGCGGGCGTAGATGCCGGCCACGGCCCCGCTGGGCACGAAGGGGGTCATGCGGTCCTCGCGCAGCGGGTCGGGCTGGCACAGGCGTGGGAAGTACAGGGCGGCGTTCTTGCTGCGCGTGCCGATGCTGCCCAGGTTGAGGCGCGGGTCGTTCTTATCGTTCCAGGAGGCGGGCGGGTCGACCAGCAGCATGGCGCGGCGCTTCTCGCAGTAGGCTGCGGCGTTGGCCACCAGGGCGGCGTCCACGTCTCCATCGGGCCGGTAAGGCGGGATGACCAGGATATTGAACAGGTCGGCCTTTTCCAGGGCGTACAGGCCCTGCTTCTCGCCTTCCAGGCCGGGTCCGATAAAGTTGTCCTTGGTCAGCGGGTCGCCGTCGGAGGTCTTCAGGGCAGCGATGGCGTCGGCCACGGCCTGCTTCTCGGCGCTCACATCGGCGCTGGGGTCATCCAGCAGCTTTTTGTTGAGAGCCATCTCGGCCGCTGTGACCTCGTTGTAGACAAACTTCTTGGCCTCTTCGGTGGCAGTGTGAGCATTTTTGATATCCTGAGGCAGGTCGGCCGGGATGTCGCCGAGCCAGCGCACCAGGTTCGATTCGGCCTCCAGCACCCGGTCGACGCGCCGGTTGTTGTCACCCAGGTTCAGGTTGACGAAGCGCTCGGAGCCGCCCCCCGGGCTTTCGTCGATGATTTCAAGATTGAAGAAGTTCTCCTTGGGGATGCCGACCATGTCGGCGTACTCCTGCGAGACGTTCGCATCGACGATCAGGCGCAGGTTCTGGCCCCAGGAGCCGGGGTAGGCGGCCTCGAAGGTCAGCCCGCCCACGTCCAGGGGGGTGCGGATGACAGGCACGGCCACCTTGGCCTGATCGTCGGCAGCTTTCTTGACGTCGGCGGTAGGGCCGCCTGTGGCGTCACCGCCGTCTACGGCTTTTTTCGCCGCCGCCTCGGCCGCCTTGGCAACGGAATCGGCGGCGTCCTTCTCGGCCGTTGACTTGGCAGCATCGTTGATGATCGCGTCGGCGGCTGTGCGAGCTGCGGCTGCGGCGGCGTTTCCGTCTGACCCCACAGTAGCTCCTGCTACGGCGTCAGCGGCCGCCTGGGCCTTTTGGCGCTCGGCCTCATCTGCGAACGGCGGGGTAAACAAGCGCACGAGCACAGCCTGGCTGCCGCCGTTCAGGAAGAAGTCGCGCACCGCGTAGCCCAACGTGCTGCCGGTCCACAGCCCGCCAAACACGCGCTCGAAATCGGCGTAGCTGTTGATTGGGATGGGCTCGTCCACCGGCCCTCTCAGGGCGCGCCCGACGAAGGCTGTTATGGAGGTCGCTACCCCGGTGATGGTGCGCACCCCGCTGGGGACCTCCTCGATATAGACACCTGGAAAGGTAGGGCTGACTGGCATGGGGGAACCTCCTGTTCTGGGCCTAAGACTAGGCGATATTAATCGGCCGGTCTATCTGCGCGGGGTCGAGCTTTATAAGCACCGCGTTGTCAAGATTTCTGCTTCTCCATATTGGCCGGAGGATGTGATCAAGTTGACCAAGCTCAAGGCAAACGGAAGGGAATCGTTTAGCTCCTCATTCCGCTCGGAACGAGTCAAGGAAATCGAGAATACGCCGCCAAAATTTGCGTGGCCTGGCCGTGTTCTCTTCTCTCACACCCATTTCCTCCAGCTCGGGTCGGATAAAGTCAATGATTTCTTCTAAATCACGAAAATAGGCTCGTTTTCCCTTAGCGACGTTTTCGATGACCCCGCGCCATTCCGGATTCGCTTCCGGAGTTGAGCGAGCTTCCCGCCAGATCCGGATGATAAAAACGCGAGTCGTCTCTTGTAGAGGAGGCATATTTCCAAGGCAGTTTCCCCCTATTCTGCCGACTCCTTCCTGAAATTAAGACGAAAAACACATACCGGACCGTCTGGATTAAGCCGCTCCAATTCTTAGTTGACAGTTTATCCAATTGGCGTCAAAGGGTGGTCATGTTTCGGTCAATAAAGCGTCAAAAAAGACCTGAATTAGAGTATTGTTGATACAGGGAACGAATCACAACCTCCAAGACCAGACTGCTTGGAGGTTGACATTGGACGATCGATAGGTTGAGATTATTTCCGCATACGGACCAGGAGCTCGAGAGTATGGGATATTTGGCGAAACTGCTCGCGGACGGCATCGATGGTGCGCATCGCCTGGTGGAGTTGCTGGACAGCCTGGTTAAGGTGATCCTGCAAATCGTTCAGGTCAATCGTCTGATCGCGGCTATCATCGCTTTTCCCGGCCAGAATATGCATGTAAAGCGCCTCAGTTTCTTCCATTGGCTCGATGTTCAGTTCATCGGCAAGGTATTTGCGACAAATCTTATACTGGCGCAGCGCCAAAGGCCGCTGCCCGGATTCAAGATATATCTGCATGATTTCTCGATGAAGGTCCTCACGCAGCGGATCAACTTGTAGTATTCGCTCCCCAAAGACCAGACACATTTCGTGCACGTGGTGATGCCTGTAATAATTGAAGAGATAGGTGAGACTAGATATATACAACAGGTGCAACCGCTCGCGCTCGCGGACTGCCCATTCTTCGTAAACCCCCTCCAACAACTCTCCTGAATACAACTGCAAGGTGTCTTCAAGGGCTTTTATGCTTGCCTCGGTGGCCTCGATAAAGGGGGTGGCCAGGGTTTGTAACGCCTGTTCTTCAAAGACGGAAACATCCAGCCAATAGTCACTGTGCCTGTTGAAACCTACATCACCCATTTGAGTCGTGATCAGATATTTATTTTCATCTTCTTCTGGAGAGACAAGCTCCTTATTTAACCGCCAAATGGCGGTTTTAAGGCTGTTGCGGGCTTTTTCCTGGCTTTTCTCCCCCCAGAATAAGGTAGCCAACACATCCCTTGGATAGGTCCGGTGTCGATTGAGCAGCAAATACGCCAGGAGTAACTGGATCGTAGGGGTCAAGTGTATGACTTTTGCGTCACCTAACCAGGTTATCTGGACGCCTCCGAATAATGAAACACGTAAAACGCACATACAATACCTCTATGGATAAGGCTATGGCATGCCCCTCCATCAAGTTGTAGGCAGTGTGAGACGAATAGGGGGTATGGAATACGCGGAATTTCATCCGGTTGATTTGGCTGTCAACCTATAAAGCAAAGTGTTCGACACTTGGGATTCTAAAAACGAGGTAAACAATACCCCCTTTCGTACCAATGCATTTTCCGCCCTCTGAAGTGGTCGAGCGCTAGATTAAATCTGATAAATTCTATCTATAAAGCGGCAAAACGCTCCCTGTAATACAGTGTAATGATATTAATCCAGATTTCAAGTTAATGAAATTCATCACAAGCCGATGTAAAACAAAAAGCCCCGATATGTGGATGACATAAGGGCTTTTTGATCGATTATTAGGCTTATGGAGCGGGAACTCAGAAATATCTGGATCGCAAACCTGCGGTCAATTTTAGCTGGAGTTAATCACCCGCGGCCAAGATGCGCTGGATGGTCTCCACCAGCTCCGTCTCGGGCACGGTGCGCTGCTCGCCGGAGCGCAGGTCTTTCACCGCTACCTCGCCGCGGGCCAGCTCATCGGGGCCGAGCACCAGGGCCACGCGCATCCCCATGCGGTCGCCGTATTTGAACTGTTTGCCCAGCCGGGCGGCTTCGGGGTAGGCTGCCACTTTGAGCCCCGCCTGGCGCAGCTTGCCGGCCAGGTTGAACGAAGCGGTGATCGAGTCCTGGTCGAACACGGTGACCAGCACCGGGGCGGGCGAAGCGCCCAGGTCGGGGGGCAGGCAGCCGTACTTCTCCAGCACCAGGCTGATGACCACGTCGCCCATGGCGAAGCCCACCGCGGGCAGTGGGTCACCGCCCACGTCGGACACCAGGTTGTCATAGCGCCCGCCGCCGAACAGGGCGCGGAACTCGCCGATCACGTCCCAGGCTTCGAAGACGGTGCCGGTGTAGTACAGCAGCCCGCGCACGATATGCGGGGCAAAGCGCACGTAGTCCTTCACCCCCAGCGCCTCCACCACCTCGAACACGCGGCGCAGTTCGGGCGACTGCTGCCACAGGTCCTGGTCATCGGTAGCGGCTTTCACCCCCTCGAACTGCTCGTCCGTCAGGCCGATGTCTTTCCCGGTGGCCCGCCAATCGGCCGGGGAGAGCTTATCGCGCTTGTCGATCAGGCGCGAGACTTCCGGACGCAGCTCCTGGGGGATGCCGAGCCGCTCGAATTGGGCGTCCATCAGCTTGCGGTCGTTGACCAGGATGTTCACTTCCTTTGGGGTGAGGCCTACTTCACGGAAGAAAGTGGCGGCGACGGCGATCAACTCGGCGTCGGCCTCGGGGGTGTCTGGCCCGATCAGGTCGATGTTCCACTGGAAGAACTCCCGGGTGCGCCCTTTCTGGGGTTTCTCGTAGCGCCAGAACGGACCCCAGGACCACCAGCGCAGGGGGTAGACCAGGCCGCGCTGGCGCTGGGCCACCATTCGCGCCAGGGAGGGGGTCAGCTCCGGGCGCAGGGTGATCAGGTCGCCGCCCCGATCGGGGAAGACGAAGGACTGTTCCTTCACCAACTCCTCGCCGGACTTGGCGGCGTACAGGTCGATCGACTCCAGGAAGGGCGCGTCGTACTCCTGGTAGCCGAAGCTCTCCGACACGCGGCGCACGGCATCGTACAGCCAGGCGCGCACGGCCATTTCTTCGGGGTAAAAATCTCGGGTGCCTTTTAAGGATTGGATGACTTTCATGTACTGACTCTTCTATTTGCGGATCTTGTGCTGCCCTATGGGCCCGTATATCTTACCGCGGAATTGACCTAATCGCCTTCAATTTCGCTAACCAGTGTGCTCGCACAACCTGTCAGCAGGCGGCCGGCACCACCGGCAACAGGAAGTGGTGTTTTGGGGTTGCCTCGCGACGCAGTCGCCCGGCTGCGCTTGCCCCCAACTCCCAAAACACCATCCTCTACTGACAACAATTGCTGCACAAAGCTAATCGTCTTCCACCTCCTCGAGGTCTTCGACCACGTCTTCGACGATCTCCTTGAGCCGGCGCAGGTAGTCGGGGATATAGCGGTCGTACGGGCCGTTCATATGAGGCGAGGAGACCAGGAAGTCGGCGCTGGCCCGGTTGGAGGCGATGGGTATGTTGTGCAGCACCGCCAGGCGCAGCAGGGCTTTCACGTCCGGGTCGTGGGGCTGTGGTTCCAGCGGGTCCCAGAAGAAGATCAGGAAGTCGATCGTCCCTTCGGCGATGGCTGCTCCGATCTGCTGGTCGCCGCCCAGCGGCCCGCTCATAAAACGATGGACCGGCAGCCCGGTCTCTTTGGCCACCATGCCGCCGGTGGAGCCGGTGCCGAACAGGCGGTGCCGGGCGAGGGTATCGCGGTTCGCTCTTACCCAATCCAGCAGGTCGGGTTTGCGGGCGTCGTGAGCGACCAGAGCGATCCGCTTCTGCCGCTCCATTTGAATTCGAATCATTCCTGCCTCCGTTGTTATGTTCATATCAAGATCAGTTCGGTCTGCGGCACGCTGAGGAACTCGGCCCCGTCTTCGGTGACGAGCACATCCTCTTCCAGGCCGATATACCCGTAGCCGGGCACTGCCAGCCCTGGCTCCACCGTGTACACCTGCCCGGCCTCCAACGGCAGGTTGGGCGTATCCCCGTAGCGATCCCACTCCGGCCCCAGCAGCCCGGCACCGTCGTGGGCCAGCCGCCCGAGTTGGTGCCCGGTGGCATATTTGTACTCCTGGTACCCAGCCCCGGTGACGATCCCCCGCGCGACTGCGTCTATCTGCTTGCCGGGGACCCCCGGTTTCATCGCCTTCACCGTCTCCTGGATCGCCCGCACGATGGTATCGAACCCGCGCTGCACGGGCTCCGGAGCCTGGGTCTCGTCCTCCTTCAACAGGTAGGCCACCCGCTGAATATCGGAGCAGTACTCGTCTTGCTTCACCCCGAAATCCAGGTGCAGGATCTGCCCGCGCTGCAGGGTGATGTCGGACGGGCCGACGTGCCCCACCGGCGACTCGGGCCCGGCGTCCACGATCGGGCAGTGATCCTTGTCCCAGGCGGGCTCCACCCCGCAGGCCTCCATCTCGGCGTGCATGAAGCTGCTGATCTCGGCCTCCGTCATCCCCGGGCGGATGTTAGCGAAAGTGCGGTCGAAAATCTGGCCGGTGGTCTCGATCGCCCGGCGGATGCGGCGCACTTCCTCCGGGGTCTTCCGCCCGCGCAGGGCGTTGATGATCGCCTCGGCCGAGATCAGGCGGTTCTCCCAGGGTGTGTCGACGAAGTAGTCCAGCAGCAGCATGTACATGCCGTGGCTCAGCCCGTCGGCCAGCACTTCGTTCTTGGAATAGTTGATGGCGATGCGCCCGGGCTCGATGCGCTCCAGGGTGTGTAACAGCGAGCGGCGCAGCGATTCGTGATAAGGCACGACGGTAGTGTAGGCTCCGGTGCGGCGGGCGGTTTCGGCCTCGTAATGGCCAAGGATTGCGAAGCGCTCGCCCTTCTGGGTCAGGATCAGGGCGCTCTGCCAGGTCAGGTCATGCCCGTAGATGAGCGGAAGCACGGGGTCGCCGCCGGCCGTAGTCTCCCGCACGAATGTCAGCCAGGCGTCGATGTTCATCTCTTTCAATATCCCAATTGCCTGATTTACTTTTTCCTGAACCAGGGTTGACATGTCTCACTCTCCTGAATTGGTAGATAAGGCGACAGTTGATACTGCATCTGCTAAATGTACGAAGTACACCGTGCACCAAACCCCACCTGTGGGGGGTTGAAGTCCACGGAGTTGGACTTTGCGAACTCTGTAGCCGAGATTCAAGCATCATCTGAACTCTCCGGCGCATGTACGGGCCTGGCGGTGTAGTGAATCACCCTAACCCATAAACCCTCCCGCCGTGTCCGCACGAAAGATATCGATCATACTGGGGAAGGCGGCAGTTGAAACTGCACCTACAAGAGCGCGAAACCCCACCTTCGTGGGGTTGAAGTCCACGCAGGTGGACTTCGTGTAATTCGTAGCTGCGGTTTCAACCGCTAAAAAACCCCGGACAGCGTGGGGCCAATCAAGAGTGAGGCGGGTCTGGGTTACCGGGCCGGCGGGGTTGGCCTAACGATGATGGTTTTCGGTTTGGCAGCCCGGGCCTGACTCAATGACCAGACCCTACCCATCGGTGGGGTGTGACAGGCGTAAACTGAACTCCGCCGTCTCGAAGCGGTTCACGAAGACACGCTGGCCTTCGAGGCTCGTTTCCTGCCCATCCACGACGACACGGACGGGGGCGAAACCGTGACACACCAGCGCGACCCGCCCGTAGGGGAAGCCGTACTCGCCCTGGCTCTCCCATCGCAGGCGCAGGGCCTCTCCTTCGCGCTCCAGGTGGAAGCGGTCCAGCCGCCAGGGGCCGTAGCCGTCGCCTGCATCGCTGTACACCTGCCCTCCGGCGGCCGAGCCGTCGCTTTCCGGCAGGTAAATGTGCAGTTCGAGCGTGTTCTCATCTCCTGTCATGGGCAGGATCGCCCCGGCGCGTACGTACACCGGAATCTCGTCCAGCTTCACCGCAGCCCGGATCTCGCCCGGCCCGCCGGCCGCCGCCCCGGTCCAGAAGTCGTACCAGCGCCCGGCGGGCAGGCGCACCGCGCGCTCCGCAGCACCGGGTCCCAGGACCGGAGCGATGAGCATGGCCTCGCCGAGCAGGAAGGCGTCATCCACATCCCACAGGTCGCGGTCCTGCAGGTCGAGCCAGAACAGCGGCCGGACGAGCGGATAGCCCGTCTGTGCGGCCTCCCAGGCCAGGGTGTAGAGTACAGGCATCAGGCGGTAGCGCAGCTTCAGGAAGCGGCGCACATGGCTGGTGAAGGGCTCGCCGTACACCCAGGGTTCGCGCCGGGCGGTGCCCACCGCCGAGTGGGTGCGGAAGAACGGCAGGAACGCCGCCATCTGGAAGGCCCGCAGGTACAGTTCGGCCTCCGGGTTGCCGCTGAACCCGCCGATATCCGGGCCGTTGTAAGGGAAGCCAGAAAGGCCGGTCCCCACCAGGGTGGAGATGGTCATCTTCAACGCGGCCCAGGTGCTCTCCGTGTCGCCAGTCCATTTCCAGGCGTAACGCTGCTGTGAAGCCCAGCCGGAACGGGAGATCAGCCAGGGCCGGCGGTCAGGCTGTTGGCGGCGCAGGGCCTCGAACGCCGCCCGGTTCATCTGCAGCGCGTACAGGTTGTGCGCCTCCAGGTGGTTCCCCTGGCAGCCGTCCAGATCGTGCAGGGTGGAGACCGGCGGGCACATGTTGCCCCAGGCGGTGAAGGAGGTCGGTTCGTTCATATCGTGCCAGAACCCGTCCACCCCGGCCTCCAGCAGCCGGGGGTAGTACGCCCCCCACCACTCCCGGGCTTCCGGCTTGGTGAAGTCGGGGAAGAAGGTCCAACCAGGCCACACCAGGCCGACCATCGGCTTGCCATCGGGCAGCAGGCAAAACGCCCCCTTGCGCAGCCCTTCCTGCATCACGTCGTAGTCCGGGTCTTGCTTGACGCCCGGGTCGATGATCGTCACCAGGTGGATGCCCTTCTCCTTGAGAGAGGCCGCCAGGCCGGGCAGGTCGGGGAAGCCCTCCGGATCGACGGTGAACACCCGGTAACCGCGCATATAGTCGATGTCCAGGTGGATGGCGCTGACCGGCAGATCGTGCTCTTCGAAGCCGGCGGCCACCTGGCGGATATCGGTTTCAGTGCGGTAGCCCCAGCGGCATTGGTGGTAGCCCAGGCTCCAGGCAGGCGGCAGCGGCGCCCGCCCGGTGAGCTCGGTGTAACGCTTGAGCGCCTGCTGTGGGGCGCCGAGGATGAAGTAATAGCGAAGTTGGCCCCCGGCGAAGAAGGCCGCCGAGCGGTCAGCAGGCAGGGGGGAGAGCCCGCCTGGCTGGCGTTCCTTGGGCAGGGCCGGCAGGGGCAGCGCTTCGCGCGGCAGGCGGGCCGGGCCGAAGCCTATGACCCCCGCATAGGAGTTCTCATAGAAAAGCAGGTAGCTGCCGCCCTCGTGCAGCGCCATGTAGACCGGGATGGTCATGTACAGCGGGTCCGCTCCCGGGCCGTAGCTGCCCCCCGGGTCCGAGTTCCACAGGCGGTGGAACTGCCCGCGCAAGTTCAGCGACCCCGCCTGCTCGCCTAACCCGTAGAGGTGTTCTTCTTCAGACAGGGTGGCGAAATGCGACCAGCCCACCGTCTCGTCACTGGCGCTGACATGCCGGCGCGGCGGCTCCTCCTCCCGCAGCAGGTTCCCCGCCCGGTCGCGGACCACCACCCGGCCATCCCTTCCGATCTCGATCTCCAGGTCCGGGCTGCACAGGTGATAGTACTCCCCGGCCTCTTCCAGTTGGGCCTCGACCGCGGGCCACTCCGTGCGGGCGATCGCGTATCCGGCGGGCGGGCGTCCGGGCCCCCAGGTGAAGCGGGCCATATCGGGGGTCAGGAACTGCACTTCCAGGTCGGCCCGCTCGAAGTAGAAGTGAGCGCCTCCGGGCCGGGCCTCCACCCGTTCCAGTGCACCGGGCTCCTGTGAGGCGCCCGGCCCTTCGTAGGGGAGGTAGCGCCGGTCGGTGAGCGTTTTGAACAGTGTGTAGCGGACGGATCGGACGACGGGGTCCAGGCCCCCCGAGCGGATGGCAAGGATGAGTTTGGACAGGATGCTCATATCTCTCTATGTGCTAGGCAGTTCGCTTTCCGATCTCTTTCAGGAAGGCCTCCGCCTCTTCGTAACGGGCGAATTTGCGTTCCTCCTGGCGGAAAGCCGGGGTGTGGACGTAGCGGCGGCCGTTGATCACCTGGACGCCCAGGCGCTTGTGCAGCAGTTCGTGGTACATGACGTAGTCGATCACATAATCGGGGATCTCGGGCTGGTCCAGGGAGATGCTGATCAACACGGTGTCGGTGGCGGGCTGGTAGTGCCCCAGCTTGCGGTAGGTTAGTGTACGGTTCCAGGTCAGGCGCGGCCGGGCCTGCTTTCCCTCGAAGTAGGCGGCGTTCACCCGATCGAAGACCTGGTTCAGGTCGTAGGTACGGCCGCGGGCGGTGTTCATCGCCGGCATGCCGATCATTTCGATGGCCAGCAGCGCCTCGCCAAATTCGTCGCTGTCCACAAAGCGGTTGAGGGTGTCGATGTGCGGGCTGATCTTGCCCACGATGGCCACGCAGCCCAGCGCTTCCAGGGCTTCATCCGGGGCGTTGATAAACGCTTCGCTGGCGGTCAGGTGGATCCCGTCGCCCTCGACCCGCGCCCGGTAGAGCGAGGCGCTGTGGGCGAAACTGGCGTACAGGCGGATGCTCTGCTGGGCGGCGGGAGCCAGCTTACGGCACTCTGAAACAGCGGTCAGTTCCGTGATGCGGCGCACGGCGTCCAGATGCAGCGCCAGGTTCTCCGGCTCACTGAGGAATTTGAACCACTGGTACACCCGTCGCGAGCGGTCCGGCAGGTCGGAGGCGTCCTTGTTCGTCTCGGCGAAGATGCGATCGACTCCGGCGGCAACCTCCTGGATCTGCTTCTGAAGGACGGCCCGCTCCCGTTCGGGGATCGCTTCTCCCCGGCTGATGGCTTCGATGGTCAGGCTGTCGATCTTCGTCTGCACCCGGTCGCGGCTGGCGATCAGGTTGTTGATGTGCAGGGCTTTCGGTGGGGGGGCAGTCTGAGCTGCAATAGGCGTCGTCCCCTTGCGGACGGGCAGGTTGTTCAGGTCGATGGACTTGAGGAATTGGTAAGCCCGGTAGGTGGGGGTGGGCAGGCGCTCGGGGCGGGTGTTCCGCAGCTTGCAGAGCTGGTCCACCTGGTGGATGACGCCGCGCACCCACTTGCGGAAACTGTCCACCTCATTGGCGGGGATGCCGGCGCTGAGCTGCTCCCGCGCGGTGTTCATGGCCTTCACCACCCCCTCTAAGCGCAGTTGGTTGGTTTGTTTCTTTTTAGCCACAGGCGGCGTTCCTTCGATGAGTGGAGTATCGCGTAACTCGTCTTGGTTTCCCTCCTGAACAGCGATCCCGTATGGGATCTCATCCCAGCGCCAAGACTGTCTAATTGTACATCAGGTTCGGAAAATTACAGGCTTCGGTGAGCGGCGGTTGCTGGGGGTTGGTTGAGATCCTTTGGTCGGGAACGGATTGCTGACAACGGATGGCGACCAGAGTACGGTCGCTCGGTCACGGATTTCACGGATGGAACGGATGGCGATCACCCTAGACCGGACATCCCGCCCGCCGTGCATTACACGTAAGATGCCTAGCTTGCCAGGGGAGGCGGCGGTGGAAACTGCACCTACCAAGCACCAAATCCCACCTTCATGGTGTTGGAAACCAGTCCACGCAGGTGGACTTTGTGTCTTGTGTAGCCGTGACTTCAGTCGCCGCAGCATCCCTCAAAACGCCGGCGTTGGATGGCTGAATGTGGCAGCAGTTAAAACTGTACCTACAAAGTGCACGAAACCCCGCCTGCGCGGGGTTGAAGCAGTCCACGCAGGTGGGGCTGGCCAGTGGTTAGCTGGTGATATTCGTTTGCTCCCATTCAGATCATAAGGTAGCCTCAGCATGGTGTTGTTTCTGGCACTCGATGTACCTCTTGATATTCGGGACCTCTTTTTTGCTGAGGGTGAAGGCCCCGTAGCCCCCCTGCCATTTGAAGAATTCCCCCTTTGCCAGTTGGTGAGTGACCAGGTGCGAGGAGACGCCTTTGATCTCCTTCATCAGGTTCGCAACCGTTATCGTTGTGGGGAAGCGGACCAGTAGGTGAATATGATCGGTAGTGCCTCCAATAGCCAGGACCTGGCATGCTAATTCCTGACACTTGCTGATGATGGAGGCGTAAATGGCTTGCTCCAGGACAGGTGTGATAATGGGTAAACGATCCCAAGTGGCCCAAACACAATGCAAATAGAGTTGTGTAAAGTTGGCGCGCATATTGGAAACCAGGTTTGTAAGAATGTGGCGGCAGTTGGAGTCCACGCAGGTGGACTTCGTGCATTTTGTAGCTGCGACTTCAGTCGCCGCTTCTCAAAACGCCGGCGTTGGATGGCTAAGGGTGGCGGCAGTTGGAGTCCACGCAGGTGGACTTCGTGCCCTTTGTAGCCGCGACTTCAGTCGCCATAGAAATAGTCGCCGCACCCTCTACCAGCGCGTGGCCGGCGGGCATCACTGCACAAAATAACTCCGGCAGGCGTCGTCGATCAGGCTGGGGCTCAACTGCGGGGGAATCCCATCATACTCGCAAATTGCCCTCAGCGTCTTCAAAATATCTCGCGGGTGTACCGATTGCATCGGCCGCCCCTGACTGTGATACCAGGTCTGGACCAAATAAAGGAAAGCTTCTTTATCAAAGGGGATGTTGTACGTCTTGCACATCAGCGTGAAAATCTGGAAAAACAGGCGCTCGTCCGGGCTGGAGACTTCTACCTTGACCTGAATACGACGCAAAAATGCGTCATCCACCAGTTGATAAGGGTCGAGGTTGGTGCTGAAAACAATCAACTCGCGGAAAGGCACCACCAGCGTCTGCCCGCTCTGCAGGCGCAAGTAATCCACATGGCTCTCAAGCGGTACGATCCAGCGGTTCAGCAGATCTTTAGGGCTCAACTGCTGGCGGCCGAAATCGTCGATCAGGAACATCCCCCCATTGGCCTTCAATTGCAGCGGCGCTTCGTAAATCTTGGCGAGCGGATCGTAACGCAGATCCAGGGCGTCCATCTTGAGCTCGCCGCCCACGGTGACCGTCGGTCGCTCGAACAGCCCCCAGCGCCGGTCGATGCGCCCCAAATCGCTCGTCCGGCCCCCCTGCACCGGGATTTGCTTGTGCACCAGCCGGTCGTGGATCTGGATGATATAGCCGCCGGCCGTCAGCGCATAGGGGATCCAGATTGGGTCGGTGCCGGCAATCAGCCGGCCGATGGCCTGGGCGATGGTGGTCTTCCCGTTTCCTGGCGGGCCATACAGGAACAGCGATTCCCCCGAGTTGACCGCCGGACCGATCCGCCGGTGGAAGTCCGCCGGCAGGAGCAGGTGGCGCAGCGATTGCTTGACCTGCTCCTGTGTCACAGACTTCCGCTGCCGGGTCTGCAGTTCGATGGCCCGGGTGTAATAATGGATCGGCACCGGCACCGGGCCGATGTACTGGCTGCGTTCGAACGCATCTCTGGCCCGGAGTTCTCCAGCCTCGGTCAGGGCGTATACATTGCTCAGCCGCCCCAACTCTGCTGTGGCTTTCGAGACGTCGACCAGATGCTCTTTCTGCAGCCACAGCAGGATGTTGTCGATCACTCGATTCGGAATGCGCATAACTTCGATAAAGCGGCTGAGGGAAACGTTTCCTTCGTTGAACAGCAGCCGCAGGAGTATATCGATGACGATGCTCTGTGGAATGTGTAGTTCCTCAATTGAATTGGGTTCCGCCAGAAGCTGTTTCAAGTTCATTTCTTCAACTAGCATCCGCGTGCCTCCGGGAAATTTGCTGTATTCGCCTGTTCTGCAATAAATTGGGCATCTCTGGAATTCTACTTCACTTACTCATTAACGTCAGGTTGCCCTGCCTTACTGATTGGTAAGGCAGGGCAACCTGCGCGAACCGGGCCAGGGTAGAGCCAGGCTCGTCGCTGGGCCTCTATTCTATCGTTTCCTCCTGGTCCTCGCTGTAGCTGAACAGGTCGCCAATCGAGCGGCGGGAGTAATTGCGCAATATGGCCTCGCCGAACACCGGAGCGACCGAGAGCACCACCATATTATCCGGGCGTTTCTCCGGGGGGATCGGTACTGTATCGGTGGTGATGATCTCCTTAATCTGCGGGATGCTCGCGATCCGGCTTAGGGAATCTCCGGTGAACAGTCCGTGGGTGCAGACGAGTGAGATCTCCTCGATCCCGGTGGCGACCAGGACATGCGCCAGCCCGACCACCGAGCCGCCGGTGGCGATTTCGTCGTCATAGACCAGCGCTCGCTTGAAGCCCTGCACCTGGCGGGCCACCGACTCCCCGATCCACACCTCCTTGTCGGAGATGCGGCTTTTGTCAGCGCTCGCAACCGGAAGGTTGAGGCGGGAGGCAAAGCGGGAGGCCGATTTTGCCCGGCCCATATCCGGGGCGACAACGATCACCCGGCAGGGGTCGAGCTTCTGATCCTGGAAGTAGCGTAGGAACAAGGGCCGGGCGGTGAGCGGGTCGGTAGGCACCTTGAAAAAGCCGTGCACCTGCGGACTGTGCAGCGTCATACTCATCACATGCGTGGCGCCAGCCGTCTGCAGCAGGTCGGCGATCAACCGGGCGGTGATCGAGATGCGCGGGGCGTCCTTCTTGTCCGAGCGGGCGTAAGAAAAGTAGGGGATGATCGCATGGACTTCCCGCGCCGCGGCCCCATGGGCGATATCCAGCATCATGAACAGTTCCATCAGATGCTCGCTGACCGGGGGGACCAGAGACTGGACGATATACACCACCCGCCCGCGCACGCTGGCGCCCAGTTGGATGTATAAGTTGTCGTTGCTGAAACGGGAGAAGTGCGTGTCTTCGAGTGGCACTCCCAAATAAGCGGCGATATCCGCGGCCAGTTCGGGATGCGAACTGCCGCTAAAGATGCGCACATCGTTGGGATCTAAACCTGGCACGTTGACCTCTCTTCATCCATAGGTGGATAAGACAGATTTTTGGATGGCCTGCAGCTCTCCGATGCCCTTTGTGGCCAGATCGAGGAGTTCATCCAGCGCCGCCCGGGGGAAGGGACGGCCCTCGGCTGTGCCCTGCACCTCGATGAACTGCCCCTCGGCGTTCATCACCACGTTGCAATCGACCTCGGCATGGCTGTCTTCGCTGTAGCACAGATCCAGGGCGGGCAGGCCATCAACCACCCCCACACTGACCGCCGCCACCGGTGAAAGCAGGCTTGTGGCGGGGATCAGGTCGCGCTGGATCAGCTTGTTGAGCGCGATGGCCAGGGCGATATATCCGCCGGTGATGGCGGCGGTCCGCGTCCCGCCGTCCGCCTGGATCACGTCGCAGTCAACCACGCAGGTGCGGGAGCCAATCTTCTGCAGATCGACCGCGGCCCGCAGGCAGCGCCCGATCAGGCGACGGATTTCCTGTGTCCGCCCGCTCAGCTCGCGGATCTCGCGGTTGGTGCGCTCCGGAGTTGCTCTGGGGAGCATGGCGTATTCTGCCGTGACCCAGCCGCCGCTTTTCCCCTGGTACTGCATCCAGCGGGGTACGGTTTCGTTGATTGTGACGTTGCACAGCACCCGGGTGTTGCCCAACTCGATGAGCACAGAACCTTCCGGGTAGAGAATATAATCGGGGGTCACCCGGACCGGCCTGAGCTCGTCTGCATTCCGCCCATCCACGCGCATGTTGACATCCTTTGCTGCTGCGGCCTTGCTGTTGTTGATGACAATATTTTACCATTTCGCCCTACCCGAGGCGGGGCGGCCATTCTGTCGAGAAAATCTCACCACAGAGTTCACAGAGAGCAGGGCCCTTCAAATTCGAAATTCGACTTTCCCTTTTCGCTTTTCCCTCTTCGCTTTCCGCTTTTCGCCTTTCGCTTTTCCCCTCACTGTCCCCACTCGGCATAGCGCTGGCGAGCGCGCTCGCTGCTGCGCATGGGGTCGTCCTCCTCCGGCTCTGCCAACGGGTCCCCGGCGGCCACCACGCTGATCAGCAGGCCGGGCTTGAGCCGCTGCTCGCTGCGCAATCGCTCCGCCTGGGCGTGGATGTACTCGGGGGTGACGTGCTCCAGCCCACACACCTGGCGCACCCGGTGGTTATCCCCCACCCCGTAGCGGCGCAGAGCGGCGTAGTTGGCCTGCGCGGCCGGGGAGAGCTGTTCGGAGGCGGGGGTGGAGACCTCCGCCGGGGAGGGGCGTGATGGGCGCGGTCCACGCCGGGGCTGGGGAGTCGCGCGCCGAGCGTGGGGCGAAGGCGGCGATCCGCAGAGCGCTTCCCCGGCAGCGGTCGTCGAGATCCCCTGCTCGCCGGGGTGATCCTCGGCTGGGGCGGGCTGGCCCATTTCAACAGGTTCGCCATCCTGGCGCTCGTCCCGGGCAGCGGGTGGTTGCGCCTCAGCCGGCCTTTCGGGAATCGACAGACCGTTGAGAGACTCTGCTGCTACTACTGCCCTCCAGAGAAAATGAAAAATGGTGGCTAAAGTAGTAGTAGCAGTAGTAGTAGAAGGGCGTTCACCCGCGGAAACCTGCGCGGGTGAGCGGCCATTTTGCGCGAGTGGAGCGTTCAAACCTGCGAGTGCGAGTCCCAGCCCCGCGAGTGCCTGTTCCAGATCCGCGGGTGCGCGCTCTGAAACCGCGAGTTGTGGAGAATGTGGAAAACTTGCCGGGTGGGGGAAAGCGCGCTCCCCGCTCGCGAGTGGCTCGTCCAGATCCGCGAGTGTGTGCTCCGAAACCGCGAGTTGTGGAGAATGTGGATAACTTGGCGAGTGAGGGAAAACGCGCTCCCCGCTCGCGAGTGGCTGGTCCAGATCCGCGGGTGCGCGCTCTGAAACCGCGAGTTGTGGAACGAGGGGAAGGCCGGACCTGGCGGGGGCGGTGCAGCTTTGCGCATAGCCAGTATCTGTTGGTCTAATATCCGTTGACTCATAATCAGTTGACCAAGGATCCGTTGGCCCATAATCTGCCGACTTAGAATACGTTGACCTAGAATCCGTCGGTCCAGAATCCGTTAGCCCACCATCCGTAGACCTGAAATCCCTTGATCTAACATACGTTGACCCAGAATCCGTTGACTTCGCTGCCTCTGTTCGTCCGGCGTCCGAACCAGCACCCGACCTTACACCCGGTCCGGCTTCCGAACCGGCGCTCAGCCGGGCGTCCGGCAGGATATCCGTACATGATGGCATCGTTTGCCCGGCGTCTGGCCCATCATCCCGCAGGGTGTATATTCCAGTGTGTTTCGCTTGCCTTGCGTCCGTCCAGGCGTCCGGCGATGTACCCGCGCCCTCATGTGGGGTAGGCGCTCCCCGGCCCCAGAGCCGTGGAGAGTCCGCCATCCGCCCGGGCTCGGCCTGCAGCAGGCGGTCCACCGATTGGGCCAGGCTGAGCCCGCCGTGGGTCAGCCCATAGCCCTGGTGGTAGCGGATGCGCACCACCAGCCCCAGCC
>CAYMLG010000042.1:0-48593 GCA_964391195.1 uncultured Anaerolineaceae bacterium | reverse complement strand
TAATTTCGGATTTCGATTGGTGAGCGCTTCGCTGCCGGCGGTGGCGCTTCGCTGCTGGCGGGCGGGTTCACGGTTTTGGGTGATTTATGGTGCAGCCGTGTCCATACGCTGGGAGAAGCCGTCCACGAATGGCCGAGCAGGCACGTGCATACGCAAGCATGCCGCGCGACCCCGGATACACGAAAACGGAGGGTTGGCCTACCCCTGCACCGGTGTATAGACCGGACACATAGTTAACACCTGTTCGGAGACATAGGTAACAGTTTCAGTACGATTCGGGTGGGGGATGGGATCCTTCGCCTGGCGACGCTCAGGATGACATGGGGTGGGGGCTGTAGGAGCACGGCGGGGGGTACGGTTTCGGGTAATACACAGAGCCGCCGCGCCCGTACGCGCTGTGGTGGACTCACAATGGGGGCACGGCGTGAGGGTTTACGGGTTCGGGTGCTTTACGGGGCCGCCGTGCCCCTACATGCGCGGGGGGTCTATGGGACGGGGCGCGCGGCAGAACGTAGGGCATGTTGCCGAACTTGCCCGGCGCCTGGCCCGGTAGGCGGTTGGGACAGGCAAGGGCGACCTAAATACGGTCGCATGGCATCTTCCACTACGCTTCGCGGCGGACTCACAACGGGGCACGGCGTGAGGGTTTACGGTTTCGGGGGATTTACGGGTCCGCCGGGGCACGGCGTGAGGGTTTACAGTTTCGGGGGATTTACGGGTCCGCCGTGCCCCTACATGCGCGGGGCGGGTTTACCGGGGCACGAGGCATAGCGGGACGTAGGGCATGTTGCCGAACTTGCCCGTGCCGGTGACGGAAGGTGGACGTGCCACGCACAGGTAGCCGGGTGGCCCGAAGGGGCACGGCGGGTGGGTTTAGGGTACCGATTGATCCACGATGCCGCCGTGCCCTTTACGATCGGGCCAGCATGATTGTGTGTGGCAAGGTGCACAGCCCATCCCAACCCGAATGGAGGGCTGGAAGCGACGGGCAAGGGCGACCTAAATACGGTCGCATGGAATCATACCCCACGCGCCCATGGTGTGCCGGCAGGGGCACGGCGTGAGGGTTTGCGGTATCGGGTGCTTTACAGGGCCGCCGTGCCCCTACCTGCGCGGGTCGGGTTCGTCGGGGCACGGCGTGAGGGGTTACGGTTACGGGGGATTTCCGGGTCTGCCGTGCCCCTACGCGTTCGCGGTGGACTCACATTGGGGCGCGGCGGGGTTACGGTTTCGGACAATGGATAGAGCCGCGGGGCCCGTACGGACCCGGCGGTGGATCTCGCTTTCAGGTGATGTAGGGTAGGCGCTGGCGTGGCTCCCGCTAACAGATATCGAGGTCGATGGAGTTTTCTGCGGGAGCGGTTTCATTGCCGGCGCTGTCAACGGCGATGATTGTGAATACGTTCAACCCATCGACGGTGCCGTAGTTGACGCTCAAGGTTTGCCCGGCAACGCTGTGATCGAAGACACCATGACGTTAATGTAGTAGCGGATGGTAGCCTGGGGTTCTTGATCATCCGTGGATGCCTGCCATCTCAGCTCGACTTCACCACAGAATTGATCCTGAACATTAATGCCTTGGGGCGTGGTGGTTGTGTAACATCGCTGCTTTTCGGTGGATCGGTGGTGGCGGTGACGGTGTTTCTGGGCGGGGAATAATTCTACCCCCGCTTATTCCGAAGGTATAATCAACCTGGATCCCAATATTCACATCAACCAGTCTACCCGGGTGAATGCCGATGCCTGAAAACGCCGCTCCGCTGTTCAGCGCCAAATTCTGCCCACCGCCGGTCCGCCCGCCCCTGGTGCTGCGGCCCAGGCTGCACGCGCGGCTGGACCAGGGCCTGGAGCGTAAGCTCACCCTGATCTCCGCTCCCGCCGGATATGGGAAGACCACCCTGCTGGCGGAGTGGGCTGCGGCGGCTGCCCTACCCCTGGCGTGGCTGGCGCTGGAGGCCGATGACAACGATCCCGGTCGTTTCAGCCTGTGTGTTTGGTCGGCCCTGGACGGCAAGCTGGACGTACCCGGTTGGCCGGCGGCCGCGGCTCTGACCGAGCTGCCCCCCAAGGCGGCGATGCTCAGGCTGGTCTACAGCCTGGAGGCGGCCCCCAGGCCTCTGGCCCTGGTGCTGGACGATTATCACCTGCTGCACAACCCGGAACTGCACCAGGCGACCGCGGCGCTGATCGAGCATCTGCCGCCGCAGGTGCACCTGTATATCGCCACCCGCAAGGACCCGCCCATCCCCCTGGCGCGGCTGCGATCGCTGGGCGAGCTGGTGGAGGTGCGCCAGGAACATTTGCGCTTCACTCTGGAGGAGAGCGCCAGCTTCCTGAGGGAGAAGATGGGCCTACGCCTGAGGCCGGAAGACCAGGCCGCCCTGGCCCGCCAGACCGAGGGCTGGGCCGCCGGGCTGCAACTGGCCGCCCTGTCTTTGCTGGAGCACCCCGACCCCGGCCCGTTCATCCAATCCATCAGCGAGGGGAACCGCTTCATCCTCGATTACCTGGTCGAGGAAGTGCTGGAGACCCAACCGCCGGAGATCCAGTCCTTCTTGCTGCACACATCGCTGCTGCGCCGGTTGAGCGCTTCGCTGTGTGAGGCGGTGGTAGGCAGCCCACGCGCCGGGGAAACCCTGGCCTACCTGGAGCGCGCCAACCTGTTCCTCACCGCCTTGGACCCCTCACGCAGTTGGTTCCGCTACCACCACCTGTTTGCCGAGCTGCTGCAGCGGCGGCTGAAGGAGACCACCGCCCGCGAGCAGGTGAACGCCCTGCACCGGCGGGCGGCGGCCTGGTATCAAGCGGCCGGGGAGCCGGTGGAGGCCATCCATCACGCCCTGGCCGCCAACGCCTGGTCCGAAGCCGCCCGGCTGATGGAGGCGTGGGGCACGGAATGTTTCAAGACCGGCGCGCTGGGCACCTACCTGCCGATGCTGCGCTCCCTGCCACCGGATGAGCTGCACTGCCATCCACAACTGCTGCAGGACATGGGGTGGAGCCTGGCCCTGACCAACGACCTGGAGCAGGCGGACGATTACCTGAACCTGGCCGAGGCGGCGCAGCCCGACCAGCCCAATTTCCTGGGCGAGACTCTGGCGGGACAGGCCTATACAGCCTGCTACCGGTTCGACATCGACCGGACCCTGACCCTGGGCCGCCAGGCCCTGGAACTGCTGGACCCCGAGAACGAATGGATGCGCAGCGTGGTGTGGATGGTGCTCGGGCTCGCGCACTGGTTCGCCGGGGACCCGGCGGCGAGCGAGCAGGCCATGCAAGCGGCAGAGCCTGCCGCCCGCCGGTCTAGGGGACAGCGGGTGCAGAAGCTGGCTCTGGCCTACCTGGGGAGAAGCAAAGCCCTGCAGATGGATTTCCTGGCCGCTGAAGAGTTGGCGCGAGAGGCGATCGGCTCCGATCCGCAGCCACAGCTCTCTCCGGGGAACGAGATACCGGCCTTCGATCTGGCCGCCCTGTATTACGAGTGGAACGACCTGGAAGCTGCCAGCCATTACCTGGATCTGGGCTTTGCGGCCAATGAGGCCAGCGGGAACCGCCTGACCCGCACGGCCGGGCTGCGCATACTGGCCCGGCTGCGCATGGCGCAGGGGCGAGCGGAGGAGGCCTGGGCCGCAGCCCAGGAGGCGGTGCAGATGACCGGCGAAATCGGGATGGCAGCGTTCTTCCAGGACTTGAACGCGGCATGCTGCGTGGAACTGAGCCTGGCCCAGCAAGACCTGGACCGGGCGGAGGCCTGGGCCGCCCGCATCACCGGGGCGCAGGGGCTGGATGCGTTCCACCCGCTGCCTCGGCTGGCGGTGGCCCGGCTGCAGATCGCCCGCCGCCGCCCCGAGCTTGCCCTGCGCCTGCTGGCCTTGCTGGAACCCGAAACCCGGGGCCCGACCCGGCGCTTCGCGGCCTTCCGCCTGCGCCTGCTGCAGGCCCTGGCAGCCCGGTTGAAACCTTCGATGCCGGCCGGAGACGTGCCCTTGTCCGGGGTGGAACTGCAAACCGCGCTGCAGCAGAGATTGGCCCGCTCGTTCATCGACCTGGGCGCCCCTGCTGCGGACTTCCTGGCTGACCTGCTGCGCTCGCTCCCATCGCCGGTCGAGCCCTCCCTGGCGAGGCGTCTGGAAGAGCTGAGGCGCCTGTGTGAAGGCAGGCTATCCCCCGAGGCGGCGCCCGCCGGCGCGCCGGCCGGGCCGGAAACCCCGCTCCCGCCCCTGGCCGACGAACTGAGCGAACGCGAGCTGGATGTGCTGAGACGGCTGGCGGCAGGGGAGAGCACCGCCGGTATCGCCGCCGGGCTGTTTGTGGCCGAGAGCACGGTGCGCACCCATATCAAAAACATCTTTGTCAAGCTCAATGTCCACAGCCGCCTGCAGGCTGTGGAACAGGCGAGGCGCCGCCGGCTGATCTGAGGTCCGGCGGGATTTGCCCGCTGCCACTGCCGGTGATGAAAAATGAAGGAATAATCCTGAAACTCGGCCGGCTCCTGGTGACAAGCAAATCCGAATAACAGGCACAGCACCGTCTCGGCGGATATCCACCCAAAACACGTAGAGGCGGGTCTTTGCGTCAGTCTGTTCTAACTTATTCGAAAACCCAGACCCGACCCGCACGCACAACCGATTACCCGCCTTGCCAATAATATCCCCGCCCCACCTGAGGGGTGAACGATCCGCGAACAGAATGCACAGTACCGTTTCGGCGAATACCCCCAATCCACGTAGGGGCGGGTCTTTGATTCAGGCGAGAGCCCCCAGTCCCAGATACACCCTCCTCAGGCCGACCCGCTTACCCGCAAACCCAGACCCGCCCCCGATGGTCCACGAACGCCCCCATCCGCAACCAGACTCGCCCCACACACTACCGGCATACCCCCGACGGTGGGTGTCGGGAGGGGCTGGCCTGAGGTTTGAGGGAGTGGAAGACGATGGGGGGCGGGTCTGGTTGGACCTACAGGCGGGCTGGGCTGCCGGGCGCCGTGTGAGGTAAGCCCTCGCTGCCAGAGTCAATGACCCGCCCCTACCAACTTATCGCGTGATCCACTCAGACCTTGCTGTTGGCCCCGCTGCCCGAGGGCTTGAGCCTGATCCGCAAACCACGTTATGCCGGCAAATTGTGACCGCCTTCCAAATAAGTTGGAACAGATGAAATCAATGACCCGCCCCTACCAGAATTTGGGGATGTCATAACAGGCTGGCAGCGGGGTGGTGAGTGGCGGACCCCTCGCTCACCATTCCGCTTTTGTTATAAACACGCGCACCGGCCGAGAATCCCCCAGGTGGGGGAGGCGCTGGCGGCATTTCTCCCCCATTTGATGGACGACAGGCCGGTCCCCTTTGGCTAAACTGGGCGCAAGCTATGGGATGAGGTGCTTTGCAGTGTGATGGACCACCTCCCAGGCTTACACCGCCAGGGGCGGAAGAATTGTTCAAGTTTATCCATTATTTTGGGGAGCTTATGGCGACGACACGGTACTATCAGATCCGCATCCGGGGCCGGGTTCCTGCCGGGCTGGAGGATTGGTTCGGCGGGCTGGCGCAAACTGCAGTCCAGGACGACACCCTGCTGTCTGGTCCCTTGCCCGACCAGAGCGCTCTGCTGGGGCTGCTGGATGTCATCCACAACCTGGGGCTAACCGTGATCTCCGTGTCCAGCCAGGAGCGCCCGGTGGAGGCCAACGCCTCGCCACAAGGAGATCGATCATGAAGACTGAGTTGATTGGCACGATGAACGGCTCGATGAGCGGCTCATCGAGCAAAGCGGAGATGGGCCCCATCCAACAGGGCGAGCGTATCCTGATCCTGGATGTTTTGCGCGGGTTCGCGGTGTTCGGCATTCTGGTGGTGAACATCGCCGGGTTCGCCGGGCCTGCGTTCTGGCCGGGCTATGTGGCGCCGGCCTCACCCTGGTACGACACCCTGGCCAGCGGGTTGGTGAAGCTCCTGGCGGAGGCGAAGTTCTACACCATATTCTCCTTCCTGTTCGGGCTGGGGTTCTCGGTGCAGTTGGGGAGGGCGGCCGCCAAAGGGGTGGACATCCGCTCATTCTACCCGCGGCGGTTGTGGATCTTGTTCGGGATCGGGATCCTGCACGGGGTCCTGCTGTGGACGGGTGACATCCTGCGCCTGTATGCCCTGCTGGGCTTTGCCCTGCTGGCTTTCCGCAAGCGCTCCAACCGGGCGCTGCTGGCCTGGATGGGAGTGTTCTTCGCCCTGTCGTTCGCAATGCTGACCCTGTTCAACGGCCAAACCGGCAGCGGGACACAGGGGATCCCCGGACTCGATCTGCCGGAGATGGCCCGTACCGCATATACCAGCCCATCTTACGTGAACGTGGTCCTGTTCCAGGTGTTCGCTTCGGTGGTGACCTTCCTCTTCACCGCGCTGACCCAGGGGCCGAGTGTGATGGCGCTGTTCCTGGCCGGGCTGCTGGCCGGGCGGTTGCAGGTCTTCGAGCGGCTGGGGCAACTGCGCACAGTGGCGAAGTACGTGCTGGTTTGGGGAGCGTTGATCGGGCTGGCAGCGAACGGCATGCTGGTATTCGCCGGCGCGGCCTGGCAGGCGAGCCTGGGGCTCACCCTGGGGGCGCCGGCCCTGGCGGGGGCGTACATCGCCGGGTTAGCGCTGCTCTCCTTGAGGCCGCGTGGATCGCGGCTGCTGGCCCCACTGGGGCAGGTAGGGCGCATGGCGCTGACCAACTACGTGCTGCAGTCGGTCGTGTGCTCCTTCCTGTTCTACGGCTTCGGGCTGGGCCTGTATGAGCGGGTTGGCGGCGCCGGATTGGTGGGCATCTCCCTCCTGGTCTACCTGGCTCAGGTCGCGTTCAGCCACTGGTGGTTGGGCCGCTTCCGCTACGGGCCGCTGGAATGGCTGTGGCGTTCGCTCACCTACGGTAAGCGCCAGCCGTTCGCCAGGCAGCCGCGGGTCGACGGCAGGCCAGAGGAGTTGGCGACGCCAGCGGTGTAGGCGAAGGAATGAATGCAAGAAATCCTGGGTTCCGCCCAGGATTTTTTGCATTCGCACGCCGAAGAGGTAATAAGTTGGAGTAAAATTATCAAATCTTAATCATTCTCAGCCAACCGGAAGGGGGTTACAGTCAAGATGGACATAATCATTCAACATGGTCTGATATATGGGCTGTACTTCAGCGTTTTTTGCGGGGCGCTTCTATTGGCCGGCGCCCTCATCAACCCGGAGAGTATGCTCAACGACTACCCGCCGGATATCCGCGCGGCGCATGGGCCGATGAGCGAGGGTGCCCGGCGGGTCAGAACGTTGGTTGGCATCCCGTTCATGCTGGGCATGATCGGGCTGCTGGTCATCTCGGTGGTGACGCTAATCTCCAAGCTCGGCGGGCAGGTGAGCTTCCTGGAGGTATTCACCAGCACGGCGATTATGCTGATGGTTTTCAATCTGGTGGATCTGTTGATCCTGGATTGGCTGCTTTTCGTCACTTTGCAGCCGCGGATCATCGTCCTGCCCGGGACGGAGGGGATGGCCGGCTACCGGGATTATGGCTTCCATTTCCGGGCATTCTTGCGGGGGACGGTGATGATGATGGTCCTCAGCCTGATCGTGGCAGGGATCACGGTGCTGGTGGTGTAAATGAGGGGGTGGGGCTTCAAGGGGCGGCGGTATGGTATTATTGAGGCCGCCGGAAAAGGGGAAATTAAACGGGTCAAAAGCTTGAATATAGGAGGGTAATGCCATGCAGAAGATCACACCCTATCTGTGGTTCGATCACCAGGCCGAGGAAGCCGCCCGGTTCTACACCTCGATCTTCCAGAATTCGAAGATGGGATCGGTCAGCCGCTTCGGAGAAGGTGGACCTTTGCCAGCGGGGACTGTGATGACAGTCAGCTTCGAGCTCGAGGGACAGGAGTTCGTGGCGTTGAACGGTGGTCCGCAGTTCAAGTTCACCGAGGCGGTCTCGTTTCTGGTGAGCTGTGAAACCCAGGATGAGGTGGATTATTACTGGGAGAAACTCTCCGAGGGCGGAGAAGAGCAGCCCTGCGGCTGGCTCAAGGACAAATATGGGCTTTCCTGGCAGGTGGTGCCCACGATCCTTGGGCAGTTGCTGCAAGACCAGGATGCTGAGAAAGCAAGACGGGTGACTGAGGCGATGCTGCAGATGAAGAAGATCGATATCGAGACTTTAAGACAGGCGTACGTGGGATGATGAAGTAAGAAGAGCCGGTAGGCGAGCAGCCCACCGGCTCTTTTCTATGCAAGCATAGCGGTTTACCATGATCAGCCCGACCGGCGCAAGGTGAGCGCCCAGATGATCGCGGTTGCGGAGGCGACGTGCATCAGGGCCAGGAAGATTCTGTTGCCCAGGGACACGGGCAAGGTGAGCGGCGCGCCCAGGGAGATCAACAGCAGCACGACCGCGGTCACCTGGAAGATGCGCTCCGCTCGCTCGTCGAAGAAACGCCGCAGCGCGGCGAAGTACAGGGTGGCCGCGATGACAGCCCCGAGTGTGGGCAGGATCAGGTCGGTCACCCCCACGGGCTTCAAGCCGGGCCCATAAAGGTACGCGCCAGCAGACGCGCCAAAGTCGGGGATTTCCAAAGATATGCCGGCCAGCGTGGCAATCACATACAGCAGCAGGCTCCCGGCAAAGGCGAGCACCCAACCCAGCAAGCCGGAGACCCACAGGTTGGAGCGGGTAGTTTCTAAATTCGTCACTTGCGGTGCGTTCATCAGTTTACTCCTTTCTGATGTCACCGATAAGGTTTCAGTTGGTGTAACGATAAGCGTTCCCCCAAGAATATGATCGTAAGCGTTCCCCCATCTACATAACCCTGAATTGTCCCCTGAGATAGTTAGCCGGCTAAGTATTTGTGTAAAATTGAACTAACCGGTATTCAGGTTTGCGCTCACTTGCAGCAGCAAGCGCCGCAGCAGAAGGCGTTCTTCCAGGGTCAGGTTGGCAAAAGTGATCTCTTCCAGGGCTTGCCAGGCATGGGCGACCGGCTCCATTAGCTCCAGTCCTTTCTCCGTCAGATAAATCCGAGAGATCCGTTGGTCTTCAGCATCTACACGGCACTTCACCAGGCCATTTTTCTCCATCCTGTCCAGCATGCGGCTGACGGTTGCCGGCTGTACGCAGAGTTGTCCGGCCATTTCGGTTTGAGTCCGGCCATCCTGCGGCATCAGATGGAGGAGGAGCTGCTCCTGCCCGGGGTGGATGTCAATCTTTGAGAGCAGTTCCTGTGCCTTGTTGCGGTGCGCCCGGCAGATTTGGACCAGCAGGGCGCTGAGTGTCTCTGAAAATGGTTTCGCTTCCATCCTTGCTGATCCTCCTGTTTGCCGGGGTTTGGTGGTTGGTTAGCCGGCTAAGTAAATCATAGCAAAACGCTTCATAATGTCACCTGGACATTGGGACAGGAGTGACCTGGAAAAAAGGGTAGGATTTGACAACGGATAGCGACCAAAGAAAGGTCGCTCGGCAACGGATTGCTAAAAACGGACGGCAACCTTCGGTTGCTCTGGCAGCGGATTGAACGGATTTGACTACGGATGGCGATCACCCGGGACTATACAGTTCCGCTGTGCCCATACTGCCCAAAATCCATGTCCTCCGGGATGGTGAAAAAAGCGTCGCATCCTGTTCTCGGATATGGGCGGTTGTTAGTGGGAAACCAAGCATGCGATATTCGTTTATTCGTGACCCACATTCGTGGATGGCTCTCCTGGTCGACCGCGGTGGGCAGGGCGGGTTGCAGGTTGCGCGGGTGGGCGGGGCTGGGTGGCAAGGTGGAGGGGGTTCGCTGGCGATCGCACTTTTCGGTTGGGGCCGCAAGATTGGCATCTTGCGTTACGATCTTGCCCCGCGTGGGGTAAGATGCTAAGCGTACGTATTTTGGTCAACCTTGCCTCGTGGTGCGCGCCGGTCGAAAGCCGCAAGATTGGCAGCTTGCGCTACGATCCTGCCCCTGGATAGCAGGGGGCCGTCCGGCTTAGGGATGTTGCTTACAGTCGGGATTCCCTTCGCCGGACGGCCGCTCAGGAGGAGATGGATGGACGGGGAAATTGGGGCTTAGTGGTGCTGCTCGCCGGAGCGGGGGAAGACGGGCAGGAACTTGACGCCCAGGGTGAAGGCTAACAGTCCGTAGGCCACAATGCCAAGCGAGACCAGGGCTTCGGTCCAGGTGGGGAAGTACGAAGCGGCCACCACGTTACCGAGCACACCTGGGGACCATTCGGGTGGAACCACCAGGCCCGAAAGGGTGACATTCCAGCGGTTGATGACCACGCCCATCACCACCAGGCCCAGGGCGACGATCAGAGCGCGGTCGTCGCGGCGCAGGGCGGGGTAGAGCAGGATGATGGCCGGTATCAGCCCGCCGAACACAACCTCCAGCCACCAGAAGGTCTGCGTGTAGGGCGTGGTAGCCTGCAGGCGCTCCAAAGCAGTGGCCGTGCCGGGGGCGTGGCTGTAATAGGAGGTCGCCGCCCAATCCCAGAGTTTGAGATACATGTAGCCGAGCAGTACGAAGCCGGACAGGCGGGCCACATCTCGCTTGAGTTCATCGCTGACCAGGGTGCGATGGGTGAGTTTGCTGGTGACGATCGTGGCGAACAGGGTCAGTGAGACACCCCCGGCCACGGCCGAGATGATGAACATCACGGGCAGGGAGGGCTTGAACCAGATGGCCCGCCCGGAGAGCACGCCGTAAGTGGCGCCGAGCGAGGATTGGTGGAGCATGGACAATCCCATCCCGACAACGGCCATGATGGGGGTCAGCCGGTGGAGCTTATGCCCGAAGGCGGAGAGCTGCGGCCAGCGGGCGAACAGGCGGCTGTCGAACAGGATGGGGAGGAACTCGATCATCAGCACGGTGGAGTACAGGATCACGCACCAGGTGATCTCCCACAGCACGGAGTGCACATTCCAGTAAACCAGCGGGTGCCAGAAGCGGTCGGGCCGGCCGATGTCCATGGCCAGGGCGAGCATAGCCGAAGTGTAGCCGAGGAAGCCGACGAAGACCGCCGCCCGGGCCATGGGCTCGAAGCGTTTGACCCGGAAGAGATAAACGATGGCCGAGAAGGTGAAGGCGCCGGCCCCCAGGGCGATCGAAGACAGGTCCTGGGTGATCCACAAACCCCAGGGTACGCGGTCGTTTAGCCCGGTGACCTGCAAGCCGTAGTACAGGACACGGAACATGCCGAACAGGCCGAGGAGCAGGATCACGGCCAGGCCGCCGATCCAAAAGACAAAGGGGGAAAATCCAGTCCGCCGGTTGGTGAAAGCCTGAGTAGCCATGCTAAGACTCCTTCTTTTCGGGCCGGACGTAATGGACCTTGGGTTCGGTGCCGAAATCTTCCCGCAGGCGGAAGGTGTCGTGCTCGGCCAGGTAGCGGGAGACGGGGCTCTCGGGGTCTTTGATATTGCCGAAGACGCGGGCGCCCACCGGGCAGATGTTGACACAGGCGGGCGTGGCCTGCGGATCGACGCCGGGGGTGAGCCCGGCGGCCAGGCCGCGATCGATGCGGTGGACGCAGAAAGTGCATTTCTCCACCACGCCTCGCGGGCGGCGCTCCACTTCGGGCGTGCCCCAGGTGGGCGTGTAAGGGTTCGGGGCGGTGGACTCCTTCCAGTTGAAGCGGCGCACATCGTAGGGGCAGGCCACTTCGCAGTACCGGCAGCCGATACAGCGGTCGTAATCCATGGCTACAATGCCGTCCTCCCGCACCCATGTGGCCCCCACCGGGCAGACTTTGGTGCAGGGGGCTTCCTGGCAGTGCAGGCAGGGGCGAGTCATGAAAAAATCGACGCCCTTATCGGTGGTCTCGGGAAAACCGACGTTCCAGCGCATCTCGTCTTCGGGCACATCGTTGGTCGCCTGGCAGGCGCGCATGCAGTATTGGCAGCCGATGCATTTGGCGAGATCGATGACCATGTGCCACTCGTAATCACCGGAAGCGTGTCCGGCGTGGGTGGCCCGGCCGATGCCTTCAATCGAATCGGGCGACAGAGGGCCGGTGGTGACCATCTGGGTGAAGACGACTGCGCCGGCAGTCGCCCCGCCGATTTTCAGCAGATCTTTCCGGCTGAGGATGGGCGTCTGGCCCTGCTTCTTCGCCGGTCCCTTACTGCTCATCGCCATTCTCCTCGTGCTTTTCCTGCCGTGCGCGGCGCACGTTGTGGGCCACGATCCAGGCGGTCGAACTGCCCAGCACCAGCCCGACGATACCGCCCTGGAACAGGATGGTCATGTTGCGGCTGGCCAGCGCGGCCTGCAGAGTCTGGGCCTGGTTCTCCAGGGCCTGGATCCGCTCCTCGGGAGTCTGGATGTAAGAAACGATTTCGGGTTTAGCTTTCTCACCCTCGGACGCCTGCGACTTATCTGTGTCTTTCGCCCCGCGCTCGTAACCGGGGAGAGAGAAACCGGCGTGCAGGGAGTCGGTGTGGCAAGCGACGCAAGTGGCCGGGGTGATGGTGAAAGAGTGCCCGGTGGGAACGATGCCGTCTTCCGGGGGTTCTTCCGGTGGGATGACCAGGGCGTGGCAGTCCACACAGCCAATCCCCCGGCTGATGTGGATATCTTCCAGGTAAGGGCCCATGCTGTCTTTGTGGCAGTTGACGCACATCTCGTCGGGGTCGGCGAACTTGGCCTGCTGGCTGTGGGCGTCGTGGCAGTCGGTGCAGCCGACCTCTGCGCTGGCATGGCCGGTCAGCCGCCATTCACCCAGGGTGGTGGTGTGGCAGGTGCCGCAGTAGGCGGCGTCGTCACGGATGGGAGCGGGCACTTCGGGGTGATTGGGATCCACCTTGCCGTGGCAGGCTTCGCAGGATACCCCCTCGGCGCTGAATTCGCCAGAGGTGGCCTGGTAATTGGTGGTGTGGCACAGCAGGCAGTTGCCCTCCTGGCCCAGGGCGTTCCATCGTTCCTGGAAGAAGGGATCGTCATAGGCGTGGGCGTGCGTGCTGTGCTGCCACGAATTGGAGATATCCAGGTGGCAGGTCTGGCACTGCTCGACATCCATGCCGGGCTGCGGGGTGGGGTCTCCCTCCTGCGAGGGAGGAGCCGCGGCCGCCAAACCCACGGTCAGCAGCATGGCGAGCAGTCCTACCACCAGCCCGGCGAGCAATGGCAGATACAGAGGTTTGTGCTTGGCCAGTTTTCTCATGCTTTCCTCTCGATAGCGGTTATCCTTCGTTATGAAATCGTAACGATGCCCGACCATGTCCGCCTCCGGGGGCGGTGAACCGATCGTTGGAGATGAGTGAACTCACCTGGACATGATCGAGGCAGGATCAAGTGTGGTTACCAGGCTCCAGAAGGCGTCCTGGGCGGCGGTCGCCGGGCGGCGGGTGTTGCGGCCGATATAGATGTCGCGCTGAATGTTCAGCCCACGCACCTCGACGATTGCCACCTGGTTCGGGACCAGGCGATAGATGATCAGTTCGGGCACGAAGCCCACCCCCAGGCCCTCCTGCACCGCAAGAGCAATTGCTTCCAGGGTGCCGAGGGTCATAAGCGGCCTGAGCCTGTGGATCGAGAAATCCATGCATCTCAGTTCTTCGCGCAGGGCGGTGTAGGTATCCATGCCGTCCACAGGGAGGATAAAGTCCTCCTCGCACAAGTCCTCCAGCTCGATTTCTCCCCTGGAGGCCCAGGGATGTTCCCGGGGGACGATGAGCACCGTCTTCTCCGTGGCGAAGCGGCTGAACTCGATATCCTGGTAAGGGGCGGGTTCGGTGGCCAGGGCGACATGTACCCGGCCCTGGGCCAGCATGGCTAAGGCTTCGCGCTGGCTGGTGGCATGGCAGGTGGCACGCACCTGGGGGAAGTCCTTGTGGAGGCGGGCGAGCAGCTTGGGCAGGATGTAACGCCCGGTGGCTGTGCTGCAGCCGACGATCAGATGGCCGTAGATTTCTCCTTTTAATGAAGCCATAGTCTCTTCCAGGTGGTGGGCGAGATACACAAGCTCGCGGGCCATGGGGATGAGTGCCAGGCCGGCATCGGTCAGCTCGATGTTCCGCCCGGAGCGCTTAAACAGTTCCAGGCCGAAGTGCTCTTCCAGCGCCTGGATGTGCTGGCTGACGCTCGGCTGAGTCATCTGGAGCCGCTGGGCCGCCTGAGTGAAGTTCAGGGTTTCTGCAGCGGTGAGAAATACGTTCATCTGATGGGTGCTCAAGCTTAACATATTCTCATCTCCAGTGCATACTAGCACGAAGGCTTATAGAAAACCAAGTGACAAATAACACTATCTAATGGTGACAAATGATAAGTGATCGTTATATCTATCGCTTGTTATGATATAGGAGCCTTATATCATCCCGGTATTCCCGCGCGCAGTGGGAACGGTGATCTCATGCTGGTTTAATCGGCCTAACCTCCGGCCCGAACCGGCAATTGTGGAATCCTGCCAGATAAGCCGAATTGCCGGGAGCGAAGACTCATCATCTCACGCGCGGCGAGCTGCGCCTTAGGCCGGTGAGCGACTGTTCAGAGAACGCTGTTCGGAGAACAGTGAGCTGTGGGCCAGGCCTCACCAGGGAGCGGCTCGCACAGGGATGTTATGGGAGACCGAGTGACGAGGATGCAATGAAGATAAAGCTAACCCTTTTGTTCCTGCTGGGCGCTTTGGCTCTGATGTTGGCCGGGTGCTCCCCGGAGGAGGCGCCTCCCCAGGCCGTCACCCAGGAAGGGAGCCAGGCCGCGGCCGCCCCATCTCGCCCGGATGAGCCGGCCGCCGGGACAGTGGAACGCGGGACACAACCCGCCCGGGAGCGCGACTACTGCCTGGAATGCCATACCGACCCGCAAAAACTGGAGCAAACCGCCAGCCAGGATGAGGCCCCGAGCTTGACCGGCGCAATCGCCGGGCGGTTGGGGGAACCGGTGCGGATGGAGGCCTGGGAGAAAGTGCTTGTGGATGGAGAGAACTTCCCGGGTTCCATCCACGGTTTGAACGGCTGCGTGAACTGCCACGGCGGGGTGCAGGCGGCGGATAAGGACACCGCCCATGCCGGGGTGATCGCCAATCCGAGCGCGGATGCCGGGGCGCTGTGCGGCGAGTGTCACCCGAATGTGGTGACCCACGCCGGCAGCAGCCTGCATGCCAACCTGACCGGGTTCACGACGGCGCTGGAGCAGCGCTCCTTCCCGCTGGACCACCCGCAGATCGAGGGGATTTTGCAGGAGAACTGCTCGACCTGCCATGCGACCTGTGGCGAATGTCACGTGAGCC
This sequence comes from uncultured Anaerolineaceae bacterium, assembly GCA_964391195.1. Classification (GTDB taxonomy): domain Bacteria; phylum Chloroflexota; class Anaerolineae; order Anaerolineales; family UBA4823; genus JAAYXE01. The sequence continues at coordinate 33,384 of CAYMLG010000042.1, read as the reverse complement.
AGCCTAAAGCGGCGGGGGGCGGTTTCATAGACAACCACTTGTTCCAACGGGAACCACCGATGGAGGCCACCTGTACGGTGTGTCACGGCGCTACGGTGGGCGATGAGTTCCTGGGCAATCACCGCGGGCTGGCGGGGGACCTGCACTATGTGGAAGGGGATATGACTTGCACGAGCTGCCACACCCGGGCCGAGATGCACGGTGAGACGGCGAACTGCCAGAGCTGCCACCCCGGGCCGGATGAGTCCCAACTGCCCCCGCCGGGACATCGCTACGACGGCATCCAGACGCCGAGCTGCGAATCCTGTCACCCGCGAGTGGCGGCCGGGCAGGATGAGATTATCATGCACCAGATGCACGGCAGCAAGTTGTCCTGCCAGGTGTGCCATTCCGTGGAATACACCAACTGCCAGGGCTGCCATGCCAGCGAAGCGCCGGGCGGGGAAGTCGAGTTCGAGTTGGAGGACTCTTTCTTCTCCTTCCTGATCGGGCGCAACCCGAACCAGAGCTACGAGCGCCCGTATGAGTACGTGCTGCTGCGGCACGTACCGGTGACCCCCGATACCTTCGCCCTCTTTGGCGATGACCTGCTGGGGGCGTTCGACCGGGTGGAGACGTGGAAGTACACCACTCCGCACAATATTCAGCGCCGCACGCCGCAGACCGAGTCGTGCAACAACTGTCACGGCAATCCGGATCTCTTCCTGACGGCCGATAAGGTGGCTCCGGAAGAGTTGGAAGCCAACGCCCCGGTGATTGTGGACGGGCCACCACCGCCGATCACTTCGGCGGACCAGCTTCCGTACCGCTAATACCGGGCACGGCGCAGGGGTCACGGTATCGGGTGATTTCCTGATGCATCCCAGTTCTCAAATTTGCGGAGCGTCCATCCACGGGCGCTCCGCTTTTTGGTGGGGGATTAACGCCGGTTGCCGACCCGCCCATGGGGTGAGCCATCCACGAATGTTCCTCGAATACACGAATATGGGATGCCTGGTTTCCTGCCCTACACCTCGCGCAACCGGCAGCCACCCCATCCAACAACATGCCCGCCCATAGGGTGAGCCATCCAAGAATGTTCCTCGAATACACGAATATGGAACGCCTGGTTTCCTGCCCTACACCCCGCGCAATCGGCAACCACCCCATCGAACACCATTCCCGACCGTGTGCCACCGGAACAACCCTCACCGGAAATGGCCGGGATGTGCCGCCGTGCCCGCCCGGCATCGATTCAAATCGACGCCTGGGGGTATCCAAACCTGCTGAAGCAGGTTGAGGGGGATCGTAGGGCATGTTGCCATGCGACAGTATTTTGGTCGCCCTTGCCCGTGCCGGTGGTAAGGGGACGCAAGATTGGCATCTTGCGCTACGAGGCCGCAAGATTGGAATCTTGTGCTACGCGCCTGGGGTGGGGGAAAAATTCCATGTAAATATCGAGTGAATGTAATCAAAAAGGTACTATTCGGAGTATAATGGATACGTTGCTTGCTACAGGCGCGGTATTCCTGGAAGAAATAACGCCTGATCCTGTTTCGAGTCAATGTGGACTAGGGGGTAGGAGGAAACGGTTATGGAATCAACTGGTAATAATTTTCAACCGATCGATGTCGGCAGCCGGTTACGACAGCTTCGCCAGGAGCGGGGTAAGTCAATGCGCGCCCTTGCCCGGGCCAGCGGGCTTTCCACCAACGCCCTGAGCATGATCGAGCGCGCTCGCACCTCGCCATCGGTGAGCACCCTGTACAAAATCGCCGAAGCGCTCGAAGTGCCAATCACCGCCTTTTTCCGCGAGGAGCCTCCGCGCCAGGAGATCGTCTTCTGCCGGCGTACCAAACGGCCGCGGGTGGATTTCCCCCACGGGCAGTGGGAGGGCCTGGGCGGAGAATATTTCATCGGCCACGTGGAGCCGTTTATGATCACCCTGGATCCTGGCGCCAGCAGCGGTCCGTTCGGGATGCTGCACACCGGGCACGAGTTCGTCATGTGCCTGGAGGGGCAGCTCGAGTACGAGGTGGAAGACGAGCATTTCGTGTTGGAGCCGGGCGACAGCCTGATCTTCGCCGCCCAGCTTCGCCACCGCTGGCAGAACCCGGGCGATACCCAGGCGAAGGCCATCTTCGTGCTGGCCGGGTTCGAACAGGGTGAACGGCCCAGCGAATTCCATATCTCCTCCGGCATGAAAGGCGAGACCATGGAGAACGGCGATCCGGATGATTTCGACGACGAAGAGACAGACGACATCAACGAGAACGCTGAGATCGAAGAAAATTAACGCTCTTCCCGGCGCCTCGTGCTATAATTATCCGGCTAATCTTTGGCACAGTAACAGAACCATGCAATTAACTGTTTTCCCATTTGGCCCGGATGCTAACGCCGGCGTGAATAATAACGGCGCCGGTGCTCTGTGTTTGCGCCGGGTGAAGGAACTGCAGGGTTTGCGGGATTAACCCCCGGATACTGGAAACCATCGCCCGACGCTGTTCCGAGCGGAGGGCGATTTTTTATGGAACGGAGGAGCTATGTATAAGACTCATACTTGCGGCGAGCTGCGCCGGGAGGATGTGGGCAAACCGGTGGTGCTCGCCGGGTGGGTCCATCGCCGCCGGGATCATGGCGGGATTACTTTTATCGATTTGCGCGATCGCTTCGGGCTGGTGCAGATCGTCTCCAACCCCGAGCAGGCGGCCGAGGCGCACGAGCAGTTGCAGAGCGTCCGCCCGGAGTGGGTGATCCAGGTGGAGGGCGTGGTGCAGCGACGCCCGGAGGGAGCCGAGAACCCCAACCTGGCGACGGGCGAGATCGAGGTCGAAGTCCACAAACTGCAGGTATTGAACGCAGCAAAGGTCCCCCCATTCTTGATCAACACAGAAGAAGAAGTGGACGAGCACACCCGCCTGCGCTACCGCTACCTGGACCTGCGCCGGGAGCGGATGCGCCGCAACCTGGAGCTGCGCCACCGGGTGATCAAGTTCATCCGCGATTATCTGGACCGCCAGGGGTTCATCGAGGTGGAAACGCCGATCCTGTTCAAGACCACCCCGGAAGGGGCGCGGGATTATCTGGTGCCCTCTCGCCTGCACCCAGGCGAGTTTTACGCCCTGCCCCAGTCGCCGCAGCAGCTCAAGCAGCTCCTCATGGTCGCCGGGGTGGAACGCTATTTCCAGATCGCACGCTGCTTCCGGGACGAAGACCAGCGTGGCGACCGCCAGCCGGAATTCACTCAACTAGACCTGGAAATGTCCTTCGCCGAGCGCGAAGATATTATGCGCCTGATCGAGGACATGTTCACCAAGATGGTGGCGGAAGTGGTTCCCCACAAGCGCCTGCTGGCCAGCCCGTGGCCACGGATGACCTACCAGGAGGCGATGGACCGCTACGGGAAGGATAATCCCGACATCCGCTTTGGGTTGGAGCTCAAGGACGTCACCGACCTGGCAGCAGGCAGCGGGTTCAAGGTGTTCGAAAACGCGGCGGCCTCCGGCGGGCATGTGCGCGGCATCAACGCCAAGGGGCTGGCCGGATACAGCCGCAAGCAGATCGACGAGCTGACCGCTTTCGTCCAGCAGTTTGGGGCGAAGGGATTGGCCTACCTGGCGATCGACCAGAGCGGGGAACAGCGCTCCTCCTTTGCCCGCTTCCTGTCTCCGGAGATGCTGCAGGCGGTGATGGAGCGATTGGAAGCCGAGCCGGGCGACCTGCTGCTGTTCGTCGCCGACCGCCCGGCGGTGGTTTACGAATCGCTGGCCCGGCTGCGGGTGCTGCTTGGCGACCGCCTGAAACTGGCCGACCCGGACGTGCTGGCCTTCCTGTGGGTGGTGGATTTCCCGTTCGTCAACTGGAACGAAGATGAGCAGCGCTGGGACCCCAGCCATCACTTGTTCACCGCACCCATGCCCGAGGACATCCCGCTGTTGGACACCAACCCGGGCCAGGCGCGCGGGCAGCAGTATGACCTGGTGCTCAACAACTACGAGGTGGGCGGCGGTTCCATCCGTATCCACGACCGCCAGCTGCAGGAGAAGGTGTTCAAGCTGATCGGCCTGGACCCGGATGTGGCCCGCCAGCGCTTCGGCCATATGCTGGAGGCCTTCGAATTCGGCACGCCTCCGCACGGCGGGATCGCCCCCGGGATCGACCGCATCGTGATGCTGCTGGCGGACGAACCCAATATCCGCGAGGTGATCGCATTCCCCAAGAACCAGGCCGCGCGAGACGTGATGGGCGGCGCCCCGTCTCCGGTGGAGCCGCAGCAGTTGCGTGAGCTGCACATCCAGACCGTGCTCGAGCCTGAGAAGCAGCGCAGTTGAACGTTCAGCCGGGGGATGGCAGCCGCGGTGGGGCCGGCGCCATCCCCTGGCTGAGAGGCCATCCCGGCCCCCGCGATGCTTTTTTAATCAAAAATCCCTACTCACTCAACTTCTTTCGTGGTATAACATGGACAACCCTGCTGTGCACGTGATGCTGCACCCCGGTTTTGAGCCAACACTCTCTAAGTGGGTCTCAGTATTCCCAGGCGGACGCGATAGGCTTCGGCCAAGGCGGAAACCTGGAGGCGGGACCCAACCTGCGAAGGCAGGTTCAAAACTTCGCTGCACACGGCATGGTGGGGTTTTTCAGAAGCCTTTCCAAAGGCGATGAAAACTTGACGTCTCTCAGGAATCCTCCTGGGGGACGTCGTCTGTTAACAGCGGAGGGCAGGATGCAAGCTATACTGTTCGCCCAAGACCCGGATGAAGCTGCAATCCTTTCGGTGGTGCTGCAGCGGGCGGGGTTCGCCGTCCGGCAGCAGCGAGACGCCGAGCGCATCTTTCAACTCTGGCCGGAGCAGCCGTGCGACCTGGTGCTGCTGGCGCTGAAGCGTGCCGTTTCCATCTCCCAGCTCGCATCGTGGTTGGGCCAGCTTCACACGCAGGCGGAGATCCCGGTGGTGATCGTGACCGATGCGCTGGATGAAGACGCCCAGGTCACGCTGCTGGAGAGCGGGGCCGACCTGCTGACCTTTCGCCCGTACAGCGCCCGCCTGCTGATCGCCCAAATCCGCAGCCTGGTGCGCCGCCCGGGCGGGATGCCCCTCTCCGGCCTCCCGGCGCTGGATGTCAGCGGGCTGCAGCTCGACCCGGCGGCGCACACGGTTTGCGCCGCGGACGGGCCGCCGGTGCGGCTGACTCAGCTTGAGTTCCGCCTGTTGTACACCTTCATGACCCATCCCGGGCAAGTGCTGCCTTCGGAGACGCTGGTGGAACGCGTGTGGGGCTACAATGGCCAGGGGGACCGCGACCTGGTGCGCGGGCTGATCAAACGCCTGCGGGCGAAAGTGGAGCCGGAACCGCAGTCTCCAGTCTATATCCGCACGGTGCCGGGGGTGGGGTACGTTTTTCAGGGTTGAGGGGGTGTGGGATATTTTTTACCTGCCGGGGCCTGGTTTCGCACGGAATTGGCCCATCTCTTCAACGAGTTTGACACAAAGTCCCAGTATACTCTGCCGTTGTCCCAACATTGATTGTATGGTTCGCTTCGAATGAGGAGAAAAGCAGAAATGGCTGAAAAGGCAGTATGTCCCGCCTGCAATGGGAAGGTCAACACCGGCCCCAAACCGCGCATGGGCCAGCGGTTGAAGTGCGGGAAATGCGGCACAGAGCTCGAAGTCGTGTGGTTGGAGCCGGTGGAAGTAGATTGGCCATACGATGAAGACGATTACGACGATGACGTGGACGATTACGACGACGAAGAAGATTATTGATTTCGTGGAGAGATCAATCAGGTGGCCGGATGCAACGGCCACTTTTTTTGTCTCCCCACCCGTTCTGAGGGTGGACACATAATGGCTGCCTAAAGTCATGAGCCAGGCAATAAAGGATAGGGGGTTGGATGGGTGGGCTGTGCGGCCCACCTATCCTAACTCGATTCTTGAGCAAGCCATGGTGGATACGCCAACTTTGGTGGTCACTCTGGGCTGAATCACGTACAATAGGGGGTAACGCCGGATGGGAGATTCTGGCACAAGGAGGAGTCAATGAGAAGGAAGCTTATTCTGCTGCTGGCAGTGGCGCTCCTGGTAGTCGCCGCGGGGTGCAACTATCCCGGAGTGGCCGTGCCGACGCCCTTCGAGTTCCCCAGCCCCAACGCAACCCTGACGGAAGTGTTCCGGCCGACGGTGACGCTGCCGGGCGGGCTGAACATCACCTCAACCTCTCCGCCCACCGCCGCGGGTGAGGAGGCGACCGCCGTGCCGCCCAGCCCAACCACGCCGGCCGAGCCTGCAGCCACCACCGCCCCACCGCCGCCCACAGCAACGAACACGCCCCCACCACCCACCAACACCACCGCCCCGCAGCCCACGCGCACCGCCCCGGCAACCCGAGGCGGGGTGACCATCACGGCCAACTTCATGAGCGACCGGCCGGTGATCGACGGGCGGTTGGATGAGTGGTCTTTGGAGCGACACCGGATCACGGAGGTGGTCTTCGGCGCCAACCGTTACTCCGGCGAGGAAGATCTCTCGGCCCGGGCGGTGATGTTCGGCTGGGACGAGGATTACCTCTACATCGGCGGGCGGGTGATGGATGACGAGTACGTCCAGAACGCGGAGGGGGAAGATCTCTTCCTGGGCGACAGCCTGGAGATTCTGTTGGACGCCGATATTCCCGGGGATTTCAACGATCAGTCCCTGAACGACGACGATTACCAACTCGGCATCTCTCCCGGCTTCGGCGATCCCGGCGTGGATATGGAGGCCTGGCTGTGGTATCCGCGCTCCGAACGGGGCGAGGCGGACGAGGTCAGGGTGGGGGCGATGGAGGTGGATGACGGCTACCGCTTCGAAATCGCCATCCCCTGGGATTTGTTCGATATCGATCCCCGGTCGGGCAGCACCTTTGGCTTCGCTTTTTCCATCTCGGATAACGATAACCGGAACGAGAACGTGCAGCAGTCGATGGTTTCGACTGTCCCCCGGCGGGTGCTCACCGACCCGACCACCTGGGGGAACCTGACCCTGCGCCGCTGAGCGGAGCGTGTGAGCTCCGCTCCGACTCGGTGGTCGGGCGGCTGGCCCGGCACGACAGGCGCAGCCTGGCAACAACAAACTCTGGCAACAATAAACTGCGCCCTGTGGAGATGAACCCACAGGGCGCAGTACGGTTTGTCAGGTCGTCCGTTTAGAACAGGACGGAGGCCAACTCGTTCCGGTACTCCTGGGCGCGTGGGTCGTCGCCGGGGAACAGCTCGAGCAGGCCGAGCATCACCTGGCGCGCTTCCCCGCCCCGGTAGCGCTTATCCTGGCGCAAGATATCGAGCAGCCCATCCATGGACGCTTCGATGTTGCCGCGCAGCGCCAGGCGCAGGGCGCGGGCGTAGGCCGCATCCAGGGGGTTATCGGGCAGCTCATCGCTCTCGGCCCTCACGAAGCGAACCAGCGCCTGGGCCAGGGGGAGCAGGATCTCGGCTTTGGCATATTCCCGGCTGGGCGGGAAGTTGGCCAGCAGCTCGGCCGCCTCTTCCGCTTCGCCGGACAGGAGCAGGCAGCGGCTCAGCCCGAGCAGGGCTTTGCTGTTCTCCGGCATGCTCTCCAGCACTTCGCGGTAGGTTTGTTCGGCGGTGTAGATCTCGCCCAGCGCGAACAGGCTGTCCGCTTTCTCCAGCTTCAGGTCCAACTCATTGGGGATCACCGAACGGAGGATGTCGCGGATGCGGGGCTCGGGCAGCGCGCCGGTAAACTCGGCGACGACCGCGCCATCGCGGAAGATCTTGACCGCCGGGATGCTCACCACCCGGAACTGCCGCGCCAGGTTTGGGTTCTGATCGACGTTGACTTTGGCCAGGCGGAAGCTGCCCCCGGCCTCTTCGGCCAGCTTCTCGAGCATGGGCCCCAGCATTTTGCAGGGGACGCACCACTGCGCCCAGAAGTCGACCAGGACAGGCGTCTGCTGCGAGAAGGCCAATACCTGGTATTCAAAGTCCGATTCGTTTACCTCAATGATGAATTCTGACTTCATGCTGAACCCTCCATACCAACAGCGTTCGGCCCGTTACTCTTCTCCGTCGGGGTCGAAGCCCGCCGCGCCGGGCTGTTCGAGCCCCACGACTTCGCCGTGGACGTTGATCACGACGCGGAATCCCATCATCCCCATGTAGGCCCGGCCCTCTTCGGGGATGCCGGCCTGCAAGATCTGCTCGAACTGCTGGTCGATGTTCTTCAACTGGTTCTCGATGATCGCCCGGGAGAAGATGTCGTCTTGCCCGAGCATTTTCGCCGCCTGCTCGCTGAGCAGATCCTCGTGCCCTTCGATCATCTGGCGCATCGAGGCGAGCACCTGGCGATCGACCTGTTCGGAGGGGATGTGGCGGCGGAAGCCGGCGTCGTCGACGACGTAGCAGGGCTCGTCGCCCACGTAGGCGATTTCGACCGGACGGTCCAGTTCATCCACCACTAAACCGGCGAAGAGAGGTTGTCTGGGCATATCCAACTCCTTATGCAGTCGAGGATATTTTAACACTTATTCTGCGAAGGTGGGCTGACAGCGGATTGCGGACGATGATTTTTTACGAATTTCTGATAACGCATGCTGAAAACGGATTGGACAACGGATTTTTGTCACGGATTGAGGGAACGGATGGCGACCAAAGAACGGTCGCTCGGCAATGGATTGAACGACCCTCCCAACCCGCTTCCAGCGGGTTTGGATCCTCAAGGGGTCGATTTGAATCGATGCCGGGCAAGCAATGCGAGGCACGTCCGCCGCACGTGTAGGGGCACGGCGGCAGGGTTTACGGTTTCGGTTGATTTACGGAGCAGCCGTGCTCTTACCTTATCGGGCGACCCTCGTTACCTGGGAAACGAGCTCCTTCGCCTGGCGATGCCTGCGACGCTGCGCGTCGTCCATCGCCCCTCAGGATGATATGGGGAGAGGGTGCCCGGTGCGAGGCCGGTACACCGCGGTCAGGTTGGGTAAGCTGCCAGGCGACCGTATTTTGTTTGCCCTTGCCCCCTGGTACGTTGCGGTCGAGAGCCGCAAGATTGGCATCTTGCGCTACGTCGCGGCCAGCCACCTCCGTGCATCGACGCCGATCTGACACATTCTGATTTCGTATAGTCATGAATGAACATGGGCTCTTGGCATGCTAATTGTGGCTGGGCGGGCTGCTGGGTGCGTGCGGGGCGGGTCTGGGTTTTCGGGTAGGCGGGGTGGGGCTGAGGATGGTGCGTCTTGGACTGGGGGCTCTCGCCCGAATCAAAGACCCGCCCCTACGAAAATGGGGGGCTGGGTTTTTCTGGGCCAGCGGACGTTTTGCGGGTTGTGCGCGCGGGGTGGGTCTGGGTTGCTTCCCCAAATTCGACATTCGAAATCCGAAATTCGAATATCACAGGGGTTATTCGTGGACGTTGACCACGGTGCCGACCGAGGTGAATTCGAACACCCAGCCGGCGTCTTCGGGGGTGAAGTTGACGCAGCCGTGGCTCATGGGCGTGCCGAAGTTGTTGTGCCAGTACGTGCCGTGCAGGCCATAGCCCTTGTAGAAGTACATTACATAGGGCACGTTGGCCAGGTAATAGTCGGCGCCGTACATGTCGGCGTAGCGATATTTGACGTAGATGCGGAAGGTGCCGGTCACCGTGGGGTGGAGCCAGGTGCCGGTGGAGACGACGAAGCTGCGCACCAACTCATCTCCCTGATAGGCGAAAGCTCGCTGCTGCGACAGATCCACATCGATCCAGGGTTCGTCGGGGCCGACGCCATCCGGCCGGTAGACCGGCGCACCGCCGATTTCCGGCGCGGGGCCAACGGTGGGGACCGGGGTATCGGTCGGCAGGGGTGTGGGAGTGTTGGTGGGCGTGGGTGTATTGGTAGGAGTCGGCGTGTTGGTGGGGGTCGGCGTGTTGGTAGGAGTCGGGGTTGGGGTGAAGGTGGAGGTGGGTGTGGGGGTGCGGGTGTTCTTCTGCATCGCCGCCTGGGCCAGGGCTAACTGGCTTCCGCCAGTCAGAGCGGTGGACAGAGTGGGCATACCGGACCAGGCGACCAGCGCCAGGGCGATCAGGAGCAGCGCCAGCGCCCAGGGCAGCAGAGCCGGGCGGGAGCGGACGAGTTGATCGGAGCGGATGGGTTGGACGAGCGACCGGCGCCCGGCAGGCGGGGTGGGGGCCGCCGGGGCGAGGCGCAGGCGGCGGATGGCCCAGTGCATGCCCTGGCGGGCGCGAGCGCTGCCGGGGTTGATTTCCAGGGCCCGCTTCAGGTAATGGATGCTGGCCCTGGGGCCGGCGACGGCCGCCATCAGCAGCCATACTTCTTCCTGGTCCGGGGCCAGAGCAGCCGCACGCTCCGCCCAGCGCCGCGCCTGGCGGCGGTCGCCGCTTTTCAGGGCGGCGTATGCCTGGTGGATGGCGTGCTGCGCTGGCTCCGGAACTTCTTTCATTGGTTGATGGTCTCGGTGATCACGGCGGGAGCTTCGCCGGCGGGAGCTTCGCTCCCGGCGGCAGGTTCGCCGGCAGGCGGGGGCGTGGCCGGGGTGATGTCTTCATTATTAATGAAGCACCAGATGCCATCGGCGATCCCTTGAGCCGCCACCTCGGGGCGCTTCTCGAGCAGATCCCGGTCCAGGTTGAGGAAACCGGTCTCGATGATCGCCGCCGGGGTATTTTCGTCGATCTCGCCGAAGGCGTGGTAGCTGGTCATATCGGGGGTGATGCTGGTGCTGTGCAGAGAGAGCCCGGTGGCGATCGAATACCGGCTGCGCAGGCAGGCGGTCAGGCGTGCCGCACGCTCCGGGTGGGGGTTGGCGAGGGCCGCAGCCACCTTATACCCCGTGGCCTGGGCGTTGACATAGTCGCAGGAATCGGCGTGGATGGAGACCAGCGCCGAGGCTCTGAAACCGTTCAGGTTGGGGTCGAATTCTTTGAGAAGGACCACATCCAGCCCGCGCTCGTTGAGGATATCCTTCACGCGGGTGGCGATGTTCTGGTTGACCGACAGCTCGGTGAGGGTGCCATCGGGGCAGACGGCCCCCGGGTCGTTATTATCGCCCCAGTGGCCGACGACGATGCCCACCATCGGCTCGGGGCGAAGGGTCGGCGTGGGCAGCCCTTCGGGCAGGGCGGTGGGCGGAAGCAGCAGATTCAGCCCCGTACGCGGCGGGGTGGTGGAACCGGTTTCCACCGGGCCGGGGGTCCAGGCGGTGAAGAGCGTGGCCAATAAAAAGGCAACCCCGATCACCAGAGACAGGTGACGCAGGGTGCCGGGCTGGCGGCGGACCGGTGAGGCCGGCGGTGAGACCGGATGGGAAGGGGTGGGCGAAGAAGTGGTTGGCATGCCCTCATCCTACCTTAACCTGAAAAAGCTGACAAGGACCGGTTTCAAGCAGCGGTTCCACTGCTGCGACAGGTTGGTTCTGTGGGGCATCCACAGGGCCCCATAACGGAGACACAACGCTACCGATCAGGCTCATGGATGCAAAGAGCGTGCCAGGCGTTCGCCGCGGGGCGGATTAGTACAGCCCCCAATCGCCTCCGGCGCCTTCTTCCATCATCGATGGGTCCCACATCTCGGTGCCCATCTTTATTTTTACCTTTTGATTGAGAGCAGTTTCGGCTTTCTTGCGGGTCATGTCGAGCATGGCCGGGCCGTAAGGGCAGAACGGGGTGGTCAGAATCATCTTGAGCGAAGTCTCCCCGTCCATCATGACCACGTCTCGCACCAGGCCCAATTCGATAATGTTCAAACCAATCTCAGGGTCGATCACTTCGCGCAGGGTTTCGCGCAGTTGTTCGCTCTCGCGCGGGTGGGTGCTGTCGGATTGCCATACCACTTTTGGGGTGTCGCTGTTGGGTGAACTCATCAAGATTTACTCTCCACAGATTTGGTTGAGATTGGGATGGAGTCATCGGCGGTGAACTCGGCGATGTTGGGGACAACATAGGTGCAGTGCGTATCACCGTGCAGCATGCACTTGATGCGCTCAGGGGGCACAGAGAGGACGGTCGAGATCAAGGTCTGATCGACGGAGCAGACTTCCGGGTGGTTCTGGCCGACGTGGAAGTAGGGGCAGTTGACCTCGTGGATGAAGATCTCGTCGCCTCGCTGCTCCCAATCGACGGTGAAGCCCTCTTCGGTAAGCAGGCGCTTGATCAGGTTCAGGCGATCTTCCAGGGTCAGATCATCCAACCCGGACTCGTACCCGGAAGCAAGGTCCTGGGCCATTTGGGCGAAGATGGCGTTGACGATGGTGGGCGGCAAGGTTTCCTTGAGCTGCTCGAGCAGGCGCATGGTGAGGCGTAGATAGCGAGAGGGGAACTGCTCCAGGCCTTCTTCGGTCAGGAAATACAGCCGGCGCGGCCGGCCGACCCCATGCCGCTCTTCCTCTGAATCGACCAGGCCCTCTGCTTGCAGCCGGGTGATATGGTGGCGAACGGAGATGGGGTTGATATCCACCGCTTTGGCGAGCTCGTTGATCGTGCAGCGCTGGTTGGTCAGCAAGGTGCGCAGCACTCGCTCGCGGGTGCTTTTCGATGGGTCATTATCGGAAAACATGGACATTCCGTGTCTCTACTCCCCTATGAATTCTCATTCCATACCGCTGGCCGGCGGGGTGACCGGCGCGGAGTGAAATTCGCATGTCCCCAGCCGCCAGAGCCTGGCTGTGAATGGATTCGGGTGAATTGGTAAACTGGACCGGTCACAAACCGGCTGAAATTGGCCTCATTGACTCCAATATGGGGATCAGTATAGCATGCAGGTTTCTTTTTGTCAATATTTAAGAATTTTATCGTAAATATTATTGACTTCCGAGAGCTATGCTGCTATAATGTGCCGGAATAAATATGATATTTATGCTAAATATTGACTATTAGCTAGGCCCCTGCTATAATGGTACGGTTTGCGAAAAACACCACAAAGCGCTCAGCACGAAGCGGTCTACCAGGCGCGATCCCCTGCTTAGCGCTTTTATCAGGGGGATGAAAACAACAATAATTGGTCGATGAAGGAGAAAATGAAGGCATGTCTCAGTTAGAAATTCGGAATCTGCACGTCAGCATTGAGGGTCAGGAGATCCTCAAGGGTGTCGATCTGACCATTAAGCAGGGTGAGATCCACGCGCTGATGGGTCCCAACGGCACCGGTAAATCCACCCTGGCGTACACGCTCATGGGCCACCCTCGCTATGAAGTGACCGAGGGAGAGGTGATTTTCAAAGGACAGAATATCCTGGAGCTTGCGCCCGACGAGCGGGCCCATCTGGGCATTTTCCTGGCCTTCCAGTACCCGGTGGCAATCCCCGGGGTGACGGTGGCCAACTTTTTGCGGACGGCGATCAGCGCGCGGAGAAAAGCTGAGAACCCGGAGAGTAAGGGCATTGCCATCCCGGAGTTCCGCCGCTTGCTGAAGGAGAAAATGGACCTGTTGCAGATGGATCACTCCTTCGCTGGCCGTTATTTGAATGAGGGCTTTTCGGGGGGAGAGAAGAAGCGGGCCGAAGTGCTGCAGATGGCGACCCTGCAGCCCGAGATCGCCATTATGGATGAGACTGACTCGGGGCTGGATATCGATGCTTTGCGCATCGTTTCCGACGGAGTGAATGCGCTGCGCGGCCCGAACCTGGGCGTACTGGTGATTACCCACTACCAACGGATTTTAAATTACATCAAGCCGGATTATGTCCACATCATGCTGGGCGGCCGGGTGGTTGAGACCGGCGGTCCGGAGCTCGCCCTACACCTCGAGGAGCAAGGTTACGATTGGCTGCGTGAAAAAGCGTTAGAGGGGTAAACACCGGTTTACAGGTGTATGGAGGTATTATGAGCGACGCAAAAATCCTGGAAGGGATTGGTGAATACAAGTACGGTTTCCGTGATCCTTCCACCTACGCGTTCCGCACCCGCAAAGGGTTGGACCGGGATGTGGTGGAACAGATCTCGGCGATGAAGGGTGAGCCGGAATGGATGCTGAATTTCCGGTTGAAGGCGCTGGAGCACTTTCAGCAGCGGCCGATGCCCACCTGGGGCGGCGACCTTTCCGAGTTGAACTTTGACGATATCTATTTCTACACCCGGCCCACCGACAAAGAGGGCCGTTCGTGGGATGATGTGCCGGATACGATCAAAGAAACCTTCGACCGGCTGGGCATCCCCGAGGCCGAGCAGAAGTTCCTGGCCGGGGTTGGGGCGCAGTACGAGTCGGAGATGGTCTACCACAGCATCCAGGAGCACCTGGCCGAGCAGGGTGTCATCTTCAAGTCGATCGAGAACGGCCTGCGCGACCATCCCGACCTGTTCCGTGAATACTTCGGTACGGTGATCCCCATCGAAGATAACAAGTTCGCCGCGTTGAACAGCGCGGTTTGGTCGGGCGGTTCTTTCGTGTACATCCCCAAGGGCGTGAAGGTCGATCTGCCGATGCAGGCTTACTTCCGGCTGAACGAGGCCTCGACCGGGCAGTTCGAGCGCACGCTGATTATCGCCGATGAGGGCTCGCAGGCGCACTATGTGGAGGGCTGCACCGCCCCGGTTTACACCGATTACAGCTTCCACAGCGGCGTGATCGAGATCATCGTCAAGAAGGGCGCCCGCTTCCGCTATACGACCATCCAGAACTGGTCGAATAATATGTATAACCTGGTGACCCAGCGGGCGATCGTCCACGAAGGGGGGACGATGGAATGGGTGGACGCCAACCTGGGCTCCAAGCTGACGATGAAATACCCCTCCTGCTACCTGATCGGCGAGCGGGCTCACGGCGAAATCCTGTCGATGGCTTTCGCCGGCAAAGGCCAGCACCAGGACACGGGCGGCAAGGTCATCCACGTAGCGCCCAACACTTCGAGCAAGATCACCTCGAAGTCGATCAGCAAGGACGGCGGCCGGGCTTCCTACCGCGGCCTGCTGAAGGTGCACAAGAACGCGGTGGACGTGCGCTCGAACGTGGTGTGCGACGCGCTGCTGTTAGATGAGGCTTCGCGCTCGGACACCTACCCCTACATTGAGATCGACGAGCAGGATGTGACCATCGGTCACGAAGCCTCGGTGTCAAAGGTAGGTGAAGAGCAGCTCTTCTATTTGATGAGCCGTGGTCTGAGCGAGGAAGAGGCGGCCACCATGGTGGTCTCCGGCTTCATCGAGCCGCTGGTGAAGGAACTGCCGATGGAGTACGCCATCGAGATGAACCGGCTGATCCAACTGCAGATGGAAGGTTCGATTGGGTAAGGTAGGAAAAGACGACATGCCGACACGACAAGTTGTGAAACGCGTGCGCCGGGCGGAGCGAACGGTCTCCAAGGATTTCCAGTTCACCCGGGAGATGAACCCTGTGCTTTCGGGCGAGTGGGAAACGCCCGCCGATGTGCGCGATTACTACGAAGGGGCCTGGGCGGCCTTCCAGGAACTGCCCATGCCTGTCAATACCGATGAACCCTGGCGCCGCACCGACCTGCGCGGCCTGCGGGCCGGGTCTTTCCGCTTGCCGGCTGCCGAAGATCTGACCAGCCTGGCGGCGCCTTCGGAAGAACTGTTGAAGCCGCTGACCGGTAAGGAGCACGGCGGGCAGATCTCCATCGAGCCGCTGAAGGTGACCGTGGAACTGGCCCCCGAGCTGGCCGAGCAAGGGGTGATCTTCACCGATTGGGGCACTGCCCTGCGCCAGCACGGCGATCTGCTGGCCTCACGGCTGAACCAGATCGTGCGCCCCACGGAAGGCAAGTTCGCCGCCCTGGCCGCCAGCATGGCCCAGAACGGCGTCTTGGTCTACGTGCCGCGCGGCGTGCAGGTGGAAGAGCCGCTGCACAGCATCTTTTGGGGACCGGGAGCCGACCTGGCTTACTTTTCGCACATCCTGGTCTGGCTGGAAGACGGGGCTTCGCTGACTTACGTCCACGAAGCCGCATCGCCGACCGAAACCGGAGGTCAGGCGCTGCACGCCGGGATCGTGGAGCTGTACGTGGGCGCGGGGGCGAACCTGCGCTTCGTCGAGCTCCAATCCTGGGGCGAGCACGTGTGGAACTTTGCCCACTCCCGAGCGCGAGTCGACCGGGATGGGAAGCTGGACTGGATCTTTGGGGCCATTGGCAGCCACCTGACCAAGAACTTCTCCGATCTGGATCTGGCCGGGCAGGGTTCCTGGGGGAGGATGTCGGGGTTCTATTTCACCGATGGCGATCAGCACCTGGACCACGACACCCAGCAGAATCACCTGGCGCCCGACACAACCAGCGACCTGTTGTTCAAAGGCGCGCTGAAGGACGAGAGCCGTTCTGTCTGGCAAGGGATGATCTACGTCGCCCCCGGCGCTCAGAAAACCGATGGCTATCAGGCAAACCGCAATCTGGTGCTCAGCCGCAAGGCGAGGGCCGATTCCATCCCGGGGTTGGAAATTTTGGCCGACGATGTCCGCTGTACGCACGGGGCAACGGTTGGTAAAATTGATCCAGACGAAGTGTTCTACTTGCGGAGTCGAGGAATCCCCTACGATGAAGCGGAGCGGCTGATTGTCGAAGGCTTTTTCGATCCCATTATGCAGCGGATCCCATTCGAGGGAGTACGCTCCCGGTTCCAGGATGCAATCCAGGAAAAAATGGGATAAAAAGACCTGTTTGTAATCCGGCCCAGGCCCATAGCGCTGGGGGGATGGCAAACCAAAACCGGAATTCGGCGCATGGCGAGGCGGTTAAACACGGCTCGCTATTGGCGTTTACCATGATAAAAAAATTTATGATCTTAAAACCGCTGGGAACACTTCCCAGGCTAGGAGGACGAGTTGCCAGGATTGTACTTTACAGAGGTCCCCAACCGTGATGAAAGCTACGACGTTGGGGATCGGGTCGAAGTATTTTGCGATCACGACCGGGACGGAGAGCGGGTGCGTGACTGGCTGGAAGGAACTGTGGTGCAGGTTGACCCGAAGATGATCGCGGTGCAGTTTCAGGAAAATGTATACTTGACCGACGGCTGGATGGTGCCCGATCACGTCCTATGGTACCCGAAAGAGTCGCAAAACGTGCGCAAGGCATTACGCAAGCGCCGCCGCCCACGACCACGCCCGGCGAAGGAAGATATTTCATAGCTGCGGGCGGAGAAGGGTTATGGTTTCCACGCAAACGAAACAAACAGCAACCTATGATGTCATCCGGGTCCGGGCCGATTTCCCCGTGCTCGCGCGGGAGGTCCGGCCGGGTGTCCCCCTGGTGTACCTGGATTCGACGGCGAGCAGCCAGAAGCCCAGGGTGGTGATGGAGGCGATGGACGAGTTCTACCGGAATTCGAACGCCAACATCCACCGGGGGATTCACACGCTGGCGGAGGAGGCGACGGCGAAGTACGAGGCGGCCCGTGAGCGCATAGCCAAATTCATCGGCGCTCCCTCCCCGCGCCAGATCATCTTCACCCGCAACGCCACCGAGGCGATCAACCTGGTGGCCTACACCTGGGGCCGGGCCAACCTCAAAGACGGCGACCTGGTGATCCTGACCGAGATGGAACACCACGCCAACCTGGTGCCCTGGCAGATGCTGGCGGCGGAACGCGAGCTGCGCCTGGAGTTCATCCCGGTGACTGAGCACGGCCTGCTCGACCTGGAAGCTTACCGCGGCCTGCTGGAGCTGGGGCCGAAGCTGGTCTCCTTCAGCCAGATGTCGAACGTACTGGGGACGATCAACCCGGCAGCCGAGATCATCCGCCAGGCCCACGCCGCCGGGGCCATCACCCTGGTGGACGCGGCGCAGTCCGTGCCGCACTTCGGGGTCGATGTCCAGGCGCTGGGGGCCGATTTCCTGGCTTTCTCGGGCCACAAGATGTGCGGGCCAACCGGCATCGGCGTGCTCTACGGGCGCAAGGACCTGCTGGAAGCCATGCCGCCCTTCATGGGCGGGGGCGATATGATCAAGCGGGTGCAGCTACGCTCGTTCACCCCGAACGAACTGCCCTACAAATTCGAGGCGGGGACCCCGGCCATCGCCGAAGCGGTGGGGCTGCACGCGGCGGTCGATTATCTGAGCGGGCTGGGCATGGAAGCCATCGCCGCCCACGAGCACATGCTGACCGAGTACGCCATGGAACGCATGGCGGAGATCCCCGGGGTGGAGTTGTTCGGTCCGCCGGCCGAGAACAAGGGCGGGGTGATCTCCTTCTATATGGAAGGCATCCATCCGCACGATATCTCCCAGGTGCTCGACTCCTACGGGATCGCCATCCGCGCCGGGCATCACTGCGCCATGCCCCTGCACGAGAAGTTCCACCTACCCGCCACGGCCAGGGCCAGCTTTTACCTGTACAACACCCGAGAAGAAGTCGACCGGCTGGCTGAAGCGGTCTATAAAGTCAAACAACTGTTTGGAAGCTAACATGGATGACCTGTATCGCGAACTGATCATCGATCGCTATAAAAACCCGTTGTACAGGGGCGAGCTGGACCCGCACGACATTTCCTTTGCAGACGATAACCCTCTGTGCGGGGACCATATCCGCATCGATCTACGGGTGGACGAGCAGGAGCGGGTGACCGAAGCGGCGTTCAGCGGGCGGGGCTGCGCCATCTCCCAGGCCTCGGCCGACCTGCTGGTGGAGTCGATCGTGGGCAAAAGCCTGGATGAAGTCCGCCAACTGACCAAACAAGACTTGCTGGACATGCTGGGCCTGGAGCTCGGGCCGGTGCGCCTGAAGTGCGCGCTGCTTTCGCTCAAGGTGCTGAAGGCCGGGGTGTATGGCCTGGGCGAAGCCAGCGACGACCTACTGGAGTAGGGGGGTACGGAGATGTATAACTATCGCGAACTGGATGCAGACAAAGTAGAATTCGTGCCGGTTGCCAGTGTGGATGAACTGCCAAACGGCGACCGGCTGTTCATCGAAATCGATAACGAGGCAATTGTAGTTTTCAACATCGCCGGGGGATATTACGCCATCAGCGATGTGTGTACACACGACAACGGGCCGCTGGGCGATGGGGAGCTGCGCGGCTACGAGATCGTCTGTCCGCGACACGGCGCCACGTTCGACGTGCGCACCGGTCAGGTGCTCTCGCTGCCGGCAGTGGTCGATATCCCCGCCTATCCGGTGCGGGTCGTGGACGGGCAGATCGAGATCGGGATGCCGGTCGAATAGGGATCAATCAAGGCCCGGCCTTTGAGAAAGGGCCGGGTTTTTTTATTTAACACGGCTTTAGTTTCACCACAGAGAGCACAGAGTACACAGAGAACGCTGTCAACGGAGGGCGGGGGCTGCGGCGACTGAAGTCGCGGCTACGAGAGGCACGAAGTCCACCAGCGTGGACTCCAACCCCGCGCAGGTGGACTTCGTATACTTAGTAGCTGCGGTTTCGACCGCCGTTTTCCATGGCCAAACCGGCCTTTCTCTGTGTTCTCTGTGGACTCTGTGGTTCAGCCTCACGGACGGCAGGGCGGGCTGGCTGGTTGATGGAGGGGTTGGAGGGTAGCGGGAGGCGCAAGATTGGCATCATACGCTACGTGGATGGCGGAAGGGGCTGGCTGGTGGACGGAGGGGCTGGAAGGCGGTGGTGGAAGGCCGGGGGTGGGGTGGCGGTTCACCGCACCCCCCAGGCGTAGAAGGTGGGGACGTAGAGCACGCGCTGGCCTTGCTGCCATGCCTGCCAGTCCTGGCGGCGGAGTTCTTCCAGGCGGGCGGCGGGGATGGTCCCGGCTAAATCGGAGGCCAGCGTTTCCCACTCCATCTCCCAGGCCTGGCGGTCGGGGAGGCCGGTCCAGTTCCCGCCCAGCACACCGGATTCGACCGAGCGCAGCCCGGCTGCGGCGAGCAGCCCAGCCAGGCGGCGCCCGAGCAGGGGATCGGCGCCGCGGTCCGCCAGGGCGCCGGTCTGCCAGCGGCCAAGCTCGGCCAGGACCGGGGGGTAGTCAATGCGCCCGCCGTAGTCCGGCTCGGCGAAGGCCAGCACTGCGCCGCCGGGGCGGGTGACGCGCCGCATCTCGCGCAGCACCTGCTCCGGCTCGGGGGTCCACAGCAGCAGGAAGTGGCAGCAGGTGAGGTCGAAAGCGCCGTCGGGGAAGGGGAGGAAGTGCGCCCCGGCCTGGGCGTGGTGCGCCGCCGGGGCGAAGCTGCGGGAGAAGCGCAGGGAAGGCAGGTCCAGGTCGATGCCAAACACCGCCGCGGAACTGCCGAGGACAAGGCCGGCAAGGATTACGCCCGTGCCAGAGCCCACCTCCAGCACGCGGCGGGCGCGGGGCAGGCTGGCTTTCTCGCCCAGGAAGCGGCGCAGGTCCGCCGTCCAGCGGGCCTGCTGGCGGTAGCGTTCGTGCCAGGCCGGTCCGGCTACGGGCGAGGCGGCCATTACCCCAGCCAGATCTTCTCCCAGGGGTCGCGCAAGAAATTGCCCAGCACCCGGTTCACACCCTGGGCGGGGAGCACGTCGCCATCCGGCTCAACGTACAGCCAGGCGCGGCCGGCGCCGCGCTCTTGCGCGCCGGGCTCCTCCTCGGTGGTGGTTTCCAGCGACACCGGGTTGAGGGCGGAGTAAGGCACCGGCAGATTCCACACCAGATCCAGGCCCAGTTCGGAGGCCTGGGTGCGCAGGGCCTGGAGGGTTTCGTTCAGGGCCGGGTCGCTGGCGCTGAGCGATATACCCTTCACGCCCATCTGGTCCAGGCGCACGAGCAGGTCAGGCATTTGGTCCTGGTTCTCGGGGGTCAGGGTCAGATGAACGGCGACGAAAATATCGGCGTCGAGGGCATTGTCCAGGGCCTTCCAACTGTCCTCGAGCCCGGTCTGCAAGACGATGGTGAGGTGATCCAGGCCGGTCTGCAGCAGCAGGTCCAGGTAAGCCGGGTCGGCGAGCTTGAGGCCATCGGTGAGCAGGCCGGCCACCTGGCCGTTCTGCTCGGCCTGGCGGATGAGGTCCACCAGGTCGGGGCGCAGGGTGGGCTCGCCGCCGGTGAAGACCACGTGCGGGATGCCGGCCTGCCAGGCCTTATCCAGGATCGCCTGCCACTCGGCGGTGTCCAACTCGCGGCTGACCCGGCTGGTGGGGGCGGCCATGGGGTCGCTGCCATCTGCCAGTTGGTAGGTGATGGCGCAGTCCAGGCGGTAGGGGGCGGTTATGGCGCCGGTGAAGGGGTCCCGGCGTTCGAAGTCGAGGAAGGTGACCGGGTCCAGGTCAGGGGCGTTGATCAGGGATTCGATCCGCTCGCGGAAGTCGCTGTAATCCTGGCGAGCCTGGGCAGCGGAGACCCGGTAGCGTTTGGTGATCCGGGAGGCGACCAGGTCTTCAGGATCGCCGTTCACGAAATGGTAGGCGAACTCGGCGGCGGTCTGGTTGAGGTGCAGCACGGTGGAGGCGTTGACGATCAGGATGCCGTTGCCGTCTGGTTCGATGCGCAGGTGCAGGCGGAAGTTGCGGGGATCGTCTTGAGGAGCCTGGTAATGGTACACACCGGCCGGCAGGGGCTCGGTGGGGGTGAATATCTGCTGGATTCTATCTTTTAGGCTCGGCATGATTTCTCATCCTTGTGCACGGGTTGCTGGAGGATATCGTAGGTGAGCGGGCACCCGCCGCCGCACTCGCTGAGCAGGCTGCAGGCGTGGCAGGCGGAGGGCACATAGCGGCGTTCGCGCAGCCAGACGGACAGGTCGTGGTTCCAGATGCTGTCCCAGGACGAGGTGAGCAGGTTGCCCACCGGTTCGTAGTATGACTGGCAGGGGAGGACGCTGCCGTCCGGTTCTACACACATATTGTACAGGGCGGCGGTGCAGCCTTTGACCCCCAGTTCGAGCTGCATGGGGTCGAAGTGGCAGTACATGGTGGGGGTGTACCAGATGAGCCGCTGGCCGTGGTCTTGGGTGAACTTCTGGGCCAGGTCGAGCAGGGGGCTGAGCTCGTTCTCTTTGAGGCCGGTGCCCACGGTGCGGCCGCCTCCGGAATAGATCAGCGCGTTGAGCCCCACCGTAGGGACGCCCAGGCGGGCGAGGAAGGACAGGGTTTGGTCCAGGGAAGGGCTGTTGGCCTGCAGCATGGTGGTGTTGGTCATCACGTACAGGCGGGTCTGCAGGGCGTTGCGCACCCCGGCCACAGTCTGTTTCCAGGCGCCGCGGCAGGCCACCATCAGATCGTGGATGTGGGCGTCGTGGGATTCCAGGGTGATCTGCACGTGGTCCAGCCCGGCGTCCACCAGGGAGGCCAGGTATTTCGGGTCGCTGAGGCGGCGCCCGTTGGTGTTCAGCCCGGTGATCAACCCGGTCTGTTCGGCGAAGCGCACCAGCTCGGGCAGGTCCTGGCGCAGGGTGGGCTCTCCGCCGGTGAAGACCACGTGCGGGATGCCCACTTCCCACACCCGGCGGATGACCTGCTTCCACTGCTCGGTGCTCAGCTCGGGGAAGCTGCGCGGGCGGGCGTTGTAGCAGTGGGGGCAGTCGTTGTTGCAGCGGTAGGTCAGGGCCAGGTCCATGCGGTAGGGGGCGGAAGGCCGGGCGCTGAAGGGCCGGGCGATCTCGAGGTCCAGCTCGTGGATGGGGCAGGCGCCGTCGGGGCGGATGAGCTGGGCGAGCTGCTCGACGGTGTGCTCGTAATCCTGGCGGGCCTGGGCGAGGCTCACCCGGTAAGCGGCGCACAGGCTGCGCAGCGCCTGATCTTCCGGGACCCGCTCCAGCCACAGATAGGCCATGTGGACCGCGGTGGGGTTCAGGTGCATCACGCGGCTGGCGTTGACCAGGAGCAGCCCCTGGCCGTCATCGTCCACGCGCAGGTGGACCCGGCTGCGTTCGCCGGAATAGCTGCTAAAGGGGGCGCTCTCGCGGGCGGGGAGCGGGCCTTCTTCCGGGCTCCACACGTAGGGGTAGAGGCCGGGGGAAGGCGGCGAGGCGGACTCCTGGCGGCGCAAACGCCGGCTCATCCAATCGAACAATCGTGACATGATAGCTGCCTTTCCTTTTGGAGGCGGCTAGCGCCCACCCCCGGCGCAGGCGCAGGCGCATCCGGCACAAGCGCAGGCACAGGCGCAGGCGCAGCCCCCACCCCCACCTCCGCTGCGCGTGCTGCTGCGGCTGGTGGTGGGCGGCGGTGCCGGGTTGGTGGTGCGGGTCACGCTGCTGGTGAAATCGGTGATGCTGCCGACCGTGTTTTTGGCGAAGGTCTGGACGCCGGTGATGATCGACCCGGCGAAATCGGAGCCGGGCAGGGTGGGCATACTGACGCCGCCGCCGGGCCTCCCCTCGCCAGATGTGGGGGCGGATACTGTGCCACCACCGCGAGGGAAGCCGGGATCGTAGCGCGGCCACCAGACAGGGACGTAGACCGGGCCGCCGCGGAACACTTCCCGCGTGCGGTCATCGTAGTTCCGGTCAAGCATGGTCCATTCCATCACTTCGTCGTATTTCTGGCTCTTCACTTCGGGGGTGCCGGCCGCTTCCACCTGGGACCAGGCCCGGTCGATGATCTCGCGGTAATAGGCGACGGTCTCTTTGCGGCTGAAGCCTTTCATCTTCTGTGCCACGCCCTGCACCAGGTTGACCATCATCTGGCGCATGGCTTTACGGCGGCTGCCCTTGTGCCGTTCCTGGAAGGCGGCCAGGAACTCTTTCTCGTATTCGTGCAGGTTTTCCGGCAGGGGATCGGTGATGTCCAGTTCAAGCGGTTCGCGAGATTTCACTTCCGCGGCGCCTTTTTTGATCACCGCGAACAGGATCATGGTCAGCACTTTGTCCAACGGCTGTTCCATCAGGATGGCGGCTTCGATGGCGGTCAGGCCGCGCTTGATGCCGTGCCCTTCGATGGCGATTTTAGGCGGCAGATACTTCAGCTTGTTCTGCCGGTCGGCGATGTAGCCCAGGCCGAAGATGAAAGCGAAGATACCGCCGATGAAGGCGATGGGCAGGCATACCGAGAGAACGCCGGACAGAATGCCGCCGATGTCAACCGGAGGTTGCTGCACAATGGCGGTTGCGGGCACGTAGGCGAGTGGGAAGGAGGCGCCGAAGGTGTAAGCCTCGTTCATCACCACCGTACCGCTCCAGGTGTACATCACCCGGCCTTCACCGTCCAGCGCGGTCTCCGGCTGGTCGGGGAAACCAGAGGGTGACTCGTGCCAGCGGGGCTCGTCCGGCTGGACGCCGGGCGGCAGGTGGAAGACCACGGTGAGCAGGGTCGGCCCGCTCAGGATATCGGGGTCGAAGTAGGCGGGCGAGAAGACGGCGCTGGCGTATTCATCATCACCCGGATCCTCGTACAGCACCTCGTTGACCACGCCCACGTCCAGGTTGACGGTCCCGCTGCCGCCGGGCGGGATGGCGCGCTCTCCCAGAGCCACAGCGACCCCCGGGCCATCGCCCTGGAACTCGCCGCGGGAGACGTAGGCCACCGGCTGCCCGTCGATGTCGGCGCTGATGGTGTTATCCTGGAAAGATGCGTTGGGCATCCCCACATCCACGAATTCGATCGGGCCGCCGCCGACGTCGTTCTGGAAGACGAAGGTATATTCGAGGGAAGATGTGCCGTCTTCATTCCAGTAGACGTGGACGGTCTCCTCCACCAGGTTGAAGAAATACCCCTGGGCCGAGGCCGGGGGTATTTCCCAGGTGGCAAGCAGGATAGCCGATACGAACAGCAGTGCCGTGGCGGCGATCAGGATGTTTTTGAGTCTTTGTCTGTTTTGAAGCGGGGTTGGCTTCATTCTGCATTCTCCTTAACTATCAACCGTTCCCCGTTAGATTTTTACCGTGTGCAGGCACATAGGATCAGTAATGATTGTAGTTTTCGTGTGGGCAGTGAACCCGCCTACACCAAAACTACAATTCGTTAAGGTTGACGATGCGTGCACACAACTTCATCATTTGGATTCTTCGGTGAGCTGATTCTCACCGGATGGTTGATGTTTTGTGTGGGCTTTACGGCCCACACAAAACATCAATTCTTTTTTTCTACCACTTAGGTTCTTCAGTTAACTGGTAAGTGGTGTGGCAGTAAGGGCAGGTGACCACCGGAGCGCCGGCGACCATCTTGATGTTGTCGGTGGTCAGCGCGCCGCCGCAGGACTGGCATTTCAGCGTGTCGAGGTTCACATTGGCAGGCAGGTCGATGTTCAGGGTGACGTTGCTCTGCGCTTCGGCTGCCGCTGCCCGGCGCCCGATCAGGTAGCCGCCGAAGATCAGGCCGAAGCCGATGAAGACGGTGACCAGCCCGGTGATCAGCCAGCCGGGGTTGAATGTTTCCCCGAAAGCAGCCCAGATGAACAGCACACCGAAGAAGATCAGGATTCCCGCGGCGATGTAAGCGATGATTTTGATGGCTTTCATTCATACCTCTCTGTTTATGGTCGGAAACCAGCAGGTTAAGTGTAATGCCTTCCCGGCCGGTTCGCAACTGATATTCGTCCTCAGTTTATCACCTAAGGGGATTATTTAACTGCGGTTTCTTTACAGCCACAATTGAGCCTGCCACGCTGGCTGTAGCACTCTCAAGAATATATAGATTGGGGGGATAGGGGCGGGCGGACGCCAGTCCATACCCCCCAATCTCTTCTTTTCAAATTGAGCTTCGGTTGATTCAGTTCTGTTTGTAGAAGATGGACTCGTCGTCGGAGCGGTCGAGCTCGCGCATGGAACCGGTGATGACGAAGATGATTCGCTCGCAGATATTGGTCACCCGGTCGGCCAGGCGCTCCAGGTTGTGCGCCGCCCAGGTGATGTAGTTGGCCTGATCGACCTTGGATGGGTCGCGGATGACCTCCGAAATCGATTCGTGATAGATGCGGTTGTAGAGATTATCGATCTCGTCATCCTCTTTGGGGATGGCCCGGGCGGTCTCGGCGTCTTCGTTGATGAAAGAATCCAGGGCGCGGCGCAGCATGCTCAATCCCTGCTCGGCCATGAGCTGCAGCTCGGCCCCGGGGATGTTCACATCGCCCTCGCCGAGCATCAGATTCACGCGCGAGATGCCCTTGGCGTAGTCGCCCATGCGCTCGAGCTCGGTGTTGATCTCGAGGATGGCGGCCAAAAAGCGCAGATCGCGAGCCATGGGCTGCTGGGTGGCCATCAGGATCAGCGCTTCCGCCTCGTTGGCGTAGCGCTTCTGGTTGATCTTCTCGTCCGCCTTCAGGATGCGCTCGGAGGTCTTTAGATCTCGCTTGCGCAGCGCGGCGACCGATTCCAGCACCGATTCTTCCACCATGCTGGCCAGGACGAGCACCTCGTCCAACAGCTCTTTCTTGCGCCGGTCGAACGTTTCTCTAGGTGAGGTAGACATATGAATCTCCCACTATCGTTATCCAAACCGCCCTGTTATGTAATCTTCAGTTCGACGATCCTTTGGATTCGTGAAGATTTCATTTGTGGGGCCATATTCTACCATGATCCCGGCCCGTTCTTCGCTCATCGTGAAAAATGCGGTGTAATCCGAGACGCGGGCGGCCTGCTGCATGTTGTGGGTGACAACGATGATGGTGTAATCCCTGGCCAGGGAGCGCATCAGTTCTTCGATCTTTAAAGTAGAAATCGGGTCGAGAGCCGAAGCCGGCTCATCCATGAGGATAATCTCCGGCTTGACGGCGATGGTGCGGGCGATGCACAACCGCTGCTGCTGCCCGCCCGATAGAGACAGCCCGCTCTGATCCAGCTTGTCCTTGACGTCGTCCCACAGAGCGGCGCCGCGCAGGCTCTGCTCCACCAGGGCATCCATATCGCCCTTGAAGCCGTTGATCCTGGCTCCCCAGGCGACGTTCTCATAGATGCTCTTGGGGAAGGGGTTGGGGCGCTGGAACACCATGCCAATGCGCCGCCGCACTTCCACCGGGTCGACATCGGGGGCGTAGATATTCTGGCCTTTGAACAGCACCTGGCCGGTGGCATGCGCGGAGGGGACCAGTTCGTTCATACGGTTGAAGGCGCGCAGCATGGTGCTTTTGCCGGATCCTGAAGGGCCGATGATGGCGGTGATCTTCTGCGGGGCGATTTTGAGGTTGGCGTCTTTGATGGCGCGGAAGTTCCCGTAGTAGATGTTGAGATCGATGGCCTCGATCGCGCTCTGGCCAGCAAAGCCCGGCTCGGGCGCCGGAGAAGGCGGTGACGGGTAGTGCCTGGCTGAAGTTTCGCGGCGTTGGGCGTCTATGCTCATGCTCATCTCCTGCTGAATCGGTTGCGGAGCAGGATAGCCCCGGCGTTCAAACTGAGCAGCAGCACCAGGAGGACGAGGATGGCCGCTGCCGCCAGGTTGCGGAATTCATCTTGAGGGCGCGCTGTCCATTGATAGATCTGAATGGGGAGCACGGTGAAACGCGAGAAAGGACCGCTGGGGTCGAAGGTGACCAGGGTGGCGGCGCCGATCACCACCAGCGGGGCGGTCTCGCCGATGGCGCGCGACACGGCCAGGATGGTCCCGGTAAGGATCCCGGGGATGGCGTTGGGCAGCACGTGCGACCAGATGGTCTGCCATTTGGTGGCGCCCAGGCCGTAGCTGGCCTGGCGCAGCGAGTTGGGCACGGCGCGGATGGCCTCCTGCCCGTTGATGATGATCAGGGGCAGCACCAGCAGCGCCAGGGTCAGCCCGGCGGAAAGGATGGTCCGCCCGTTGGCGGTGGTCGGATCAACGGCGCCGAAGGCCGCGCCGCTGGTGAAGGCCTCCAGGCTGCGGACGAAGATCGCCAGGCCAAGCATGCCGTAGATGATCGAGGGGACGCCCGCCAGGTTGTTGATATTGGTCTGGATCAGGCGGTTGTACCAGCGGTCGTGGCTGGCGTATTCTTCCAGGTAGATGGCCGCTCCCACCCCCAGCGGGAAGGATACCAGGATGGTGATGGCGATGGTCCACAGCGAGCCGAGGATGGCGGTGCGCACCCCGGCGTCGAACGGGTCGCTCTGCTGTGGGGAAGTAATGAAGTCCGGGTTGAGCCAACTGCGGAAGATCAGCTCGGCCCCGGGGTATTCGTTTGCCACCCGGGCGGCGATCTCCCCCCGGTTGAAAAGGGATTCGAACAGGGTCCAGGTCTCCACCACCGAGGGGTCCAGCACCCGGTCCACCACCAGGCGCCGCACGTCCTCTTCCGAGCGCTGCTCGAAGGGAAGGTCCCGTTCAAAGCGGCGGAACAGCCCGGGGGTGATGTTTTCGCGCAGGATGCGCACCAGCTCGTCTTTGGACAGTTCCTCGAAGGGCACCCCGCTGGTGGACAGGGAATCTGGATCGACGTCGTTCTGGATCGCCACCAAGCCGAAAGCCTGGTTGATCACCGTGAGCAGCAGGGCGGAGAGCACGACAACGCCGGTGATGGTGGAGGCCTGGAAGATGATGCGCCAGAAACGGCCAATGCGGTGGCGGCGGGTGAGGTTGCCGAGGTACTCGCCCCCCTGCTCCCCCGGCGGGCGGCTTTGGGTCTGGTCAGCAATGGCGCTCAATCGTACACCTCCCGGAAGCGGCGCACCACCCGCTGGCTGATGATGTTCAGCAGCAGGGTGATCAGGAAGAGCAGCAGGCCGACGGCGAAAATGGAGTTGTAGTCGATCGAGTTGTAGCTGATATCGCCGCCGCTGATGCGGACGATGTACCCGGTCATCGTCTCCGCCGCTTCGAAGGGATTGAAGGTGAGGTTGGGCCCGGCCCCGGCAGCCAGGGCGACGATCATCGTCTCGCCGATGGCGCGGGAGATGCCGAGGATGACAGCCGCGGCGATGCCGGAGATGGCGGCCGGGAGCACCACCCGCACCGCGGTCTCCAGCTTAGTCGCTCCCAGGCCGTAGGCGGCCTCCCGCAGGGCGTGGGGGACGGCGCTGAGGGCGTCTTCGCTCATCGAACTGATCAGGGGCAGGATGAGGATGCCCATCACGATCCCGGCCGAGGCGGTGTTGTAGATCTGGACGATGTTCTGGCCGAAGATGGCCCGCAGCAGGGGGGTCATGAAGGACAGGGCGAAGTAGCCGTAAACGATGGTAGGGACGCCGGCCAGCACTTCTAGGATGGGCTTGAGCAGGTTGCGCGCACGGGGAGAGGCGTATTCGCTGAGGTAAATGGCGACGCCGATCCCCAGGGGGATGGCGATCAGCATGGCGATGGTGCTGGTCATCAGCGTGGCGTTCAACAGGGGCAAGACGCCGAAGCGGCCGATCTGCGGCTGCCAGCGCGTGCCGGTGAAGAACTCGACCAGGCGGGCCAGGTCGCCGGTGAAGAACAACATGGCCTCCCGGCCGAGCACATAGACGATGCCCACGGTGGTGAGGATGGAAAAAGCGCCGCACAGGAACAGAAAGCCCTGAATGAGAGCTTCGCCGGGCCGGCGCTTGCGCCGTAGATCCACCTGTTCGGTCGGTGTGACTTGTACTGCGTTCATGAGATTCTGTCTTCGGAGGCTTGTTTGTACATCACGTCCAACCAGCGCTGTTTGGAGGCATCCAGCATCTCCTGGCTGGCGGCGAAATAGCCTGCTTCGTCGATGAAGTAGTGCACGTAGGAGAGGGTGTAATTGATGAACCCGGCCACTTGCGGCTTGGCCTGCATGATGTGCGGGTCGGAATAAAAGTACAGCGGGCGGGCGAGCGGGTACTCCCCGCTTTCGGTCGTCCCGGCGCTGGGCTCCACCCCCTCCACCGGCACAGCCCGCACGGTCCTCAGGTTTTCCTCGTAAAAGGCATAGCCGAAGTAGCCGATGCCGTATGGGCTGCCCGCCACACCCTGGACGAGGACGTTATCGTCCTCGCTCTGTTGGAGGTTGGCGGCGTTCAATATCGGGGCGACCTCGCCTCCCAGGACCTTTTCAACGAAGTAGTCGAAGGTGCCGGAGTCGGTGCCGGGGCTGAAGCGCTCGATGGGCTCATCCGGCCAGGATGGATCGAGATCGGCCCAGGTGCGGGCGGTGGTGAAGGCCAGGGCGAGCTGCTCCAGGGTGAGGTTGTCGACGAATTGGTTGTCCCGGTCGACGACGACGGCCAGGGCATCGGTGCCAATGCGGAACTCCACCGGCGTACGGCCGATCGCCCGGCAGGCTTCGATCTCCGTCTCCTCCACCGGCCGGCTGGCCGCGGCGATGTCGATCTCGCCGGTCACGCAAAAGCGCTCGAACCCGGCCCCCGAGCCGATGCTGGCCACGGTGATGTCGCCGGGAAAGCCCTCATCTTTGAAGTTGAGCACCAGTTCTTCGGCCAGGGGGTAGACTGTGGAACTGCCGGCTACGATGATATTGCCGGAGAGCAATTCCGGGCGGACCTGGGGGAGCTGCCCCGGCTCCCCTCCCGGCAAGTCCTCGCCCTCAGGGGGCGTGTTGTTCCCCGGGGGCGCATTTCCATCCGGCGGCCGGCGGCAGGCTGCTAACAGCAGGGCCAGCAGCAAGGCCAGGATCAGCGCAGCCGCAAACCAGGTGGTCCATCCTTTCTTCATACTGAACCTTTTCCCATCGTATCGTTTTTTGGGCCCGCCTTCCCGCGGGCTGTTGATGTTGGTTTTCACAAGATGGCCTTCTGGATGATAGCATCGTTTGGCCTATGGGGAGAGGCGAAGGGGTTAAGCCTGGGTCAAGGGATTGTAAACAACTGTTAACCGGTCCTCGGATATAATGAAAGGGAGCGATAGCGTAAGGAGGATGACATGAACTCTCCCCGGATGATCAGGCCGATGATGATGTTCGGCGCGATCACTATATTTCTGGCCGTCTTTTTCGGGATGACCAACCCCTCCTGGCGGACCAACCCGGTGGCCCTGCTGATCATCGGCGTCGCCATCTTTGCCGGATTGGCAGCAATGGGCCGCGACCTGGCCGCGCTGAGGCGAGAGGTGCGGGACGAAAAAGCGGACGATCAAGACAAGCCGGAGCCGTGAACCGCCTTCCCCCCCTGGAACCAAAGGAGCCCATCCCGAAGATGGGCTCCTCCCTTTTCTATACCGGCAGAGACAGACCGTTCACCGGGTCATCAGAAGGTGCGCTTCACCGATTCCCAGCCCTGGCGGACGGCGTCTTTGAAGTCTTCCCAGGCTGAATCCTGGTTGTAACGCTCCCAGTTCTGGCGGGCTTCCGGCTCCAGATCCTCCCAACGGTAATCGCTGTAGCGATCGCTGTTTGCCAGATCGTAGCCGTAGGTATAAGCCACCATGTAATCGTCATAGGAGTAATCGGTGCCGCTGAAGTTGCTGGTGTAGTGCTGGCGGAACAGGGGCTCGT
This sequence comes from uncultured Anaerolineaceae bacterium, assembly GCA_964391195.1. GTDB lineage: Bacteria > Chloroflexota > Anaerolineae > Anaerolineales > UBA4823 > JAAYXE01. The sequence continues at coordinate 2,313 of CAYMLG010000042.1, read as the reverse complement.
ACTCGTTTAGCTGGTCCATATTCCGCTCGTAATCCCGGTCCGGGTGCTCGATTTCCACATCCTTGCGGCGGACGGTATCGCTCACCGTGTGCTGCTCTTCCTCCACATTTTTGTGCACCTCGATCTCTTCGACCACCCGGGCGCGTTTCTCGACCACCGGTTCTTCGGAGGTCGCGGTCACCTCAAAGGTTTCGTCCTGGAAGGAATCGAGGTCCTTATCGGTAGCCGGGCGGTCCACCGGCCTGCGCTCGACATCGATGCTCTCCTTGCGCAGGTTCACCGTCTCCTCCACCGGGTGCTCTGTCACGTGAGAGTGGACGCGGACCCGGTCGGAGATTTCGGAGCGCTTGCCCACTTCCATCTCCTCTTCGATGACTTCCATTGTGTCGTGATCTTCAGATCTGCGCTCCGGCATATCTGTCATGCCCGTATGCTCCGTCTCCAGATCGCGCTGCTCCCAGGCGGAGTATCGCTGCTGGTCCAGGTCCACGTTTTCGGGGGTGTAGGGCTCGGCTTCGCGGTCATAACCGGTCCAGCCTTCATGCTCGCGCCAATAGGAGGAGCGTCGTTCGACGTCCACGGGGTTGTGGCGGTTCATGATATCGGCCGCTTTGTTGGCCAGCTCGTCTGAAGTTTTCAGGGTGACCAGGGTGCCGCCGCGGCGGACACCTTCTGCGTAATATCCGGCCTCCTGCTCGGGGATGCCCAGATCCACCAGGGCGCCGATCAGGCCGCCGGCCGCGGCGCCGATCCCCGCGCCGGCAAGGGCGGATACCAACGGTCCGGCGGCGATCACCGGGCCGATCCCCGGAATGGCGAGGGCGCCGAGCCCCACCAGCAGCCCACCCAGGCCGCCAAGCACCGCGCCGATCCCGGCTCCGGTCGCCGCGCCACCGGCGACGCTGTCTTCGCCTTCGTCCATCTGGTTCTTGTATTCGCCGCGCGCATCCGAGGCCACCATGCTGATGTCCTCCCGCGCGAACCCGGAGTCGGTCAAATCCTCGATTGCCCTGCGCGCATCCTCGAAATTATCGTATAAACCTATAACGGTTTTGGCCATGCTAGATCTCCTCTTGGTTTAATTCGTCCGGATCGATTTCCTCGATCTGGACTTCTTCAGTCCGCAGCGACACTTTCTGGGGCCGGCGGACTTCTTCGCGATACTTGGTAATCCGTACCTCTTCCTTCAACAGCAGCCGTTTTTCGACCACGTACACTTCTTCCATCAGCGGCACGACCATCGTATCGCCCTCGTAGCGAACTTGAGCCGGAGCGTCGATGAATTCGTTCACCCGCACGCGGTCAACTTCGACCCGCTCCTGGTAACCGGGCTCATCGACGATTTCCTCGCGTTCGCGGACGCGTTTCGATATACGGACCCCGCCAGACTTGTACTGCCGCTTCTTCACGTGCAGTTCCTCGGCGATGACCGGGATCACCATGTAGGTTGTCGTACTTCGTTCGGCCTGTTGTGCCTCAAGCTGCTCCAGGCTCAACGGCAGATAGTAGGTGCCGTCGGTCTGCCAGTTCAGCAGATCTACCGGAACCAGCACCTGCTGCCCGTTATCCATGCGCACCAGCACCTGGTCTTCCTGATCCAGGGACTGAGTGGTGGTGTCGATTGAGCCGCGTAAACCCCCCTCACCGATCACGATCACATTCCCGGAAGGTATCACGGAAACTCCTTTCCCCCGTCTGTACCGGTCGAGCGGATCAGAACACGAACTGGATGAGCAAGAACGCCACGATCAGCACCACAACCAGGCCGATTAAGATGGCGCCCAGGCTGGGCATACCCGAATCGGCGGTTTCGGGGCGGTCGTAAACGCCCACCGGGTCACTGCTTTCATAGGGGTCTTGCACCTCGCCGGTGACCTCATTTCGAGCCTCGCGTTCCGGAAAATCAGGCATATCTTCCCGATCTTCGTGCATAATGTCCCTCCTGTCTTTACACGATTTGGGCGTCAAGTCCCGCGCGAGCGCGCGGGAGGACTCTTAAAACCCCCTTAATTGGACATATTATATCCGATTAAGAAAGGCGGGTCAAGGACAGCGGGGACAACTGATTTTTGTCACGGATTTCACGGATTGCTGACAACGGATTTTTGTCACGGATTTCACGGATTGCTGATAACGGATTTTTGTCACGGATTTCACGGATTGCTGACAACGGATTTTGTCACGGATTTCACGGATGGCTGAAAACGGATGGCAGCCTTCGGTTGCTCGGGGAGCGGATTGAACGGATTGCTGACAACGGATGGCAACCTTCGGTTGCTCGGGGAGCGGATTGAACGGATTGCTGACAACGGA
>CAYMLG010000041.1:16195-49940 GCA_964391195.1 uncultured Anaerolineaceae bacterium | reverse complement strand
CAGTACGCCGAGCTGGCGGATTTCTTCTACGTCTGGCTCAAGCGCAGCGTGGGGCACCTGTTCCCCGAGTTCTTCACCGATGAGCTGACCAACAAGGACGATGAGGCGGTCGCCAACCCGGCCCGCTTCGAGGGGATGGGCAAGAAGAAGAACGAGCTGGCCGAGCGGGATTACGAGCGCAAGATGGCCACCGCCTTCAAAGAGATGCACCGCGTGCTGCGCGATGATGGCGTTCTGACCGTAATGTTCACCCATAAACGGGTGGAAGCCTGGGACACGCTGGCCTCGGCGTTGATCGGGGCGGGGTTCGTGATCAAAGCCTCCTGGCCGGTGCACACCGAGAGCGAGCACAGCCTGCACCAGGCGAAGAAGAACGCGGCTTCGTCCACCATCCTGCTGGTATGCCGCAAGCGGCCCGCACCCCCGGAAGAGGGGCATACGGTGTGGTGGGACGACATCAAGGAGGAGGTGCGCCGGGCGGCGCGGGAGAAGGCGGCCGGGTTCGCCGCCCAGGGCATCCACGGGGTGGACCTGTATCTGTCCACCTTCGGGCCGGCGCTGAGCATTTTGTCGGCGCACTGGCCGGTGCTGACCAGCGAGATCGACGCCAAAACCGGGCAGCCCAGGCCGCTGCGCCCGGAGGCGGCCCTGAACCTGGCCCGCGAAGAAGTGGTGCGCCTGCGCAAGCAAGGGCTGCTGCAGGGGCGCGAGGTGTCGTTCGACCCGGCAACGGACTGGTATCTGATGGCCTGGGACGCCTTTAAAGCGGTCGAGTTCCCCTACGACGAGGGGCGGAAGCTGGCATTGGCCCTGGGCGTGGAGCTGGACGAGCTGCTGAGACAGAAGCGGCTGGCAACCAAGAAAGGCGGGTTCATCGTCCTACAAACCCCGTCCGAACGACGCAAAAAGGGGATGGTGGACGACGACCTGACCGCGTTCGCCTCCTGGGTGGACGCGGCCCACACGGCGATGATGGTGTACGCCGAGGACGGGCCGGGGGCGTGCGACCTCTTCCTGCAGCGCTCGGGCTTGAAGCGGGACAGTACGTTCAAGGCGGTGCTGCAGGCGATGATCAACGCCATCCCGCGCAACCGGATCAAGGGCAAGTTCCTGCGCCCGGAAGCGGAGGTGCTGGAGAATATGCGCCTGGCCTATTTCGAGGACCTGCAAGCGCCGGCGGAGGAGGAGCCAGAGATGCCCGAGGGCGTGCAGATGGAGATGTGGGCAGAAGGCGAAGACGGGGAGGACGAGGAAGGAGACATGTAAATCTATGATCATAGGCGCGCGGTTTCCCGGAGATGAGAACAAGACGTTGATGCAGGTACAGCACGATGTCTATATGTTCACGGTGGGGAAGCTGTATGATGAAGCTCTCAATCGTTATCTTCAAGCCGCGCGCCCGGTGGGAGTTGAAACCGAATTAACAAAACGATTGCGAAAACGGAAGGGTTTTGACCACCGGGTTTTGCAGGATGCCCATGATCATATTGCCGCTTACTATCGCTTTCGAGGCTGTCCGGTAGAATACTTGATACTTCTACAAGGAAGTGACCCCGGTCTGGATGCAATAAAGTGCCATTGGCAAGAGTACTTCGCACAGCAGTGCTGGGAAATCGCGCAAAATGATCTGGCAGTGATCGAGATCCTGACTGCAGTGGCTTATGAGAACACGGAGAAAGGTTATGAGGCTGAGGAGAGACTCATGGCAATCCTGAAAGAGCGATACCCGCTCGAAGGGTAGACATAACCGTGGTCATGGAAAACCGGGAGATTTGAGAAACAACGAAGCTAAGGATGGCAAGGAAGATGGCCGTTATAAAATCCAATACTGTAACATTTTTACCTGCCGGAACCGAAGTGTTGTTTTCAGTGAAACCGGATGGAGATATTACTCCAAAATTGATACCACATCTGGAAGTGCAAGAATCAATTTCTCGCCAATGTTGCTTTGTCCGGGCGAGATTGTTGGAAGACTTGAACATCACCTATAAATTGCACGATTCGGGCAACATCAGTAAAGAGCTCGAACAATGCCGCTGTGAAATTCCGGCGCTATCAGAGAAAGAGATCATTAGCCTGAACCAGGCTTACCAGGAAATTTCGGCAGTGTTCGAGCCCTGGCGTGCATCGAGGGGCGGCCGGGTGTACGACCATTGTTACTATCAGGATGATCGCGGTAAATGGATCCTTATAGAGAAACGCCGGGAGAAGCTTTATCAGCCGTATAAAACGGAGTACGAAAAAAGGAAAAAGGACATTCAGGAGAGCAATTTACGATATCAGGGTGTCCGGCTGCCTGATGGAATTTGCATTATTATCCGGAAGGATTCTGAGGTTCCAATCACCTATTCTACCCTTTGGACCGGTCCTTTAATCAAGGTGGATACTACTGTTGGGGAGGATGGTCATTTGATAGTTTACGGGCCATTCGATCAGCAGTCGGTCTGGTCTGTCATTCAGAACCTTGAAAAGCATGGGCTCATCTATGGGAAGGATTTTGTCCATTTCCATAATACATTGCCGGATTGGTGCCGGTTGATGGTGCTTCCGGTGTGAACAGCCCGTGTTTGGTGGGAAGAGTCGTCCACGGATAGTACGACCGCGGCACTTTTGAGTTTTTCAAACAATTGCTTTGATGTCAGAGAATCGGAAAGGAAATGCGCAGTGGCGGCACTATTCTTGACAGAACAACTGGCCTGCTGTATATTAAAGACATTAGAGCCCGCGGGTAACGCCATCGTCCGCTGGATAGATGGGGAACCGTTATCCGCAATTAATACCCCGAGGAGCGTGATCACGCTCCTCGTATGCTTTAATGCCAGGGGGTAAAAATGAAGCTGCGAATTTTCATAGACTTTTGGAACTTCCAACTCTCCCTGGAAGAAGTCGCCGGCAAGACCTTTCGGGTGGATTGGAATAAGATATCCCCTTGGATCACAAAGCAATCTAAGAAGCTCATCGAACCATCGTTGAACTTCGAAGGAACGATAGTCTATTTATCTTTCGATCCACGCAAACCGGAAGATAAACGACTAAAAGATTGGGCAACGAATACATTAGACCACTTTCCAGGCATCCACGTCTCTATGGTGGAGCGCAAGCCGAAGAATCCTCCCTTTTGCCCAGGCTGCCATAAAAGGATCGAGCCTTGCCCTCATTGTGGCTCAACAATGGCAGGTACGATAGAAAAAGGTGTAGATACGGCTATTGTGACCGATTTATTGGGCCTGGCTTGGGAGAACGCCTGGAACGTCGCGGTGTTGGTCTCCTCGGATCGAGATTTTATCCCCGCAGTTGAGTTGTTGAATAGGAAAGGATATCGAGTAATCAACGCGCACTTCCCACCTCGTGGAATGCATCTGGCTAGAGTTTGCTGGGCCAGTATTGACCTTTGCGCCGCGATTCCCGAGATTGCGAGGTAAACATGAACCCCCTCCGCGATTACCCCTTCCGCATCTACTACAGTCCGGCGGATAACCCGCTGACAGACTTCTACATCCCGGCGCTGTCGGCCAGCGTGCAGTACGACCGCAGCGCGGGGTACTTCAGCTCCACCGCGCTGGCGGTGGCCGCCAAAGGGGTGGCCCGGCTGGTGCGCAACGGCGGGCGCATGCGCCTGCTGGTGGGTGCGGAGCTCGACCGCCAGGATGTGGAAGCCATCGAACAGGGGGTCGAGCTGCAAACCCGCCTATCGGAACGCCTGATGGAGCGTTTCAGCGATCCAGAGGACGCCTTACTGCGGAAGCGGTTGGAAGTCCTGGCCTGGATGGTCGCCGAGGGCACGCTGGAGATCCGGGTGGTGCTGCCCAGGGATGAGCGCGGCCTGCCCATCCCGGCCGACCAGACCCGGGATTACTACCACCCCAAATCGGGGATTTTTACCGACGCCAACGGGGACCGGGTTGCCTTCAGCGGAAGCGTGAACGAGACGGCTAAAGCCTGGCAGCGGAATTACGAGGAGTTCTCCGTGTACCTGTCCTGGGGGGAGGGCGCTTCCTACCTGCCCCAGGTTGTCGCCCGGTTCGAGCGGCTGTGGGAGGGCAAGGACCGCGACTGGATCGCGCTGGGTATCCCCGCCGCAGTACGGCAGAAGCTCCTACAGTACCGCCCAGACCAGGCCCCCGAGCGCGACCCATTGGAAGAGGAGGAGATCGCCTTCACAGAGCGCCAGTTGGCGGTCGACAAATTGCTGTTCCAATATGTCCGCGACGCCCCCTATTTGCCCAACGCCGGCGGGCTCGGCGCGGCCACCGCGGCCATCCGGCCCTGGCCGCACCAGATGCGCGTGGCGGCCGAGGTGATCGCTGATTATCCCCGGCGGGCCATGTTCTGCGACGAGGTGGGGCTGGGCAAGACCATCGAAGCGGGCCTGGTCATCCGCCAGCTCGTCCTGTCCGGCCGGGTAGAGCGCTGTCTAATCCTGGCTCCCAAGTCGGTGCTCAAGCAGTGGCAGGAAGAGCTGTACGAAAAGTTCAATCTGAGCATCCCGCGCTACGACGGCAGCAGGTACCTGGACCTGAACGACCAACCCCTGCCGGACCCGGGCGGCAACCCCTGGGAGGCTTATCCCCTGCTGCTGGCGAGCAGCCAACTGGCAAAGCGGGCCGACCGCCGTGAACAGCTCCTGGACGCTGCCGGTTGGGATTTGCTGGTGGTGGATGAAGCTCACCACGCCCGGCGCAAGGATTTCAAAGAGCGCATTTACCGCCCCAACCGGCTGCTCGGGCTGCTGAATGAGCTGCAGGAGGCGGGGAAGGTGACCGGCCTGCTGCTGATGACCGCCACCCCGATGCAGGTGCACCCCCTGGAAGTGTACGATTTGCTCCAATTGCTGGGACTGGGGGGCAAATGGGGGGCGGACGAAGAGAACTTCCTGGATTACTTTTCCGAAATGCGCAAGGATTTCGAAAAGGTGGATTGGGAGTTCGTCTTCGATATGCTGCGCGATGAACTCGAGACCGGGGGCGAGCTGGATGAGAACTTCGTCGCGCAGGTGGAAGCGGACTTGGGACCGGTGCGCTGGGCCTCGCTGAAGGCGCTGATCGACCGCCCGGGACAGCGCACCCAGGGTATTAAACAGTTGGGAAAGAAAGCCAGGTCAGGCGTCAAGGAACTGGCTCGCCGGCACACCCCGCTGCGCCGCTTTATCTTCCGCAATACACGCGACCTGCTGCGAGAATACCAGCGTAAGGGTATCCTCAAGGATAAGGTGCCTACCCGCGACCCCAAAATCCGGCGGGTCCGGATGCGGCCCGAAGAAGAGGCGCTGTATCACCGGATCGAGGAGTACATCAGCGATTTTTATGCCAGGTATGAGGCCGAGCGGCGCGGCCTGGGATTCGTGATGACCGTGTATCGCCGGCGGCTTACCAGCAGCTTCTACGCCGTGCGCTGCAGCCTGGAGCGCAGGTTGAAGTATCTGCAAGGCGAACTTGGGCTCGAAGAAGCGTTCACCGATGACGACCTGGAACAGGAAGAATTGAGCCTGGATGTCAGCGAATCGGTTTTCGCCGAGGAAGTTCTACAGCCGGGGGGCAGTGGTGAGCGCCGCCGGGCGATGAACCGCTTCGCTGCGGAACTGGCGTACCTGCGTGATTTTATTCGCGAGCTCAAGCCCCTGGCGACCGACTCGAAGCTGGAGTATCTAAAAGGTGAGCTGAACCAGATATTCAGGACGCATTCGAAAGTCCTGCTGTTCACGCAGTACACCGATACGATGGATTACCTGCGAGACGAACTGCAGGCGGTCTATGGCTCAGAAGTCGCCTGCTATTCGGGGCGGGGCGGCGAAATCTGGAACGGGATTGCCTGGGTCCCGCAATCGAAAGAAGCGGTGAAACAGGAATTCAAAGAGGGGAAAATCCGTATCCTGCTGTGCACCGATTCGGCTTCGGAAGGTTTGAACCTGCAGACCTGTGGCGTATTGATCAACTACGATATGCCCTGGAACCCGATGCGGGTCGAGCAGCGCATCGGCCGCATCGACCGCATCGGGCAGAAGTACGATGAGGTCTGGATCAGGAACTATTTCTACAAAGATACGATCGAGGATGTGATCTACCAACGCCTGGCCGACCGCATCGATTGGTTCGAGGTGGTGGTGGGCGACCTGCAGCCGATCCTGGCCGCGGTCGAGGAGACCACCCGGCGCCTGGCCATGCTCCCCCAAAAGGAGCGCTGGGCAGAGTTGGAGCGGGAGATCGCCTCTCTCAAGCAGCGCATCCAGAACCGGAAAATGGAATCCCTTAACCTGGATCTGTTCGCCCAGACTGGCGATCCGTCTGCCGGGGAGCTGTCACCGGTGACCCTGGAAGACCTGGAAGCGCTGCTGACCCGGTCGGCGATGACGGGGCATTTATTCAGGCCCCACCCCGAGATCCGGGACGCCTACCTGCTCTGCCATGAGGGGAAAGAACTCCCCGTGACTTTTTCGCCCGCCTGCTTCGACGAGCACCCGGGCACAGTGCAGTTCCTGAGCTACGGCAGCCCGCTGCTGGCTGAACTGCTGGAAGCCGTACCCGAACCGGATTGGGACCAGACGGACGGGTTGGAGCGCTTTGCGGAGGCTGAAGGCGGCCTGGAACTGCGAGCCTGGTATGCCGGCGATGGGGAAGGGATCCGGGCGGTCGAGACCCTGGGGGAGTTGAAATCCATACTGAGCGATCGGGAGCCCGCAGCCTTAAGCCCCGGAGCGATCCACGAGGCGGAACAGGGGTTCAGGCAGAAGTTCCGGGAGATCCGGGAGCGCCAGGCTGAAGTCATCCGGCGCCGCCAGTCGGCTTCCCTGCGAGCCGAGCGGGCGAAGGCGCAGCGGCTGTTGGTGAAGGCTGCGTTGGTGGAACTGGCGCTGGGACAACAGCCAGAGATGTTTGAGCAGCAGACGTACCCCTCCGCCTTCAGCGATACGGCCATCTCAGGCCTGCGGCGGCATGGCTATCCCTGGGCGCCCTTGCTGCGCCTGGCGTATGAAGATGGGCTGCGGGTGGAAGAGGAGGACCCGTACTACCAGCAGATCAAGGGAAGCTCGCGGGATTCGCTGAAAGGCAGGCTGGCGCAGCTCACAGAAGAGGCGAGAAGGATGGTGAGGCGATTGGGGAATGGGGGGATTCAATAAAGCGAATTTCGGATTGCGAATTTCGAAATGAGAACCCGGCAAACCCAGACCCACACCGCGCCGGGATTGTAGGGCGAGTTGCCATGCGACCGTATTTTGGTCACCCTTGCCCGGTGGCCGCGGCGGACGCAAGATTGGCATCTTGCGCTACGCGTCCGCAGTGCACGGTCCGCGAAGGATCCCGTTTCCCGGGTTGTGAGGGTGTGCCGGATAAAGTGGGGCACGGCGTGAGGGTTTCCGGTTTCGGGTGGTTTACGGGCCCGCCGTGCCCCTACGCGCCCGCGGTGGGCACTATCGGGATACGGCGGGGGTTACGGTTTCGCGTGATCGCCATCCGTTGTCAGCCATCCGTTGTCCAATCCGTTCAATCCGTTCCCCGAATCCGGTTTCAGCAATCCGTTCTCAACCCCGCGCCACTTGCCGTTCCCTTGCCCGGTGGCGGCGGGGGACGCAAGATTGGCATCTTGCGCTACGCGCCCGCGGTGCACGGTCCGCGAAGGATCACGTTTCCCAAGTTGTGAGGGAGTGCCGGATGAAGTGGGGGCACGGCGTGAGGGTTTACGGTTTCGGGTGGTTTACGGGCCCACCGTGCCCCTACGCTTCCGTGGTGGGCCCCATCGGAACACGGCGGGGTTTATGGTTTCGGGTGATCGCCATCCGTTGTCAGCCATCCGTTGTCCAATCCGTTCAATCCGTTCCCCGAATCCGGTTTCAGCAATCCGTTCTCAACCCCGCGCCCGTGCTGGTACAATAACCCTTGTGCCCTCACCCAACGAGGCGCTACCGCCAGATTTGAATTGACATCATTAAAACTGCCGAACCGCTTCCATGAATTTTGACAACCAAAGCCGGTGGTCTTGACCCCGATAAGCGGCAGAAATGCCAGGCCAGATCAACGATTTTGCCTGTCAATATTCAGCAACGGGCGGCAATTCAAGGGAGAGATAAATGTCTAATCAACTGCAAGAAAAAGCGATCAATACCCTGCGTTTTCTCTCGGCGGACGCCGTGCAGAAAGCGAATTCCGGCCATCCCGGGCTGCCGATGGGCGCCGCGGCCATGGCCTACACCCTATGGACCCGGCACATGCGCTTCAACCCGCGCAACCCGGCCTGGGCCAACCGCGACCGGTTCATCCTCTCCGGGGGGCACGGTTCGATGCTGCTCTACAGCCTGCTGCACCTCACCGGTTACGACCTCTCCCTGGAGGAGATCATGAACTTCCGCCAGTGGGACAGCATCACTCCGGGGCACCCGGAGTACGGTCTGACCCCGGGCGTCGAAGCCACGACCGGCCCGCTGGGACAGGGGTTCGCTAACGGGGTGGGCATGGCGATCGCCGCCGAGCACCTTGCCGCCCATTTCAACCGCCCGGGTTTCCCCCTGATCGACCACTATATCTACGCTATCGTGACCGACGGCGACCTGATGGAGGGCGTCGCTTCTGAAGCAGCCTCGCTGGCCGGACACCTCGGCCTGGGGCGCATCGTGTACCTGTACGACGACAACCACATCTCCATCGATGGCTCGACCGATCTCGCCTTCACCGAGGACCGGGTGGCTCGCTTCGCTGCTTACGGCTGGCACACACAGGTGGTCGAGGATGGCAACGATGTCGAGGCGATCGACGCCGCCCTGCAGGTCGCCAAAGCCGACCCCCGCCCCTCGCTGATCGCCGTGCGCACGCACATCGGCTACGGCCTGCCGACCCGGCAAGATACCGCCGCGGCCCACGGCGAGCCGCCGGGCGAGGCGGAGCTGCGCGGGGCGAAAGAGAAGCTCGGCTGGCCCCAGGAGCCGTATTATTACATTCCGGATGAGGTGCTGGCTTTCTATCGGGGCTTCGCCAAGCGGGGCGAAGCGCAGGAAGCGGAATGGCGGGACAGGTTCGAGGCTTACTGCCGCCAATATCCGGAATTGGGCGCTGAACTGGAGCGCCGCATGAAAGGCGAACTGCCCGCCGGCTGGGAGGAGGCTCTGCCGGAGTTCGCCCCCGACGTGAAGGGCATGGCCACCCGCAACGCTTCGGGCAAGGTGATCAATGCCCTGGCCCCGCATCTGCCCGAGCTGCTCGGCGGCTCGGCCGACCTGGCGCCTTCGAACAAGACCAAGATCGACGGCAGCCCCAGCTTCCAGAAGGACAGCCGTGAAGGGCGCAACTTCCACTTCGGGGTGCGCGAGCACGGGATGGGGGCGGTGGTCAACGGCATGGCCCTGCACGGCGGGCTGATCCCCTACGGCGGCACCTTCCTGGTCTTTTCCGACTATATGCGCCCGGCGATCCGCCTCTCGGCCCTGTCGCAGTACCCCAGCATCTGGATCTTCACCCACGACAGCATCGGGCTGGGCGAAGACGGCCCCACACACCAGCCGGTGGAGCACCTGGCCTCTCTGCGGGCGATCCCCGGGTTGGTAACCATCCGCCCGGCCGATGCCAACGAGACGGCCGAGGCCTGGCGGGTCGCCATCCGCCGCCGCAATGGGCCGACCGCCCTGGCCCTCACCCGCCAGAACCTGCCCATCCTGGACCGGACCCTGTACGCGCCGGCCAGCGGGCTGCAGCGCGGAGCCTACGTGCTGGCCGACCTGGGCGAGGGCGACCCGGAACTGATCCTGATCGCCACTGGTTCGGAGGTCAGCCTGATCGTCGAGGCCGGCCCCCGCCTGGCCGCCGAAGGGGTCAACGTGCGCCTGGTGTCTTTCCCCAGTTGGGAGTTGTTCGAAGCCCAGGACCAGAACTACCAGGACAGCGTGCTGCTCCCCGGGGTGAAGGCCCGCCTGGCGGTCGAAGCCGGCGTGCGCCAGGGGTGGGACCGCTGGGTGGGTCCGCAGGGGCGCATCCTGGCCCTGCAGGGCTTCGGCGCCTCCGCCCCCTATAAGGTCGTCTACGAGAAGCTCGGCCTGACTGTGGAGAACGTGATCGCCCAGGCGCAGGCTTTGCTGGCATAATAAGCATTCAGTGATTCAAGGAGACAACTAACAGCTTGGATCACCCGCCGAAGGGCGGGATGAATAACGCCACTCTGCTGGGCCTGGCTTGTAGGCGCGGTTAGGCCTGATTATCTGTTGCGTATTCCAAGTCGGTTACTTGCCCCTCAAATATGTACAACCGATGAAGCGGAAGTGATATATATCTCACTGACCTATCCTTGGGTCAACGCTTAGAAACCCACTTACGGTCTGGGCAAATCAGATAAGAACTCTAATTCTGGAAATGGTCCTACAGGATCAGGTTTAAATTTCAAAGGGAGTGAGCTGTCATTCAAAACATTTGCTTCATAGTAATCGATAGTGCAGGGTTCGTAATTGAAACAGAGTTCTCCTCCCTCCGCAGACCAATAATATAGAAGTCTTGGGTTGCGGAGAAGTGAACGTGTGAAGTAGGCAAGAACTTCTTCATAGAATTTTCGTGAGCTTGTATCGAAAAGAGGATTCGCCCTGTTTATCTGATAGAAGGATTGCTCAAATTCGTTAAAAATGTAATCAGCCATCGCCCGTTCCTGTAGCTTAAGCCTTATTTTCTCAGATTGTGAAAAGCCTTGAATCGAGGCTCTTACTTCATTGAGTACGCTTTCATAAGATTCAGGAACCGAAAAAAGGTGACTGAGTTGCGGATGATCGACTTGGGCTTGGACTATATGTGCAAAATGTTCATATTGGCTCCAAACAGTTTGAGACGCAGAAGATTCGACGTGTGTTCTGATTGATAACCAAATGGAAAGGATTGAAATGATTATTGCAAAGAATGCCAAGAGATCCGAAATTAGGGACATTTGTATCTCCTTTATGTCGTTCTCACTGTCTTCAACTTTGTGACCACCCGCGCAACTATGATATTATCCTATAAAACCTACAAGACTTTATGGGAGGATTTCTATCGCTCTGAACCGAACACTCCCCAAAGGCCAAATGGACCTTTGGGGAGTGTTCGGTTCAGCGGCGTTAGCCGCCCGGCGTGGGCCGCCCGGCAAGGCCTCTCGGCCTAATCCGTGGCGCTAGCCGCCGTAGAAGATGAGCGGCAGCAGGAGCCGCCTTCCTTCGACGGTGATGTTCACCGTCATAGAGCTCGTCGCCTTTCCATCGCTGGCGGCGAAGGTCGCCTGGAAGGCGCCTATGCTGTCCGTCTTCCAGGAGAATTGGCCTGTGGCGGGGTCGAAGCTGGCGCCTGAGGGGCCATCCTCCATGCTCAGGGTCAACGTGTCGGCGGGGATATCCCCGTCGGTGGCGCTCACTGTGAAAGTCACCATCTGATTGAGTTGGACGGTGATATCGTCGATCGGGTCCAGGACCGGGGGTTGGTTGACCTCGTTGACGGTGATCTCGAAGCTCCGTGAGGCAGTCAACCCGCCCTTATCGGATACGACGACGGTGACCGTGAAGGTGCTGCCGCCATGCTCCTCACCCGGCGTCCAGGAGAACACACCGCTAACAGGGTCGATCCTCGCACCGGCCGGAGCCTGGTCCAGGCTGAAGGTCAGGACCTCGGGCGGGATCATGATGTCGGGGTCGGTAGCGGTCACGGTGGTGGTGATCAGTTGGCCTTCATCGACCATCAGGTCGGGGAGCGGGTCCAGGACCGGGGGCTCGTTGACCTCGTTGACGGTGATGGGGAAGCTCGCCGAGCCGGCCAGGCCGCCCGGTTCGGTCACCACGACGGTGACTGTGATGGTCTGACCGCCGTGCTCCTCCCCCGGCGTCCAGGAGAACAACCCGCTGACAGGGTCGATGCTGGCATCATCCGGCGCCTCGGACAGGCCAAAGGTCAGGCCGTCAGGCGGCAGGGGAGGGATGTCGGGGTCGATGGCGGTGACCGTGGTGGTGATCAATTGGCCTTCATCCACAGCCAGCCTGTCGATCGGGCCGACTACCGGAGGCTGGTTGACCTCGTTGACGGTGATCTCGAAGCTCCGTGAGGCAGTCAACCCGCCCTTATCGGATACGACGACGGTGACCGTGAAGGTGCTGCCACCATGCACCTCCCCCGGCGTCCAGGTCGAACCCTTCACCTTCAGGGATGGTGTCTTGGGGAGCGGAGACGGCCGGCGGGGCCACGCCCGTAGCGGGGATGGCCTGGGCGCTGGCCGGTGAGGCGACCACTGGCACGATGATGACCAGTGCCAGGATGCGGTACAACTTTCCACTCATAGATTCTCCTTCCTCTAGGAAAAATCGAATAGCCAGTTATAAAGAAGCCAAATATTTTGCCGCTCCAACCTCTTGCCAGATCGAAATAAAAAAGCCAGGTGCAGGTAAGCACCAACCGGCTCGCCTGGATGGACAGAACGGCGATAGTGGCCGGGTAAGATCGATGCTTGACCAGAATCCTGGCTACTGCCAACCAAATTTGATTATCCCAACCCCCATTCTTGAGAGGCCCTGTACAGCGGTCATGTGCATGTGCTGCTGGCATAAGCGGCGATTTCCGGTTTAAAAGAAATCCTCCCCATGACATCCTGCGATGTCATGGGGAGGAACTGCCTGGCATCCTGCGGATGCTCGGCCAGATCCGTTCAAGCCCCAGGATCCGGAGGATCGGTATCCTCCGGATCCCAGATCCGGCGGATCCCAGATCCGGCGGATACTTGGGGCTCGTCGGTTATGCGGCCCTAGCCGCTGTTGAAGATGAACGGGAGGAAGGTATTCTGGAACACCTCGTTGACGGTGATCTCGAAGCTCCGTGAGGCAGTCAACCCGCCCTTATCGGATACGACGACGGTGACCGTGAAGGTGCTGCCGCCATGCTCCTCCCCCGGCGTCCAGGCGAACAACCCGGTGACCGGGTCGATGCTGGCGCCGGCGGGAGCCTCGTCCAGGCTGAAGGTCAGGGCGTCACCCAGGGTAGCGATGTCGGGGTCAGCGGCGGTCACCGTGGTGGTGATCACTTCGCCTTCATCGCCCTCCAGGTCGGCGATCGGGTCCATGGCCGGCGCCTGGTTCTCAACCACCTCCATCTCGACCGGCACGACGAACAGCGGCTTCTCAGACGAATTGGTGTTGATGCACAGGTGGGCCGAGTAGAGGCCGGGATCCAGACCGGTGGAGTCGAAGGCAGCCACGATATCGGTACTAGACCTGGGCGCTACTACGCCTGACTGAGGTTGGACTTCCAGCCAGGGGATGTCTGCCAGGGTGTCGCAGGGGTAATCGAAGTCTTCGGTGAAGACAAAGTCCAGGATGATGCCCCCCACCGTATTCGCTTCGAAAGCCAGGACATGTTGCCCGCCGTCGGCGTAGGCGCTGATATCCAGCTCAACGTAGGTGTACGGTTCGTAGTCATCCTGGTTGGAGGCGTCGAGCGTGAACAGCTCGTCGCCGTCCATGGTGACCACCAGCGAGTCGTCACCGTCGAGGGGGGCGCCGCCGATCGATCCCGTTGCGCCCACGTAGAACCCTAAAACAGCCATCCCGGTGTTCGCCAGAGGAATCGTCTGCGAGACCACCGTGTGGTGCTGAGCGGGGGGATCGAAATCGCCCCACCACAGGAACCAACTGCCATCGAGCGCCAGGTCTGCGCCACAGGTTCCGAGACTACAGAAAGCGGAGAACAAGGTGAGTACGGTTTCATTCCAGGGGTCGCCGGACTCGAAGCTGCCGTCTTCGACGGTGTTCTTGCCCTGACCGCTGCCGCCCGGTCGAGCGGTGGGAGCGTCGTCACGGGCGAAGCTGCTGGGGTCGCCGCCATCTTCATCGACAGACCATTCCAGCGGGTCATTCCCCCAGTTCAGCAGGGAGAAGGTTACTTCTTCCTGCTTCGGCCCGGCGAACTTCAGCGCGCTCAGCGTGTCGCCCCCGCCGGGGAGGGCCGGCTGCGGATCAGGTCCGGTCGCGGCGCTGCAGGCCGAGACCTGTACGTTGTCCACGTACCAGCCGATGACACCCGAGCAGAAGTCCACACCCATCTTGAAGCGCACCTGGACCGTGTCGCCGTACTTGACGTAGGGGCCGAGGTCGATCTGCGATTGGGCCCAACTGCCTGTGTTGGAACCGCCATCGGTCCCGGTAAACCCGGGTAGACCGGTCAGCGGGTTGGTGTTGTCACCGCCCATCGGGTCGATGAGAGCGGGGTAGGTATTGAAGATGAAGTGTTCGGGGGCGACCATCATCTCGACCCCGTTGACCACCAGCCAGACATTGCCGCCGTCCCAACCGGCCTCGGTGGCCACGTAGTGGTCGAAAGTCAGCTTGGGATGGCCAACGCCTTCGGGGATGGTGAACTCGGGGCTGGTCAGCGTGGTCAGGCCGGTGTGATCGGCATCGCAGGCGTAATTCGGATCGGGTGCAAAGAAGGCGCGGCCGGCCTCACCGTCAGGCAAGTCGGAGGACAGCTCCCATTCGTTCTCGCCCTGTTCGACGGTGATCGTCCAGCCGCTGGCGGACGCGGTCTCGAAGTCCTCCTCGAAGAGCACGTCGGGGGTGGTGGAGCACACAGCGGGGGCGTCGGGGTCCAGCAAGGGCGTGTAACCACACTGGGTTGGGGCCTCGCGCAGCTCGACCGCCGCGACCACTTTGGCGACCTCAGCGCAGTCGGATGGGGTGATCATCTCGCCCGAAGGGCTGCCGTCTTCCAGGCTGGTGAGCTCGATGCCGGTCAGGTCCTGGCAGGACTGCTCCAGGGAATCGGCGTGATCGACGAAGTCGCTGGTCAGGGTCTGGTACTCGGACATCGCCCGCCAGTAGATGTGGAAGGCCTTGGTCAGGCCGATGCCGGTGATGGACTGGCCGTTGTAATCGCCGCCGTCCACCATCAGGGCGAAGCCGTGGTTGGGCACGCCGGAGTTGGTGTGGACGCCGCCGTTGTCAGTGGTGCCGCACACGTACAGCGGGTCGGTGGTCTTCCCCGGGTCCATGTAGCAGTTGGGGTTCCACAGGTCGCGGATGGCTCCGCCGTCATCGTCCTCGCCGGACAGCCACCGGATGGAGTTGTCAGCATCGGCGCTGGTGGTCTTGAGGGTGACGTTCGGGGGCTCGGCGAGGTGATCTTTCAGGAGGTTCCCGGTCTCCAGGCTGACGCCGATGGAGGGGATGGTGACGGCCGGATCGGCGCCGCCCATGCCCGGCAGGCCGGTGGCTTCGTGGTTGGCGATGATCACGCCGATGGCGCCGGCTTCCTGGGCGTTGAACACCTTGACGGTGAAGTTGCAGGTGCCGCGGTCGATCAGGGCGATCTTGCCGGTCAGATCAGTGCTGATGGCTTCACATCCATCGGTGGTGGAGACGCCGCCGACGTCTTCCGCCAGGACAACATCCCCGGTGATACCGGTGTCATCCAGCGGGGGGCCGAAAGAAGCAAACTGGGCCAGGTAGTTGCCGGCGATGGCTGCTGGCGAGTTCACCAGCAGCGTGGCCTGGGCCGGGGTGAAGGCCGAGCAGGTGTTGGCAGAGCGGGTGACGTCCGGCTCATCGGTGCCGGCGCCGTTGAGCATGTCCACCGCTTCACCGATGATGTCGGAGTAGGATTCATTGAGGGCCCCGGACTGCCAGAAGTAGATCAGGCCGTGGGTCTCCTGGGTGTAGGCGTGGCCCCACTCGTGCGCCACGGTGTCATCGCCGCTGATTCCGGGGCAGAACTCGGTGCGGGTGCCGATCCAGTGGGCGTTGGGGCAGAAGCCCGGCGGGTTGTAGTTCGCCACACCGATCATCGTGGCAGAGTCCCCGTCCCAACTGAGGAAGGTGCCGCCGGAAACGTTGGCTATCACCTCGTAGGTGTCCTCGGTGAAATCGATCAGGTGTTCCACCTCGGGATCGCCGCCGGTGTAGGGCGGATCGCCCTCTTTCCAGACCAGGTTGGCGGGGGCGAACGAGCCATCGTAGACTTCGCGGTCCAGCTCATTGTGGATGCCGTCGAAGCGCTGCACGATCTGGCCTTTGTGGGCGTCGACGAAGATGAACTCGCGCACGGTGCGGTCGTTGCTGACTTCCACCTCGTAGGCGAGCAGGTTGGCGCCGGTTTGGCCGCTGGCGATGCCCTGGCGGAAGACGTAGAGCGTGGTGTTGACCGCGCGCACATCGAGGGCCCGCACCGAGCGCATGGCGATTTCAGCCGCCTGCTCGGCGCTCAACCGGGGGGTGACGTCCAGTTCGATCCCCGGCACGAAGACGCCGTTGACCGAGGTCAGACGTCCCTGGGGGTTGAAGTGGGCGTGCATCACCCCGGCGAAGACCGGCACTCCCTGGTAGACCTGTTGGTAGGTCAGGCGGGTGAAGCCGAGATGGTCCGTGCGGGAGACGGGCGGGGTGAGCTCCTCGGCCGGGCTGCGCATGCCGAAGATGGAGCCGTACTGGCGGAAGAACTCGGCCGCGACCTGTTCCGGGGTGCCACCGCCCAGGCGGGCAGCCAGGCGCTCGGCCTGGTCTGTGCTGAGGCGGACAAAGCCGGCGGCGCCGGTGGTGCGTTCGACGGCGATCTGCGCCCCGCCGCTCTCCTCCTGCAAGCGGCGCAAGCCCTCCGGATCGACCGGTTGGGCAGGCTGCCCAGGGCCGCTTTGGGAGGGGCTGACCCCGGACATGGCGGAACGGAAGGCGTCCAGGTCGAACCCTTCGCCTTCAGGTATGAAGGTCTGGGGAGCGGAAACGGCCGGCGCAGCCATGCCCACAGTGGGGATGGCCCGGGCGCCGGCCGGTGAGGCGATCATCGAGATGATCATTACCAGTGCCAGAATGTGGTACAACTTTACTCTCATTGATTCTCCTTCCTGTTAGAAAATTAAACAGCCGGTCCAATTAAGAGGCATATTTTCTGTTCCCACCTCCTGACAATTAAAAAATGAGGATTAACGCCAGGCCCAGGCAAGCAGCAGACGGCTCGCCTGGATTGACAGAACGGCGGTTCAACGGCCCTACCGGGACGTTGATTGACCTGATCCCTGGCAACTGCCAATCAAGTCTTTAGTTATGTATGGGGTCCTATGAAGCTGGCCTTGCCAAATCCCCACAGATCGGGCAATTGATCCAGTTAGACATCAAATAAGGTAAAAGCATATAAAAAATATCACTAATAGTCGATTCCGTCAAGAAGAATG
Organism: uncultured Anaerolineaceae bacterium; assembly: GCA_964391195.1. Lineage (GTDB taxonomy): Bacteria > Chloroflexota > Anaerolineae > Anaerolineales > UBA4823 > JAAYXE01. The sequence goes on along the minus strand of CAYMLG010000041.1, from coordinate 32,807 downwards.
CTGTAGCAGGTGCAATAAAGGTTGTTATGAATAGTAAGCCCCACCCCCTCGGGTACAATTTTGGAGCACTGCCTTCGTGGTGTATACTTGAATCCCAGGGGGCGACAGGAAAGGAGGGAAAGCTTGATGAAATTGGCAATGATCGGTTTGGGGAAAATGGGGGCTAACATGAGCCGGCGGCTGGTGAAAGCCGGGCACCAGGTGGTGGGCTACGACCGCCTGGCGGAAACGACCGCTCGCCTGGCTCAGGAGATCGCCCTCTCTCCCGCCAGGTCGCTGGAAGGGATGATTTCCTTATTGGACGAGCCGGTGCAGGCAGCCGGTGGGGCAAGACAGGAACATCGCATCGTGTGGATCATGGTCCCAGCAGGAGAGCCTACCGAGTTGACCATCGCTTCTCTGTTGGAGCTGCTGAGCCAGGGTGATATCATCATCGACGGGGGCAATTCCAACTTCCGCGATTCGATCCGCCGGGCGGAGATGTTGAAAGAACACGGCCTGCGCTTCCTCGATGCGGGGGTGAGCGGCGGGGTGTGGGGCCTGGAAGAGGGCTACTCCCTGATGGTGGGGGGCGATACCGAGGCGGTGGACTATGTCGCCCCGATCCTGGCCGACCTGGCCCCGGGGAAGCACCACGGTTGGGGGCGTGTCGGCCCCTCGGGCGCAGGGCACTTCGTTAAAATGGTGCATAACGGGATCGAATACGGCCTGATGGAGACATACGCCGAGGGCTTCGAACTGCTGCGCGCCCGGGAAGACCTGGACCTGGACCTGCGCCAGGTGGCGCAGATCTGGCGGCATGGCTCGGTCGTCCGCTCCTGGCTGCTGGACCTCATCGCCCGGGCCCTGGAGGACGACCCCGACCTCTCTGCGGTGCGCGGCTGGGTGGACGATTCCGGCGAAGGGCGCTGGACGGTTGTGGAGGCTATCGACGATGCCGTCCCCGTCCCGGTGATCGCCACCGCCCTGTTCCGCCGCTTCTCCAGCCGGCAAGAGGACAGCTTTGCAATGAAGCTGCTGGCGGCCATGCGCAACCAGTTCGGCGGGCATCCCATCAAGCGGGAACTGTAATCTCAGGCGAGGCGCTCTATGGCTGACACATCTTTTGACAAGAACCCGATCGCCCTGGTGATCTTTGGCGTGACGGGAGACCTGACCCATCGTAAATTGGCTCCGGCCCTGTACCAGATTCACCGCTCAGGGCGGCTGCCCGCCCCGCTGAAGGTGATCGGTTTCGCCCGCCGCGACTGGTCCGATGAGGAATTCAGCAGCCAGATGCGGGACGCCATCCTGGAGAATGGACGTTCGTCCCACTCCCCGGAACCTGTGGACGAGGAGGCGCTGGAGCAGTTCCTGCAGAGCCTGTCTTACGTGCAATCGACCTTCGAAGACCCGGACGGCTACCGGCGCTTGTGCCAGTACCTGGATGAGATGGACCCGATCAACCGCATTTTCTACCTGGCGACCCCTCCCGATTATTTCCCCTTGATCATCGACAATATCGGTAAAGCCGGGCTGGAAAACTGTTCCACCGGCTGGACGCGCATCGTGATCGAGAAGCCCTATGGCCGCGATCTGGACTCGGCCATGGAGCTCGACGAACAGGTGCACAAGGTATTTGCCGAGAACCAGGTGTACCGCATCGATCACTACCTGGGTAAGGAGACGGTGCAGAACATCCTGGTCTTCCGCTTCGCCAACGGGATCTTCGAGCCGCTATGGGACCGCCGTTCGGTGGATCACGTGCAGATCACCGTAGCTGAGGCGGACGGCATCGGCACCCGGGCCGGTTATTATGAGCAGGCCGGGGTGATTCGCGACATCTTCCAGAACCACCTGCTCCAACTGCTGACCCTGACGGCGATGGAGGCCCCGGTGGCGTTCAACCCCGAAGCGGTGCGCGACGAGAAGGTGAAGGTGTTGAACTCCCTGCGCCCGCTGACCGGCCGCGAGGCGCTGGAGAACACGCTGCGCGCCCAGTACGGCCCGGGAGTGGTGGACGGGAAGCGGGTCCCCGGCTACAGGCAGGAGCCGGATGTGGCCCCCGATTCGCTCACCGAGACCCTGCTGGCGGTGCGGATGAATGTCAACAACTGGCGTTGGGCCGGGGTGCCGTTCTTCCTGCGTTCCGGAAAGCGCCTGCCGCACCGGGTCACCGCCATCTGCATCCATTTTAAGCAGGTACCGCTCCCCCTGTTCAACTGGCGCAACCTGGCGGGCGACACGCCCAACCGGCTGGAGATCAACATCCAACCCGATGAGGGGATCACGCTGACGTTTGGCGCGAAAGCGCCCGGCCCAATGAACCAGATCGAGCCGGTGAGCATGCATTTCGATTACGTGCAAGCCTTTGGGGAAAAGCCGCCCGAGGCCTACGAACGGCTGCTGCTGGATGTGATGAGCGGCGATGCCACCCTGTTCACCCGCGCGGACGAGGTGTATGCCGCCTGGAAGTTCACCACCGGCATCCTGCAGGCCTGGAACGAGCACCCGGTGCAGGATCTACCGGTCTACGCCGCCGGGACCTGGGGGCCGAGTGAGTTGGACGATTTCATCGGGTTGAACCAGGCCACCTGGCACAACCCCACCCAGTCCGGCCAGACGGAACGTTAGCGCACGGCCCGTCGGGGGTGCTAGCGCACTCCCCGATGGCAGTTCGGGCAGGTGACTTCTGTGGCGGAGAGCACGAACCCGCAGTAGGAGCAGGTGCGGGGCTGGGCATCGCCCAGGGGCGCGCCGCAAGCGATGCAGCTCGGTTCGCCGGTGGGGTTGGCCGTCCGGCAGTATTCGCACACCAGCCGGCGTAGGCGTTCCGACAGGGCGAAAGAAGCGCCCGCCTGCCGCGCCGCGACTTCGATCACCTTCCAGGCTTCTTCCACCAACTGCAAATTTTCCACATCTTGGGCCAGGTCATCCAGGCGGTGGATCAGGTTCAAGGGGTTGCGCCAGGCTGACAGGGCGGTCTGGCCCAGGCTGGCGGCGACCCCGTACCAGTTCAGTTCGCCCATTTGCACACTGACCCCGTCTTCGTGGCGTTCGAGCGAGATGCTCAACGCAGCCTGCCCGCCGGACTGCGCTCCCCGGCGGGTGGTGATCTGCACGATGATGCGGTCGCCCTCTCCAAGCTGTTGGGCGCGCAAATTGCCGCGGTTGAATTTGCCCAGCAGGGCTCGGGAGAGGTCGCTCGGGGTTAAGCTGCCGTGAAAAATCCTGGGTTCCATAAGCATCGAGTAATATGGATTATAATCGCACGTTGACTGTTTGGAGGCACGTAATGGGTAAATCAGCAGGTTTAGAAAGATGAGACCCTCATCTTTCTAAACCTGCTCGATCGCCCTGCGATTCAAACAGGTTGGAGGGTGTTCAGGCACCACCTGGCAGGAAAAAGAATTGTTGTTTTGGGATGCCCGCCTCTAAGCCGCCGGGCTTAGCCGCCCATACCCCAAAACAACGATCACTGCTGGCAAGTTGCCTGCACACGGATGGAGGTTTGCATGTCTCGGATGAAATACCGGGTCGGGCTGGCTGCCAGCCTGATCTTACTCTGCCTGATGGCGCTGCCCGCCTGGCGGGCGCAGGCAGACGTGTACGCCCAGGTCCCTACCGGGTCGCTGCCCACGGTGACCGGAACCTCAGTGCTGGCGATGGCCCTGGTGCTGGACAACGACCAGGGGCAGGCGACGGTCCGCTCTGGCCCCAACACCGTGGGTTATGCGGCCATAGGAATCCTCACCCCCGGGCAGCAGGTGCCGGTGCTGGGCGTCTCGCCCGGCGGGGAGTGGTACCAGATCGCCTATCCAGGGGCTCCGGACGGCGTGGGGTGGGTGTGGCGCGTGCTGGTGCGGGTCGAGCAGATGAACCTGCCGACGGTGATCCCGCCCCCTTCGGCTACGCCGCGCATCACCACCACGATCAACCCCACCCTGGCAGCCGAGTTCCTGGTGGAAGCGCCGCCCACACGCCCGCCGACATTCACCCCGCCGGCCCCAGTCTCGGCGCCTACCTTCCCCCCCGAAACGGGGCAAGCGGCCGCCGGGCGGGTCCCGGTGGGTTTCATCATTGTCGGCATGGCAGTGGTGGGCCTGTTCGGCACCCTGATCTCATTCCTTCGGGGTCGCTAGAATAAGGTGGCGGGAATGAAAAACTGGTTGGTTTATCGCCAACCAGTTTTTGATTCTTGCTGGAAACTGAGCTAGCCGCAGCCGCCCCCACCGCAGCCGCAGCCCGCCTCGCTTTCGGCCCCAGCGCCGGCATCGTCTTTGGTGCGGAACGAACTGCCGCAGCCGCAGGAGGCGACGGCGTTCGGGTTCTCGATCTTGAACCCGCTGCCCATCAAGTCCTCCACGTAATCGACGGTGGCGCCGCGCAGGTAGTCGATCGATACCTCATCGACCACCACCTTCACCCCGTCCGCTTCGTAGACGTTATCCAGTTCACGGATATTGCCCTCCAGCGCCATCCCATACTGGAAGCCCGAACAGCCACCGCCGGAGATAAATACTCGCAGGGCGTAACCCTCCAGATTCCGCTTCTCCAGCAAATCCCGGACGGCTTTTGCAGCAGTGGGGGTCAGGGTAACCCCTTGAATGTCAATATTTTCTTTAAGCATGGTGAGAACAACCTCTCAATGTTCGATTTTGAGCCCGGGTGTAAGGTGCTCTGGATCAATGCCGGCGGACCCAAATTAGAATACCTCGATCCAAATTTACCTGAATTATATCAATAAAAACCCTTGAGTCAATGGGCGCCGGCGACTGTAACATAATTTTCTCAAGAATGGGTTGAGATATGGGCGCTGCGCAGCGCCCATATCCTTTATAGCCTGGCTTTCTCAAGAATGAGGGTTCGAGTATGGGTGGGCCGCGCAGCGGTCCACCCATACTCGAATACCTCTACTTCAAAGCCTGGCTTACGACTTTGAGAAACTATGGCGCCTGTAAAAATAAACGCAGGCTGAGATAGAGATTAAAATTTCCCTTGACGCCCCATATACTTATTCGATATACTAACTGGTGGTTCTACGTTAACCAGTGGGGGATAAGCGTTCTATGCGTGAGCGGGGCTAAAACGCAAGAGCCGAAAGGAGAGTGTATTCATCGATCAACTGAGACGGACCGATCAGTGTTCCTGGCGGGTGATCCCTTCTCACCATCGGATGCGGGTAAGCAGAGCGCCTGAGGGGCGGCTGCGCGCCCGCTATCCTGGCGGATGGCAAATCCCAACAGAATCCGTTCCGTCATCCGTGATCAGCGCAGGGGGCGCGTATTCAATAGCTGTTCCAGGCGAAGGGAGGACGATGCCACTCCTGGACAGTCAAGTGAAATCCCTAGTCGCAACAACTAGCTTCTGAGTAACAAAGGAACCGATAACTATGAGACCAAAGCTTCACCACCTAATCACACTGGTAGCATTGTTCGGACTGGTCCTTGCTGTAGCCGCGCCGGCTGGCGCGGTTCCCGTGTTTAACACACGGCTGAATGCACCGGCACCAGCTCCGATTGCCCAGGCCGGAGATGATCCGGCAAACTTCCAAACTGTACCCGAAAACATCCAGGCCCTGTTCGCCGGTGGGATGAGCGTTGAAGACTTTGCGGCCATGTACGAGGGGAACTTGCCGCGTGCCATACAGCGCTTATTGCAGGGGGAGGCGGACCGCCTGGTGACGGTGATTGTGACGATGGAAGATATCCCTCTGGCCGGCGCACTTGCCGGACCGGCGGCCGAACGTCCGGCCTCGCCCGAGGCGCAGCAGGCTTATTCCGATGCGCTGCTGGCTCGCCAGGCCCCGGTTGTGAACGCGGTCCAGGCGTCCGGCGGGGCGGTCATCGACCAGTACACCAAGGCGTACAACGGCGTGTTGGCCCGGGTTCCGGTGAGCCAACTGGATGATCTGCGCCGGATGCCGGGTGTGACCCGCATCGAACCGGCGCCGGTGTTCACGCCTAGCCTGGGCGGGAGCGTACCGTTGATCAGAGCGCCCGAGGTTTGGGCAGATCTGGGCACCCAGGGTGAAGGGATCACCATCGGGATCATCGACACCGGGATCGACTACACCCACGCCGCGTTCGGCGGGCCGGGCACTCCGGATGCGTACGCTACCAACGATCCGAACGTCCTTGAACCGGGTACAGACCCGGCGACCCTGACCGGCGGGAAAGTGGCCGGTGGGTTTGACTTCGCCGGCACTAATTACAGTGCCACCGCCCCGAACCCGGCCGATCAAATCCCCCAGCCGGATCCCGATCCGCTGGATGAGAACGGTCACGGCACCCATGTGGCTTCGGTTGCCGCCGGCATGGCGGTGACCGCCACTCAGGTGTATTCTGGCGTCGCCCCCGCCGCCACGCTGTACGCGCTGAAAGTGTTCGGCGCAGAGGGCACCACCAACCTGACCCTCAGCGCCATTGAGTGGGCGCTGGACCCGAACGGGGATGGCTCGACCGAGGACCGCCTGGACGTGATCAACATGTCGCTGGGTTCTCCCTATGGGCCTGGCGTGGCTCCGGGCAGCGCTTATCACCTCGCCATCAGCTACGCGGCCGACATCGGGATGATCGTTGTTACATCGGCCGGCAATGAAGGCGATGTGCACTACATCACCGGGTTCCCCGGCTCGGCCAGCTCCAGCATTTCGACCGCGGCCAGTTCTTCGGGGATGCTGCTTGGCCCAACCATCTCGGTGGTGACCACAACTGTCCCCATGACCCAAACCGATATCATCTACTCCCCGGGGAATTTCGATGATGATACCGGTCACTTCACCCAGACTGTCACCGGCACCCTGCTTCACGTCGGCAGTTTCACCGGGGTGATCACCGACACCTTATGCACCACCGACGGCTTCGCCCCCGGCGCTTTGGAAGGCGGCATCGCCCTGATCCAGCGCGGGGTGTGCGGTTTCTCGGTGAAGGTGGACAACGCCGCGGCCCTGGGCGCCGAAGCGGCGATCATCTACAACAACCAGACGAACGGCAACGAACTGGTGACGATGATCGGAACGCCGGTGACCATCCCGGCCGGCTTTATTGCCTTCCAGGACGGGCTGAACCTGATCCCGGCTCACGGCCAGACGGTTGAGGTCTCAGCCGAGACAGACGTCTCCCTGGTGACCAATCCCCACCTGCCGGCGGACACCCTCGCCTCCTTCACCTCGCGCGGACCACGCGTGTTCGACGGCTTTGTCAAGCCTGACATCACCGCGCCCGGGGTGAGCATCTTTGCCGCGGCAGCCGGGAGCGGCAACGCCGGTACCAATATGAGCGGCACCTCGTTTGCCTCTCCGCATGTGGCCGGGGTTGCCGCGCTGATGCGCCAGAACCATCCCGACTGGACGGTCGACCAGATCAAGGCGGCGATGATGAACACCGCGGTGGACACCATTGCAGCCACTTACGACCCCTCAACCGGGACGACCACCTTTGCTCCCGCTCCGATCTCCCTGACCGGCGCCGGACGGGTGGATGCCGCCGCCGCGGTGACCACCACCGTGATCGCCGTTGGCGATCCTCGCCTGGTGAGCGTGAACTGGGGCGAGGTGATCCTCGACAGCGCGGCCTTCTCCTCCACCAAGACGGTGGACCTGTACAACTTCGGTATGTCCGACGTCACCCTGGACACCAGCATGACCTTCGGCCCCGGTTCGCTGGATGAGACGGACGGGATCACGATAACCTTCTCCGACTCCTCGGTGACCGTGCCAGCCGGTGGTACGGCGACCATCTCGGTCACTCTGGATGTGGACGTTACCGCCCTGCCGGCTGCCGGACCGATGCCGACTCTGGAGGAGGTCAACGGCTATCTCACCTTCTCGAATAGCGACACCAATCTGGATGTGCCCTTCGGCTTCCTGCCTCACCCGGTGAGCGTGTTGGCGGTTGATGATCTGGCCGACGCGGACACCCAGAGCGTCTCGGTGACGATCACCAACACCGGCATCCTCCCTGCCAGTTTGGATGCCTTCACCCTGTTGGAGATCAGCCCTGACGATCCGGCCCTTGCCGACTTTGCCGACCTGCGCATGTTCGGCATGGACGCGGTGATGGATCCCACTTATGGCGAGACGGTCGTTCCGGTCTTCCACACGTACGATGGCTGGAATAGCCCGAACACCGTCGAGTTCGACCTGTATGTGGATACCGACCAGGACGGGAATGATGACATGGTGTTCTTCAACTGGTTCCTGGGCGCGCCTACGGGGGCGGATTTCAACGATCTGTGGGTCGTGTACAAGGTTGACTTCAACACCGGGACGATCAGTCTCGGCAGCCCGTACCTGGTGGGCACCGACTTCAACTCCTCTCTGATGGTATGGCGCCTGCCGGCCAGCACACTCAATCTGGCGAGCGGCACGGACACCGATTTCAACTACTCGTTGTTCTCCTTCGATCTGATCAACGATGGCGCCGACGCCATGGGCCCGGGTTACTTCGATTACGGTCACATCCCGTATGATGTCGCCTTACCGGTAGGGCCGGCGCCCGGCGGCAGTGGGAACGCGACGGTCACCGTCGTCGACCCCGTGGGCATGCTGTCCATCAATCCGCTGGGCGTGATGTTGGTCGACTACTCGGGTGAGCCTGGTGAGGGCCAGGCCTTCCCCATCCTGTTCCAGTTTGGCTTCGAACTGTTCCTGCCATACGTCTCACGGGATGTGGAAGCGCCGGCGCCGCCACCCTCTCCCAGTCCGACGGTCATGCCGTCACCGGCACCAACCCCTGGTCCTTAGGGGCATAACCATGTAATAAATCCCCCCCTTCCCAGCGGAAGGGGGGGATTTTGTATGTCTCCATTGGGGAGGCTAAGCCGCTATCCGAGGCGTTCGGCGAGGATCAGCCGGTGCACCTGTTCGATCTCCGGTCCCCACCAGGCGTCCCCCGGGCGGTAAGGGACGGTCTCCCGCACCCGGCGGTAGGCGGCCTCCACCCCGGCCCCCAGGCAAGCGCCCGGCATCTGGCGCAGGCGCAGGTCGAGGGCGCGGGCGGCGCAGTAGATTTCGATAGCCAGGATGTGCGCCACATTCCCGAGCACCTGCCGGGCGTGGCGGGCGGCGGTCATCGAATTGGCGTTGTGGTCCTCTTGCTCGGCCGAGGTGGGCAGCGAATGCACGCTGTCTGGGCTGGCCAGGGTCTGGTTTTCCAGCACCAGCGAGGCGGCAGTGTATTGGGGCATCATCATCCCCGAGTTGAGCCCCGCCGCTTCGGGGTGATCCACCAGCATGGGGGGGAGTCCGGCGTTCAGCCGGCCGTCGGTCAGGCGGAAGATGCGGCGCTCGGCGATGGCGCCCACTTCAGCCAGGGCAATGCTGAGGAAATCCATCGCCATGCCCACCGGCTCGCCGTGGAAGTTCCCGCCGGAGAGCGCTTCGCCCGGGCCGAAGATCAGCGGGTTATCGGTGGCGGCGTTGATCTCGCGCTCGATCACCTGGCGGGTGTAGGCCAAAGTGTCGCGGGCTGCGCCCTGCACCTGGGGCGCGCAGCGCAGGGAGTAGGCGTCCTGCACCCGGCCGGCGGCGTCGAGCAGGGTGCTGCCGAGGGTGAGCGCCCGCACCCGCTCGGCCACCGCCATCTGGCCCGGATGGCGCCGGGCGGCGTGGATGCGCGGGTCGAAGGCAGACGAGACGCCCAACAACGCTTCCAGGCTCATGCACAGGGACACATCGGCGGTATCGAGCAGATGGGCGGCGTCGGCCACGGCCAGGGCGCCCACTGCAGCCGAGAAGGTGGCCCCGTTGTTGAGCGCCAGGCCCTCTTTGGCCTCCAACGCCACGCGCGAGATCCCTGCGGCAGCCATCGCCGCCTTCCCCGAGAGTTCCCGCCCCTCGTAGAGCGCCCAACCCGATTCTTCCTCGCGATCGGCGTGGTCGGTGGTGAAGACCAGCGCCAGGTGCGACAGGGGCGCCAGGTCGCCCGAAGTGCCCAGCGAACCCTGAGAAGGGACCCGCGGCGTCACCCCCCGGTTGAGCATCTCCAGCAGGGTGTCCACCAGCAGGGGGCGCACGCCGGAATGCCCGCTGGCCAGGGTATTGGCCCGGATCAACATCGCCGCCCGCACCACTTCGTCCGGCAGGGCCGGGCCGGTGGCCACCGCATGGCTGAGGATCAGGTTGCGGCTCAATTGGGCCGACTCGGCCGGCGGGATGCGCTGCTCGGCGAAGACGCCGAACCCGGTGTTGATCCCGTATACCGGCAGGCTGGAGGCGATGATCTCTCGCACCCAGCTATAGGAGCGCTCCATACGCTCGCGGGCTTCCGGCGCCAGGCTCACCCGCTTCCCGCCGCGGGCGACTGCCGCCACCGTCTCGATCGTCAGGTTCGTTCCATCAATCTGTAAGCTCATATTCTGTCCCGATTGTTTTCCTAGTTTGTTTAGTTTACGATATGGCTAAAATAATACATATCCCAGGAGGACAGCCGACAGGGTCACGGTGATGTTGTCCCAGTCGGGCAAGGGCAGCGATTCGACCACCGCGCCGGCGAGGGCTATCAGGCTGACCACCGGCAAGTAAAGCCGGAGCGGTCCGGTGAGCTGGCCGGCGAGGATATACAGGCCGAGGATCAGCACCGCCAGGCTCCAGCCGCCCAGCACCATCCCCAGCGAGCCGGCCCAGCTTTTGGCGGGGTTCCACGGCAGGCGGGCGGCGCCCCACCTGCGCCCGAGGATATCGGCCAGGCCGTCTCCGCCGCACAGCAGCATCAGCGCCACGATGCCCACCGGCGAATCCCGCCAGAGCAGCACCGTGAGCGCCACGAAAGCGATGCCGTAGAACAGCGGGCCGCGCAGGATCTCCCGCCGGTCGCCGCTGCGCGACATGGCCTGCACTGCGGCCGGGTCACGGATCAGGCCGGCGCCCACCAGCGCGAACTGGGCTGTGATCAGCAGCGGTATGATCGCGGCCAGGTAGCGCGCCGTGGGCCGGTCGCTGAACAGCAGCCAGCAGAGCACGAACAGCGGTCCGGTGCCGATGTGGATGATTTTCCGGCTCAAGGCGCTGCCGACCCAGCCGCGGTGAGCGGCAAATTCGTTGACCCGCACCCAGAGGATGGAGAGGGTCAACGTCAGCAAGAAGGCGAGCAGGTCGTTACCAATCACAGCCGGGGCAGGTGTCCACGCCGGCCTTGCGCCCGGCGCGTTTGTACATGGTGATACCGGTGAAGGTTTCGCCCAGCAGCCCGTCGTGTATGGCCCAGGAGCGCAAACGGATGCTGTCTGCGGCCTGCGGCCGGCGGAAGGGGGTGGAGCCGTCCAGCTTGCGGCGCAGCTCGCCGCCCGGCCCAAAGCCGGCGTGGATCGCTTCCATCCGCCTGCGCCCGCGCTCGTATGCGAACCCATAGCGTTCGAAGATCACCGCGTTGTGGTAGAACAGCGGCTCAATGAAATACAGCTCGTGCCCGATGCTGGTGACAAAATGCTCGAAGCGGTCGATGGCCCGGCCGAGCAGGCGCAGCCCGGCCCGGATCTGCCCCGGGGCCAGGCCGTATTCCAGCGCCCGGCGCTCAGCCTCCAGGTTGCGCCCGGCGGTGCCGAATTTGGTCTCGCTGCCATCCGGCAGGCGGTCGATGTCGAAGCGGGGTGAAGTGGGGTCGTTGAGCACATAGAGCAGCACGCTGATCTGCCCGTTGATCGTGTCGGTGATGTGGCCGGTCATCACCGGGTCGGGGAAGCCGGCCTGGTGATAGAGGGAGATCTCCGCGCTGGGGCTGCCCTCGGGACAGATGAGTTTCACCAGGTCGTTGCCCTGGGCGTCGATCAGGTCGGGGGGCAGGTCGAACCGTTCCAGCAGGTCGGTGGGGATCTGTAAGGTGTAGATGCGGCGCTTTTCTTCCGCAGGGAGGCGGTTGATGGCGCTGACCGTGCAGGGCTGGGAGCAGGGTTGGGGTGGATTGTGGGCTGCGTCGTTCATTCCCGTCTGCGGAGTTGGCGTTCCATCTCGCGTTCGGCGTCCCGGCGGGCGATGGTTTGCCGTTTGTCGTACAGTTTCTTCCCTTTGGCGACGGCAATCTCCACTTTCGCCCGCCCGTCCTTTAAATAGACCTGGAGCGGGATCACGGTTACCCCCTTTTGCCGCACTTCATTCCACAGGCGGATGATTTCGGAGCGGTGGAGCAGCAGTTTGCGCCGGCGGCGTGGGTCGTGGTTGTAGTAGCTGGCCTGGTCGTAGGGGGCGATGTGGGCGTCCACCAGCCAGGCTTCCTGCCCGTCAACGCTCACGTAGGCTTCCGCCAGGCTGATCTGCCCGCTGCGGATGGATTTGATCTCCGACCCTTGCAGCACCAGCCCGGCCTCCAGCCGCTCGAGGATAAAGTATTCGTGTTGAGCTTTGCGGTTTCTCGCAACAATCTTGACGCCAGAATGACTGCTCATGGCGCTGATTCTAACACGAATTGCAGTTGGTTGAGGCAGCCCTCATCCACGGCCCCTCCCCAAAAACTGGGTAATTGATGTATTTGTTGGGAATATGGGCGGCTTGACCGCCCATATTCCCAAATACTCTTACATAATGGGATGCGAGCGACTTCGTCGCCCGCACCCCATCATGAACGGTCATTTATGTATGTGGGAGAGTGGGCGGTCATCACCGCCCACTCTCCCACATACAATTACTTCTGCACAAGTTGCAGTGCGGGCAAGTTGGACCGCTACTGGCCGAACATCTCCCTCAGCACGGGGTTGATCAGCGCCCAGTTGGGCAGGAGCACGTTGGCCCCTTCATTAGTGATGAACGAAGTGGTCATCTCGCGCGAAATGGTGCGGCTGTCGATGCCGTCTGGGCCGAGGCGCAGCAGGGCCAGGCCCAGGCGCGGCCATTTCCAGGTGGGCACGTTGGTGTCGATAGAGCGCATCGCCGCCGAAGCCACCGCCGGGAGCTTGGGCCAGTAGCGGGGGCGCAGCATCTGGCGGATGATGGCCTTGATCAGGTACTGCCCGTGCTGCATGCGGAAGAAATCGTCCGAGCCGCTGCGGTTGCGGGCGAAGGCCAGGGCTTTGTTGCCGGTCAGGTGGTGGACGCCGGCCGGGTACCCCGCCATCGGCTCGCTCAACTCCAACTCCAGGCCGCCCATGGCGTTCACGATCTCCCGCACCCCTTCGAAGCGGACGCGCGCGTAGTAATCCACATTGACCCCAAAGTTCTGTTCCACGGTGAGCATGGCGGCCGCCGGCCCGCTGCCCGGCTGCCCGGCTTCGGCGAAGAAATGGGCGGTGTTGATGCGGTTCTCGCCCACCCCGGGCACCGGCACCCACAGGTCGCGGGGCACCGAGAGCATGCCCACGTAAGGTTCCATGGGGATGATGGTGGTGAGGATGATGGTATCGCTGCGGGCCACCGAGCTACCGTCTTCGGCGTAATCGATACCCAGCAGCAGGATGTTGGTGCGCCCGGGGGCCAGGAAATAGACGCCCAGGATCACGCCTACAATGCCGGCCAGGATGACCAGCAGGGTCAGGCAGCCGCAGTTGACTCTCATGCGCGGCCGGGGCCGCCTGTGGGGCGGCGGGGCCGGGGGACGGTATACGGGAGCCGGGGGGCGCTGAGGCGGGTTGGGCCGCTCCGGCGATACGACCTGCGGCCGGGTCTGTGACCAGGGCTCTACGCCCGGCCTGGCGCTCGGGAAAATAGGCCGCCGGTGGGGCGGCCTGCGATAGCTACGGTTCATGAGTTGCGAATGTCCATTCCAGTTTATTCAGGTTGGCCCAGCAGCGCCTGCCCGGCGGCTGCGATCACCGGATCGGGGCGGTTGGGATCGTCACCCGAGGCGGCGATATCGGGCTGCACACCGTTCCCCCCGATCGGCGGCTCCAGGCCCGGCACCCACCAGTGGGCGGCGGTCACGTGCAGGCTGGACTGGTCCTGCAGCTCGAAGATGAGCTGGATGCTGTCCTTCCCGAAGGACGGTTCGCCGACGACGATCGCCCGCCCCTGGGCTTTTAACGCTCCGGCGATAATCTCCGCCGCGCTGGCGCTGCTGTGGTTGATCAGCACCGCCAGGGGGACTTCGGCCAGTGGGCCGGGGCGTTCCACCCGGTAGGTCTCCACTTCCCGACCGCGGTACTGCTGCTCGATCACGGTCCCCTGGCTGAGGAACAGCCGGGCGATGTCGATGCCGGCGGTCAGCAGCCCGCCGGGGTTATCGCGCAGGTCGAGGATCAGGTGCGTGGCCCCCTGGCCCTGCAGATCCTCGGCCGCCCGCCGGATTTCATCCGCGGTGCTGGCGGCGATCAGGTTGACCTCGATCACCCCCAGGGTTGGCCGCTCCAGGTCCAGGCGCCAGGTGACCGAGGGTAGGGGGATCTCGGCCCGCTTGACGGTCACGTCCAGGGCGGTGTAGCCGGGCGCCCGCCCAACGGTGAGCCGCACCCGGGTGCCCACCCGGCCGCGGATGGCGGCCTGGACCGTTTCCAGCGGGGTGGCGACGGCGATCTCCAGCCCGTCAACGGCCAGCAGCCGGTCGCCGTCCTGCAGCCCGGCCTCCCGCGCCGGGCTGTCAGGGAAGGGGTACAGCACCCAATACCCCTCAGAGTCAATCTCCAGGCTGGTCCCAATCCCCCCAAAGCTGCCCTCCAGCGTGTTGCTCTCCAGCTCGTGCTGCGGCGGGTCGACGAACACCGTGTAGGGATCATCGTAAGCCTGTACCATGCCGCGGATCATGCCGTATTCCAGCTCGGGTTTTGGAGGCAGGTCTTTCAAACCGTGCTGCTCCAGAAGGGAATACGCCTCCACCAGGACCGGGAAGGAACCCGGCGCTTCCTGGCGGGCCCGCAGCAGGTAACCCCCGGCGAACGCGCCGGCCAGCAGCAGGACGCACAGCAGGGTGAGGGTAAAGGAGCGTAAAAAGGTCATAAGATTCGGCTGAAAGTTTATCACATTTATCCTACTCCGGCCCCCACGTAGCGGGCTGCCAGCATGGCTTCTCAAGAATGGGGGTGGGATATCGGCGGGCCATACAGCCCGCCGATATCCCACCTTCTATCAATTAATGCCTGGCTTACGACTTTGCGAAAGCTATAGGGCTGCCAGGTCGCGCAGTTCTTCGGCGGTGAGCCGGGCGCAGAGCGGATGGCGGTGCGCCTCGGCCCAACGACGCAGCGGTTCAGCCCATCCGGCCAGCGCCCGGGCATCCGCCGGGTAGTGGCTGGCCCGCGCCCCCACGTTGATCCAATCCAGCCCGCGCAGGGCCTCCGCCCACTCCTCCCAGGGGACCAGGTCGGGGGTGAAGGTGAAGGTGGAGAGGGGCGAGAAAAACACGGGTTTACCCTCCGGGAAGTGGGGACGCATATGTTTCAGGAAGGCCAGGCTGTCCCAGGTGTTGAAAACCAGCCACAGCGGCAGCAGGCCGGTCTGCAGGACGACGGCCGGATCGTACTGGCTGAACATTTCGATGAACACCCCCGCCGGTTGGCGGCCTTCCCGGGCGAGCTGGGCCTGGGTGGCGGTGAAGGCCAGGCGAGAGTAGTCGTGCGGTTCGGGCAGGGTGATGCGCACGAAGCGGTAGCCATAGCGGGCGCAGAAGGCTTCCAGGGCCTCGCCCAGGCCGGGCTCGCAGCCCCATTCCGATTCTGGGCCGCGCTCCAGGGGGTAATCTGGCAAGCGCCAGTCGCTGTGTTCCAGGCCCACTTTGCGGCAGTAGGCGTGCAGGCGCGGGCTGCCCTCCAGGAACTCCTCGGGTGAAAGGTCTCCCCAGCCGCCGACCTGGAAGAGGCTGCGCTCGCCGGTGCGGTAGCGCAGCCACTGCGCCTGGCAATCCAGGTAGCACACTGCGCCGCCCGGCTCCAGGCGGCTGCGGATGAAGTCCTGGTAGGCGACGGGCAGGTCGAGGAGTTTGAAGCGCAGGTGGTTGGCGTAGCGGGTCATCCACTCGTCGTGGACCGGGTCGTAGTGCTGGATGGTGAGCACGCCGGGGTTGAGATCGGCGAGGCGGCGGGCCAGGCCGGCGGAATGTTCGAAATAGCGGCGCACGTCGCCGGTGGGGGAGCCGCCGCGCAGGGTGGTGACGAAGGCCTGGGGGAGGAATGGGCCGCCGAGGGCGAGGGCAAGATGAGCGCTGGCGCCGCCGAGGGCTGCGCCGATGGTGATGGCGGGGAAGCGCCCTTCTAACTGCGCGTAGTCAGCCAGGCGCTCCTGGGCCAGCCGGTCGATCTTCATCCCCTCGAGCAACTGCGGGTCGAGCCCGCTCACTGCTTCGAAGCGGGAGATGGCAAAGCGGGCGACGCCCGGTGGGAACAGCCCGAGCAGCCTCAGGGCGGCTTTCTGCCAGGCGGACAGGTGGTAGCCCTGGGCGTACTGCCCGGCCAGGGCGAGGGCTACGCTGCGGGTGATCAACGGGGAAGAGCTTTCCGGGCTCTCTAGCTGTGTGGTTTTCGTCTGCATGTTGCGCTGGTCCTGTGGCACGATCCATTATATGAACGTCTACGGCCGGGAATCCATCCGTCCGAGGCGGGTTTGCCGGGATTGGCAAGCCTGTGGCACGATCCAGTACATGAACGTCTACGGCAGGGGAACTTCCCGGAGCCGGTTTTTCTCGAAGGAATTATACTTGTAAGGCGAAAAGCGAAAAGCGAAAAGCGAAAGGCGAAATTCGAATTTCGAAATTGGTATTGGGAGCCGCGTGCAGTTTTG